>CALUYT010000065.1 GCA_944325085.1 Candidatus Gastranaerophilales bacterium | reverse complement strand
AAGTGTGGGTTATTGTGCCCGGATGAAATGTTTTACAGTAAAATTTCGAAAAAATCAATATAACCAGTAAAAAGAGGAGAAGAGAATATGGCTATAAGTTTTGATCCCGAATCCAAATCTTATTCCGACGGCGTTACCACTTTGGAAATTAAAGATGGCGTTTATGAAATCGATTCAATCGAAAAACTGAAGCTCTTCCGCGATGCGGTTAACGCAGGACATAATTTCAGCGGGCAAACCGTCAAATTGACCCAATCAATCGACCTTCAGGATGAAGAATGGACACCAATCGGCAGGAGCGACGCCGTGTTCTCCGGAACCTTTGACGGCGATGAAAACACTATTTCAAACCTGACCATTACCAAAGAACTCAGCAATACGGCCGATAACAACGGAATCGGCTTCTTCGGGTATACCAATGCTCCGGCTAAAATCGTTAACCTCAATATCGAAAACGTCGATATTACCGGCTCTCTCTACGTCGGCGCAATCGTTGGTTACGGATTCACCGGCGCGGAAATCAGTAACTGCCACGTCTCCGGCGATGTCGAGATCGAAGGATGGTGGTATATCGGCGGAATCGGCGGCAACGGATATGTCTCTAAAGTTGACGGTTGTACCGTGACCGGCAACGAAGGAAGCTATATAAAAGGTATAGACGGATCTTATGTCGGCGGAATATGGGGATACCGCGGCGAAGGATCTATGGCTATTTCCGACTCCCAGGTCGTTAATATCGATATCTCCGGAGTCGACCGGGTAGGCGGGATTTGCGGTATCGCTCATTACGGCAATACTATCGAAGACTGCGAAATCCTCCAGTCATCCATTACTACCTCTAACAATATCGGCAATACCGGCGTTATCGCCGGAGCTAATTTAGGTAATGCCGATAACCTGGCGATCCTGATCAACAATAAGGCGGACGAGGCGACCATGGGAAGCGTCACTATCGAAGGCAGTCCGGTGGAAAATCCACCGTTGCTCGGCGCTAATGATAATGCCGGCAATCCGGGCAAGGCCGCAATCGTCGGCAACGTGACTCTGGACGAAAACGGCAAGATTACCGGCGGTACGGTAACCGTGGTCGGTTCCCAGAGCGCAAGCGTAAATGTGAATGAGGAACTCCCGATGGCAGACAATACTAAATTCTATACCATGAGCGATGGAACATTGGTCGCCGATGAAACTGGATATGTGGCGGAGGTCAACGGAACATTGTACAAGTCTTTGACTGACGCAATCGCCGCCGCCGGAGACAATGCAACCATTACTTTAGTTGATAATGTTACTTTGAGCTCAAAACTCAATCTCAGCAGTAATTTGACCTTCGACCTCGGTGGATTTACCCTTTCCGGTGCCGTCGTACTTTCCGAAGCCGCCGACGTGACTTTTAAAAACGGTAATATGACTGCGGAGTATTCCAGCGTTACCAGCAACGCTTATGCCGTAGTCAATGTTACAGACAGCGCAGCCCTGACTCTCGACGGCGTAAATCTGGCCGGTGCAGATACGGTCAATAAAGGCGCCGGCGTTATCGGTATAGTGTATCAGTCCACCGGTGCATTGAATGTTAGTAATTCAACCGTGGCCGGCGGCAATCAGATTCATGACGAAGGATATTCCGGCGGCACCGTCGACGCAGATGAAGCTATCTACGCTTATGCCTCATCCGGCGGAACTATAAATATAGTCGATTCAACCGTTAAAGGCGGTTCCGGCAAGACCGACGCCGTATATTCCGGCAGCTATAAATCCGGATTGTATGTTAATGGAGGCGTTGCTCTTCATCTGGGCGGCACCGCCGCTGTGACAATTTCTGGCAGCAGCGTTATCGGCGGCGACAGCGACTGGCGCGATGCCGAGGAGGCGGTGAACGTATCAAATTCGTTCAATGGAACTTTGCTTATAGAAGGCTCTTCAACTGTCAAGGGCGGCGACGCACTTAACCTTTCAAACGAAAATCGCGGTATCGGCGGAAACGGTATCTATGTCAATCAAAGTACAGGATGTTCCCAGATTACCGTTAACGATTCAGAAGTTACAGGCGGCAATGGCGGACGCAGTTGGAACGGCAGCGCCATGGAACTTAACAGCGGAACTCCGGAAGTGGTGTTCAACAATTCCAGCTTGACTGTCGGGCAGGGGGCAAACTCCAACGGCAAGGCGGGCGCAATCAGAGTAAACAACACCAATAAGGTCGATTTGACTCTGAACGGAGTTACCATGGACGGCGCCGGCAACGGCAATGAAGTCATAAAAGTCACAAGCGTTATCCGGGACGGCGGCATCGCCGTGGCCGGCGAAAATACCATCGCCGGCGGGACGCTGGAAGATGTCACGTTTGTCGAAATCGCCGACGGAACAACCTTCAAAACTACCGGAACCGGTCAGGTGGATCCGACGACGATTACTAATTCAACTCAGGTCGCTGTTTTTGATGAGGAAACCGGATTGTATGTGTTTGAACCCGTGGAAACTTCAACCGACAACGTGCTGATTAACAGCGACTGGAGCAGCCTCGCTTCCGGTACCGTCGTTTCGTACGACGGTAAACACTACCGGCTCGGCACCAACGCTTTCACTAAT
>CALUYT010000064.1 GCA_944325085.1 Candidatus Gastranaerophilales bacterium | reverse complement strand
AATCTCTTGATCCATTTCACTTTCCTTTCCGCGATTTTGAACAACCGTTCAGAAGATTTCCGAACCTCATTGACTATCCGCAAAAATTGTGATATAATACTATTGCATTTGATGTGACTGTCCGCTTCTATTGGAGGTGACATCATGAATGCACAAACGGAACTCAAACCATATGATGAAATAAGAACAGCAAAGAACGCATACAATCTGATTTTAGAATCGGGGCGTTCCATTGAGTCTGTAGCCTTGGACATCCAAGCTTCTGACCGCCTGATTTATTATTGGGCAAACGGAGAGCGTTCTCCCAACATCAAGCATCTATATGCTCTTTCACAGTTGTTCCAAGTTCCTATCGAAAGCATCCTCGGTTGAGGGTGCTTTTCGTTTTGAACACCTGTTCATGACGATTTTGACAATCCTGTGTTATAATGAAATCACTACTAACAAGGAGGTTTCTATCATGAGCAAAGGAAAAGGTGTATCCGGTAATACTCATTCCCGTAGCCAACTTAATAACTACGCGAATCAGAACAATCCGAACAATTCTGCCAACAGAGCGAATAACAACAATCGCTCCAACCAAATGAATCCTAACAACAGCGCTTATCACCAAAGCCGTAACGGCAACGGCAAAAACGGCAAATAAGACTCAAGGCGGCTCACTTGACGGCGAGCCGTCTTTTCTTTGTTTACTGCATATCAAAATTTAATGGTCAAAGATCCACTCAGAAATCTCTGAAGTTGTTCTTTTACCATTGTTTTCAACTTATCTCCAAACCTCAGAAGACTCAAGCGATTGAATCGCATAACACATAAGCTTATCGTCAAAATAGACCTTAATACCAATATCCTTTGCCGCAGGAACATCCGGAAGGCCTGTAATAGTAAGAACACCGCCCAGTTTTGTAATATCAACCTGAGATTCTATTGATTCTTGGTAAACGGTTGTTCTTGCATTAAACCATTTTAACCACACCTTAACCTTGATTGGCTTTAATGTGTCAAGTCCAATTCGCTCCATCATTCTCTCAATATAACGTTTACCGTAATACGTATCAGAGAATGAAATGTTTATTGTGTTTGCATGATATGAACATTCAGTAAGAAATACACCGTTATTTTCAAATGTATCACGCTTATATGTCTTTATAATGTTCTGATACCTTGCAAATGCAAGTGGATTTTCCTCTCTCAGCAAATTCAAAAGTGTCGTACGCTCAAGGTTGTTTCGACACAAAATATTGCTGATGCAAGACTCTATCGCCATTGATTTCGGATGAACGATTTCTGCATGTCGATACGATTTTGTGGTTTCAAAATTATCAAATGAATTGTCATAAATATAATCAAAATTCAATCTTGAAAACGCTTCAACACCACTATATACTCTAGCACCGTGTCCTGCTTGAGAAGTTTCCGAAAATTCTACACCTGGAAGAGCTAACAGCTTTTCAAGATCAAACAACAAGAAAATCGGTACCGGAACATTTGCATTTTCATCACCATCATAACGCAATGCAGGATGCTTGTAACCCTCATTGTAATACTGTGTTGGAGTTAACGGACGGAAGTAGAATCGCACCTTAGATAGAACATCTGAATTTGTCATATCTATAACCTGACGGCTCGCATTATCATTTTTCATAACTCTCATATTCGCCGCATCTGCACGACTATATAAGAAGCCCGAGCTGAGAATACTCACAGCATTCGTTACATCCGTGTAGTGAAAAGCAAATTTGGGCCACCAAGCAACAGGGCTATGATTTTCAGAGTTATCACGAATGATATCAATATACTCCATATTAGCCCTCCTTAAATCCATGGACTCTACCCAATCCCGAATTGATCTGATATCCTGGAACCATGGAATCAGTTTTCGAATCGTATATTTTGATTTTGGAAAGATATCCCGTTGCATGAAGCAAGCCATAGACAAGCTTCTTCACTTCACTAGCATCTTTTTCAGCAAACACTGAGCTTACTCGAACATCATCCCATATCAAGTACAATTGACTTTCTTCTACATCCCATTTTTGATTCGCAGACACAGATGTGATCGTAAGTGTCTGATCCTGATATGTCATTTCATACTGCTGATTTCCAATTTCGAAAGAATACGGCAGCATAGCACTAAGATTTGACAAATCGTCTTTTACTCCGTTGAAAGACATGTCCTTGGCATTTTGCTTCAACCAATCAATTGTCTTTTTAGGTTCTTTATGCTCCGGAGTAATATCCGGATTTGTACCAAGATATATATATACATCTATTGGCAATTTCTTAAGATATCTCTCCATAATAGGCTTAACATCTGCCCAATTCAACTCACCGTTTCCGCATCCCAAGCGAGGAAATGCAATCGAGGTGATGTTTTTTTCTGCGTATGTCTGGACAAATTTCATTAACCCTTTTTCGATATATTCAAGCTTTGACGGATTGCGCCAATTCTCTTTAGTAGGAAACATCAACAACCAATGATCAGCTTCATAAAATAACATTAATTTTCCTATTGTCAATTGATGCTTTTCACATGCTAATTTATATTTTTCAAACATCTGAGGATAACGCTGTTTAAATGAAAGTGCCAACCCTTTTCCCATCACTCCAACAGTATTTACTGTGTTTACTATAACTTGTGCCGGACTTTCAAATATATCCCCTTCAATATATTCAATCATAACATTTCTCCTAATTAATCAATAGTTACCTTATCTCCATTTGGATATACAAATTCACATTTCAATTCACATCCGACCACGAGTGCAATATCCCTTAATTCTTCTACAGAAAAACTTCCGCGTTTCATTTTTTGATTAAAAGCTTGAGGTGTCTTATTAAGTCTTCTTGCCATTTCAGCTAACGACATATCGGATTTTAAGCAAAGCATTTTCAATTGCTCATCAA
>CALUYT010000063.1 GCA_944325085.1 Candidatus Gastranaerophilales bacterium | reverse complement strand
ATCAAGCTTTAATACATCTACAATACTTAATAATACTGACAACTGGCGGCAAATATTATAATATTTATCTATATTTTACCCAATCCTAGTCAACAGAGAATATTTCTCGGATATCATCCATTGTAAGAGATTTTGTAATATTTCTATCTACGGAAATTACGCTATCAACAAGGTTTCGTTTAACTGTTTTAAGTTTTTGTATTTTTTCTTCAACAGTATTTTTCGTAATAAGTCTATATACAAATACTTTCTTAGTTTGACCAATACGATAAGCTCTATCAGTAGCCTGATCTTCAACAGCAGGGTTCCACCATGGATCATAATGAATTACATAATCCGCACCGGTCAAGTTCAAACCTGTACCACCTGCTTTTAAACTTATTAAGAAAATTGGAATTGTCGGATCCGTATTAAATCTTTCAACTGCAGCTTGTCTATCTTTTGTCTTACCTGTTAAATATTCATACTTAATACCTGTTTTATCAAGCCAAGCTTTTATTATATCTAACATATCAACAAACTGACTGAATAATAAAATTCTATGACCTTCTGAAACAATTTCCTCAAGCATAACCTTAAGTTTTTCAAACTTACCAGAAGATATAACGTTTTTAACATTATTCTTGTCATACAATCTTGGGTGACAACAAATTTGACGCATTCTGAGTAATGCTGAGAAAATTGATAATCTGCTTTTTTCAAGTCCGTTTTGTTCAATTGATTTAAACAATTCTTCTTTTGTACTATCCAAGACTTGTAAATAAAAGTCTTTTTGTTCATCTGTTAATTCGCAGTATGCAATATTTTCAACTTTATCAGGTAAATCTTTTGCAACATCACGTTTCATACGACGAAGAATAAACGGATAAATTTGCAACTTCAAACGTTTCTCAACAATTTTATCCTGACGTTCCATAATAGGGTTAACATAGCGAGAATTGAAATCTGCCATAGAAAATAAAAATCCAGGCATTAAAAAGTCAAATACAGACCATAATTCTTCAAGTTTATTTTCAATAGGTGTACCTGATAATGCCAACTTATGTTGAGAATTCAATTGTTTAACAGCTTGTGCAGTTTGAGATGTTGCATTTTTGATATTTTGAGATTCATCTAAGATTATGTATCTAAAATTGATATCTTTCAATTTTGCAATATCACGTCTTAAAAGAGCATAGCTTGTAATAACAACATCATACTCAGGGATTTTTTTGAAAAATTGCTTACGTTCTCCACCTTGCAATTTTAAACAAGACAAAGTAGGAGCAAATTTCTGAATTTCAGCTTTCCAGTTAAATACAACAGTCGTTGGTGCAATTACCAAAGTAGGCATTTGACCATCTTCTTCTTTAGCCTTTTGTAAAACAGTCAAAGCTTGAAGAGTTTTACCTAAACCCATATCGTCAGCCAAAATTCCATTTAAGCCGTATTTGTACATAAACCACAGCCAACTGAAACCTTTTAGCTGATATTCACGGAATTCTGCATTAATTCCTTTTGGTAATTCCAAACCTTCAACAGCAGAAAATGTTGACATTTGTTCCCAGAAAGTCTTAAATCTGTCACTTAATATAAGTTCTACACCTAAATTTTTAAGTTCATTGATTAAACCTGCTCTATATGTCTTTACAGTAAATCTATTATCAGGATTTCTATAAACATCAAATGAATTGAATGATCTCATCATTCCATAAATATTTTGAGCAGGATACTCAACAAATCCAAGGCTTCTTATTCTTGCGTACTTTTCTCCATTCTGAATAGTTTCATATATATCATCAAAATCAATAATTTCTTCTCCGGCTTGACCATATATACTAATATCAAAACTATCAGGCTGTTCATCTGAAAAGTCTATCTTAGCACACAATTTAAAAGGTTCTTCCATCAATTTAAAGAATGACATATCATCTTTTTTTTTATTTTTCCAACCTTCACCGGCCTGTTTTAAATAGTAATTATAAAAATCAATAGCATTTTCTTTTTCCAACGCTAAATTATTCGTTTGCATAGGAACAAACTTACAAGCCAAAAGCATAGCATAAGCTTCGTTTTCATGTTTTAAATTACGTTTAACCCAATAAATCAAATCTTCATCAGGCTTTTTAACAGTAATATATTGCGCCTTGTCAGCAGAAGATTTTGAATAAGGAACTCTAACTCCATCATATTCAAAATCCAAAGAAGCCTTTAATGATTGATCATAATCAATCCCCATAGTTACAACATTTATAGGTGGACGTTGTTCTAACATTAACTTGGAAATTTTTTCATCTACGACAACTTCCATAACCTCTTGAAGTTTTGGTAAATCTTCATAAATAAACTTACCGCCTTCAGCATCTTTTAAATCTGTGAATGAAGACTTGATAATGTTTTGAGGAATATTTTGAATAGCAACGTTAGTTGGGAATATAATATTTTTATATCTTCCCCATTTTAAATGCCTTGAAAAATATCTAACTTCTTCAAAAGGATAAACATCATCTTTATCAGGTCTTTGCCATTCTAAAGACAATAACAACGTTCCGGCTGTATTAGAACAATTTACATATAATACAAGCTTCCATTCCTGATCCGTAAACTTTAATCTTTCTTTTGTTTTCTCATCTAAAACTTCATCAGCCTTAGATAATAATGAAAACATAGGACCAAATTTTGAGATTGGAATATCATACCAACCTGCTTTTTTATCTTGTCTTGAAATCTTCAATAATTGTTGGAAAATTAAAACTTCAACTTTTTGAGAATTATTCAATTCAAAGTTCGGATCTTGTTTTTGAGTTTCAATTAAAGCTCTTAAAATTGGTTCTATTTGTCTAACAATTTTACCTGTTTCACGAGATCTAACTAATATAGAAAAGAAATTGGCTTTACGTTTTGGATTAAAATGGAAAATATAACTACCTTGAGGTTCCTCTGTTAAGGCAGTATTTTCATCAGGAAAATCAAATTCCATACCAAACTTAGTTTCTAACCAATCTTCGTAAGCATGTTCATCAATAGCTTTTAAAGCAACAGCAACCGAATGTTTACACCATTCTTCTTTCAATGGGCAATTACATCTGGCTTCTACTTTATTTTTCTTAAAAATCAAATCTGTAGTATAAAAAGCTTGGAAATTACCTTTTACTTTACCTTTATAAAAATTTTTTTCAGGATAATTATCAAATACCATATCTTTCAAATGATATTCGTAACCTCTTCGCCAGCTTCCCGCACTTGCGTTTTCTTTTATAAATTTGTAATTAAATTCCGTTGCACTCATCTAAAGGAGTTTATCTCTTTCTTTCTAAGGGGTTAAATCTTCATATAGACCACACTTAAATCTATAAACCCTTAACTACAAAAAAATTATACACAACAAAAAATAAAAAGGCAATAGTATTATTTACAAGATTATTAAATTAATAACATTGTATAGTATCTTTTATTTTGATTATGTGCTAAAATCAAATTGTAAAAAGTTTAAATAAGAGGTTAAAATGAAGAAATTACAAATAATTACATTGGGATTATTAATATCATTAGGCTTAGGAATAGGAATTAACGGCGCATATACACAAGCTGCAACAACAGTTATTTCTACACCGTCAATGCCACAAGTTCAATACATTGATGTTAACCCTTTAGATATAGTAGCTAACCCATCTAAATACTTACGCAGAAATGTTAGAATTAAAGCTAAATTTGATAAATTCTCAACTTTAGGGCTTGATTATCCGCCAGCATTGAGATCTTCAGAAAAATACATCTCATTTTTAATACAAAGACCGGATGTTACAAATCATAACATTCCGCTATCCGAATTAAAAATATTCTTAAAAAAAGAAGTTGCTGAAAAACACATCGACTTAGATGCAGGTGATGAAATTATGTTCAGTGGAAAAATATTTTCTACAGCATTAGGAGATCCTTGGATGGACGTCGATGAATTTAAAGTAATAAATAAAATCAAAAAAGAAGATAATACAACAAAGTAAATAGTGTTTATTAAAAGGTACGAAGAAGATTATGGGAACAACATCATCAAAAAATGAAAAATTTTTAACAATACACGGTCATTTTTATCAACCACCAAGAGAAAATCCTTGGTTAGAAGCTATTGAACTGCAAGATAGTGCATTACCATTTCATGATTGGAACGAAAGGATTTGTAAAGAATGCTATAATCCAAATTCTGTATCAAGAATTGTAGATAGCAAAAATAGAATACTTGATATAGTTAACAACTACGAATATATGAGTTTTAACTTTGGACCAACATTACTTTCTTGGATGGAACAATATGCACCATTAACTTATGAACGAATAATAAAAGCCGATATTGAAAGTATTTCTCAACATAATGGTCACGGAAACGCTTTAGCACAAGTTTATAACCATATGATAATGCCATTAGCAAATGCAAAAGATAAAGATACTCAAGTTAAATGGGGTATTAGAGATTTTGAATACAGATTTGGCAGAAAACCGGAAGGTATATGGTTAGCTGAAACAGCTGTTGATGATGCGACATTAAAAGTTCTTGTTGATAACGGTATTAAGTTTACAATATTATCACCATACCAAGCCGCAAAAATAAAAAGAACAACAGATAAAGAATGGCAAGATGTAAGTTGGGGTAATATTGATCCTGCAAGATCTTACAAGTACACATTAAAATGTGACCCTACAAAATCAATAAATCTATTTTTCTATGATGGCGCAATTTCTAAATCAGTTGCGTTTGATGAACTGCTTGTTGATGGCAATAAATTTATCAAACGTTTAAAAGAAGGTATTTCAGAAGTAAGAAATTATCCTCAATTAATTAACATAGCAACAGATGGTGAAAGTTATGGTCACCATACAAAATTTGGAGATATGGCTTTATCTTATGTTTTAAAAATTAAAGCAGAAGATGAAGGTTTCAAAATTACCAATTACGCAGAATATTTAGACAAATATAAAAGCAATTATGAAGTAGATATCAAACAAGCCTCATCTTGGAGCTGTTTCCACGGCGTTGGCAGATGGAAAGAAGATTGCGGATGCTCTACAGGAGGACACCCTGGTTGGAACCAAAAATGGAGAGCACCATTAAGAGAAGCTTTAGATTATCTAAGAGATAATATGATAAAGCTATTTGAAGAAGAAGGACCTAAATACTTCAATGACAATGTTTGGAACATTAGAAACAAATATATCGATGTAATTCTAAATAGAACATATACAAATATTAGAAAATTCCAAAAAGAAAACTTTAAACCTGATTTAACAGAAGAAGAAAAAATAAAAGGTATGGAATTGCTAGAAATTCAAAGACAATCTATGCTTATGTACACAAGTTGTGGTTGGTTCTTCTCTGAAATTTCAGGAATTGAAACCGTACAAATTATGAAATATGCAGCAAGAGCAATGCAACTTGCCGCAAAATTTAATAATGAAGATTACGAATCAAAATTTTTAGACATACTTTCAAGAGCTAAAAGTAATATTCAAGAATACGGCACAGGTAAAAACATATATGAAAAATTCGTAAAACCATCAGTTGTTACATATAAACAACTTGCATGTTTATGGGCAATATCATCTTTATATCAAGATTTTGAAGATGAAGAAGACGTATATTGCTACACTGTAAAACGAAACTTCTACCAAAAAGCTCAAAAAGGAAATTCTAATTTTATAGTCGGAAACATTGAAATCAGATCAAAAGTAACATTACAAAGATCTAATTTAATATTTGCACTTATGCAATATGCAGGTGGTGACTTCCACTGCGCAATTAAAGAATTCTCAACAAATGATGAATTCCAAGAATTGAAAACTTCACTTATTAAAACATTTATGTTGAATCCACTAACTGAAGTTATCAGAGCTATTGATGAAAAATTTGGTAAAGAATATTTCACATTAAAAGATATATTTATAGAAGAAAGAAAGAAAATACTTCAAATTCTTCTAAAAGACCAATTAGAAAGATTTTCAACCGCATACAAAGAAATGTATGATCAAGGTAAAGATTCTATATATCATATGCAAAACCTTGGATTGGAAATACCTAAAGAATTTAAGATTTCTGCAGGTTATGCCCTAAGTCACAGATATAATGACCTATTAGCACATTCTGATGGATTTGTAGAACAAACAGTAGTTCAAGAAATTATGGACATAAACCTTGAAGCTAAGAAAATGAATATCGAAATAGATAAAACTCCATCAAATAAAAATTTCGCAAAACGAATAATTACTAATTTAAACCGATTAACAAAAAGTTTTGAATTACAACAAGCTGATGCAATTGTTGAATTATTCGATATAATAGAAAAACTTGACCTGCAAATAGATATAGCAGAAGCTCAAAACATTTATTACAACAAAATTTATCATAGAATAGGCGACATTATAGAAAACAACCTAAAAACTCAAAAAGATAAAGATATTAAATTTATTCATTTGCTACTGGCAATAGGAACCAGATTAAATATCAATGTTGATTTTTATAGAGTAAAACTTGATAAATTAGGTTTATAATTTAATATAACTTTACAATATACGCAAATTATTCCTCTAAATTTACTTTAATATAATAGGTAGAATTTAGGGGAATAATACGTATATGCAAGTAGCAGGTCAAAATATACAACAAAAGAATATAACACAACCCCCATATGTTAGTGTACCAATAGCTCAACAAACTCAAGCTATATATCCGGCTACACAAACACAACAAAATCAAAATACACCACAAGCTCAATACCCTTGTGGATATTGTCCTGTTCAAAACACAGCATACCCGCCATATCAACCGCCGGTTCAAAATCAACAAGCGCAAACTTATCAAATACCGGCATCAACATCAGGAGTTAATATTCAAATATTTAACCCTTCAGTTACAACACCAGGAGCACAAGCCCCAACATATAATGTAAATGCTCCATGCTATCCTTCAGGCTATTATACAGGACAAATGGGCGCCGATGGCAAATTACACAACAATAGTAACAATAACAACAATAACAATGTAAATAATACAAGTACAAGTACAACAACAGAAACTACAACCAAAGAAAACGATAAAAAAACTGAAAAAAGGAAAATAGTTCAATTAACTGACGACTATATAAGAAACTTAGAAACATACTTAAATAGTCCTGAAAGAGAAATTCGATTAAATGCAGCAAAAGAAGTATATGCCAGATTAGAAGAAGATGAATCAAGAAAAGATGACAAAGCTTTAACTGCATTGGTAAATAAAATGTTACAAGACCCATCTCAAGAAATACGATTCTTAGCATTAGCAGCATTAGATTCAAGAATAGTAACAGGCGATGACTTTACAGTCGGTGTTCTACAAAAAATGCAAAATGATCCAAACGCTGATAGACAAGACGCAGTTGATGCAAGCAGTATCTTGTTAAAAATGTCAGGAAACCAAATAGAAAAAGAATTTGAAGTAAAAAACAATCCTAAAAAAGAGTCAAAAACAACAACTAAAACCGAGAAAAAGTAGGTAAGTTATGAAAATAATAAGTAACATATCAAAAACAATAAAAAATAACGCAGGGAAATACCTAACAAAAGGTGTAGGTCTTGCTGCGTTAGGGCTTGTTGGCTATGATGCACATTATATTGGAAAAATTCAATCTGACCTATACGCAAGTGAAAAAGATGCAAAATCAACTGCATACTATTTGAATAACGCTATGTATTCAACTAATATGAGTAAAATTCAAGAAGGAATAAAAGATGCATCATACGCAATGGAATTAGATTGTGGTTGGAAACGATTTTTTAACCTTGGAATAGGTTATATCAAAGGATTTACATCAATGCTAGTTTCTCATGTAGTCCCATTTGGACTTGGTCTTGGAGCTTTACTAACAAAAGGTAAAACTGCAAAATTCTGCGCTGGCGGTCTGGGATTATATGGAGCATATGAATTTATTAAAAACTTCTTTGGTGTAGGAACACCAGGTGGTCCGATTAAATAATCTAATCTTTTTTATTAATATACTTTTCATATAAATCAGGGCGTTTTAACTTAGTTCGATTTAACTGCTCGTTATATCTGAATTCATTTATATCTTTATGATTTCCATTTAGCAAAACTTCAGGAACTTTATAACCTCTAAAGTCTCTTGGTTTTGTATAATGCGGATATTCTAACAAACCATTAGAAAAACTATCATCTTGCGCAGATTCAATTTTGCCTAAAGTTCCATCAAGTTTTCGACTTACTGCATCAATCACGCATAATGCAGGCAATTCTCCACCTGTTAAAACAAAATCACCAAGAGATATTTCCTTTGGTTTTATTATATCCCTAATTCTCTCATCAAAACCTTCATAATGACCACATAACATTATAATCTGATCATACTTTGCAAGTTGCAATACTAAACTTTCATTCAAAGGTTCGCCCTGAGGAGATAACATTACAGTAATAGAATTTTCCAATTTAGACACCGCATTATAAGCATCAACATATGGTTGAGGCATCAACACCATACCTGCTCCGCCACCATATGGGGTATCATCAACTTTTTTATGCTTATCAAGAGTATAATCTCTTGGATTAACAGAATTTATAGATATAATATCACTTTCCTTAGCTCTCTTCATTATGCTTATGTTAGTATAAGCATCTATAACTTCAGGAAATAATGTTAATACATCAAACCTCATTCTAGCAATCCTTCAATATTATTTATCATTATTTTTTTATTTTTCAAATCAACAACAGGAACAATTGCCTTTACAAATGGAACCAACGAAATATTTTTAGAATTTGTTTTAACTGAAATTAAATCATTAGCACCATTATTAGAAACTCCAATTACAAAACCAAGTTTCTTACCTGATTCAACATCAAAAACTTCTAAACCAACTAATTCATCTATCAAAAATTCATCTTCATCTAAATTCTCACGAATTACAGATTCTTCAACAAATAACAATAAACCTTTTAATTTTATTACATCATTTATTGAATTAAACCCCTTAAATTTTGTAATAATAACATTTTTATGAGGTTTTGAATATTCAATATCTAAAGGCAAATAATTACCATCTTCATTGACATAAACGGTATCTAAAGATAAGAAAAAATCCAATTGGCTTTTTGAATATCCAACCTTAACATCGCCTTTTATGCCGTGAAAATTTAAAATTTTACCTACAGAAACATACTTTGACATAAATCGCTATTCAGAAACCGCATCTTCAGATTTTGGTTTTCTTCCTCTTTTTTTCTTAGGAGCTTCTTCTGCAGCGGAATCAGATTCTACGGCAGGTTCAACTTCTGTTTTTTCTGACTTTTTAGATGTTTTTTTAGGTTTTTCAGCTTTTTCACTACTATCAGCTTCAGCATTTTGTTTTCTATACTCTTCAGGAGCACCAGGTCTGTCTTGGTTCCAACGTTCTAACCCCATTTGAGCTCTAACTAACCCAATACCTACGTGAACTCTCCATTCATCCATCTTCAATTGAGCTGCAATAATTTTATGACAACCGATTGGAGGCAATGGCAACAATGGTTCATAAAGCATCTTAATTGCATTTAATTGATCCGGAGTAATTGCAAGTTTTCTTTTTGGGAACGGTAATTTTGGAAGCATCATTTTCTGTCTTACCAAATTTATACCAAAGAAAACTTTACGTGGTTCTAAACCAATTTTTTCACCTATAACTTCATGAGCATCAGGGTTTGGTAGAGGCAACATCAATTTATATAGCAATTCAATTTGCTCTAATTGCTCCTTACTTACTAATAACTGTTTAGGTGCGTTATTTCTATTATTTGGTCTTTTATTAAACTTGTTGTTTTGAGGACGTCTTTGTTGGTAACCACCTCTGTTATAACCGCCTTGTCTGTTATCTCTATTATAAGAACGATTATTATTGTAACCACCTTGGCGATTGTCTCTATTATAAGGTCTGTTGTTATTATAACCACCTCTGTTATAACCACCTTGACGGTTATCTCTGTATCCGCCTTGATTATTATATGATCTTTGAGGTCTGTTATAAGGTCTTGGATTATCATCTCCACCTACAGAATAGCTACTATAGAATTGTGGTTGTTCTTCTGTAGAATAACTACTTCTAGGTTGTTCACTTACAGGTGATGCTGAATTACTTCCGCTAGGTGACTCTCCAGGGTTGACCATCATTTTCTTATCAGGATACAAACAATCCGGACAAATAACTCTTTTAGGGTTTTTTGTTTCAAACTCACGCCCGCACTTAATGCACTTGTTTACATACATAATAAAAGCCTCTTAATTAATAAAAAATAACTCATAATAATAAAATAAATTTAAGGTAACATCCTCACAATATAAATCGATTTCAAATAAAAAATATAACTTATAGACATATTTTAACATGAAACTAAAATAATAGCAATACTTTGTGCAAATTATTTTTCAATCATGAAAGTAACAGGCCCGTCATTTAAAAGTTCTACTTCCATCATCGCACCAAATTGTCCTGTTTTAACGCTTATGTTGTAACTTTTAGCTTTATTAATAAAATATTCATACAAATTATTTGCAATCTCTGGAGGTGCTGACTTATCAAAACTTGGGCGAGTGCCTTTTTTACAATCTCCACATAATGTAAATTGAGATACAATAAGCATTTCGCCATTAACATCAAGTAATGACTTGTTCATCTTAAGATTTTCATCTTCATAAATTCTCAATTTAACCAATTTATCTATAAGCTTGTCGGCATTTTCTACGCTATCACCTTTTTCCACACCTAAAAGGACAAGCATACCCTCATCAATTTTGGAATATAACTTGGAATCTATTGTGACAGATGCTCTTTTTACTCTTTGAATTAATGCTTTCATTTACCTAAACCTTAGAAAACAACTCTTGCTTAGTAATTTTACGACCACAAGATTTATCTTCATCACAAAAACCTAAACGTTCACATTTTGGAACTAAATATGCCTTTAACCATGGTTCTTCAGCAACTAAAGCATCGCACATACCCTTAACCAAACATCTTATCTCATATTGAGCTCTGGTACATAATCTTAAATTTGCCAAATGAATCATTTCTCGCAAATTCAAACTTGCAACCATTGAACTTGCAGCAGCATTAGGCATTACAAACCTAGCATCTTCAGCCGGAATACCGGCATCAATAAATTCTTGATATTGTTCAGAAATCTTACCCATGAAATTCACAAATTTTTCTTTCAACTCAGGATTTTTTTCTATTGTCGGAGGAATAATATAATCAAATTGCCCCTTTTCTTTAACATATCTTTGAGATTTTTGAGAAAAAGACATATGTCTATGTCTAACTAACTGGTGAGTACATGCCCTTGATACATTTGAAATAGCGAAACTTACCTGTATATGTTCTATTGTAGAATAATGCCCAGAACCAACTACTCTTTCGATAAGTTTTAACATCTTTTCTTCATCAGTAGCACCCTCATAAATATTGATCGGGTAATCGGCACTATAACAAGTTCTACATGCAGTATAAATAGTTTTTAACATGTTTTCAGGTTTTGAAATCAAATGTACAATCGGCTTATTATTACTTTCCATAAAAATCTCCTTAAAATACTTTTAATCAGCATACCCCATGACAAAAAATAAAATCAAGTTTGTCACATAAACTATACAAAAAGACCACACTTTACAGCATGGTCTTTTGTGAAAAAATTTATAACAAAAATACTACTAGTTTTTCTTTCCGTATCTTTTGTTGAATCTTTCAACTCTACCTTCAGAGTCTAATATTTTTTGTTGACCAGTATAGAATGGGTGGCAATTGTTGCAAATTTCAACAGTCAAACCTTCTACAACTGAACCAGTTTCAATTTCGTTACCACAAACACATTTGATTGTAGTTTTTTTATAATCTGGATGAATTCCATTTTTCATATAATACCTCTTTCTTTCAAGATTCCAAACTTGAACATTATTTACATTCGACTACAAGATTTTATAACGGTAAATATGTAAAATCAAGTCTTATTTACAAATATTTACCCCATGCAACTTAAATAGCAGATGTTACCATTTTTTAAAAATAAAAAATGCCGCAAGAACAATAAATGAAAAACCAACTAAATAATTCCATCTAAAATGTTCTTTCAAATAAAAAACAGAAAAGAAACTAAAAACAACAAGTGTAATAATTTCTTGAATAGTTTTTAATTGAGCTGCACTATAAGTTTCATAACCTATTCTATTAGCAGGTACCTGAAAACAATATTCAAAAAGCGCAATTCCCCAGCTGGTTAAAATAACAAGCCACAAAGCTGCACCTTTAAATTTTAAATGCCCGTACCATGCAAAAGTCATGAATATATTTGAAATTAATAACAATACAATTGGAGTAATAGCCCTAAGCATAAATTTAAAAACCTCACTATATATATAATCTTCTCATAAAAATTATAAATCAAATAAAATGCTTGACACTAAATTTTTTTTTGCATATAATCATTTATACAAGCACACGCCGGTATAGCTCAATTGGCAGAGCAACGGTTTTGTAAACCGTAGGTTGTAGGTTCGAGTCCCATTACCGGCTTTTTTAATGAAAATAATCCTAGCAAGTCTTTCCATTGAAAGTAAGGCGGACTTTAATAAAAGAAAACCAAAATCCCTAAAAGGTACTTGTTGAAAGGATTTTCATAATACTCAAGCCCTTGTGGCTCAGAGGTAGAGCACTCCCTTGGTAAGGGAGAGGTCACGAGTTCAAGTCTCGTCAAGGGCATTTTAAAGCCTAAGACAGATTAAATTGAAAATTAAATATGGGTAGGTGGCCGAGTGGCTAAAGGCGACAGACTGTAAATCTGTTCTCGCGAGAGTACGGTGGTTCGAATCCACCCCTGCCCACCACTTTTTAAAGAGGACGTGAGTCCTCTTTTTTTACGTTATTTGCAAACTTTTATAGATTTACATATCTTTATAATTTGTAAATTTTTAAACTTCACCAGATTTACTACCTCTATATAAGACATACCTAGGAGACGACCATGGAGTTCGCTATCAAAACACTCAGAAATCTGGTTTCTAACGGCTGGAATATTACAAACAGAAGAAAATTACAACAAATAATCGGATCTGATGAACTAAAAAAACTTGGACAAGCATATAAAAAGCTTGAAATAGATTCTTATAAAGACACACCAGAAGTTGAAGGTGATATCTGGATACCAACTGGAGCTATTAACCTATCCCAAAGAAATAGAATTCCAGTACTTACATTCCCTTCACACATTAATGGTTTTTACGTCCCAAATTCTATTCAAAAATTTATAGGGGAAGACATTAATTTAGAAACAATCACAAAAAAAATACACGAATTTCAACAAAATACAATTAACTATTTCAAAAATGCAAAAGAATTCCCTGAATCAGCACTAGAATCAAAAACTATGAAAAAACTTTTTTCTCCTGAATTTAAGACGACCCAAGGAATAAATAAAGATGGATATTACGTCACAACAATAATAGATAAAAAAACAGGTAAACCTGTTGAAGCTTATATAAAATGCACCAAAAAAGCCAGTAATTATGATAAAAACCAATTTGAAGCTTGGGATATATTTGTAAAAAATGATATTGGTGAATATGAACATGTTGGAACCAGAGAATTTTCTATTAATAAACAATTAAAAAAAATACTTCCACAATGGATGGATTCTGAAGATGGATTTGACAGATTTTCAGGAATTGGTCTAAGAGAACATCAACTAACTGTGGAAAGAATGATACAAGAGGATTTAGATACAATTGAAATTTGTGCAGAAGCACAAGCATTTCCTTTTCATTATAAATGCGGCTTCAGAGTAATACCTTCAGAAAATGAAATATCACAAGATAAAATTGATAAGACTATAGACCATTGGGTAAAAATAAGCGGTATTAGTAAAGCCGAACTTGAAAAAGCTATTGTATCAAGAAAAGAAGGAGACAAAATATATATAAATACGCAAACAATGGAAAACTGGAGAAAATTGTTGTACCTAAAAAATAACGGTAAATATTGCAGTGGAGATACTCCAATGGAACTAAAAGGCGAATGGTTGGAACGTTGGAAACAAATGGCTAAATCTCAGCCTATTTTACTTGAAGAATAAATTTATTTTAAATCCTCATTAAAGTATCCTGTTATATATTTTAAATTATCTAAAGCATCTTTTACAGATAAAACAATATCTTGTTTTGTTCTACTATCGTGAATATGTACTTTCCCTGCGTTTAAATCAACCTTTTTCAACACAAAAACATGAATATCTGGAAGTTTAGTAAAAAATCTTAATCCTGTCCCTGCAACAAAACTGTTATTTGTTCCTGAGTTTTCTATCTTCTCAAACAAATCCATTGCTTCCGGGGTTTTTGAAGATATTTTCATATTAATAGTTTTTTCATTAACACTGTTTGGGATTTTACCAGTAAATAACTGCATGAATTTTGAAGGAAAATTATATTCAAACTTTTCATTACCCTTTGCAAGATGACAATACCAAGGCTTATTAGATGGATATTTAGACAACAATTTACTCATTGCAACTTCTACAGCCTTTAATATTGGATTATATGGTTCTTTAGGAGGTTTATAATTGTAATATTTATCTAAAAATTTCAACCCCCTTAAATCATCATCAGTTACTCTGATAGATTCTTTAGCTCCATCAAACAAAATATTATATGCAAATTCATCTTTAGTTATATTCTTTTGTAATAGTTTGATCCCATTTTCGCTTTGTGTAAGTGCGTGTAATGAACTTACCAAATAACAATCATGAAAATATTGTTTTGTATGTCTTAAACTAAGGATTTCATTTAAACTTAATGGGGTCATAATACTTTTATAAATACCATAAAACTCTATTTTTATAAATAATTTCAAAATATTTTTGCTATAATTGCAATAATATTTAAAATATCAAAACAAACTAGAGGGAATTTATGTCAATAAATGATGTTAGACAATATCTAAAACACTACCAAAAAGATAACGAAGTCTTAGAATTAGACAAATCAAGTGCAACCGTTGAACTTGCAGCTCAAGCGTTAAATGTAATCCCTGCAAGAATTGCAAAAACTTTATCTTTTAAAAAAGATGACAGCTGCATTTTAGTAGTAACAGCAGGTGACACAAAAATTGATAATAAAAAATTCAAACAAACCTTTGGTTTTAAAGCAAAAATGCTAACTCCGGACGAAGTTATAAATTTAACAGGACACGCAATTGGTGGAGTATGTCCATTTGCACTTAAAAATGAAACTATAAAAACTTACTGTGATAACTCAATGAAAAGATTTGAAACTATATTTCCAGCCTGTGGAAGTTCTAATTCTGCAATAGAACTATCCTGTGATGAATTATTTGAAATATCTAAAAGTGAAAAATGGGTAGATGTATGCTCGTTAAAAGAGTAAACTTACTTTAATGTAAAGATAAATTAAGCTAATCAAATAAAAAAGCAATTAATATTATTTAGCAATCTTACATTCAGTATGATAAATAATATAACTTACTACCAACAACTATCCCATACATCAAAAATGAACTCCTGTAAAAAAACAACTTCTCAACCTAATTTCACAGGAGGTATAGAAACGCTTACACATACAAATATTGGCAGCTGTATGGAAGGCTATATTGGTAAAATCAAAGTCAGAAAAGGCATTGATAAAAGTGAACAATATCTAAATGTATTTAAAAAATACATTGGATTTAATGAAGAAAATTATTCAATAAAAAATGATTTTGGCGATTTAATAGGAGAAATGAATATTAAAATAAAAAAATTAACACCTCCGCCATGGGAGACTATGGATCCATTAGAATACGAAAGCCATGTATTCGTTGATGAACTTAGGAATTACTCTAATCCAACAACTCCATACTACAAACAAGGATTAGAATATATGAAAGATATTGGAACCAGATTATTGCAAATAGCGCAAAGAAGAAGTGATGAAGCAATGTGTGAAGGCAATATAAGATTAATTTCAAAAGGAGAATCTAAAAACTGGTATAAAAATGTAATTGGAATGACTGAAGTTTATCCGCCAATTCCAAATTCTAAGCTTAAATTTTGCTTACGCAATCCTAACCTTTTAAAGATTCCACCACATAACAAAGAACCATTATCAAGACTTCAAGGTGGTCTATAAATTATTTCCATTCAGGGTAATAATACAAAGTTATAACATCAGATGTTTTAACTCTAGCATGCCCGCCCATTATAAAATTTGTAAGTGAACCTACAAAAGGGATTATAGTTAGAGCCCATTTTAATGGATACACCCAAAAGCATCTGTTTTGCCCCTTTTTAATATAAACACTCATTAATTGAGACTGTTTTATCCCTGGAATTTCAAAATCATCAAAAATAACTTCTGCGGGAAAGCCATTCATACCACTAGATACAACAGTTTCCAATCGTCCGGTAATTATATCACCTTCTTTTAAAAGCAACTTGTTATCATAATTTACATCTTTTAAAACTTTAAACTCATATTTTGTCCCCTCAATTAATCCATCTTTTGTCGAAATTCCTTTTGTTATAGAAACCCTTATAGGAACCTGCTCAACAGAAGTATAATCGTAAGGCAAAACATTGCAATCAGACAATTGTTCTTCTACATCAACATCTGTATTAACATTTATTTTATCAATATCCGTATTTACATTAGCTGCTACATTAGAATACGAAGGCAGTGAAACTATTAAAAATAATAAACATATAAAAAACAATCTATTCATAATCAATTGCCTCTGTAGAATTATTTTCAATTTTTACTTGAAGTAATCGTCTATTAGTAACTGAATTTAGCAAAAAGTTTTGATAGTACTTATTATTGATATACTCATTGTCTTTTAAATACTCTGGGTACTTGTAGGTAATATATTCATAAATTCTTGCCAATCTTTTTGATGTTAAATTATGTCTTGAAAACTTATCAAAACGCTTCTGCGGACAAGTTTTATTTATAAATACAATCAACGCTAAGGGATTATAATGAGCATTTACCATATAATCAACCGCTCTTTTATCAGCAACAGTTTCAAACTTTTTTGAACCCAAAGCTACCTGTACAGTATCTAAAGTTCCACCCCAAATTCCACTATAAGACTTTATTGCTGTTGAAATTTCTCTTGCTAACATCGCTGCTAACTCATCATCAGTTTCTATATATTGATACAAACCATCATATAATATAACTTGACGCTTTGTTAATGTTTTATCTGTTGTAAGAAATTTTTTCTTTTCATTTTTGTTATATAAAAATACAATTCTACGTGGAATTTTATTATAATTTAATAAATCAGTACCAATATTATCTATTCGTGTTTGAATAGATTGTTCCTTTAACAATTGAGCTTCATCGCTAACTTCAATAGCCCAAACCGGACAAACCAAAAATAACAAAAATACTATCGATAAAATATATTTAAACATACTACCTAACCTTTTTGAGATTATTATAAACAAATTTATGAACTAAGACCACAAGTTTACAGTAAGTAAAATTTCTACATAAATATTAAATATTATAAATATTTTAAACAGACTATCAAAAAAAATCATGTTAATATTTAATAACAATATGCAAATCTCTAAAATAAATAATTCAAATAGTTTCACATCAAGAAACAATCCTATCCCAACAGAAACATTTATTTCAGCATTGGGTAAAATTACTATGAGCGAAGCTACCTCTGATGACATTACACCAGTTGCCAAACTTATAAGACAAAGAGAAATGCTAAGCTTTAAACTTAAGAATTTTTATGGAGAAAATGCAGCTGAAGCAAAAACTTATTACAAACAAATAAATAAAAACAGTTGGTTAAAAGATATAAAACAATACCTTGTAAAATTATTACAAAAACCTGATGGTAATTCATCTATTCTTGTTGCCAAAAACGAAGACGGAAAAGTTATCGGTTATGCGACAATGGAAAGTATGGATAATGTAAAAGAAAAAGTAGGAATTATTGAAAACATTCATCTTGATTATAAATATTCAAAAGGTGATCTTGGGCACTACCTTTTACATAAAATAGTAAAAACAGCATACGGTCAATTTAGCGATATAATAACAAAATCTCCAAGCATTGGTAATTACTATACTTATCAAGAGCTAGGATTTAATCATATACCGCCAAACAGTAATGCTGCAAAAATTTTAAATGCCAGAAATCTTGAAGATCAAGATTATCAAGGCTGGATGAGAAAAACTATTAATTATTACCTATAATTTAACTTCTCTTTTTAAATACGCACCCTCAAGATTATATTTGATCTCTTTACCCTTCATATAAGGAGCAAAATAAGCTTCAAATCTCATATCCTTTGGTCTATTTTGTGACAAAAGATTTTTAATAATTTTTTCTGCATCACTGCGATAATTCTTTGCGGCCTCCCCAATTGAATTTACCTCACTTCTGGATATATAATTTTTAGCTCTCTGTTCATCAACACCAAAATAATTTATTATATTATCTTTTTTAGTTTTTATAACACCTCTTGCAAGTCCAATTGGCTTAGCTGCAGCTTCAACCAAATCACAAGACGGTCCTGACAAAATAAATGAATACATTTTACCGTTTTGATTTTCTGTATAATAAGATCTTACAAAAGGTCTTTTTGCATAATCAGGATCATTAATTTGAAAAAATCTTACCAACTTCATTTTCAAAATTTTATCCTCATTTGACTCAGATTTTGAAGCCTTTGGAACTTTTCCATTTCTCATATTATTAGCATCATTATATGCTTTATTTAACCAAGTAATAATCTTTCTTTGTAATGTTTTAATAGTATCTTTAGCCGTAACTTGAACATATTTTCCATCTTTTTGTTTAACAAAATAAACAGTAGGATGTACTGATGTAAAAGAAGTCTTTAAATTGTTCTTTCTATTTTCTTTACTGACCGGATTTTGAAACGATACTGCAGTTACTAACATATAATATCCTTTATAAATTACCCAATTTAAATATCAAAAATAAACACTCTAAAAATATTTTTTGCTAACAATATTATTACACAAAAATATCTTGTTACAGAAATTAACAATATAAAACCTAAAGACTATAAAAAGTTATGAAATTATGATAGATTTAAGTGTGTATATTTTATAGGAGGGCATATGAAGAAATTTTTAAAAGGAGTATTATCTCTTGCTGTATTGTGTTTCGCAATATCTCCTGCAATTGCATTTCCGGATGTAAGTAATGATTATTGGGCAGCATCACAAATAAACTTACTATCCGAACAAGGAGTAATTGTAGGCTATCCGGATGGAACATTTAAACCTGATGCAAACGTTACAAGAGCAGAATTTGCAGCAATGGCAATCAGAGCTTTAGGTCAACAACACACAAAAATAGCTCAACCAGTACATTTTTCAGATATAGATGAAAATTATTGGGCATATGAAGATATACAAAAAGCTGTTTATTTTGATTTAATCTCTAACAACAACGCAGATGAACAATTCAGACCAGACGATTCTGTATCAAGAGCAGAATCATTATCTGTAGCTGTAAACGCACTAACTACAGAAACAATTAGCCCACAAAAAGCAAAAGAAGTATTAACACAACAATATATTGATGCAAATGAAATTCCTGAATGGTTTTTAATCCCTGCAGGGAAAGCAGAAATTTTAGGAATGATTGTAGTAGCACCAACAAAAGAAAAAGCTTCCCTAGAAGCAACAAGACCTGCTACAAGAGCAGAAGTTGCAGCCATATTATTTAAAATGATGGAACAAGCAAAACTTAATCCTAACGCAAAATTAGCAGAAGCAATGAGAAAGAAAACAGGAGAAGGTTTTGTTGTTGAAAATGCTATCGTTCAAGGTAACATCGGAACATTACCTGCAGGTTCAATCGTACCTGTTAGCCTAAATTCATATATTAGCACTCAAGGTTCTGAAAATGGCGCTATTTACACAGCAAAAGCTGCTCAAAATTATGTTACAAAAGAAAAATTCATACTAGTTCGACAAGGTGCAAGCCTAAAAGGTCAACTTCTTGATGTTAGACCTGGAAAATATTTTGTTCGTAATGGTGTACTAGTATTAAAAAATGCAATTATTACAACAGAAAATGACCAAACAACAGAATTTGTTGCAACAGGAGAAGTTAAAAAAGACAGAAACTGGTGGATGAAATTTGTTAGATGGGCATTTAAAGGCGAACAATTAGAAGTTCCTGCAGAAGGCGTTGTTTATATGAAATTATTACAACCAGTAAAAATTGATTTAACAAACGGTTGGATCTTCGAATAAATTAAAATATTCAATAAAAAATCGGAAGTTTAATACTTCCGATTTTTTTACATAAAATTATTTCGGATTGAAAAAGAAAAACCTTTTTGATATTATCAAATCATAACAGATATAAATAAAAAAGAGGTAAAAATGTCAGGACATTCAAAATGGGCAAATATTAAAAACAAAAAAGCAAAAACAGATTCACAAAAAGCTGTAGTATTTCAAAAATACTCAAGAGAACTAATAGTTGCAGCAAGACTTGGCGGACCTGATCCTGCCGGCAATTTTAGACTTAGAACAGCAATAGAAAAAGCTAAAGCTGCAGGATTACCAAACGATAATATTAAAAGAGCTATCGATAAAGGAGCCGGAGCAGGTGCCGCAGATAACTACGAAGAACTTACATATGAAGGTTACGCAGCTGGCGGTGTAGCTGTTGTATTAGAAGCTATGACAGATAACAGAAACCGAACAGCAGGTGATGTGAGAAGTATATTTACTAAATTCAACGGAAATTTAGGTGAATCTAATTGTGTAAGTTGGATGTTTGATAAAAAAGGCTCTATAGAATTTGATACATCTGTAGATTTTGAAAAACTATTTGAAGCTGCAATCAACCTAGATGCAGAAGATGTATCAGAAGAAGAAGATTGCTACAAAGTTATTACATCAGTTGAAAATTTCCAAAGTGTAGTTGAAGGACTGGAAGCTGAAGGCTTTAAAAGCACAACAGCTGAATTCACAAGAATTCCTCAAAACACAATAGAAGTTACAGACCTAAAAACTGCAACATCTGTTATGAGATTAATCGAAAGATTAGAAGAACTAGATGATGTTCAAAATGTTTACGCTAACTGCACAATTCCTGATGAAATTGCAGAACAAGTTGAGGTTTAAATTTGCTTGAAAAAATAGAAAAACTTTCAAAAGTTCTTAATGAAAGCTACAGTGAAAAATCACTGCTTAATTCATTGAGAACTTTTTTTGAAAAAAACTTCAATATAGAAGATTTTTCTATTGATATCGATAGTAAAAATATGCCACCTGTAACCGATGCCAATTTAAAATTTAAATATCCTCTACTTAAACACAAAAAAAATATCGGCT
>CALUYT010000062.1 GCA_944325085.1 Candidatus Gastranaerophilales bacterium | reverse complement strand
TATCTTTTCCTGTTACCCTTACCTGTTCACCCTGAATTGATGCCTGAACCTTTAGTTTTGTAGCTTTAATGTCTGATACTATTGTTTTTGCAAGTTCTTGAGTTAAACCTTTTTTTAGTTCAAAAACTTGTCTTACATTTCCACCAAGAGCATTTTCTATAGGTTTAGGATCAAGAATTTTTATACTTAAATTTCTTTTTACAAGTTTTGATTGTAAAATATCAACAATGTTTTTTAATTTCATTTCGTCATTTGTTGTTATTGTAATGTTTTTATCTGCTTCTAACTCAACTTGTGAATTAGAGTTTTTTAAATCAAATCTTGAAGTTAACTCTCTTTTTACTTGATCAACAGCATTTACAAGCTCTTGTTTATTGTATTCAGATACAATGTCAAAACTGCAATCTTTAGCCATATAATAACCTCCTATTTGTGTATAGACGTTAATATAACATAAAAAAGTAGAATTTTTCAATCCTACCAAACATACACACATAAATTTTACTATACACGAGGATATATAATTATTTTTAATTCTTTTTAAATAAATGTTTTAATTTATCTGCACAAAATGAAAATATTTTTTTACCAAATTTATAAGTTAATAAGCCTGCACCAACTAAAGCAATGGCTTTAAATATACTTGTCCAGATTTTTTTATCTTTTTCACGTCTTGGAATATCCGCGATATCAGATTTTAATGGCCCCCTAAGAATTACATTATCCATTGTCCCTGTTATCCCGGGAATATATCCTAAACCTCCAAAGTAGTTATATTGAGGTATTGGCATTGGATTAAATCCAAATGATCTGCCAATATCTTCAGTAAATGCAGGATTACTTAAATTGTATTCACTACTGTTAAATGACATAATTCTAACCTTTACTTTATTAACATAACCTACATATATATAAAGTTATTTTTTGTAAAAGAATTTACTTTTGGTACAGATTTTGGTTTAATTAACTTAATAATAGAAGGGGATTATTATGAATATGTTTAAAAGATGGTATGATGCAGATGCAGTTGTAAGTCGTGCTATAAATGAATTGGAGCATGCTCCTGAAAATATTCAAATCAAATGTGCCGATTATATTATTGACTTGTTAAAAGATGTCGAACTTGAAAAATTAAGCTTGGAAGATCAATATAACTATATAATGCGCAGGTGGTATGATAAAAATATCAAAGTTTCACATGCTATTGAGTATTTAAGATTATCTCCTGAAGAAGTTAGAAGAGAAACTGCGCTAAAAGTTGTTAAATATCTTAAAGAAATTTCAAAAAAAGAATCTTAACACTTAGACTTTTTTTTAATAATGTTGTTTAATATTATTTGGAGGGATATTTGTGTCTGATGAGTTAAATAAAAACGTAATAAACCTATTTTCGGAGCATAATAATAACAAACTTACTCCTGATGTACAAAAGCGTGTTAAATATTATGCAGGTTTTAATTATGTTAAGTTAACAAAAGACATAAATGATAATAAATTTAGCAAAGATATATTATTAAATTATGCATCAAAATGTCATTATATGGTTTCTGTAATGCGAGAGTTGAATGGAGAAGTCGTTTTGTATAGTTACGATGTTCCAAACTCTGATTTGTTTAAGTTTATGAAGTCGTTTGAGGAAAATACACTAGACGGTACAATTATTGAAATAGATAAGTATTTTCCGGAGGATTTAGCCTGAGAGAATAGAAAAATGTGTTTTTATCAAAGATATCAAGAAAGTTTACATAAATGTAGCAAGCCGTATCAATATGTAGGTGGCGAGTATTTATCCCATAATAAAGATTTTGACAGTGCAAAAATTAAGTTTGCATTAGCATTCCCTGATAAGTATGAAATTGGTATTTCAAATTTGGGAGTTAGGGTTTTATATGAGCTTATAAATCGTCAAAATGATTATATGTGTGATAGAGTATATGCTCCGGAACCTGATTTTAACCCGGAGATTTTATATGGTGTAGAATCAAAACGCCCAATTAAAGATTTTGATGCTGTTGGGTTTTCTTTGCAGTATGAAATGGCTTATCCAACAGTTTTAAAAATGCTTGAAATGTCAGGTATTCCATATAAAAATTCAGATAGAAAAGAGGAAGATCCAATAATTATTGCCGGTGGACCTTGTGCATATAATCCTTTACCTGTTGCTGATTTTATTGATGTATTTATGATTGGTGATGGTGAAGATTCTATAATTGAAGTTTGCAAAATTTTAGAACAAACTAAAGGTCAACCAAGACAACAGAGAATTAGAGCTCTTTGCAAGGGTGAAAATTCAGGACGTTGGTCAAAATCAGTTGGAGGCAAGGTCAAAAAAAGAATTGCTCAGTTAGATTATGATACCGCATTGAAGTCTTATCCTATTCCATATTCCTCTTCAATTCAAGATAGGGCAGTTGTTGAAATTCGTAGAGGCTGTGGCAGAATGTGTAGATTTTGCCAGCCAGGACATGTTACATTGCCTATTAGAGAAAGAAGTGCTGAAGATATTATAAAAATAACTAAAGAGTTAGTTAATGCAACAGGTTATGATGAATATTCATTGTTATCATTATCGTCTAACGATTATGGAAATATTAATGAAGTAATAAAAGAATTAGCAGTTGATTTTAATGAGCGTAAAATATCAGTATCTTTGCCTAGTCAAAGAATTGATGGTTTTAATTTAGAATTAGCTAATTTAGTTCAAAGTGTAAGAAAATCAACTATGACTTTGGCTCCGGAAGCAGGTAGTCAGCGCTTAAGAGATGTAATAAAGAAAAATATTACTGAAGAACAGATAATGAATGCTGTTTTAACTTTGTATGAAAATGGCTGGTCAAGGGTTAAATTCTATTTTATTTGCGGTCTTCCAACTGAAACTATTGACGATATGGAAGAAATGGCTGAATTATTTAGAAGAATTAGATATCGTTCAAGACTAATGAAAAAAGAAAAAGGCTTGTCGCATTCTTTGGATTTAACTTGTACTTTATCTATTTTTGTACCAAAACCGTTTACTCCGTTTCAATGGTGTGGTCAAATGGATTTAGATAAGGTTAGTGAACATATTCATTATTTGATGGAACAAGTATCGCATATAAAAGGGGTAAAGGTAAATTATCACGAAAAATATGTTTCTTTGCTTGAAGCCGTATTAACAAGAGGTGATGACTCATTATGCAAATATATAGAAGCTTTGTATAAAAAAGGTTGTTATCTTGATGCTTGGGGTGAATATTTTAATAAGAAAGTTTGGTTTGAAACAGCAGAAGAACTGGGAATTGATTTAAATGCACTTGCACAATACCAATATTCTCTAAATGATGATTTACCTTGGAATTTTATTGATATTGGAATTGATAAAGAATGGTTTAAAAATGAATATAAGGCAGCATATTCTGTAACTAATACATCAGACCATATTGTTCCAACCTGTCAACAAAAGTGTGTAAATTGTGGGGTTTGTAAAAACTTTAAGGTAAATAAAGTTATGGCACAACCTTATAAAGCTTCTGAAAAGGCACAAAACGTTTTATCAATTGTTCCTCACGATCCATCTTTGTGTCCTAAAGATGTGAAAGAAACTTTTAGATATCGAATTAAAATTACTAAAACAGGTATATTAAAGTATTTTTCTCATTTAGATTGGCAAAATACATTTTTTAAATCAATATCTCGCTCAAATTTAAAAGTGGCATTTTCATACGGTTATAACCCGACAATGAAAATATCTATGGGAATTGCTTTACCTTTATTTTGTGAGAGTTATACAGAACTTGTGGATATTGAATTATTAGAAGATTATGATATTTCGTATGTAAAAACAGAATTGCAAAGAGTATTGCCGGAACAATCAGATGTTTTAGATGTTAGAAAAATAGACAAATCTTTGCCATCAATAGATCATACGGCAAGTTGGGCTGAATATAAGATTGAAATTCCAGCAATATCAAATAATGATGGAGTACCTCTTTACGATTTTGATAAATTAGTATATAATACAGAAAAAGTTTTGGCTTCTAACGAAATTTTAGTTGAGAAGCAAAACAAAAAAGGTTTAGTAAAAAAAATAGATATTAAAAAATCAATTGGTTCCCACCGATATGAAAATGATTGTCTATTTATAGTATTAAAGACAGGTCAAGGATCTGAGATTCCACCTTTAAGGGCTGATGTTTTAATGAACATTATAGCGCCTAATATTATATTCAATATTACTAGAGTGAAGTTTTTGACTGAGTCTTTGCATGAGTTATAGAAAAGGAATTTTTATGAGCGAAAGAAATCGAAATTCAAATCAACAGCCGGTTGACAAAAAGATTGTTATAGCTGAAAGAGACAACATTGCAGCTGTTTTAGAAAACAAAAAGGTTACTGATTTTTTCATTCACAGAGGCGAAGTTTTACTAGGTGATGTTTATCTTGCTACTGTAGATAATATTTTGCCAAGTATTGATGCCGCATTTGTAAATGTTGGAACTGATAAAATGGGCTTTTTACATGCACAAGATGTTATGGGAAAAGGCACTTTAAAAGAAAAATTATCACCAAAACAAAAATTGATCGTTCAAGTAGTAAAAGAACCTACAGGACATAAAGGACCTAGAGTTACTACAGAAATTAGTCTTCCTGGAAGATTTTTAGTATTGATGCCTAGTGAACCAGGTGTAAGTGTAAGTAAAAAAATTGAAAACTCTAAAGAAAGAGCAAGATTAAAAGCTATTGTAAATTTAATTAAGCCTGTAGGCGTTGGTGTAATTATTAGAACTGAAGCTGAAGGTCAATCTGAAGCTGATATTCAAGAAGATTTAGAAATTCTTTTAGAAAAATGGAACAATATTATTACTTCAGCCGAATCATTAACTCCTCCAAATCTTATCTACAGAGATCAAGATTTGTTATATAGAGTTATACGTGAAGCTTGTACTGATGATGTTTCAGAAATTATTGTTGACACTCCGTTTGCAATGAACCGAGTTCAATCAATTTTACAAAATTGGCATATGTCAAAAGGTATTCAAGTAACTTTATATAAAGGTACAGAGCCTTTGTTGATTGCAATGGATATTCATAAAGAAATAAAAGCTGCATTAAACGTAAAAGTTAATATGCCATCTGGTGGGTATTTATTTATACAACAAACAGAAGCTTTAACTGTTATTGATGTAAACAGTGGTAAATTTATTAGTTCAGCAACACAAGATGAAACTATTTTAAAAACAAATATAGAAGCAGTTCATGAAATAGCAAGACAATTGAGACTTCGTAATATAGGCGGAATGGTAATTGTTGACTTTATTGATATGATGTCTAGAGCTGATAAATTGGCTATGATGGAAGAATTAGAAATTGCCTTAGAACCTGATAAAGCAAAACCTCAAGTTGGTCAATTGTCTGATCTTGGTTTGGTTGAACTTACTCGTCACCGTCAAGGACAATCTTTATCAGAAATATTTACAAAAAAATGTCCTCATTGCCAAGGTAGCGGTTATTCAATGATTGAATTTAACTTTGCAACACCTACAGCAGAGGGTGAATATAGAGCAAAAGCTGCAAAATTAAAACTTCCAACAGGAAGCTTTAAAAAGAATAATAATAAATTTAACAAGAACAATAACCAGCAGCCACAACAAATTGAACAGCAACCTCAAGAGCAACCTCAAAAAGTTGCAATAGAAACTGAGCCTTCAGTGGTTGCAGCAGAAGAAATTGTTAAAAAAGAAAATAACAAACGCAATAAGAATAAAAAAGGTAAATTTGATAAAAATAAACCTCAAGAAGTATCAGAAGTAAAATTAGAACAGACTGAAACTTTAACTGAATCTGTACAACCTGTAGTTGAAGAAGTTAAACAAGTTGAAGTAGATACTAATAAAGAAGTTCAAGAGGTTTCAGTTGAACAAGTTCCTGCAGAACCTGTTGTAGAACCAAAAATTAAAGGTAAATCAAGAAAGAGAAAAGCTGCTAAAAAGGCTGCTGAACAGGAACAAACTGTAGCAAAAGAAAATGTTACATCTGAACAAGAAGCTATTAAAGAAACAGAAGAAAACGTTACTCCAGCTACAGAACCTACCGTAGAAGAACCAAAGATAAAGACCAGACGTCCAAACAGAGGATCTTCTAAGACTGCTAAAACAGGCAGAAAATCTAAAAAATCTGAGGAAAAAGGTGAAGAATAAAATTTTTAATAAACTTAATGCAATTTTAGTAGTGCTTTTTTGCACTACTAACTTTGCTTATGCCAAAACATTTACCCTTGGACCAGAAGTTAAATCTATAATGGTTAAATTTGGTCTTGCGATGATGGGTGTTGTTTTATTTTCAATGCTTATATCTATTGGCTTGTCTCTGTATAATAAATTTTTTGTTTCAAATTATGTAAAAGACTACAAATTAAATAGAGATTCTTTAAGAACTCCGGCAGATAAAGATGAAGCGATTATGATGTTTATTACAAAAAATAGGTTGAGATAATAAAATGAAAAGAGCATTTGGGATATTGGAATTATTAATTGTTATAGTAATTATTACAGTTTTATACTTTTCATTTATAGCAGGTCCTAAGGTTGGAAGAAAAAATCCATTTGATGACAACGTTAATTTACAGTCTCAAGAGGATATTATAGAAATAAAAATGAATGATCTTCAGAATACAAAAAACATAAAAGAAAGAATTGAAAAGAATTTGCAAGAGGGAACCAGATGAAAAAGTCAACATTATTCGATATAATTTCACCTGTTATGATAGGTCCTTCAAGTTCACATACTGCAGGAGCTGTCAGATTGGGTATTTTGGCAAGAAATATCTATAAAAATACTCCTAAAAAAGTTATTTTTAAGTTGTACAATTCATATGCACACACAGGTAAAGGTCACGGTACCGAAAAAGGTTTACTGGCAGGAGTTCTGGGACTAAGTGTTGATGATAGAAGAATTAAAAATATATTTGATTCTGATATTGCAAAGCAAATTGAATATGAATTTCAGTACGCTGACAATTTTAAATATCACCCAAATGCAGTTGATATGACTTTTATTGGTGAGAATAATATGTTTATATCTGGTGAATCTGTTGGGGCAGGAGAAATTGCAATTAGAAAAATCAATGATTTTAATGTTAAATTAACAGGTAAATATAACACTTTGTTAATTGTTTATAAAGATTTGCCAGGAATGATATCAAAAGTATCTTCAATTTTACAGCATCATAATATCAATATTGCCTCATTATTATGTGATAGAAATGCAAAAGGTCAAGAAGCATCTATGATAATTAGTGTTGATGGCAATATTAGTCCTGAAATTGTTGATATGGTGGAAGAAATTTCTGATGTGTATTTTGTAAGTTATATTGAAAAATTGGAAAATTAAATTATGGATACAAGTATAAGTACATTTGAACAATTAAAAGATATATGTATATCAAAAGATAAAAAAATATATGAAGTAGCTCAAGAAAATATGGCAAAAGATGCCGATATTTCAGTTGAGGAAGTTAGAGCTTTTACTAATAAAAGCTTATTTGCTATGAAAGAAGCTATACAAAGCGGTTTAAATAGTAAAGAACTCTCTTTAAGCGGTATGTGCGGACAAGATTGCTATAAACTTCAAAATAGATTTAAAACAGATATGGCAATGTTTGGTAAAACTTTTGAAAAAGTTTTAGTTTATGCGCTTGCAACAAGTGAGGAAAATATAAGAATGGGTAAAATTGTAGCTTGTCCAACGGCAGGTTCATGTGGAATTTTACCATCAGCTTTAGTTGCAGTTAGTCAAGATTACAATTATTCTGAAAGAGAACAAATTAATGCTCTAATTACCGCTGGTGAAATTGGCAGAATTATATCAAATAAAGTATCTTTAGCGGGTGCTGTTGCCGGTTGCCAAGCAGAATGCGGAGTTGCTTCAGCAATGACAGCTGCAGCTATCTGTCAACTTAAGGGTGGTAATATTTCTCAAGTTCTTAATGCTGCAGCTCTAGCTATGAAAAATTTGTTAGGACTAAGTTGTGATCCTGTTGCTGGCTTAGTAGAAGTTCCTTGCGTTAAGAGAAACCCGTTTATGGCTATTCACGCCATTACTGCAGTAGAAATGGCTTTAGCAGGTATTGAATCTAAAATTCCACTTGATGAAGTTATTGATGCAATGGAGCAAACAGGTGCTTTGATGTCGCCTACACTTAAAGAAAGTTCTCAAGCAGGTTTGGCAACGACAAGAACAGCGCTTGAAGTTCAAAAAAAAGTGTTTGGAAATTAATAATAAGAACCCTCTATTAAATATAGAGGGTTTTTCTTTTGCGCATATAGTAGTTATACTAAAAGAAGATAAGGAGTTATTGTTATTTATTAAAACCAATTGGTTTTCTTTGAGTTGATGTCCTGTGTTGTTCTTTAAATGACTCAATTGCATTTAAGAAATCTTCTTGGTTTATCTTTGCTTCTAACATATCGCTTTCTACAAAGGTTCCATTTTCCATTTTTTCATATAATCCAAGACGGTTCATCATATTTTCTCTTGCTAACTTAGTAACAAATTTTATATCACTACCAACAGCCTTATTTTCAAATAGTTTTTTGGAAAGTTCTTCAAAATTAACATTTTCATCTAATTTTTTGTTTCTTGTATGAATTTTAAGTATTTCTTTAACTCCATCTAAATCAGGTGGTCCCATATATATGTGCTTACTGAACCTTTCAGCTCTTTTTAGCGCTGAATCAAGTGAACTGTACTTATTGGTAAGTCCAATTATAAATACATCATCATTTTCATTATAAAGATCAGTCATACAAGTTAAAATTTGGTTAACAACAGAATCGCCTGCATATTGTGCATCCATTCTTTCCTTACCAATACTATCTATTTCATCGATTACGCCTATTGCAGGTTGCTTGTTTTTTAGTTCATCAAACCAAGCTCTTATATTTGCCTCAGCTTCGCCATACCACTTAGATTCAAAGTCTGTACCACTGGCATACATATATTCCATATTCGCTTCATTAGCTAAGGCTCTACAAAGTTCTGTTTTACCTGTTCCAGGTGGTCCGTATAAAATATAACCTCTTGTTATATCTTCACCTGTAGCACTTGCAGGGTATCTTACAGGAAATACTATACCTCTTTTTAACTCTTCAATTGCTTTTGATTGACCTCCAATATTAGCAAAAGAAACAGGTGAATTAGGCGTATTTGCTTTTAATATTCTTTTTGCTACGGTTTTATTATTTAATTTTACGACTTCATTTTGTACTTCATCTGTAAAATCATATACTTTAGAAAATATTGGTCTGCTAAAGCTTAAATCTGCTTTCGGTTTTTCTTTTAGATGTATCACATCATTTGCATATTGAATTGTATCATTGTTAACAATATAAAAACTATTACCCGGATCAAGGTGATATGTTTTACCTCCTGTAATATATGTAACATTTTTATCATTTATGTTTAATAATTCAATATCTCCATCCAAATTTTTTATAAATGCATAATTATGTTCAAGCTTGTTTTCAGGTATAAAAATTTCTTTTTGAATAACTTGTTTTAATTTACCAAGATGTTTTTTTAGCGCCTTTTGTGCACTATTAAAATCCTTACCTGCTACAATGATTTCATTATGATGTAAAACCTCAAATAATGAAGCTAAACGTTCTTCAAATGGTAATTGTTGTGCAAGTTCTACTGCAGCTTTTGATATTGAACTGGTAAAAGCAGGTTGTTTTCTGTTTACCAAATCTCTACCGTAACCATAATTAGGTAATGTTTGCATACCTCCACGTAAGACGGAGACTGACATGTTATTATCATTTTTAATTGTATTTGTTACATTTGTTTTAGGGTAATAATTTACGCTTTGAATACTTGCAATTCTCATCTAACACCTCACTCCGTCTGATATCCTAATCAAACAACTATATTTACCTACTACTTATGTAGTAGGATATACACTTTAAAGCAATTTGTCAACTAGCAAGGTGTTTTTAAGCTTTTGTGAAGAGTACAAAATTCATATAAAATACTACTATAATAGTACTTTTTACACTTTTTTATTATTAAGTTATGTTAAGCTATTATTATTTATTAAATTTTAAACACTTTTGAGTACGTACATATAACGGAAATGTATCTAGCATATTATCATCAGGTTCCGGGTTAGTTGATTTCCAAACGTAATCCTTTGCTGCACCTGCGTAATGACCATTTTTGCAAAAACATTTATATGCTCCATTTGGATAAATATTGCACATAGCATTTGCTTTTGCAGGATCTTTTTCCGGAATATAATCACTGCCCAGATTAACTTTAATTGTTTCAGCGTTAGCCATTAACAACGCTGAAAACATTATAAAAATAAATGTAATATAAAATTTTTTCATTTTTCACCTCAAATATAATTTTACATGCAAAGTCTAACTTTAGGCAAGGAATTTTAAATAAAAAAACAGACCTCATAATTGAAGTCTGTTTATTACGCTCGAAGAGATTCGAACTCCCGACCTTTTGGTTCGTAGCCAAACGCTCTATCCAACTGAGCTACGAGCGCTTAATTAAGCTTGATATTATAATAGACAAAACAAAGATAATTTTCAAGTAGCAAATTATTTTATTATTTGAACAAATTTTATAAAACTGTAACATTTTTGCTATTTGTCAAAAAAAATATATAATTTTTATAGGTAGAAATTATGAAAAACATTTTAGTAAAATTATTCTGTATATTTGCATTTATCCTGTGTTTTGCAGTTAATGTATTTGCTGCTGGTAACTTAAATATATCATCTGTTGTTTATGATAATTCATCAGCATTATTAACTATTAATTCTCTTGATAATGAAGAATTCTCGTTTACAACTGAACCAAAAATTCACATTGTTGAAGATGAAAAGAAAGCTTATTTTGATATAGAAGCTTCAATTTTAAGATGCCCAGCTCAAGATTTAATCATAACATCTTCTGATATCAAAGAAATTATGGTTAAACAATTCTCTGCAGATCCAAATATTGTAAGAGTTGTTATATATTACAAAGACAATTTTAATCCTAAAAACATTCAATTGAAGAAGCTAAATAATAGTTTATTTGTAACTTTCAAACCTATTCAAATACAAAATTTTTATTTTCAACATATGTATAGTGACGAAGTTTCTAATATAGATCAATTCTATGAACACACATCTATTCAGACACCTGTACAAGTTGCACAAAACAATTTGTTATCACAAATAGATTCAGCTTTCAATCTTGGTTCTACAACTGAAGATAAAAATTATATATTATCCAAAAAAAGTTTGATTTTGCCAACAAAATACTACGTTGATAATGTTAATATAAAAAATTCAACAATTAATATCTCTGGTATTGGTTCTTTAACATTATCTTCACCTATGTACCTGTCTAATCCGACTAGAGTGGCATATGACATAGCTAATGCTATGGTTAATCCTACAATCAGAAATAAAACTATATATATTTCTCAAAATGCTACAATTAAGATTGGACAGTTTGATAAGGCAACAGCAAGAATTGTTATTACATCGCCTAATGCTGATAAATATATTCCAGTTATATATGGAGACTCTCAGCGCTTGGTATTTATTGATAGTTCTGTAAATTCACAGTCTTTATTTTCTTCAAATGTAACATTAAATTCTGTAATTAAAGAACCTGATGCTTCTCAATATCATTCTGTAAAATTGATTTTTTCAAAGCCTGTAATATATGGTATTGAAAGAACTTCATCAACATTTGATTTATTGCTATATAATGTCAATAAACATGAAGATGATCTTAATATTTCATCAATACTTGATGGTGCAAAATTTTCTAACATTGCAGGTGGTGGAATTAAATTATCTATTCCTGCAAATAAAGCAAACTTAATAGATATTCATGTGGGTTCTGATGGTAAAACTTTAAGAATTAAAGAAAAATATGACCAAATTGTTAAAAAGCCTGAACCTGCAGTTGTTGTAGAACCTGTTGTGCCTGTACATAAATCTTCTAAAAAACTTGTAGTTATTGACCCAGGTCATGGTGGTTCTGATGTAGGTTGTACAAGAAATGGTCTATATGAGAAAAATATTACGTTAGATGTATCTAAAAGAACAGAAGAATTACTGAAAAAGATGGGCTACGATGTTGTTATGACAAGAGATAACGACAAAACTGTATCTTTACAAGAAAGAGTTGAAATATCTGAAAATGTTTCACCTGTAATATTTGTAAGTATCCATGTTAACTCAAGTAATATAGAATCACCTAACGGGATTGAAACACACTATTACAAGGATAACAGTTTGCAACTTGCAAAAACAGTTCACGCATCTATGCTTAACAACATAAATGCAAATAATCGTGGATTGTTTAAATCTAAATTTTATGTTATAAATCATACTACAGCACCTGCAATTTTGGTTGAAATCGGATTCATTTCAAATTCTGCAGAACGTGCACAATTAGTTTCAGATAGCAGAAAACAAGCAACTGCTAAGGCTATAGCTGAGGGTATAGATGACTATCTTAAATAATATTGATAAAAATGCCCCAATTGCATTTTTTGATTCCGGTGTCGGTGGATTGACCGTTTTAAATAAAGTAAAAAAAATATTACCAAATGAAAGTTTTATTTATTACGGTGATACCCTTCATATGCCTTATGGTGAAAAAACTAAGGAACAATTATTGGAATATTCTGATAAAATATTCAAGTTCTTTGAATCAAAAGGTTGTAAAGCTGTAGTTATGGCTTGTAATACGACATCTTCAGTTATTTATGACAGTGTAAAAGATAAATATAATCTAATTGTATTTCCAATTGTTCAATCAGTTGCAAAAATCTTATCTCAACTGCCAATTAATAAGCTTGGAATATTTGCAACTAGAGCAACCATATCATCAATGGCTTATCAAAATGAAATTGCAAAGTACAATTCCAATATGAAAGTCTATGGTCAACATTGCCCTGATTGGGTTCATATTGTGGAAGAAAATACAATGGATTTAGCTAATAGCCGAGAAATTATAAAAAATGATTTTGAAAAAATGATGAAAAATTCTCCTGACAGAATTGTTCTTGGCTGTACTCATTATCCATTCTTGCTAGGAGTATTATCTGAATTAGCTAATAAAGATTTATTTATTGATCCTGCGATTCCTTTTGCTGACTATATAAAAGACACTTTAGCTCAGAATAATTTGTTATGTGATTCTAAGCACAGATTTGAAGAATTTTATGTAAGTTCTAATCCTGATAATTTTAAAAATTCATCTTGTATGTTTTATGAATTAACTGAATTACCGAAATTACTAACTTTCTAATATAAGTTTTAAACAATCTTCGTAAGTTGGAACTTCTATAATATTAGAATTTTGAAGAAAATTATTTTTTGTTATATTTAATTCAGTTTTATTTTCCATAATTGCATATATAGGAATATTCCTATTAGAAGCTTCAATAACTGGAATTGAACCAAGAGAATTACATGGCATTACCAAGTAATCTAAATTTGAAATGTTAATACCTAAATCTTTATCTGTAGTTATTTTTGGAGCATCAGAAAGTCCTAATAAAATACAAGGCAAAAAGGTTGGAGTTATATATTCAGCAGCTGCTTTTGGATTAACTAAATTTGATGAAATCTCGGAATCCAAAAATGCTGGAGAATGTGCACACGGAACTTTATAATGTTTTGAAATATAGTGAGAAATGATAGCTTCAACTCCACCTACAGGGTCTGCACCAATACCATTTGCATAATCTAAATTGTAATCATCAGGTTCTTCAAACAAACAAACAACAGCAATAGCATCGCAACCTTTAGCTAAAAGACTTTTACAAGCTCTATCAAGCGTTTCAATATTTTTGACATTACCGGTCGAAATACCTTCATCAGTCATGAAAAATTCTACTCCGACATCTGTATCCGTAATTTCATAGGCATAAATATCAACTCCATAAACAGTTTTAACTGCGTTTTGAGTATTTATATGAATATTTAAAACCTCTTGTGGTATTGCTTTATCGTATATAACACCAATTTTATTATTATTTGATTGGTAAATATTTATTTCATTTTTAAAAAATGAATCCAAAGTGTAACCTTCTACATAAAGCATATTGTCAGTAATACCTGAAAAACAACCAGCGTTAACAACATTTGGGTTTACTATAAGCTTTGTATGTTTTGCAAATTTTCTTGCATATACGCTTGCATCTCCTGCATAGCCTCCAATTGAAGCCCCTACTCCTGTTGGAACAATAAATGCGCCTAATTTATCACCCTTATAAGTCATTTAAATATTTCTCCAATCCATCATAAATAGCCTTAGCTGCTTTGTCTTGAAAATCACTTCTTATTAATTTTGCATTATCTGTAGGTTTTATCATATACCCAATTTCAAGTAATATACTAGGAGATTGAGTATTTCTAACAACAGCAAAGCTCCTTTGTCTTAATTTATCATCATTCATAGATAATTCTTTAGTTAATACCTTAAGCATAGTTGAAGCTAATTCTTTTGATTGCGGATAAAAATAATAAGCACTGGCTCCTGAACGGTTAGATTTTGCCTCAGAATCACCTAGTGCATTATTATGAATACTTATAAATATATCAGAATTGTTATTTTGAGATATTTCTACTCTATCTGATAAAGAAACATAAGAATCATCATTTCTAGTCATAACAACATTAGCACCAGCTTGTTGTAAATAATCTTTTAGCCTTAATGCAATCTTTAAATTTATATTCTTTTCATAATCACCTAAGCAGCCAACCGCGCCTATTTCAGAACCCCCATGGCCAGGATCAATTGTTATTGTTTTGTCCTTTAAAGGTAATTTATTATCAACAGAAGGAGTGTTTTTTATTTGAATAACTAATTCATTATCGTTTGTATAGTAACTTTTATAGCCAAAGAGTTTATCTTTTTTAGGTATATAAAGTTCATATTTATGTTCAGGTAAATTTTCTATATTATAAATCACCAAATCAAGCCCTACTGTTTTTGATTCATATTGATTTTTAACTAAATCATAAGCAATCCTTTCTGTTAGTATATAAGGAACTTTTTTATTTAATTTAATCTTATAGGTTTTATACTTATCATTTTCTTCGTAAGTATAACTATTTATTTGTGCAGGTTTATAATCATTGTCAACAGATTGTTTCACGTAACTTTTATCTATCCAAGCAAAATCATCACGAGCAAGTTGTACTTTATAAAATTGCTTATAATCTCCTACAACACTTAACAAAACACCTTTATCAAAGTGTTGCAATCTATTTATTCCACCGTCGTATGGTATTGATCTTAATGGAACATTATCTTTTGAAACTTCATAAATTTGTGGAGCATTAAACCTTTCAACAACATATTTTTCATGTTGTTTTTTATTTTCAGGTCTAAAAATTGTATAAACTTTGGTTTCCACACCATTATCAATATTAAATATATTTTCGCCATACTTTAAATTTACAGGATAAAAGAACCCTCCTGAAGAATGTAATTCCACTGGTTCTGAATTGATTCTTAAAGTATTATTTATATCCTCGTTACCAACAAAGAAAGTAACATCAGCATCAATAGTTGTATTTTCTGATTTTGGGTAAATTATAACAGCAGCTGATGCTTTGCCGAAAAATATAAATATTATTAAAAGTGTTATAAATATTTTTAAGCTATTCATACAACTATAATACTATATTTATTCCATAATATATAATTTCGTAAATTTATTTAATAATTATGATTTTTAGATATCGATTGTGATAAAATGTAGTTTATAAGGGATAGTGAAATGAGAAGAGATATAGACAAAAACAGTAAACTCTCTAAAAATAGATACTGTAACAATGTCGCCGGAATTTTAGATGTTTTGTATTGTGTTGCAATTGCAATATTAATCGTGCATCTTTTCTTATTACAAATTTTTGATTTTCAAAAATATAGAGAACGTGGTAAAATGCAGCGCTCCAGCCACGATTTTGCTGTTCGCGGTGATATATATGATAGACATGGTATAAAATTAGCCACAGACAGGATCTATTATAATATTTACGCAAGACCTGTTGATTATTCTAAAAAAGAAACACCTAGAAAAATTGCAAAATTATTTGCTCCAATTTTAGGTATTTCAGAAGCTAATTTATATGCAAAATTATCAAATACAAAAATACCAGTAATTGCTGTAAAAAAAGATGTTGACAGAGATACTGCCAAAAAGATAATGGAAGTTATTAATGAAAACAGCTTTAGATCTATAAGCTTAGACAAAAAGAACACAAGAGAGTATCCTCAAGGTATATTTGCCTCTCATGTTCTTGGATTTTATAATTTTGATGCAAATGTATCTAATGGTGTTGAACTTACCGCAAAAGATAAATTAGAGCACACAATCAAAGCTACATACGATAAAACAAGAGATGGTAAGATTATATATAACTTCTTTACGGATCCTGTAATCCCTACAAGAAACCCAAAAGGACAAGATGTCACTTTAACAATTGATGCGGCAATACAACACGTATGCGAAAAAGAATTATTTAAAATTATAAAAGAAAAAGAAGCTTTACGCGGTGCTGTTATTGTTATGAATCCAAAAAATGGTGAAATTCTTGCATATGCAGTCTATCCTACATATGATCCTAACAATTTTCAAAAAGCCAGCAACACACAGATAAAAAACTGGACTTTAACTGATGTTTATCCACCAGGATCAACATTTAAAACAATTACAGTAACAAGTGCTATGGAATTAGGAAAAATTAATGAAAATTCCATTATTGAAGATAAAGGCCGTATGAAATTTGGTGGTTATACAATTGAAAACTATGACTACAAAGAAAAAGGAGCACCTGGCAAAATCAATTTAGTTTACCTATTTGAGCACTCAAGTAATATTGGTTCTGTTAATGTAGGTTTTTTAATGACTCACAAAGAGTTTTATAATATGCTAAAGAAATTTGGCTTTGGTGAAAAATCAGGTATTGATTTACCAGGAGAATCTTCAGGTTTGTTAGCTTCACCTCAATTTTGGGATAGAGGCTTACATATGACAATGTCATACGGATACGGTACATCTGTATCTATAATGCAAATGGTATCTGCGGTTTCAGCATTAGCAAATAATGGCGTAAGAGTTACACCACATGTTATCAAATATTCACCTGAAGAAGAAGTTGAAAAAGTTAAGCATATACCAACTATTAGTCCTGAAACTGCAAGAACTATAACCAAACTGCTTGCAATGAGCGTAAATAATGGTAGATCTTGTATTAAAATGGACAAATATAATGTTGCTGCAAAAACCGGTACTTCAAGAAAACCATTAGAAAATGGTGTTGGTTATTCAGGTGCAATGTACACTTCTACCATAGGATATTTACCAGCAAGTGACCCTAAGGTTTTAATTTACGTTGTTGTAGATAGCGCTAAAAAAGGTCCTGTATGGGGTAATACTATTGCTGGTCCTGTATTCCATGAAGTCGCGGAACAAACCGCAAGAATATTAGATTTAAAACCTGACAAAGTTCCGGTTAATGATGATAAGAATAAAATTTAAGGGAGATATATTATGAAATTAGATGAATTAATTGAGTACTTAAAATATGATGATTTGATTAACTTTAAGAATATTGAAATTTCTGGAATTTCTTATAATTCAAATACTACTAAAAAAGGTGATATTTTTGTTTGTTTGGTAGGAGAACATACAGATGGTCATGAATATGCACAAATGGCTATAGAAAAAGGTGCTGTAGCAATACTTGCTGAACATAAAGTTGATAATATTAAAATTCCTCAAGTTATAGTTGATTCAACTCGTCATAAAATCGCAGATATCGCTGACAGGTTTTATTCAAATCCATCAAAAGGACTTAATTTAATAGGTGTAACCGGAACAAACGGTAAAACCACTGTTACTCACTTAATTCAAAAAATATTTGAAGAAAATAATCAAAAATGCGCATTAATCGGAACTTTGGGATACAAATTATCTTCAACAGGGGAATATAGAGATGCAAAACATACAACACCTCAAGCTCCTGAATTACAAGCTACATTACGTATGATAAAAGATGTAGAAAAAATTGATAATGTAGTTATGGAAGTTAGTTCACACGCACTTGACCAAAACAGAGTAGGCGGATGCCGTTTTAATGGTGCTGTTTTCACTAACTTAACTCAGGATCATTTGGATTACCATATTACAATGGAAAATTACTTTAAAGCAAAGGCTCTACTATTCCAAAGATTAGATGAAGGCGATTTTGGTGTTATAAATATTGATGATGAATATGGCGAAAGATTTTTATCTGTAATACCTGAAGGAGTAAATAAATTCACATATGGTGTAAAAAAAGACGCTGATGTTATGGCTAAAGATATTCATTTTTCATTAAATGGTGCAGAATTTAAGCTTTTAATAAATGGTAAAGATGAATATAGTGTAAATCTTCATATGAATGGTATGTTTAGTGTATATAACGTACTAGCAGCATTGACAGCAGCTATTGCTATGGGTATAGATATAAAAGTTGCATTAAAAGCTTTGCAAAATGTTCATGGCGTAGCCGGAAGATTTGAAGTTGTTAATAAAAAACCTTTAGTTATTGTAGATTATGCGCATACCCCAGATGGCTTAGAAAATGTTTTAAAATCTGCAAGAGAAATAACACCTGCTGATGGCAAATTGATTTGTTTATTTGGATGTGGCGGTGATAGAGACGCAACAAAACGACCAAAAATGGGAGCAATTGCACAAGAATTAGCAGATAAAATTATTATAACAAGTGATAATCCTCGTTCAGAAGACCCTCAACAAATCATTACAGATATTATTGCAGGGTTAAAATCTGTTGATCCTGAGATTGTAACAGTTGAACCTGATAGAGGCGAAGCTATCGCACTATTAAAAACACTTGCTGATAATAATGATGTTGTTGTTATTGCAGGAAAAGGTCACGAAGATTATCAAATTTTAAAAGATAAAACAATCCATTTTGATGATAGAGAACAAGCTAGAAAAGTTTTTGAAGGCAGCGTGATATAATGAAAACTAAATTATTAGTTGAACAACATTTTCATGGTTGTTATGGTGTAAATTTTAATAAAGCTTCTGTAGATGATATTTTGTATTTAGCAAAAAATATTTTAAAAGAAGGTATTGGAGCTATATTCCCGACATTAGTTACTGATAGCTTGAAAAATACAAAAAGACAGATAGAAGTAATTAAACAAGCTTCACTAAAAACAACAAATGAAATGGCAAAAATTTGTGGTGTTCATCTTGAGGGTATATTTTTAAACCCGGAAAAGAAGGGCATTCACGATTCTGAATATTTTTTAGCTCCTACGCTTGAAAACTTTAAGAAAATAGAAGATGACTTTATTAAAATTGTTACTTTAGCTCCTGAACTGACTGATAACGAACTTTTTAATTATTTATCCGATAAAGATATAAAAATTCAAGCAGGTCACTGTCTGGGAAGCGATTTATCAAAATGTAACGGCACAACCCATACATTTAATGCAATGGGAGCCATAACACACAAAAAATCATCAACAGCACTAAGTGCTTTAATAAATGATGATTTATATACAGAAGTTATAGGTGATGGAGTACATGTTTGCGATGATGCCTTAAAACTACTATTTAAGGTTAAACAAATGAATAAAATATTGTTAATATCTGATTGTTTACCTTGTACTCATAGTAATATAAAGGAATTTGAATTTGCGGGTTCTAAAATATATTTTGATGGAACAAAAGCAACGTCAAAAGATGGTACACTTGCAGGCAGTACTAAATTATTGCCAGATATTATTAAAATTTTGGCTTCAAAAGATTTGTTTAGCAAACAATATATCTCCAATTCCTATGATTATCATAAATTTGACCTAAATGGTGAAATTGAATGGGACGAAGATTTTAATATAATCAAAGTAACTTATTAAAAATAACTAAGGACGTAATAACAATATGAGAAGTGATAATATTAAAAAAGGAATAGCACGTACTCCACACAGAGGGCTATTAATGGCATCTGGAGTTAGTAAAAAAAATATGAAAGCTCCATTTATCGGAATAGCAAGTTCTTTTTCTGATTTAGTTCCTGGTCATGTCGGAATGAGAGATTTAGAAAGACAAATAGAAAAGGGTATTCATTCTGGAGGTGGACAAGCTTTTATATTTGGCGTTCCTGCAGTTTGTGATGGAATTTCAATGGGACATAGCGGAATGAGATATTCACTACCATCTAGGGATTTGATTGCTGACTGTATTGAAACAGTTGCCGAAGCTCACCAATTAGATGGACTTGTATTGTTATCTAACTGCGATAAAATTACTCCAGGAATGTTAATAGCTGCAATGCGATTGAATATACCTGCCATTATAGTAACTGCAGGACCAATGCTTGATGGAGAAAGTAGATGTGAGAAATTATCTATGATAAAGGGTTCCTTTGAAGCAGTTGGTAAATTTAGAAGCGGAATTATTGATGAAAATAGATTACTTGAATTAGAAGAAGAATCTTGTCCTTCTGCCGGATCCTGCCAAGGTATGTACACAGCTAATACAATGGCTTGTTTAACTGAAGTAATGGGATTAAGTTTACCATTTTGTGCAACATCATCTGCTGTATCTTCTAAAAAACGCAGAATTGCATTTGAAAGTGGTTTTAGAATTGTTGAATTAGTAAAAGATAATATTTGCCCACAAGATATTGTTAATCGTGAAACAATAAGAAACGCAATTATATGTGATTTAGCAATGGGCGGATCTACTAATTCATTTTTACATATACTAGCTATTGCAAATTCCGGAAATATTGATATTACTTTGGATGATTTTGAAGAATTAAGTCATAAAATTCATCAGGTTGTAAAATTAGATCCAGCAGCAGAACCTACAATGACTGATTTCCATAAAGCAGGTGGGGTTCCTGCACTATTAAAAACATTAATTGATGCTAATATTGGTATAACTGATAGTTTAACTTGTTGTGGTTTAAAATTGTCAGAACTTATTAAAGATGCATATGTCAATACTAATTTAATTCACCCATACAATGAACCTTTTACAACAAAACCAGGACTTGGTATTTTATATGGAAATCTTGCCCCTGATGGGTGTGTTACAAAAATTTCCGGTATTGATGAAAGTTGTTATGAATTTGAAGGGCAAGCTGTAACTTTTGATAGCGAAGAAGAAGCAATGGAAGCACTTGAAAATGATAAAATTAAGCCTGGTGACATAATTATAATACGTTATGAAGGTCCAAAAGGCGGTCCTGGAATGAGAGAAATGCTTGCACCAACTTCATTACTGGTAGGGAAAGGGCTTGGTACAAGCTGTGCCTTAATTACTGATGGTAGATTTTCAGGCGGAACAAGAGGTATTTGTATTGGTCATGTTTGTCCTGAAGCTGCTAACGGTGGACCAATTGCACTGATTAAAAATGGTGACAAGATAAAAATAGATATAAATAATCGTAAAATTACGCTTTTAGTATCTGAAGATGAGTTGATAAAAAGAAAAAAAGAAATGAAACCTTTTATTTTAAAATGTAAATCAGGATACTTAAAGAAATACGCTCAAAATGTACAAGATGCCTCACATGGCGCAATAGCAGGATAGAGTATATAAATATGACAAATAATGAAATAAACAAAATTGTAACTGATACAAATTTAAAACATATTGCAATAATTATGGACGGTAACAGGCGCTGGGCAAAAGAAAAAAATCTACCTAGCGCAGTTGGACATAAAAAAGGTGTAGAAGCTTTAAAAACAACGCTTAGAGCCTGTAACGATTATGGTATAAAATATTTAACCGTTTACGCATTTTCTACAGAAAATTGGAACCGTAAAAAAGAAGAAGTTGATTTTCTGATGGAACTTGTTGCTGTAACGTTAACAAATGAACTGGCAGAAATGCATAAGGAAAATGTACAAATTCATTTTATAGGTGATTTAACAAGATTTTCTGATAAATTACAAAAAATATTAAAAAATGCAGTAGAAACAACAAAAAATAATACAGGTGTAAATCTTCAAATTGCATTAAATTATGGAGCTAGAGATGAAATTACAAATGCTGTAAAAAATATTGTATCTAAAAATGTCTCTGCTGAAGATATAACGGAAGATTTAATATCACAATATTTATACACAGCAGGAATTCCTGATCCTGACATCTTAGTAAGAACAGGTGGAGAACAGAGAATTTCTAATTATTTGTTATGGCAAATTGCATATTCTGAAATTGTTATTTTAAAAGAATTTTGGCCAGATTTTAATAAAGAATTTTTAGAAAAAGTTATAATTGAATTTGGAAAAAGGCAAAGAAGATATGGAAAATAAAAATATAAAAATTGTATTTGCAACCGGCAATTTGCATAAATTGCATGAAATTAATGAAATATCCAAAAGTTCAGGTATTGAATTTATATTACCGCCTGATAATTTTGATCCGAATGAAAATGGAACTACATTTGAACAAAATTCATATATAAAAGCAAAAGAAGCAGCTTTATTATCTAAAAATATTGCATTAGCAGATGATTCAGGGCTCTGTGTAGAAGCTTTAAACGGTGAGCCTGGAATTTACTCAGCACGATACGATGAAACCCCAGAAAAAAGAATAGATAAATTATTAAACAATTTAGCCAATTGTACTAATAGAAAAGCAAAATTTGTTTGTGCTATGACTTTAGTTGATGAATTTGGAAATGTCTTAACACAAGAAATAGGAGAGTGCCATGGCAAAATTGCAACAAAAAGATCCGGTGTAAACGGTTTTGGTTACGATCCTGTATTTGTCGTTGATGGATATGGGGTTACAATGGCTGATATGTCAGAAGAATTAAAAAATTCTGTTTCCCACAGAAGTATAGCCCTAAACAAGATTATCAATTATATAAATTCCTACCTAATATAGCATTTATAGTTATATTGACACAACTTTTATCTATTATAAAATTAATATAGTTGATTAGGTGTATTTATCCCATACTAAAATTCATCAGGGAGATGATAATATGAAAAAAAAGATAGCATTAATTATTATAGTTATTTTATTAGCTATTGGTATTAGATTTATTATTTCATCAACAGGGTCATTTTTGAAAAATAAAACATCAAGAATGAATCCGCCAAAAGTAGCTGTAGAAACTATTACAGAAGATAATGTAACCCAAAGTTTTGATGCTCCAGGGCGTGTTGTTTCGAAATACCAAGTAAGTATTATGGCCAGAATTTCTGGATACTTGCAAAAAAGCTTTTTCAAAGAAGGTGACTATGTAAAAGCAGGGGAAACTTTATTTTTAATAGAACCTTTAGAATATCAAAATGCATCAAATGTAGCTGGTGCTAATATTCAAAATATAAAAGCTCAACTAACATATGCAAATAAACAATTAGCCAGAGCAGAAGAACTTGTAAAGCAAGACTATATAGCTAAATCAAAATATGATGAAATTTTGGCAAATAGAGATGCCCTACAAGCGCAATTAAAAGCTGCACAATCAAATTATAATGATTCAAATAGGAATTTAAGCTATACAAGAGTAAAAGCACCTGTAGATGGAAGAATTGGTATTATTGATGTTACTGTTGGTAACTATGTTACGCCATCGTCAGGATCATTAACTACAATAAACAGTACAAATCCTATATACGTAACTTTTCCGCTTTCAGCAGAAGATTATGCACGTCTATCATCAATTGATAAGTCTGGAAATGAAAAACGTAAAGTCGAATTATATTTTCCAAACGGAACAAAATATGAACTTGATGGAGTTCAAGATTTTCTAGACAATAAAGTTGATGAATCAACAGGTACAGTAACAATGAGGGCAACATTCCAAAACCCAGAAAACAAACTTCTACATGGGGAATTTGTTAATGTAAAATTGTTTGCTAATAATAAAGTAACAGTACCTTTAGTTCCGCTTGTCGCAGTACAAGAAAACCAAGAAGGTAAGTATGTTTATACTATTGATGAAAAAGGCTTACCAAAATTGACATATATAAAAGTTTTAGGTCAAAGTGGAAACAATTGGATGGTAAAAAGTGGTCTTAAAAAAGGTGATAAAGTTATTGTTGAAGGTATATTAAAAGTTATGCCTGGATCACCTGTTGAAATTGTTTCTAAAGAAGAATTAGAAAAAGAAAATGCTAAAGAAACAAAATAATAAAATAAAATTTATAAAACATTATTAAGGGATATAAAATGTCAGAACAAAAACAAGGAAATATTTTTATAAAAAGACCAAAACTTGCAATAGTTATATCTTTAGCGATACTACTTGCAGGTATATTAATGATAAAAACCCTTCCTTTAGAAGAATATCCTTCTATTACACCTCCTCAAGTAGTTGTTACAGCAACTTATGCTGGTGCAAGTTCTGACGTTATAGAATCAACTGTAGCAGCACCGGTTGAGGCACAATTGAATGGTGTTGAAGATATGATTTATATGACTTCAACATCTCAAAATGGGAACTACAAGTTAACATTATTTTTCGAAGTCGGATCAGACCCTGATATGGCTGTTGTAAATGTTCAAAACCAATTACAACTGGTTACACCAAGGCTTCCTGAAGAGGTTAAAAGATATGGCTTAACCGTAAAAAAATCAACAGGTGGTCCTGGTTTAATGATGATTTCCGTTAATTCGCCACATGGTTCATATGATAAGTTATTTATATCAAATTATGCAGATATATTTATTAAAGATGAACTTGCTCGTATTAAGGGGGTAGGTTCAGTTGCAGTATTTGCATCATCAACTTACTCAATGAGAATATGGCTTGATGCTGATAAAATGGCAAATTATGGATTATCTGTAACAGATGTTACAAATGCAATACAGACCCAAAATATTCAATCTCCTGCGGGAGATTTAGGTGTTGAGCCTATGAAAAATAAGCAGCTTTTAAAATTAACTATGCGAACAAAAGGTAGATTAAAAGATGCAAGCGAATTTGAAGATATTATAATAAAATCATTACCTAATGGTGCACAAGTAAGATTAAAAGATGTTGCAAGAGTTGAATTGGGTGCAGAAAATTACTCTAAATTTTCCCGAATTAGCGGTAAAAATTCTGCAATTATTACAGTAAGCCAATTACCTGAAGCAAACGCTATTGATTTATCAAATAAAATTAGGGCTAAATTACAAGAATTAAGTAAGTCATTCCCTAAAGATATTGAATATAAAATTCAACACGATGAAACAGAATTCGTTAGAGAATCTATTAATGAAGTTGTAAGTGCTGTTGCATTAGCAGTATTACTAGTTTCTATAGTTACTTATTTATTCTTAGGAACTGCAAGAGCAGCATTTATTCCATTTTGTGCAATTCCTGTATCGCTAATTGGTGTTTTCATATTTATGAATTTATTTGGTTTTTCTATAAACCTTTTAATTTTGTTTGGATTAGTCCTTGCTGTAGGGTTAGTAGTTGATGATGCTATTGTTGTACTTGAAAACACACAACGGCACATACAAGAAGGTAAAACCCCAAAAGAAGCAACAGAAATCACAATGAAGGAAGTATTTGGTGCGGTTTTAGCTACATCCTTAGTTTTAATGGCCGTATTTGTGCCAGTATCATTTATGGGTGGTATTACAGGGCGTATGTTTAAACAATTTGCACTTTGTATTGCCTCATCTATAGGTTTATCTACACTAGTTGCGCTAACTTTAGCTCCGGCTTTATGTTCAATTATCTTAAAATCAGGTGAAGAAAAGGCTGATTTTAAATTTATACAAATGTTTGATGAATGGTTTAACAAAATTAGAGACAAATATTTAAAATATACAATTAGTTTTATTGATTCTTGGAAGTTAACTTTTGGAGTACTTTCAATTATTGCAGTATTCACTATTGCGATGTTCTATATAATTCCAAAAGGATTTTTACCAAGTGAAGATAGGGGCGCCGTATTTACACAAATACAATTACCTGATGGATCTTCAGCTTCAAGAACTGACCAAATTGCAAAAGATGTAGAAAGTAAACTCCTAAAAATTCCAGGAGTAAAGGATACAATCACTCTTGTTGGTATGAATGGTGAAAATACAGCATTTATAGTTTCAGATTTTAAACCTTGGTCTGAAAGAAAAAATTCTGAAGAATCTATTGATGGTATTATGAAAAATATTAAAAAACAATTTGCATCATACCCTCAAGCTACTGTAGCAACATTTTCTCCACCAGCAATATCCGGTTTAGGTATGTTTGGTGGCTTTGAATATCAATTACTTGATAAAGGTGACCGTTCAGCATCAGAATTATATGATGAAGCTAAAAAATTAATTGCAAAAGCATCTTCTAATCAAGATTTTACTATGATTTATACATCTTATAGTGCTAATTTACCTCAAATTATGGTTGATGTAGATGTAAAAAAAGCAATGGCACAAAGTGTTCCTGTATCTGAAATATACAATGCTATTGCTGCTTATTTTGCAACATCATATATCAATGACTTTAATAAATACGGACGTGTTTATCGTGTATTTGTTCAAGCTGATTCACAATTTAGAGAAAAGATTTCCGATTTAGACAAAATTTACGTAAAAAATAATTATGGCAAAATGGTTCCACTTTCTTCTGTAGTTAACGTTAAAAGCATAGTAGGTCCTTATACAAGAACAAGATTTAACATGTATCCTGCTATAACAATTAACGGTAACTCAAGACCTGGAGTAAGTTCCGGTAAAGCTATGGAAATAATGGAAAATATTTCTAAGGAAACGTTACCTGAAGATATGGGCTTTGCTTGGTCCGGCACATCTTTACAAGAAAAGCAATCAAGTGGACAAATTGTACCAATATTAATGATGTCTTTAGTCTTTATATTCCTATTTTTAGTAGGTTTATACGAAAGTTGGCTACTTCCAATTAGTGTACTTTTAGTTACTCCGGTTTCATTGTCTGGTGCATTAATATTCCAATACGTTGCAGGATACGCTCTAGATATTTATTCACAAATTGGTTTAGTTATGTTAATTGGTTTAAGTACAAAACAAGCAATTTTAATTATTGAATTTGCCAAAGATGCACACCAAGAAGGTTTATCTATCAGAGATGCAGCTATTCAAGCTGCAAGATTAAGATTTAGAGCTGTAATGATGACAAATATTGCATTTATTCTTGGTTTGTTACCTTTAGTATTTGCATCAGGTGCAGGTGCAGCTTCAAGACACTCCGTTGGTATGACAGTATTTGGTGGAATGATTGCTGTTGCTTTTATTGGAACATTTTTGGTTCCGGCTTTTTACGTTATGATTGAAAACTTTAAACTTAATTTTTCACATAAAATAAAAGAACTTAAGGAAAAAAAGAAAAATGCTTAAGAAAATAATTTCAATACTAATTATAATATTTACAATTGTACCTGTTTCTTTGGCAAAAGAGTTAGGAAATAAAATTAATGATAAGGAATATCCGCATAGTGATAGTGTTCTACCGGAAGTTAATGTAAAACCTGACTTTGTTATTTCCGGTTCAGTTGAAAAAAATGTTGATATGACGCTTGATAATTGCTTGAGAATTGCATTAGGCAACAATCCTCAAATTAATGCAGCATTTCAAGACATACTGGCCTCAGATGCACGTATAAAGCAAGTTTGGTCTAATTATTTCCCAACAATTTCTTGGCAAACAGGCTATTCAAGATTAAGACAACTTCAATTATCTGATGCTTTAGGCAGAAGGTTAGAATTTAACTATTATTTGCTTGGCCAAATTTCATTACAACAAATGCTTTATGACTTTGGTGTAACTCAAAACCAAGCTACTATTAGAAAACTTGATTATGAAAGTTATAAAAAGACTTTTGAAGCAACTGTAAATAATGTAATCTACCAAACAAAAGATGCTTACTACAATGTTTTGTATGCCTATGAAGCAAGACGAGTTGCTCAAGATACCGTAGATAAATATCAATTATTCTATGATCAGGCAAAAGCCTTTTATCAAATAGGAATGAATCCTAAAGTTGATGTAACTATTGCTGAATCAAATTTGAGTAATGCTAAACTTAAATTTATTCAGGCTGATAATGCCGTAAATTTAGCAATAGCAAAACTTAATAACATTATGGGTGTTCCGTACATAGAAAAATATGATATTGTTGACAGATTACAATATAAACCTATAAATTTATCATTCGAAGAAGCTATTGATATCGCTAGAGAATCAAGACCTGAACTAAAACAAGCGGAAATAAAAGTTGAAGGTGTTAATCAAACCATCAAATTAACAAAAAAATCATTTTTACCAACTCTATCATTAGAAGGACAATATCAACGAGGTGGTAAATCTTGGAACTCAAATTATGGTTTTAATGTTGGCGCATATTTAACATTCCCATCAATTAACGCAATGCTTATAAGAAATGAAATAAAAGAAGCCAGATATCTTTATGATAGAGAACTTGCAAATGCAAGAAATACTCAAAATGCAATATATCTGGAAATTCAAAATGCCTACCTAAAACTTGATGAAAAACGAAATCAACTTCCTGTTGCAGTATTACAAGTAAAACAAACAAAAGAAAATTATGAACTTTCATATGGTCGCTATAGAGTAGGCGAAGCCTCTCCAACAGAGTTAAAAGACGCTGAAAATATGTTTGAACAAGCCCAATTAGCTTATTATACAGCACTTTATGAATATAATTCTGCAAAAGCTGAACTTGAAAAATCTATTGGCAAAAATATACAAGATGATGACGAAGAACCTGTTGATTTAATAAAATAAATTATATTAAGGTTTGTTAACAAAATAAATTTTAAAAAGGCAATTATTTCTCTTTTATTTACTTTATATATATGTAAGATATAAGAGAGAGAAATAGATTATGTTAGCAACATCAGGAAAAGCTTTTGGAACAATGACAAAAAGAGTAAGAAAAGGTTGTTCTATTGAAGATTTTAAATATTTAGAAAAAAAAGATAAAAGAATGAGATTTAACAATTCTCAAGACCCGATATATTACGTATTTGATTGTATAGAAAACAGACCAATCAGTGTTCTGGCAAAAGAATATGTGAAAGACTCAGTTTTTGAAGTTATGAATTTTGTATCAAAAGTTGTTGGATAATCAATAGGATAAAAGAGAAAGATTTTGGAAAAAGGATAGGAATATAAAATTTAAGCGGTCATAAGACCGCTTTTTTGTTAGAAAATTATTGTTTGAGGATAAACCTCTTCAACATAAGTTGCCCAATCCTTAATATCGAAAAATCCTATTGAAAATTCTGCAGTATTTTCACCTAATTGTTGCAAACCTGGAACATCAAGAGGTGGTCCAGCCGGTGTTGAGCGAGATGAATTCTTAGGATTTGAAATCATGCCTGTGCTACGCAACAATGTAACAGATAGAGAATTTTTATAAACCTCATATTCTGTTAAACCTTTAGTTATAACACCAAATTTGTTTGTCCAAGCAAATCTTTGCATAGGAGCAGTATTAGTTTTAGCTTCTATACCTTTTGATGTTGGCAAATTTTGTCTTATATCATATTCAGGATCAAACTTTCTTGTTATTAGCAAGTTCATATCTTCAGATTGAACTTCTTTAACAGGTTTATCTAGATTAAATCTTACTTGCCATAATTTATTAGTTAAAAGATTTAACCATTTAACTTTAAAATTAAGTAGTTTTGATTTTTTATCTAAAGAAACATCAACACTGAAAAATGATGTAACAATACGCAATGTTGCACGTAACGGACCATTTGCTATAACACGAGCAGATTTAATTTCTGCAACTTCATATTTATCATCTGCAACAGGTCCAAAATTATAGCTATCTCCTTTATCTTTGCATCTGACAAATTCTATAAAGTTTTTATAGCATTTAGCTTTATCATACACATTCAATTTTCCATCAGCAACTTCTAATCTAATATTTGAATTAAATATTGTTGTTTGATCAATAACAAGATCTGATGGAGATTCATTACCATTAAACTCTTTTAATACAGTATATAATGCTGTGAAATCTTCTGTTACCGGTATTTTATTTGTATCGTGCAACAATTTTGAAGGAAAACCTTTTCTGTGCGAAATTACTTGCTCGTTTTTACCAACAGCTTCACGTTCAACTTCCAAAATTTTATACTTATCAAGATATTTAAACGTTATAGACAGATTTTCAGGCTGTTCTAATCTAATTTCTTCAATAATTGTATTCGCAATTTGTAGAATTTTTTTATATCGGATAATATTTTCTTCATGAACCATATCGGTTGAGCACCCACAAATACTATCATGAGCCTGATTTTGCAAAAGTAACTCGTAAGCATAATCTATAACTTTATCATATTTACTGCCAAAATTAAATTGTAATTTATTTGCTATATCAAGCTTGTATGAACATTCAGCATTAAGCTGTTTTAATTTTAGACGAGAAGAATGCGTGCCAGGCAAAATAAAAGTTTTTGAATTATCACGCAACTCGTCATTATGCTTTTCTTTAAATTTAACAGCATCAAAATATTCAAACGGAGAACCTAAACGTATTGTATAATCCTCTAATAATTCATTTACTTTGTCTATTTGTTCATTTATATCATCGGGAATATCCAAATGATCTGCACCAATAGGTAGTAATAAAGTATTTCCTGAATATTGAGCTATTTTATCTAAATTAGATTTTAAAAATTCAGCTTTTTCTTCTATTGATTTATCTGAAGAAAAAATATCCATAAAATAACCGCGGATTAAATTTACAGTATTTACTCCATTCCAAATAAATTCAGCAGGAATATTACCGCAGCCACGCCAAACAATAGCTTTGTCAATGCCATATTCTTTTAATATTTCAGGAACATTCTTGCTATGTCCAAATGTATCTGCAAGATAAGCTATAAAATCTTCGCAACCAAAATTTTTAGCTACCTTTAAACCAATTTCTATATTTTTTCTAAAACATATACCATCAGTTAAAAATTCATCAACCAAACAGTAAAAAGGACCTATAAAAAGACGTTTATCCTTAATAAATTTTCTAATTTGTTCTTCTTTTTCAGGTCGAATTTCTAAATAATCAAGCATTGCCGAAATTTGTCCATCAAAATAAAATGATGGAATACTGTCATTTTCCAACAACTCTAAAACATGATCAAAAACTCTTAAAAGTCTTAATCTAAAGACTTCAAATTCTCTGTACCACTCTCTATCCCAGTGGGTATGCAAATATGCAATAACTTCTTTTTTCTTTTTCTTATTATTAAACATAACTAAATATTACCACTTTATATGGAGCATGGCTAATTGTTAAGATTATCCAAATGTTGAATGAAATACTTTATAACAACTTATATTATTTATTTTGAAAATGAGGTGTTTATGAAAAAAATATTAGCAATCAGTATTTTAGTGTTCGGCTTAACAATAGCAAACGGAGAAGCTCAGGCTTATACAATTAGGCAGATTAAAAATGTTCCAACATATTCAGGAACAACTTATAACGCGTACAGCAATGATTTAGCACATATAGAAGAATATTTATTTGGTAAGACTTATCCTAATGAAAATGTAAATAATCGTATTAATCGAATAGAAAAAAAGATTTTTAATAAAACATACTCAACCATGAATACATCAAGCAGAATGAATAATATTCTTGCAAATTATAGAAAATATGACAGTTTTGATAATTTTGATGGATTTAATACAAACAGTAATTTCTTTACAAATTCGAATACCGGAACCAGTTACTATAGTAGAACAAGTAATTACACCCCGACAAGACGTATCTATAACAGATTTATTGGGCAACCAACAGGTTTTACCCCACCAATTATGAATAGTCCGTTTCACAGAAACAGTTTTGGACCTAGAATAAATAGAAGCATATATAGACCGCGAACCTTTGGATATAATAATTTCTATCCGACAAGTTCAAGAGCAGGTATTAGAATTTTGCCATAATAATATAAAAAATATATTAAGGTATAAAAAAGTTGCTATTTTGATGATACTATATATATTGTAGTTAGATAAGGGAGAAGTAACAATATGTGTGGTATTGTCGGATATGTCGGTAATAAACCGGTAGCAGATATATTATTAGATGGACTAGAACAGCTTGAATACAGAGGATATGATTCTTCTGGTATTGCTGTTAAGTGCCAAGATAGTATAAAAGTTTATAAAGCAGAAGGGAAATTAGCAAATTTAAAAGAAGAACTTGCTCCGCATGCTTATGAAATTTCAAAAGCTACAATGGGTATTGGTCATATAAGATGGGCTACACATGGTGCCCCAACAGTAGTTAATGCACACCCACACACTTGCAGCTGTGGAAAATTAGTTGTTGTACATAACGGTATAATAGAAAACTATAAAGAATTAAAGGCTGAACTTGAGGCAAAAGGTTGCAAGTTTAGATCTCAAACTGATACAGAAACAGTTGCTCACTTGATAGCTTCTATATATGGTGAAGTTAAAAATCTTACAAAAGCTGTACAAATTGCAACAAAAAGAATAGAAGGAGCTTATGCTCTATGTATTATGCACAATGATGAGCCAAATAAACTTGTTGTTACAAAACGAAATGCTCCATTACTTATTGGTGTTGGAGAAAATGAATATTATGTAGCTTCTGATGTACCTGCAATTATTAAACACACAAAAAGAGCAATATATTTAACTGACAATCAAGTAGCTACATTGACTCCAAATTCTTTAAAATTAGAAGATATAAATGAAACCGAAGTATCTCCAAAAATTGAGGTTTTACCTTGGGAACCTGTAGCTTTAAGCAAAATGGGTTATAAACACTTTATGCTTAAAGAAATACATGAACAACCAGATGTAATAAGAAATATATTAGTTGGTAAACTTCACACTTCAGATTCACCAATAGTTTTAGATGAAGTGAAACTTACAAGACAAACACTAAAAGATTTAAACAGAATACAAATAATTGCATGCGGAACATCACTTCATGCTGCAATGATTGGAAAATATATTATCGAAAACTTCTGTGAAATACCTGTAGATGTAGAAGCTTCAAGTGAATATATTTATAGAAAAACTGTAACAGATTCTCATACTCTTGTTATTGGGGTTTCGCAATCAGGTGAAACTGCCGATACCTTAACAGCTATAAAACAAGCTAAAGCAAAAGGATCTCATATTCTGATAATTACAAACCGTCCTGATAGTGCAATGGCTAGAGAAGCTGATAGTTTAATTCCGGTAAGCGCTGGTATTGAAGTTTCAGTTGCTGCAACAAAATCTTATATTGCACAGCTAACTTCATTCTATCTACTTGCTTTATATATGGCTGAAATTAAAGGAACAATGCCAGAAGCTGATCTAACGAAATTAAAAGCAGAAATGATGTTGCTTCCTCAAAAAATTGAACAAATTTTAGCACATAAAGAAAACATACAAACTTGTGCGAGAAAATACTCAAATACCAGAGATTTTATATATATTGCAAGAGGAATAAATTATCCAACAGCACTGGAAGGAGCTTTAAAACTAAAAGAAATCAGCTATATAAATGCAACAGGTTATCCTGCAGGAGAATTAAAACACGGTCCAATTGCAATGCTTGATGAAACAATGCCTGTTCTTTCAATATTAATGAACGGTAGTGTATATGAAAAATTACTTTCAAATAGTGAAGAAGCCAAAGCTCGTAATGCAAGAATGATTGCCTTAACAAATTCTTCTGATAAAAAATTAGATGATTTGTTTGATTATATAATTCACGTTCCTGATGTACCAGAATTATTATCACCAATAATTGCAATGATTCCATTACAATTAATCGCTTATTATATAGCAGAATTCCTAGGTAAGGACGTTGACCAACCTAGAAACCTTGCTAAATCAGTAACTGTTGAATAAAGGATTTTTAAGTGAGCCAAATTGTATCTGAAATATTTTATATAGATAGGACAAATATCAAAAATGTAAGAGATTTAGAGACAATCCTTGCAAATAAATATAAAGATATAATTAGGTGGGCAGTTATAGATATTATAAATGATAAGTTAAAAATTTGTATTACATACGAAAAAGGGGTATTATAAATACCCCTTTTTATTATATGTACCTATTTATAATTAATAAATGTCTTGCCACCATTTCGATAAAATTCTCTACCATCTTCTAGTGAACATCTATTAGTATCTAATATAATATAACATTTTTAGTTTGAGATTCAATAGCTGCGGCGTCTGTATATTTTTGATCAATTTGACCTGCTTTATATACATGTTTGCTAATTGTATTTAATACCCATAAAGCACCTGCCGCTGCAAGACCATAAGCACCATATTTAGATGGATTTTTCAAGATATTTTTAGCAAGATTTTTACCACCAAGAGATTTTACAATTTTAGCACCAAATTCACCTACAACTTTTGCTAAATTTACGGCTACACTAGGTTTCTTCAGTGCAACATAAGCACCACCTGCACCTGCTAAAGCCATTTTTGCATCTAATGCAAAATTATTTTTAAAATGCTCTTTTGCACATTGAGATCTATTTGTTAAACTACCTTTTGTTGGATCAACCATAGCGCCAACTGCAGATGCTGAATAAATACTTGACATAATAACCTACCTTTCATATTACACACTAAAATAACCTTACTTTTTTATAAAAAAATTTAAGGTATAAAAATTGCCCGATAAAATATCGAGCAATTTGAAATTAGTTATTATATAGCAATTACAGCGCTTTACAAAAGTTAACATTCAGATAATTCAATCGCATTAACAGGGCAACTAATAGCTGCATCTATGCATAAATCCTCTGTATCACTAATTTTTTCTTCATTAACAACAGCCTTATTTCCCTGTATGTCAAAGGCTTCAGGATTTATTATTGCACAAGCGCCACAACCAACACATGAATCTAAAATTGAAACTTTCATAAAATATATCCTCCATATAAGTTATTAACTATTATGGAGGATTATATCTAAATTTTAATTAGTAATTTTGATAATATTATATGTTAATCTTCATTTGAAACAATTTGAGCACCATTATTTTCAACTGCTAATGTTCTTATTTCACATTTTATATTTTGGTCTGCCCATGTTTCTTTTACTACATTTCTAATTTTATCTAAATTATTTTTCTCAGAAACTATAAGAATTGAAGATCCGGCTCCACTAAGAACACAACCTAATACATTATCAAAATGTTTTAAATTAGCAATGATATTTTCAAGTCCCGGAACAAGCTTCATTCTATATGGTTGGTGTAATCTATCTTGAAGTGCCAATTTCATCAATTCTGAATCTTCAGTATTGATAGCTTCAACAAACATTGCAAGACGTTTTGCATTAAATATAGCATCTTTCATTGGAACTTCTTGTGGTAAAACTGATCTTGCAATATCAGTTGATAGTTCAAAATCAGGAACACAAACTGTCACTGCCCAATTTTCAGGCCATTTTAAGCGACGATAAATAACAGAACCATCATCTTCTTGAGAAGATATTACTAACCCACCAACAATTGCAGGTGTAATATTATCAGGATGACCTTCTATTTCGCATGCTATAGACAATAAAGCAACTTCATCAGCCGGTCTGCCAAGCAATTCATTTGCTGCAACTAAGGCTCCAACGATAACAGAAGAGCTGCTGCCTAAGCCTCTAGCTACCGGAATATTTGAATGTATAGTAATTTTTAATTCACTTGGTGTTTGACCAATAGAATTATATAATAGCTCAACAGCTTTATATACGATACTGTTTTCATCAGATGGAATATGATCAAGTGATAATTGATCTATTGAATCGCTATCAGCAATTACATTAATTTCAACACCAGTACCAGGCAATACAGTTTCCTCAATTGTCACAGTATTGTATATAGGCAAAGCCATACCCATGCAATCAAACCCTGGACCTATATTTGCCGTAGTAGCAGGTACTTTTACACTAACTTTCATAATCTTAATCTACCTTTCAGTTATATTATACCAAAAACACAAAAATAAGCTTATTATAAGATATTTAAACAATTTGTACTAATGAATTAATAAGGCTATAATAAGACTATGTATGAATTTCACCCATATTTCACAAACGATGGTTCAGTAGGGCTATATAGCCCTGTATATAATGATATATATCATAGTGCTACAGGTGCACTTACAGAAGCCTATGAAAAGTTTGTAATGCCTGCAGGGATAGATAAATTACTAAACAAAGATTCAATAAAAGTTTTAGATATTTGCTATGGCATCGGCTATAACTCAAAAAGTTTTTTAAATTATATTTTTAAAAAATATTCAAAAAATAAAAATAAAAAGTTAAAAAATTTTTTTGATCAAGATAATAATATCGAAACGATACATACCAATAATATTTCTAATGACAGAATTAAGAATTTAAACGCTAACAGTATCGATACGATATATACTGATAATATTTTAGACAAAATAAAAAATAAACTTCAGAATATTACATGGTTATGCAATAGATGTACCTACTCGATACATACAAATAATATTTTACCTAAAATTTATATTAAAGCTGTAGATAATGATAATATACTTTCATATTTATCACCTTTTATAGAAACAGGAAAAATAAATTTCAATAACAATACATTTGATTTTGAACATGAAAATATAGATAAATATCTGATAAAAAATAAAAAACTAAAAACGCAAAAAATACATTCAGAAATAAATTATCTAATTTTGTGTAACCTGATAAAATCTGACCCAGAGATTTTAAAAAATGAAGATTTAATATCAATATTAAATAACCCAAAATTTAGCGAATATTTCGACAAAAATTTAAGTGGTATATTTAACTTTTATAGATCAAATATATATAAATTATCCCCAACTTGGGGCAAAGTATCGTTTTTACATAATATATATTATAGGTATATATCTAATTGCTACAAAAAGCACCTTAATAGCTTATGTTTATTAGATGTAGATTTTGAACTTAAAATTGATGATGCTAGAAAAATGATATTATCGGATACGAATATGTATGATTTGATATTTTTAGATGCTTTTACACCTTCAAAATGTCCATGTTTGTGGTCTTATGAATTTTTTAAAGAGTTATATAAGCATTTAAACGAAGATGGTAAGCTTTTAACATATTCAACTTCAGCATCTATACGCTCAGCTATGAAAGAAGCCGGATTTTATATTGGATACATCTTTAACGAAAGAGAAAACAAATACACTGGCACAATAGCCACAAAAAATAAAAAGCTTATAAAATATCCCCTTTCAGAATTTGATTTAGGACTTTTAAAAACTAAAGCAGGTATATTTTATCGTGATAAAAATTTAACAGGGCTTAATGAGGCGATTATCGAGTCAAGAAAAAATGAAGTTAAAAATAGCACTCGAATTTCAACATCACATTTTAAAAAATTATATAAACAGGAGGAGTCATGTCATATGATGTAATAATAGTTGGAGGAGGAACATCAGGTTGTGCTGCAGCCTATATGTGCGGTAAACTTGGACTTAAAACACTGTTACTTGAAAAAGGTATTCACCTAGGCGGCACAATTACATCAGGGCTTGTCGTTCCGGTTATGATGTCGGGTAATCATCAAATAAATACTGAATTTTACAAAATTCTAATTTCTGAACTTCAAAAAATAGGAGCCCAAGTCACATATATGGGGAATCCCGGCTGGTTCAATCCTGAACTTACTAAAATCGTACTTGATAAAATGATGAAAGATGTTAATGTCGAAGTTCGATTTAATGCTGAAGTTAAAGATGTTAAATATTCGAAAAACCGTGTATATTCTATTGAGGTAAACAAAGAAATATTATCTGTATATAACGAAACGGTAGATACTGATAATAATACTCTGCCAAAATACAAACCGTTATCGGTATATATCGAAGCGAAGTACTTTGTAGATGCGACAGGAAATTGTGATTTTTCAAATCAAATTAATTGTCAATTTTTGGAAATGAATTCTGAATATCAACCGATGAGTCTTCGATTTACGATGAGTGGTATTGATATTGACAAATTTGGAAAATGGCTTTTAGAATTTGATAAAGATAGATCGGTAACAACGGTTGAAAATATTGATGGGTGTACGCACTTATCTACAGCATACACCTGGGATACTGATAAGCATTGGGCTTTAGCCCCTTTGTTCAACAAAGCCGTAGAGTTAGGGGAGCTAAAAGACACTGATAGAAACTATTTTCAGGTATTTACCATAGCTGGTATGCCTAATTCTATTGCGTTTAACTGTCCTAGAATTGTTGAAAATCTTAACCCAAACCTTGTTAAAGATACTACAAAAGCCTTACAACAAGGCAGAGAGAGCATTTTAAGACTTTCTAATTTCTGTAAAAAATATTTTCCAGGCTTTGAAAATGCTTACATATCAAATATAGCTGATTACCTTGGGATAAGGGTTTCAAACAGAGTAAAAGGTAAATATTTTTACACAATTGAAGATTTAAAATCCGGTAAAAAATTTGAACACCCTGCACTAATTTCAAATTATCCAGTTGATGTTCACAATAAAAATAAAAATACATCTACACTTGAATTTACAGGAGAATATCAACTTCCTATTGAAAGTCTAATGTCATATGATTACGATAACTTATTTATAATAGGACGTGGAATATCTGCGGATTATATGGCTCAAGGGGCTTTGCGCGTACAATCAAGTTGTTTTTCTATGGGAGAAGCCGTAGCTAAATTCATTAAAGAAAAACTTTCAGCTTAATTATGCAACTTGCTTCTTAGAATCATCATTGCATTTAGCAAAGGATCTATAGTTGGAGAATATGGCGGAGAATATGTAAAATCATTATTTGCAAATTCTTCTACCGTCATATGCGCCAAAAGAGATGAAGTAAGAGCATTTATTCTTTTATCTGCTCCAATTGCTCCAACAGCTTGCCCACCAAGCAATAAACCTGTTACCTTATCTGCAATTACTTTTAAATAAATTTCATCTGCATCTGGCATATAACCAACTCTATCTGTTTTATCTATTCTAACAGATATTGGATTAAAACCTACTGCTATTGCTTGTTTTTCAGTCAAACCGGTCATAGACATAGTTGTATTTAAACATCTTGTAACGGCAGAACCTAAAACCCCTTCAAATTGGTCAAATATTCCTGCAGCATTCATTGCAGCACATCTACCTTCTTTATTAGCAGTAGAACCAAGTGGAATCCAAACATTTTTTCCACTAACCAAATGTTTTTTCTCAGCACAATCACCACAGGCGTATATATTTTCAATCGAAGTCTGCATCAATTTATTAACCTTAATTGCACCAGTTTGCCCAATTACAATACCTGCTTCTTTTGCTATTTCAACATTTGGTACTACTCCTGCACATATAACGACAAAATCTGTAGCAAATTCTTTTCCTGATAAAGTTTTTACAGATTCAACAGAAGTCTTTCCTGTAAATTCAGATACAACCTCATTTGTTAAAAACTCAAACTCATAACCTTCTAAATTTTCGAGCCTATTTTGTATTATAGTTGACATATCATCATCAAAAATAGGCATAATTTTTTCATTTTTTTCAACAACAGTAACTTTTAAGCCGTTTTTAACAAAGGCCTCTAACATTTCAATACCAATATACCCACTGCCTAAAATTGTTGCATGGTTTGATGATAACATTTTTTGCCTAATATTTATTGCGTCTTCAATCTTTCTAACAGTAAAAACATTATCAAAATTTGTATAATTATGTATTGTTGGAAGGTATGCTCTTGCCCCTGTTGCAATAATCAATTTATCATATTCAACCAAATAAGCATTATTATTACTACAAACCAAAATTTGCTGATGTTGCGGTAATATTTTAATAACTTTAGATTCCAGATATACATCAATTCCCATATCCTTAAATTCTTCAACTGAACGCACTAATAGCGAATGATAATCCTCAAAATTTCCCTGAATATAATAAGGAATACCACATGAAGAATAAGATACGTGAGTATCGTCTGTATATATTGATACTTTTGAGTTGGGAAGTAAACGTCTTATTTTTGAAGCTGCTTTAGCTCCAGCAGCTACGCCACCAATTATAACAATATTCATGCCTATAATCTATTTTAGATATAGACAAAATACATTCAACAATAGACTAATTACAACTATACGTATTTAATATTTGATACTTCATAAATTCACAATAACTATCTTTATCTTCATCCATATCTTCAGCTTTTTTAATCAAGTTTTTCAATTCAATAATAATCTGTCTTCTTATTAAATCTTCATACATTTTTAATACACACCCCGTATTATCTAATTACATTTTATATATCGGAAAATCCGAATAAAACTTTAAATAAGAATACTGTTTTGTTACAAAATTTAATTAAAAAAAAGGTACAGCAAAGCCATACCTCAATAAAGATAATGAAGTCTTTTTACTTACAAAAGCTAATAACTATAATTGTTTTAATACACCAACATTTGTTGTTCTTGTTGTGTTTTGTGGTTTTGCGCCTAGAGCTGTTCTTTGTGCTTGACTTAATTGTTTTATTATTTTTCTGCCATTTGTTGTATTTGTTACTT
>CALUYT010000061.1 GCA_944325085.1 Candidatus Gastranaerophilales bacterium | reverse complement strand
GTACCTTTTTTATCAGCACTTTTTTCCATTGCTTTTGCTATTAAAGGTCCTGCAAAATACATAAAAATCCAAAAACTGCCTTCTTTAATCACATAGCCAAGAAAGTCTTGAGGATTTCTTGCATGAGTTAACCTTTCTCCAGTAATTGAAGCATCTACAATCATTAAGTTTTTAACCGGATCAAAAACAAAATCTTGTAAACCTCCGGTAAAGCTTACACTATTATCACTCTTCTTATTTCCTGGGTGCACTTGAGAAAATGCAGCTGAAAACGGAACTTTTTGTGAAGATTTATCCATAAACGATACATGTTTATGCTTTTGTTTTTCATAATAATCTTTTTTAATTTGATCTTCTGTATATTTATGTCTATATTTTGTTAAACCTAAATAAGTAACAGAGGTTAAAATTGTTGATGCTGCAAATTTCACCAAACTCAAAGTTTTAAATTTACCTTGATTTAAAGATACTTTTGCTAAGCTATTTTTTATAGCTTCAGTTGGAGCCAATTCTTGAGCGGCTTTAAAAATATTAGCATCTTTTAAAATTCTGGAATCAATTTTTGGATCAAAACCTGCAGTCTTAAATAATGTTAAATCCAATACTTTTTGATATGCAGGAATCCCCCACAACCAAATAGCTTGAGTTCCAAATTCATCTATAAATCTATCTTTTCCCTCTACATTGTCCCCTGACATATAAGAAGCTGCAGTTAAACCACAACTATTTGCAATATCTTTAATTGCTAATGGGACTTTTGAACTATTATTTCCTAATGTTGAATATATTGTGCTTGCTGTAATTTTTGGTATCATTTTCCTTTTCCTATACAAAGCACAAAAGTGCTTTGCCTCAACTTGTGTACTACAAGCCCCAAATTAAATTCATTAATCTCACGATTGGGGCATTCGCTTTCATAGTTGAGTTTCGTCGATTATTTCTATTTATCATCATATTAACCTTCACTTTTCCTTTAAGTAACCTAAACTATAATAATTGCCATTTATACAATTTATTTTTACATTTGTTAAAAAAACAGGACCTCAATAACTTTTAAGGTCCTGTTTTAAAATTTATTTCAACACAACAAATGTTTTCTCGTTTTTAAAACAAGTCCTTAAAAAAACATCTGCTACGTCGAATTTGTAAAAACATTACATTATTCCTTATTTGTATTACATAAAATAACTACCATAAACACAATAAAAAAGCAACTATTGAGATTTTGCATTAACAAATTGTAATAAGTTTACATAAAACATACAATTTAGTATAATAGACAAGATTGCTTATAATCATATAAAGGATTTATTATGGACAACATAAATGATAATGATGACATCAAAAAAAATGAAAATGAAAACGAAAACATCAATGATGATGAAACATCAGTAGAAGAATTTCTTAATTCTACATCATATGGGAAAGATAAAATAACAATTACAAAGCAAACTCCAAAAACTGTACATATAGAAAAACCTGAAAACAATTCCGGAATGGGGGAAGTAGCTCCTTATTCTATAACAAAATACTTTAACTGGGGAACGTTTCTATTTAACTGGATTTGGGGATTAAAATACAAAAAATTCACATTACTGTTAGTTCCTTTATTATGTTTTATACCATACGGTTTTATAGTAGCAATTATATATGCACTTTGGGCAGGAACAAAAGGCAACCAATGGGCATGGGAAGAAGTTCAATATAAAAATGAGGAAGATTTTCACGCTTCTCAAAGAGAATGGGTAAGAATTTGGCTAGTATTAGCCGGCATAGTTTTAATAATTGGTTTACCACTTTATCTGTTTACTACTAAAAGTATTTCAAAAACAGCACCTAAAGATGAAGAAACCAATATTTTTGACAACTATAACCCTAAAAGTACACTTGAATTATCAATACCTGAAGAAGTGTTAAAAAATACAGATTCAAAAGATTCTAATGCTGACTTATTCTTGAATGATAAATATATAATCTATTGGATGCGTCCGGAAAATGATCAGACTATAACCAATAAAAATTTTATAGAAGAAGAATTTAATAAAAATAAAGAAGAGCTAGGGGATTCATTTATTCTATACCCTGATATAAAAAAACTAAATGAGCAAAATACAGAAATTATTGATATAGATGTAAATGCAACTTGCATAAATTCAACCTGCATAAATAAATGGCTTTATGAAAATTGTGATAAAGGTTATTGTATAATAAATCCTATGACAAGAAAATATTACAAAGTCTGGGGAACCAAGAATATAATACCAAAAGCAATTTATGTTAAAACGAAATGGGGAAAAAAATAAAATAAAATAAAATAAAATATAAAAACACCTATTATATACAATAGGTGTTTTTATTTAGCATAAATCAAAGCACTAAAAAAGGAGGCTTATTGCCTCCTGATTTTAAAATGGTACCCCCAAGCGAATTCGAATCGCTGTCTACACCGTGAAAGGGTGTTGTCCTAGGCCTCTAGACGATGGGGGCTTAGCTATTTAGCCTACGAGACTTATTCTATCCCAGACAAAATTAAATGTCAACTACTTGATTACATTTTTATTCATTTTCTGTTAAGATTTTTTTCGATTTAATTTCTTCAATTATATCCTTAATTTCAGCGGATATATCTAATTGTGATTCTATATTTTGCTTCACCATTTGAGCAAATTCTACTTTTTTAAACTCATGCATGCCTCGAGTTTTAAAAACTTCTTCTAAAATTTTTACTCTTGGTTCTTGGGTATTAAACATTTCCTGTTCTAAAATAGAAATATTTTGCAATTCATAATCTAAAGTTCTTTTAATTAAATCTATAGGTAATAAATCCTCAAATTCACCACATCGCAAAAGATGAATTGTATCACAAGCGCGTAATTTAGGTTTAATTTCATCTAAATTATCTTTTGCATCTTTATCCAACAACACAAATATAGGAAGCTTTAATGTTTCCACTAATTTATAATACAATTTTACAACTTGATTTTTACCACCTGCTGATAATATATAAACACCCTCTTTATCAAAGTCAAAACCACAAAGCTTTGCAAACTCAGGTAACAATGTTTCTTCCGTTGCACCTTCTGCAATTATAACTTTGCTAATAGGGAATCTTAGTGAATATCTACATCTATCTTCAACAAGATTAACAGATTTAGACAAAGATTTTAACCACTGCAAATTTTTCGGTGAATTTTCATCAATTAAATCCAATAAAGCCTTATAATGAATTTTATTTTTTAATAATTTTTCTACTTCTAAATCGAAATTAAAAATACTTTTTTCATAATCAAATAATCTCTGATTTATTAAATAATCATCACTAGAAGCATACCCTAATTCATTTATTGAATAATTAATTACATATTCAGCCATATACTTTAATGTTTCATAATCAAAGTTAAGCAAATCATTTTTTTTATACTTTGGGGTTATTAAATTAGATGTCAGAATATCACTATATACACGCAAATATTTTTCTTCGGTATTTTTAAATCTGGTTAGCCTATCAAATGAAATTAACAACTGTTCTTTATTTAATGGTTTAACTTTTATATTATTCAACATTACCCTCATTAATATTTATTTACAATATATTTAAACATATAGCAATTTTTTTTTAGTTTATTTTTTATAATAAATGTGGTGTATTATGGTAGAAAAAATTAATTCTCATATCCAACAATACAATTATAACACAACTAACAGTGTTACAAATTCTGTAAAGGTTAATTCAACAACAACATCGCCAATACAGCCTAATTTTACTGCAATATACCCACTCAATAAAAATTCTACGCCAACTACTAACAATATTCAACAAGTAAGAACAACCCTGAATAGTAGTGAAGAAAAAAAGAAATACACAACAATAATATCCAATTTAGATAAAAACGGCAGAAAATTAGTAGAAAGCCTTTTGAAAACAGGTGTTCTTTTAAATGCAGAATCCAATGATAAAAGTACAGTATTAGACAATTTATATAAAATAATCACAGAACCGAGAGCCGAAGGTCTTGATGCAAAAACAATGCTAAAAGATACAATAGCAACAATCGGTTATCCATATTTAATAACTCAACAATTTGGAGATATTCCTAAAGAATATGAACAAATTGCATTAAATGCAAATAACCAAAATAAAACCAATCTTCTTGACATATATCAAGGTCAAAACGATATAAATGTATTACGTTCAGGAACATGCGTTGCTGCAAGTACAGAATTTAAACTTGCAAAACAATTACCGGCTGAATTTGCACGTATTGCACAAGAATTAAGTTCACCAAAACTATCAGCAACAAAAACAATTGGATTAAATAACCTTGCTGATAACACAATCAATGCAGTTTGGTTGCTTAATGCATTTGAAATTCCATATAAAATGAATGACTTTAATCAAGCAATCTTAACATTTGCACCGGATAAAAATGCAATAATCCGCGCTCAAATTCAAACAACAAATAAAGATCCATATGAAAGAACACCTTTAGATGTTTTAATGCAATCAACATTTATGCAAATTGGATCTCAACAATCATATAATTCATTAACTGATAAAAGAGCCGGAAAATTCAACCAAAACGACAAAGGATTAATTGAATTTGAAAAAACATTTACAGAATCCGTAGTATTCGATAAAAACATATTATCCGTTACATATCAAACTGTAGATGAAAACGCAAGATTAGTGGGATATGAAACAGATTTGGGAACAATGAAAAGACATCTGATTGATGCCTTAAATGAAGGTGAAAATGTTATCATCGGATATACTCAAACTGATTCTAACAATATCATTATAAACGGACATGAAATAACAATTGTAGGTTACAAGACAGACAACAAAGGAAAAGTAACTTTTATCTGTAATGATACAGATGATAATGTTCCAAAACCAATAGAATATTCGGAAGATTACTTACTTCCTAAGATTCACCATGCAGCATTACCTCAACACATAGTAGAAAAAGACCTAAACATTGTACCAAATTGGATTGAAGGAATAAATATGTACAAAGACATGAAAAATGCTGCCTAAAAAAACTATTATTACATTTTGTTAATAACAACAAGAAAAAAAGCAAAAAATATTTTGATGAGTTTTTATCTCAGTGAAGGTAAATAGGTAAAACAATGATAAATGTACCAAACATTAACACAAATTTAAACGTTAAAACTGGCACAGTTCTACCAAATAAAACCGTGTCAAATTCAAATACTCAACCCCCAACTGCTCCTAATCAAAACAATAATACATATACAACAACAATATACCCAACAGAAACAATCCCTGTATATGAAAAAGAACAGACATCAGTTAAAAAATATTCAGAACCAAAACTTACACACACAAGTTGGTTATATATAAATGATGTTCACGGGAAAATGACAAATATGGAAAGAATTTATAATATTTCCAGAGAATTTGACCAAATTCCCCCAAATAAAATAAACAAATCTTTTTATACAAATACAACAGATAACATCTCAAAATTCAAAGTTTCTTCAGGAGATATAATTCTTGGCGCAAATTACACGACTAACCAAGTCGCAAGTCAATTTTTAAACTGGAGCGGATTTATTGCATCTGCCCTTGGAAACCACGAATTAGATGTAGTTGAGCCTGGTAATCTTGCAAAACTACTTAGTGATGCAAAATACAAAATGCTTGCAATAAACGTTGAAATTGATAAAAATTCCCCAGTTCACGGAAGAATTGAAAAATCAATGGTTGTTGAAAAAGATGGAGAAAAATACGGACTTATAGGTATTGCTCCACCAGATATGATTGAACGTGTAAAAATGAATAATACACTAAAAGATTTTAAAGTTCAAAATCCTGATAACACCATAAAACTCGTTCAAGAAGAAGTAAAAAAACTACAAGCTCAAGGAATTAATAAAATCGTTGTACTATCTCATGCCGGAATTAAAAACGACAAACGATTAGCACAAGAAACAGAAGGCATAGATATAATTTTTGGAGCACACACACATGACCTTATTGAAGGAATAAAAGAAGGTGTAAACTTATTCTATTCAAAAACAGGAGAACCAACCATCATAACTCAAGCAGGCAAAGATGGTGAAAACGTAGGTATTTTAAACGTAGATTTTGATGAAAACGGTGTAATTAAAAAAGCGCAAAACAATGTAATTAAAACTCGTAACTATAACAGACCATTATCTATAAAACACTCTGTAGAAAGCATTATAGGTAAACCTGAAGTAATCGGCAGAGTAAAAACAGCTGTTGCACCTCCAGAAAAAAGACTTGCAGAAAACAATCCTCACGGAAACTTAATTGCAGATGCAATGAGAAGCGAATTAGGCACAGATATAGCTATACTTAATGCAGGAAATATTAGAGGAAGTTTCGCTCCCGGTCCTATAGATACAAGATTAATTTCTGATATCACTCCATTTGAAGATCATATGATGATTTTAGGATTGACAGAAAAACAAATTGTTGACTCTATCAAAGTAGGTTGCAAATCTATTCCTAGAAGCTCTAACAAACCTGGAATATTATTAGTTTCCGGCTTAAAATACAAAGCAAATAAACAAGGCGAATTATTAGAGCTTGAATTTATTGATAAAAATAATCAAGTACATAAAATTGACGTAAATAATCCTGATCCAAATAAAAAATACACAGTTGCTGCAGATGATTTCTATGCAACTGGTGGTGATGGTTATTTAGAAAGCAATAAGAATCCAGAATTTGTAATTCAAAAATTTAATTTGGATAAAAACAAATTAGCTTGCGAATATATTAAAAAACTAGATCAACCTATCGAAATCAAAAACGACAACAGAATTCAAATAGTTGATTAAATATAACAACCTCTAATATCCATATTGCTCGTGTGCATTTAAATACTCTCTTACTGTATTTAAAGAAGATTGAACAATACGTGTAACTCTTGAAGGGGATAACCCTATTTGAGTTGCAATATCTTTAACCTGCATATTTCTGTAAAAACGATACTCAACAACAGTTCTTTCTTTTGGCGGAAGTTTTGAAATAGCAGTTCTAATCATTTTACCCATTTCAGAAATTTCTGCATTTTCATCAGGCATAGCATGAGGATCTTTTACAAAATCAAATGGAGAATCATTATCACTTGCAGCAGCAGCCAATCCATCAATAGACAAGATAGTTTCGTAAATAGCTTCACGAACTTTTGCCTGTTTCATATCCATACCTTCTACTGCTTCTTCTTCATCATATTCATCTTCAGCTTTATGCTTTAATGAATACCATTTATATCTTATTCTTAATTCATTTCTAATAGCCCAACGAACTGCAGTAGCAATATAAGCTGAATTATACTTTTCCAATTGTTCAGGTGTTTTATTCTTTATCATAACCTGAATAGCAATTATACCAATAGACAATAATTCTTCGTATTCAACCATATGCGAAGGAATACGTCTATGCTCAACCCTTGCAACTTTTTGAACAATATCAATATAATGTTGTAAATTTGTTTTATCTTCTTTAGCCATAATTTTACACATCAATAATACTACAATAAATTAATTTCGCGGTCGTTTATTTGATGTATTTTTCATCTTATAAACGAACATTAAAATCTCAGCTACCGCTTTATATAATTCAGGCGGAATAGACTGATTGATATCAACCATCCTAAATAAAGCTCTTGCAACAGGAGGATTTTCTATTACCGGAACATTATGTTCTTTTGCAATATCGATAATTTTTTTAGCAATTAACTCAGTACCTTTTGCAATAAGCATTGGTGAATCCATTTCTTCAGCAACATATTTTAAAGCACAAGCAACATGGGTTGGGTTTGTAACTACAAAATCCGCTGTTGGAACAGCATCCATAGCACCTTGTTGTAACATTTGCATACGGCGTTGTCTTAATGCAGCTTTCACATTTGGATCACCTTCTGAGTTTTTATATTCATCTTTTATTTCTTTAAATGACATTTTTTGGTCTTTTAAAAACTTCCACTTTGTTACCCCATAATCAGCTGCCGCAATAATCAAAAAGGCAATACAAGCTTTGAATATAAAATCTGTAACAAGCTTACCAAACTCTACCATTACAGCAAAATTATTATCTACAGATGCCAACATTAAAATAGATTCTATATGTTCTTTATATACAGACCAACCTATATAACCTAAAATAATAACTTTTACAATGTTTTTAAATAATTCAAATAAAGTTTTTATAGATATTATATTTTTAAAATACTTAGTTGGATTTAACTTATCCAATTTAGGTATTAATGGAGCAATCGCGACCAAAGGTCCAACCTGAATAAAATCTGCTAAAACTGCAACTAACCATGCTATAGCTAATATCGGACCTATTATTAATGCTGCAGCTTTCGTTGCAACCACTAAAATATACATATAGCCGATTTTATCAATATGTGCATTAGGTATCTGCTCATATAAAAGCGTAAAGACCTGAACAATTTGATCCCAAATAAAAGGAGCTAAACCAAAAATCACTGAAAACAAAATCAACAAAGACACAGCCGTTGAAAAATCTTTCGATTTTACAACCTGTCCTTCCTTTCTTGCCTGTTCCAGCTTCCTGGGGGTGGCGTCAAACTGTTTGTCTTCATCACCCATAGTATTTTAACCCTTCTGAATAATCACATTATATCATGAAGTATAATAATTTTTATCTTAATTACAAACAGGTCTTAATACATACATTTTTTATATTTTCTAAAAAGCTAAGTTGCTATTAACTTACTATCTTAATACCGGAGCTGGTACCTAATCTTACAGCACCTGCTTCTATCATTTTTAACGCAGATTCTTTATCTCTAATTCCACCTGATGCTTTTACTTGCAAACCTGCATCTTTTACAGTTTCATACATAAGTTTCACATCTTCAGCCTTTGCGCCAACTCCATTTTTGACAAATCCTGTTGAAGTTTTAACAAAGTCAGCACCACCTTTAATACTACATTCACAGGCATATTTTATTTCTTCTTTTGTTAATAAATCTGTTTCTATAATAACTTTTAAATTATGACCCTGACAAGCTGTTTTTATTTGCTTTATTTCATCAACAACAAATTCTGTTTCTCTATCTTTTATCTTTGTAACATTAATTACCATATCAATTTCATCAGCTCCATCTTTTATGGCATTAATAGTTTCAAAAATCTTTGTTTCTGTTGTATTTGCACCTAAAGGAAAGCCTATTACAGTAACGATTTTAACACCACTATCTCCTAAATGTTTTTTAGCAAGTTTCACATAACAAGGATTTACACAAACACCTAAAAAATTGTTTTCTTTAGCTTCTTGAAACAATTTAATCAAATCACTTTGTGTAGCATCTTGTTTTAATAGTGTATGTTCAATATATTTATTTAAGCTCTCCATAAATTACTCCTTAATTAAAATAAAATATTATCTAAAATCTCTGAAGTTTGATCTGAATGATTTAAAGTAAAAAAGTGCAAACCTAAAACTCCAAAATCAATCAAACCCTGACACTGATTAATTGCAAATTCAATTCCAAGTTTTTTTGAATCATTAGGGAATTTAATCAAACTTTGTCTAAGATTATTTGGAATTTCCACCCTCGCCATTCCAACCATTTTGTCTAGCTGTTTCAAACTTCTAACAGGCATTATCCCAGGTATTATAGGAACATTTATACCTGCATTTCTCACCAATTCTACATATTTGAAAAACTTATCATTATTAAAAAATAATTGAGTAAAAATAACATCGGCCCCTGCATCAACTTTTCTTTTGAGATTTTCAATATCTTTATGAATATTTTCACACTCAATATGCCCTTCTGGATAACCGGCTACTCCAATAGATAAATTTGTTCTATTTTTTATAAATTCCACCAATTCATTCGCATAACGAAAATCTGGCTCAAAAGTTATATCTTTTAACGGATCACCCCTTAATGCTAAAATATTTTCAATACCCATATTTTCAATTGCAACAATATACTTTTCAATATCACTTTTTGTTGAACCAACACAGGTATAATGAGGCATTACATTAAGTTCCAAATCAATAAACATTTTTAAAATTTCTAATGACAAACTTCTAGTGCCACCATTTGCACCAAAAGTTAAAGAAATTAATGATGGATTATATTTTTTCAAAAATCTTACTTCATCAAACAAATCAGAGATATTGCCATCTTTAGGAGGAAAAACCTCAAATGAAATCTTTGGATTTTTCATATATAAATTCTTATTTTGATGACAATCATCAAACTGATAAATTTCTTTCAATTCCATAAACAAATTATAACACACGTTTTAATATATTTGTTTTATTTTACAAAAATATTAAACATTCCTAAAATCTTCTAACATAATAATTAACATCATTTCTCAATTCATTTTGAGCATTTATAAGCTCTATATCATCAAAGCCTCTGGATAATATCTTGGCAGCCTTTTCTCTAATAGTATATTCCTGAATATTTTTTGCACGCAAAATAATAGATTTTAACTTATTAAAATCTATTTTATCCCAGAATTCATAAATTGTTTCTAAACACCAATACAATTTAAAAACTTCTTTATTAACCTTATATTTACCTTCTTGAAAATCAAATTTTTCAATAACATCAAGTAATTTATCAGTTAAAAAGACTAAATTTGTACAAAATCTTTCACAAAAATTTTCATCAGATTTCAAGTTAGAAATCGCGCAAATAACATTGCGGCAAATATTCGCATTTATATCAATTACTGCATCTAAAAAAACATCATAATTTGAATAATTTTTAAAATAATTTATAAACAAAGGATTAGACATAAATTCACTCAATTTCAGAGATACAGCTTCTCTAATCTTTCCATCTTGACCAGTCAAATTATCAATTAAAATTTTAGCATCTAATTCCGAATCAACAGATTCTAAACGCAAAGCAGCGATTTGCTTTTGAACAATATTACCCGATTTTAAAAATTCAATTAATTCTTCATGAGTATATTCTGTTTCGTACAATTTCAAAGCTTGAGCAAAATTTTCATCCAAAGTTTTATAATAACTATTATTCAAATTTTATTCCTCTCTAAGTCCGTATAACCAATATAACATAAAGTACAATGAAATTTTAGAACCAAATCGTTTAAATGTATGATATATACCTAAAGAATTCAGATATAATAAAATTAGGAGAACCACTATGGGCAATATAATATCATTATTACAAGAAATATTTATGCTAAAAGAAAATGACAGTGTTAAAGTTGGGTTATCAGGGTTTAAAGAAGTTTCAACACCTGTAGAGAAAAAACCAAGAAGAAACGCACCTGCCCCAAAAGAACTTAAACTTTCTGACTTAATGAGAAAAGGAAGTTACTAAACCTGTTTGCCTTTTTTATAAGATTGGTAAACCTTTGCCAATACACTTAGAGCATAGGCTTGAACTATGCTGTTTGAATCATTACAGATTTCAGAAACAGGAATTATAAATTTTTCTATATCTATATCTTCAACTTCCAACAAATTTGAAATGCAAATAAGGGCAGAATTTCTAACTACCCAATTTTTAGATTTTAAAGCTTCAATAATTCTATTTTGTAAAATTTTGCCATATCTGCAAATCCCTGATATTGCATTTTTTCTAATTAAATCATTATCTTCCCCAATTTTTTGAAAAAGAACTTCAAAAGTTTCTTCACAAGGGAACTCTGACAAAGCTAAAATTGCCGAAGCTGCAACATTAAGATTTGTAGAATCAATTTTATCTCTAATCGCATTTAGCACAACATCCTCGTAACTATTATTTGCGATATTAGTTTTCTTTACCGCTACAGGAATTTCTTTTTTCCCATTTGGTAATATATAAGAAAAACCGGCTCTTAAAACTGCATCTTTTGCTTCTTCCAAAGAATCAAATCTTAGTTCATCAGAACCTAAAGGATGTGGAATTTTTTGAACTACAGATTTATTTTTATTTTTTAAAGAAATCGAATTTACTACATAATAAGTTTTACCATCTTTTTCTTCACACTTTATAGCAACATATTGCATTTTAAATTTCCTCATAAAATATACTTTTATCTAACTGAGCAAAAAATTCTTGATAAATCTTTGGATCATATATCCTCATAACTCTTGTTGGAGCTGATTTTACAAACGAATAGCCATCTGCATTTTGTAAAACTTTTTGAACTAAAACAAAACGAACCTTTGTTCTATTTTTCCCAAAACGTTCAACATTAACATTAGAATCTACAACAACAGTTTTATCTTTAAATTCATTTCCAAGTCTTATTGCAGGATCTGCAACATTAAAAGCTGTCGAACCGTAAGTAAATACTGCCAAAGTTGTATAAGCCGCAGTTAGTAAAGAATAACCTATAGCTCTACCTTTACTGACATATCTTTTCTTAAAAACTTTTCTTGCCCTTAAATAACCCAGCTCAGGTTCTATTTCCTGTATTATAAAGCCACTATCCTGTAAAGTATTAATTGCAGCCTTCATAACAACAGAAGTATCCGCTGTTTCAAAAAAATGAGTTTCTACTTCTCTTCGTTCTAATTGAGATAGAGATTTCACTTTTTTAGCTTCTACACTGGTAGGATTAAAAAATATTATAGCTAAAAATAGAATAAATATTTTTTTCATCATATTTTTTGTTTCTGTAAAAATATTGCCTTATCTACCTTTGAAAAGAAATCTTGATAATATTTTTCGTCATTAACATCATCAATAAACTGGGCATTTCCATATACATTTAAAAGTTTTCTTTTAAAATTCACCCTAACTTTCATACTTTTACCGTACTCAGTAACATTTGCAGTAGTTTCAATTGTGGCAACTTTCACACCACTCCAATTTAATCGTGCTTTTGATAAGCCAAATTCTTTTGAGATATCTATATTGGGATCAGATGTATCAAAATCTTTTACACCATAAATAAATCCCAATAGCGGGTTTGCATTATAAACAATAAACCCTTCATCCTGCAATACATTTAACATAGCCTTCATAACTAAAGGTTTATCAATTGTTTGATAAGTTCTTGTTTGAAATTGTCGCTTTTCTAACTGCGACATAGGAGTGATAATTGTTTCTTGTTGACTTTTTCTTGCACTTACAGGTAATGCAAAACATAAAAGCAAAAGAACTAATATTAATCGTTTAAACATTTTAACTTCCTACACTATAATTTTAGAACGAACTCATATGATAAGAAAATGAAGCAACATTATTATTCTTATCAAATTTTATAACAACAGTAAGTGTTTTTTGAACAGATTGAACTGTACCACCATTTTTATTATATCCAACACTACCAAGACCACCACCGAAACCGGCACCGCCAAAGCCTCCGCCAAGACCGCCAATACCAATTCCAAAACCGGAATTTCCGTATGATGTAATAGATGAAACCTTATCATAAATCCAAGTTTCCAAACCGTCAGCATCTTGCGTAACAATATTTGGAGAACCTAAAACAGTAGCAACTTCAGCTTGAGATGTTCCAACTTTTATTTCTTTTTGAACAATACCTAAAGTCATCTGTTGCTCTTTAACAGGTGTTGTCATTTGAACTTGACATTTTTCAGGATGTTTTCTACATTTGCGACTTAATTTTGGCGAATCATTTATCGCAAAAGCCGGAGCTACAACTCCTAACATCAAAAGAGATACCAAAAATCTTTTCATAACACATTCCTTCCTTACTATATAAAATTAATAATACAAGTTATAAACAAATATTTCAATCTAAAAAACAAAACCATTAATAATTTTTGACATATCTTTCAACATCATTAAATCTGCAATATGAAATCAACATTATTATTTATATTATTGATATTCTATTGCACATTACCTGTAAATGCAGAACTTCTTACAGGAGAAATCAAATATGATTCACAATCTGCAAAAGAATACCTAATATCAACACCAAAAGAAACTATTTCTAATAAAGATATTCAAACTCATTATATAGATATAAATAAAAATGATAATATAATTTCACTTTTACAAGGAAATACGCAATTAACAGATAGAACTCTGGCATATTTTTCAGATGGAAGTTATGGAATAATATATAAAACCTCACCAAAAAATGTTTGGTATTACAATTCTGATGGAATATTAACACATTCTGAAATTAAAAGTTCTCTAAATTATCCATATAAAACATACAAATATACCCCAAATGGAGAATTAGTTAATATGAGTTTGCGAGTTTCAAAAGACGAAACATTTATATACACGCCCCATGGAGAACTAATCGCACACTGGCAAGGACAATACTGCTATGACAAAAACAATAATATCATTATGAGTAGAAAAATTTATGAATAAAATTTATAACTAAATTGAATACCCTAAAAGCTTTTTCAAATCGTTTTCTACATCATCAAACACATCATTCCATTCCCCAAAAGATTTCTGTCTATATATTTTTACACTATCATACCAATCACAATGACTCAAATCAGTATGCCAACGCCAATTATAAACATGAGGCAATAACACCCAACAAGGCTTTTTCATTGCACCTGCAAGATGTACCAAAGATGTATCATTTGATATAATCAAATCCATATTTTCTAAAGCTCCGGCTGTATCAGAAAAATTAGCAAAAGTAGAACCCAAATCAATTACATCATATTTTTCTTTAATTTTACTAAATTCTTCGGCACCATCAAGAGTTTGACAAGAATAAAATTGAGTATTTGGGATTTCAAACAATCTGAAAAAATCTTCTACATTTAAAACCCTTTCGGTATCATAATACGTATTACCTTGCCATTTTATACCAACCTTAAACTTATCATTATTAAAATAACGTTCTTTATAATAGTTTACTTTGGCAGGATTAGCCTTTAAATAACCATCATTATGATGAATAAACATTTTTTCATTATCAAATCCCATAACATGAGGAATACTTAAAAACGGAATATGATAATCAAAATAAATTTCTTTTTCAAAATCAAAAATTTCTAAAATTTCAGCCCCATATGAATTTTCTCTGAATAAAGGTGCCAATTCCTTTTGAGGTTTAAAAATAACTTTTTTACACATTGAAGTTAATATCGGCATATATCGATAAAACATCAGTATATCACCATAACCTGCCTCATAATATGTAAATAAAACTTTTCCTTCTAAACTTTCACCATTCCATATAGGCTTTTGCTTCATCAAATTAGGGTAAGTTTTTTCTTGAGATAAAATCGCACTTTGACGACATAAACGTGATTCAAAATTCTTTAACCCTTCTTTGTAATCCTTAATCTGCATTTGAGCTAATGATAAGAAATACATAGATTCCCAATCCTGAGGATTTATCTCCAGAGCTTTTTTATAACATTCAACTGCTTTCCAAGGATCATTTTCATTTAATGCCAAATATGCAAGATTAAAATATGACTCATAACCGTTTGGGTTAACTTCTAAAGACTTGCAATAAGCGTCTTTTGCCTTAGCCCAATCTTTAACACCCTTATAAGCCATAGCTAAATTAAACCAATTTTCATAACTTTCAGAATGCTTAGTCAAATCTTCATATAAAGCAATTGCCAGCTTAAATTCACCTTTTTCCAGATATAATCTTGCTAAATTTTCAATATAATACAATCTCGGACTGATAGAAATGGCTTTTTTAATACATAATTCAGATTCTAAATAATCCTTTACTTGATAATACAAAACTCCTAACAAGTCCCAAACTTCAGCATTTTCAGGCTCGTCTTTTAATATATCCATATATAAATCACGAGCTTCAGTTAATTTGCCACTATTATGTAAATCAAAAGCTTCTTTAAATTTTGCAGACTTTTCTACCATTTAAAACCTTTTATCCTCTATATTTCAATTCCAAAAATACTAAAAATTCTATTTATATTAAACACATTATATTGAAATATAAGTCCAACAATAGAACTTACAATAACAAGGATACTAAGAATTATTGCAGTATCTTTTTTATCATTATTCTTACTAAATAAAACAAGCATACCCAAACCTCCGGAAGTTGAAAGACCTGCAATCAAAGATCCAAAACTTATCGTATGTTTTAAAAATAAAATTGTAAGCATAACAGATATTGCACAATTAGGAATTAACCCGATTAAAGAAGCTAACAATGGTTGCAAAGGAGTATTCATCAAACAATATTTTGCCAAAACTTCTTCTGTACCAACTTTAGAAATTATAAAACCTAAAATTACAGAAATAATTAAAATAAATATAAAAATATTAAATGTATGTTTTAAAGGATGAAACCAAAATTCTTTTGTTTTAGAAGCATCAGACAATTTGTGATGACAACAACCTTCCTCTTCTTCTATTTCTGTTTCTACAGGAATTTTCAATTCCTCTACTAAAGGTTCTTTTGCTTTATAAGTTACTAAAACATCAACCAAATACCCAACTAAAATTGCAACAATAATCTTAATTAATATAATAGGAATTATTAAATTAAATTTAGAAGGATCAGAAACCAAAACAGGAATAGCCTCATCAGAAGTTGCAAAATATACGGCTAATAATGTTCCACGACTCAAAATTCTTCTGACATACAATGTACTTGCAATAACAGAAAAACCACATTGCGGAACAGATGCAAATAAACTACCAAAAACAGGTCCTACTTTTTTCATAAAGAAAACAAGTAAATGTTTTTTCTTTGCAAAATATTGCTCAATAATTTCAATAAGTAAAAATACAACAAATAAAAACGGTAATAAATTTAGGCTATCAATTAATGCATCTTTAAAAAATTCCGGCAAAAAACTTATAGGTTCTATCAAATGTTCAGGAATAGATGTAATAAAATTAAAGCCTGAAGATATTAAATGTAAAAAATTATACATAAATTTCCTTTACTTAATAAAATAATTTTGAATCATATCGATTAATTGCATATTATAATATACAAACAAACCTGTCAAAACGCCTGTAATTAGCAAAATTATAGTAGTAAGAGTATTATCATTACTATTTTGGTTGCGTTTAACAAGAGTCATCAAACCTAAACCTGTTACTGTAGTCAACCCGGCAACCAAAGCAGGAAAACTAATTATACCTTTAACATAAGCTAAAGCAATAAAAACAGAAGTAACACAATTAGGAATAATTCCAAAAGCTGCAAGAGCAATAACCTGTAATGGAGAATCAATCAATAAAAATGATGCAAGGTTGTCAACACCACCAAATGCTAAAATTGCACAATTAAAAAATGCTAAACATAAAAAAGTGAACATAAACATATTAAATGTATGAGTTAAAGGGTGCATCCACCAATATGGTAAGTTTTTAATTGTACAAATTCTATGGTGACAACAAGCAGGCTCGTTCAAATCAGTATTAATAGCATTGATATCTTCTGTAATTCTTCTTTGGAAAATAAACAACAAATCCACTGTATATGCTACAATTACCCCTACTATAATTTTTATAATGATAATAGGAATTATAACAATAGCCTTACTCAAATCCATAAACAATAAAGGTAAAGCATCATCAGAACAAGAAATGAAAAATGCTAATAATGTACCTCTGGTAATCATTCTTCTTGCATAAAAAGTACTTGCAATAACCTGATAACCACACTCTGGAACTACAGAAATTGCAACTCCAAATAAAGGTCCTAAACGTTGTATCAGTTTAACTAACAAATTGATATGAGTAACAAAATATCTTTCTAAAAGTTCGATTCCATAATACAAAAAATATAACCATGGAATAAAATTGATACTTGATATAAGTGCATCTTTTATATAATCAGGCAAAAAGTTACAATGACTAATCAAAAATGCTGGTACACCCAAAACTTCCTGTATATGTTGTAATATCTCTTCCATAAATATTTCCTGTACTATTGTTGTTTCTACTATTTCATAATTATATTAACATAACAGCACTAAAGATGTATCAAATAATCGAAGGATAAAATTAAAAAAAAATTTGATGAAAAAAAAATTTTGACATATACTAAATCTGCTATGAAAAATACGAGACAAACAAATATAAACATCCATAGAGATGCTTGGGTAGAAATTAACATTACAAACTTAGAAAACAACATTAAAGAAATCAAAAAAAATGTTCCAAAAGATGTAAAACTTCTTGGAGTAGTAAAAGCTGACGCATATGGACATGGTGCAGTTATGTTGGCACCAACAATCCTTGCCAGTGGAATAGATATGCTTGGTGTCGCATCAATAGATGAAGGTGTAGATTTAAGACAAGCAAACATTAATTGTGAAATACTTGTACTTGGAGCCGTACCGGTTTGGGCGGTTGAAAGTGCTGTAAAAAACAATTTAAGTATTGCAATATTTTCACAAGGACATATTAAAGCATGTGAACAAGCTTATATAAGAACAGGCATAAAACCTAAAGTACATATTAAACTCGACACAGGAATGAATAGAATTGGTGTCAGAGCTGATGAAGCAATAGATTTTATTAAACAAGTTCAATCTCTTGACTATATTAATTTGCAAGGTATATTTACCCATTTAGCAGCAGCAGAAGAACTTGATAAAGCAAAAGAACAAATTGAAAAATGGAATAACGTTATAAACAATGTAAACACTGACGGTTTGTTATTACATATTTTAAATACAGCAGGAACAATTTGTTATAATGTACCAAATTCAAACATGCGCAGAGTAGGTATAGCTTTATATGGTCTATACCCTGATTTCCCTAATATTGAATTTAGAAAACCTAAATTAAAACAACTTATATCTTTAAAAGGAAGAATAGTAAATATCCACACAGCAAAAGACGGAGAAGGTATAAGCTACTGTCACACCTATACAGCTAAAGGAGATAGAACCATTGCAACAGTTCCAATAGGATATGCTGATGGAGTTCCTCGTTTATTATCAAACAAGATAAAGGGAGTAATCAATGGAGTTGAAGTTCCGCAAGTAGGAAATATAACAATGGATCAAATGATGTTTGATATAACAGGAGTAGATGCAAATCTTGGAGATATAATAACACTACTTGACGAAAATCATTCAATAGATGAATGGGCTAAAATTCTTAATACAATAAATTACGAACTTACTTGCAGACTAAAAGTAAGATTACCAAGAGTTTATACAAGAGGATAAGGGAAAAACTTATGCAAGAATACGATTTAGGAATAATTGGAGCAGGCCCTGGAGGCTACAGTGCAGCTCTTCACGCTGCTAAAAAAGGATTAAAGGTAGTTTTATTTGAAAAAGATGAAATTGGCGGAGTCTGCTTAAATAAAGGTTGTATTCCGACAAAAAGTATTCTCCATATTTCTGAATTATATAAACAAATCCAAAAATCACAAGATTTTGGAATATCTGCAGAAAATATCACCCTAGATTATACTCAAGTTCTTGAGCGAAAAAATAAAATAATAGAACGCCTTAGAAAAGGAATAGAATTAGCTTTAAAAAACGCAAAAATACAAATAGTTAAAGCTGAGGTAAAAATAATAAATTCTAATGAAATATCAGCTAATAATGAAACATACAAAGTATCTAAAATAATATGTGCAACAGGTTCAACACCAAAAATTGTTTCAGGACTGGAATTTGATCACGAATTTTTACTATCTTCTGATGACATTTTAAATCTTGAAACACTACCAAAAAACATTTTAATTATCGGGTCAGGAGCTATCGGTATAGAATGGGCACGTATATTTTCAAATTTTGGAGTAGAAACAACCATAATAGAACTAGCACAGAATTTATTACCAATTGCAGATATAGAAGTTTCAAAAAGAATTGAACGTATTTTTAAAACCAATAAAATAAAATATTATACAAATACATCAGTTGAAAAAATTATAAATAAATCTGTAACACTATCAAATGGTGAGATTCTAACACCAGAAAAAATACTTGTTGCAATTGGAAGAACACCTACTCAAAAAACAGACATCGAAAATATCAAATACATTGGAGATGTAACAGGACAAATTCAACTTGCACATTTTGCAATAAAAGAAGCAATTGCAGAAACTGAAGACATTGATTTCCAAAAAGAATTAACTCCAAGTGTAATATATGGAACGCCTGAAATTGCCTGGGTAGGAAAAAGAGAACAAGACTTAGAACCAAACACATACAAAAAATCTCTACTATTAATATCCGCACTAGGCAAAGCTCAATGCGACGGTAAAACTGATGGTTTTATAAAAATTTTAACTCAAAATGATAATATCGTTGGAGCACATATTGTATCACCTGAAGCGTCTGCACTAATCCAGCAAATAATTATAGCGATGCAAAATAATATTTCAGTAGAAAAATTAAAAGAAATATGTTTTGCCCACCCAACATATTCAGAAGGAATCTTTGAAAGTTTATTTAATTTAAAATAAATACAAGAAACGCAGGCTATAAAACCTGCGTTTTTAAATAATAACTTTATCAATCTGATTAAAAGAAAGATTTAGTTCCCTTACCGCCAGCATTCCAATAAGCATTACCTTGACTTCTTTGCTTAGTTTGAACTCTAACACGAGGTTCTCTTCTTTCAGGTACTTGTTTACCTTCAGCAGCAGCATTTTGTGGAACCATATTAGAATCTATTTTACTTCTTGGAGTAAAAGTAGCCTCATAAACACCAGATTGTTCTGGGAATGTAATTTGTGGTCCGTTAGCATTTTGCTGAGTAGTTTCAGTTTGAGTATTTACATTAACAGCTTGAGCATTTTGTGGAGTTTGAACATTTACGCCTGGAGTTGTTGATAAAACAGTTGGACTTAATGGTTCTAACAACAATGGCTCAGCCGCAAAAACTGCAGAAGCTGATAATAATAACAATGTTGATAATAAAAATGTCTTTTTCATACCTTAGACTCCTATATATGAACTATAATATATTAATACTATATTTATATAACGTATTCAAAGAAAAATCAAACATAAAAAAATTTGTTATATAATTATACAAAAGGGAACAATTATGAGAGAAAGACTTCCGGAATTTTTAAAAAGACCAATAATAGATACTGATAAAACAAGAACAGTAAGAAAAATACTTAAATCAAACTGCTTAAATACAGTATGTGAAAACGCAAGATGCCCAAACAAAAACGAATGCTATACAAAACATACAGCAACATTTTTAATTATGGGAAATGTATGTACCAGAAATTGCAGATATTGCAACATATCTTGCCAAAAACCGGAACCTCTTGATATTAATGAACCTCAAAATATAGCAAAAGCTGTAAAAGATTTAAACTTAAAATATGCGGTCATAACATCTGTTACCCGTGATGATTTACCTGATGGCGGAGCTAACCATTTTGCCAATTGCATACAAGAAATTCGCAAAATATCACCCGACACAAAAATTGAAATATTAACTCCTGATTTTAAAAATCAAAAAGACTCCCTTGATATAATTATTAAAGCAAATCCTGATGTATTCAATCATAATATAGAAACGGTAAAAGAATTATTCAAAACAGCAAGACCTCAAGGAAACTATAACAATTCAATAGCCGTATTAAAATACATCAAAGAAAATAGCAATATCAAAACAAAATCAGGACTAATGATAGGTCTTGGAGAAACATTTGAACAAATAACAGAAACCCTACAAGATCTAAAAAATATAAATTGTGACATCTTAACAATCGGTCAATATATTCAACCGTCAAAAGAACACCTGCCGGTTGCTAAATATTATAAACTTGAAGAATACGAAAAATTAAAAGAACTTGCCGCATCAATCGGAATAACCCATTATCAAATCGGGCCGCTTGTCAGAAGTTCTTATAATGCAGCAAGTCTTGTTTAATAACCTTATAGGCTATTATTTAATTTGTTTTACAATATTATCCGTAATATCCTCTCCTCCGGATAACACTATACCTGTAGGTAAAACCAAATTATAGTTTGATTTTTTAGCTTCTTTGGATATCAAAGATTTAATATTATCATTTATTTTTGCCAACTTTGAATTATATTCTTTGTCCATATTTTGTTTTTTTGCTTCTATTTGTTTTCTATATTCAGATTCTTTTTGCAAAAGTTTTGTTCTATCGTGTTCATTTAACAATTCGTTTTGAGCCTTAGATATAAGTGTATTTAACTCCTCCATTTCTCTATCTTGAGATCGTTTCAAAGCCTGAATTTCACTTGAATTTGATAAAACTTCAGGAACATCTATAACTGCAACTTTATACCTAGGAAAAGATACCGCAACATCATTCATATTGTATCCAACAAAAAACACTAATACACACGCAATAACAAACCAAATATTGTTTTTCATATCACACTTGTCCTTTCTTCTGATTTAAAGTAATAATAAAACTTTCAAAAAATTTCTAAATCAGACAACAGGATATTATTTTAAACATAATAAAAAACTCCGATTAACTTCGGAGTTTATAATATATAGTAGTAAACATAAGGGAAGTAAATTTATTGAGAAATCTTTTAATTATGCAAAAATACTTTTCATAGAATCAGAAGCTGAAGCTTCTTCATTAGCAGCTTTGCCACCCATAAGAAGTTCACCGTGATAAAAAGGATTTGAACCATCTTTATCTTTTGCTGTTGAAGCTGCAAAAATACTTATAAATTGAGATGCTGCAGTTGTTTCAGTAGCTTTTTGAGTTTCAGTAACAACTTCATTAACTACAGGCATATATTTTCCATCATTTCTTCTTGAAATAGCTGCTTGAGAATTCAAATAGTTGATAGAATCTAAAGCTGCTTGATTAAATTGGAATTGGAAAGAATTATTCATAGCAATTTGTTTTTGAACATTTGTATCAATCTTTCCTTGGTATAAATCTAAACCTAATTCAACAGGTCTTGCAAAGCTTGTAACTTGAGAAGCATTAGCACTGTTGTATTGGGAATTCTTTTGAGCAGCACGGCGTAAAATTTCTTGAGATACATCTTTTAAAATAGAGGTATCAATGCCATGTTTATATAAAGAACTATAATTTACATTTAAACCCATTAGACTTATCCCTTTGTTTCCTTACAAATATATCTACGGCATTTAAATATCTAAACTTTAAAAAACAAACCAATATTGTTAACAATCTGTTACAATAAACATTAACAATCCCCTACTGCAATTAAAAAACAACATTTGCAACAAAAATTACAACTGTTTACCAAAGCTTTAGACTTTAATCCATCTCCATTTCTACCCAAAAAAAAGACCTCGATTAGAGGTCAAGGTTGGTTATTTTTGGTTATGTTATAGTATTATGTCAGTTATAAAAACTATATTAAGGTTATTTATTTAATTCGGTTATTTCTTTCATCTTGATAAATTATCCTCAAGATTTACATTTGCTTTTTTTAGTTTAAACATTTACAATTCTTAACAAACTTATAGAAAAATTGATATTATTATAAAGATATGTGGGAAAAAATCAGAAAATTTATACTAGCAAAGATATTAAAAAAGCACTACTATAGAACAGGAAAATGTAAAGGTTGTGGGCAATGCTGTACACACATTTATGTAAAACATTTTAAACATGTACTCAAAGATGAAAAGGAATTTAAAAAACTACAATATTTACACAAATTTTATTCTGATTTAAAAATCATAGGCAAAGATGAATTAGGGTTAATCTTTGAATGTACAAATCTTGATCCGGAAACAAAGCGCTGCAAAATCCATTTTTGGAGACCCGGAATATGCAGAAGATACCCACAAGAAGAACTATTTTCAATGGGTGGTACACTTTCAGAAACTTGTGGATACAAAATGGAACCAATAATACCATTCAAAGAAGTCTTAGAAAATATAGAAAGAAAACAAAACAAAAAGATTATCCGAAAGTGGTTTTAAAAGATTATACTTTTCTCCAATGTAAAGCGTCTAAATATTTTTTATATTAGGCATATAGATAACTACAGGAGAAAATATAATAATGAAAAAGATTTTAATTTTAACAGCGATAATTTTGTTAACTCAAAGCACCCACACATATAGTGCCTGTAAAATTGAAGATTTAGGAGCCTGCCAAGCAAACATCGGAGCAGGTATAAATGACAAACTAAATGATAAAATTATCCCAAACAACCTTGATGCAATCGTAAAACCAAATAACACATTTAATAGCAGAACTCAACTCGGACAACCAAATGTTCCTGAAAATGTCAATATGGAACCCGCACAAGAAGAAAGCACCCAACCTTATGATGCCAATTGCCAATTCGGAAATTGCATAAATCGGACAAACGCAGGCTCAAAAGGTAATAATAGATAAATAGATATATGCAATAAAAAAGGCTGCAGATGCAGCCTTTTTTTAACTATCTTTCGCAAATTGTTCTTGCTACATAAACACCTGATGCTGATGCCTGTAAAAGACCTCTTGTTACACCCGCACCATCACCTATAGTAAACAAATTTTTAACACCTTCAGTTTCAAGCTCATTAGTAAGTTTAACTCTTGCTGAATAGAACTTAACTTCAATACCATAAAGTAATGTATATCTTGAAGCAGTACCAGGAGCAATTTTATCTAAAGCTTGTAACATTTCAATAATACTTGTCATTTGACGATAAGGAATTACCAAGCTCAAATCTCCAGGAGTAGCACAAGTCAATGTTGGAGTAATAACACTTGATTTAATTCTTTCCGGAGTTGATCTGCGACCATCTAATAAATCACCAAATCTTTGAACTAATATTCCACCGCCTAACATATTAGCAAGTCTTGCAATATGCTGACCATATTGAATTGGTTCTTTGAACGGTTCTGTAAATTTTTCACTAACCAACAACGCAAAGTTTGTATTAGGAGTTTTATAATTTGCGTAACTATGACCATTTACAGTAGCTATACCGTTATAATTTTCCTGAACAACCTCACCGTTTGGATTCATACAGAATGTTCTAACTTCATCACCAAAAGTAGGAGAGTGATAAATCAATTTAGATTCATATAATTTAGAAGTTAAAGGTTCAAAAACCGGAGCAGGAAGTTCAACACGAACCCCAACGTCAACAGCATTGTTAACCATACCGATTTTATGTTGCGCAAATTCTTGAGTTAACCAATCAGCGCCTTCTCTACCCGGAGCAATAATTGTATATTCAGCAGAAATAACTTCGCCGTTATCAAGTTTAATACCTTTTACTTGTTCACATTCTACAATTAAAGACTGAGCTGACACATTATTTAGAATAGTAATTCTTTCATCCAAATAATCTTGCATATTTTTTAATACATCTAAGCTTCTTTCAGTTCCCAAATGTCTAACAGGAGAATGAACTAATTTAAGTTCAGCCAAAACTGCTTGATGTTCTATTTCTTCAAAAATTTTCATATCAGTGCCAAAGACTTCTTCAGTTGCACCATAATCTAAATACAATTTATCAGCATAACCAATTAAATCTTCAGCCTGTTTTCTTGTCATATAATCAACCAAATGACCGCCAACATCTGGAGTTAAAGTTAATTTACCGTCAGAAAATGCTCCGGCTCCACCCCAACCGCATAATAAACCACATCTGCGGCAATTTACACATTTTGGAGAACCTTCTCTAATTGGACATTTTCTTTTTTCAATTCTTTGTCCTTTTTCAATCAAAACGACTTTCCAGTCAGGTTTCAATTTCATTATCTCTAAAGCTGCAAAAATCCCAGCAGGTCCAGCACCTATAATTGCTACGTTGTACATTTTTTCTTAATCTCCATACTTGTCAACCGTTAAAGTATAACTCGAACATTTTTTAATTTAAAGGCTTTGTAAAGATATTTGTAAAAGCATGGTTCGAAAATAGCGAAATTCTTAATAATTTGATATATATTATGAAGTGATATAATATAATGGTTTATCGATAGGGAGAGAAACTGATGTCAAGTTCTTATGAAAGATACAAAAGACAAAGAGCGGCAAAAGATATTGCAAGAGAAAATATATCAAGAAAAAAACCAAACAGCTTTTTTACAAATTTAAAAATGTTTATACTCATATCATCAGCATTATGCCTTGCCGGCTTTGTAGCATTTAATTTGTACTTATCTTCACTTCCTCCAATTCCGGATTTAGAAGATTATAAACCTAATATTGTAACAAAATTCTATTCTGAAGATGGGGAAGTTATAAAAACATTTACAGCTTATACCTATGACAAAGTAGAATTAAAAGATGTTCCTGAACAATTAAAACAAGCTTTAATTGCAACAGAAGACAAAAATTTTTATAAACACAAAGGTTATGACATATTTGGGATTGCAAGATCCTCTATACAAAACGTTATAGCAAGACGCGCAGTACAAGGTGCAAGTACATTAACGCAACAATTAGCCAGAATTTTATTCCTATCAAATGAAAGAACATTAACAAGAAAAATAAAAGAATTAGAAGTTGCAGCAAGAATTGAAAAAACAATTTCTAAAGACCAAATTCTTGAAATGTACCTTAACAATGTTTACTTAGGTGCAGGAGCTTATGGGGTATCTGCAGCATCAAAAATATACTTTAATAAAAAGCTAAGCCAATTATCATTACCTGATTTAGCTTTGATTGCAGGCTTACCACAAGCACCTTCTGTCTATAACCCTTATAATAGCAAAGAACTTGCAATTCAAAGAAGAAACCAAGTTCTAAAAAGAATGCTAACAATGAAGTATATTACAGAAGAAGAATACAACAATGCTATAAAAGCAGATGTAAAATTAAGTTCTGTACCTCAAATATACACAACAAACAAAGCTCCATATTTTAGTGACTATGTTATTAAAGAAATGGAAAAACTTGGATTTGAAGAAACCGACATAATTCACGGTGGCTATAGAGTTATAACAACACTAGATTCAAAAGCTCAAGCCGCTGCAAATGAATCAATTTTAAAGAATTTAAATGCATTTGGCTTAAGAAACAAATCACAACAAGCTGCAGTATTTACCTACAGCCCTATAGACGGAAGAATATTTGTCTATGCCGGAGGTAAAAACTATGGTGAAAGCCAATACGATAGAGTTCAATCAGTAAGACCTCCTGGATCTGCATTCAAACCTATAGTATATGCAGCAGCAATGGAAAAAGGAATTACTCCAAACGATTTAATTGATGATAGTCCAATAACAATAGGAACTTGGTCACCACACAATTACAGTCACAAGTACAGAGGAAAAATTCCTATATACAAAGCATTAATGATTTCATCAAACGTATGCGCAGCAAGAATAATACAAGAAGTTGGAATACGTTCTGTAATCCAAATTGCAAGAGTATTAGGTATAACAACTCCATTAGAATATGATTATACAATTTCACTAGGTTCAAATGGCGTAAAACTTTTTGAATTCGTAAGAGCTTATGGCGCGTTTGCAAATGGCGGTTACGTAGTAGAACCATATGCAATAGAACGAATTGAAGATTCAAGGGGCAGAGTTATTTACAGAGCTCCAAAAACAAAATCTTCACACCAACTTAGCTTAAAAACAGCAGCTGAAATTACTGCAATGCTAAAAACAGTTATCCTATCAGGAACAGGTAGAAGTGCTAATATAGGGAAACCTGCAGCCGGCAAAACAGGAACAACTGATGATTCAAGAGATGCTTATTTTGTAGGTTATACACCTGACCTTGTAACAGGCGTATGGGTAGGAGATGACAACAACAAAAAAGTTCCTGGATTATATGGCGGTACCGTTCCTGCAAAAATATGGAAAGACATAATGACAGTCGCAACAAAAGATTTCGGCAGCAATGATTTTGAATATCCGCCGGTTGAACTTGAAAATTATAATATGTCATTTGGAAAACCAAAAATAATAGGAGACGATGAAAACCCTGCAAATGAAGGTAAAGAAATCATAGAAGAAAATAACAACGAAAATTCTACTCAACAAACAGAATCCAATAATACAGAAAAACAAAATTCTTCAACAAACAATTCTAATCAACATTCTGAAAAAGCAGTAAAACCTCAAGGTGCGCCAGTTCCAAAGGCAACTTCAACAAACGATAAAGCGCCTATACCAATGGCAGTACCTGAAAGTCTAAGATAATAAAATACAAATAAAAAAGAAAATCTCAGGCATAAACAGTCTGAGGTTTTCTTTTTTATGTAAAAGTTTCGTTATTTTTCTATCAAAGAAAGAAAAAATGTGGTAAGCTGAATTTATGTTTACTGGAATTATCGAAGAAACTGGGATAGTAAAATCATTCACAAAAGATACAAATGGCGCAACTATTTGTATAGAATGCACTACAGTATTAAAAGATACAAAACTTGGCGATAGTATTGCAATAAACGGAGTATGCCAAACTGTAACAGAAATTACAAACAATTCTTTCTGCGCAAGAATCAGTGACGAAACTTTAAATATTACAACATTTAAAGATGCTAAAAACGGAGATATTGTCAACTTAGAAAGAGCCTTAACTCTTAGTTCAAGATTGGGCGGACATATAGTATCAGGACACGTTGATTGCAAAGGAGAATTTATATCGGCAGAAAAACTTTCTGATTTTTACAATCTTACATTTAGAATTCCGCAAGAACAGACTAAATATGTTGTTTACAAAGGGTCAATTACAATTAACGGAATAAGCTTAACAGTAGCAAAAATTGAAAACAACTATATTACACTTGCTATCATTCCGCATACATACGCAAATACAAATTTAAAAACTTTAAAATCAGGAGACTTTGTAAACATAGAAACAGATATTTTAGGCAAATATGTTGAAAAAATTTTATCTGCGAATGATAATAGTAGCAATATAAGTATGAAATTTTTACAAGAGAATGGATTTGTGTAATGGAAAATATAGAATTTAGATTTGATAATATAGAAGATGCTATAGAAGACTTTAGAAACGGGAAACCTATAATCGTAGCAGACGATGAAGATAGAGAAAACGAAGGTGATGTAATAATTTCAGCTGAAAAAGTTACCCCTGAAAAAATAAACTTTTTAGCTTCAGAAGTGAAAGGTTTGATATGCTTAGCTATATCACCTGAAATTGCTCAACAACTTGATTTGCCACAAATGGTTGAACAAAATAACGAAGGAATGAAAACAGCATTTACAATAAGTATTGATGCTGCAGAAAAATACGGAGTAACAACAGGAATTTCCGCATACGATAGAGCAAAAACAGTAGAAGTTGCAACAGCAAGAGATGCTCAACCTTCAGATTTAAGACGTCCTGGTCATTTATTTCCTTGTGTAGCCAGAAAAGGCGGAGTGTTAGAAAGAACCGGACATACAGAAGCCGTAGTTGATTTAGCAAAAATTTGCGGACATAGACCTGCTGGTGTTATGTGTGAACTTATGGCGCCAGATGGTCATATGGCAAGAAGAGATTACTTACGTAAATTTGCAGATGAACATGGTATGAAATTTATATCAGTTGCAGAACTTATCGCATACAGACTTAGATCTGAAAAACTCGTAACAAGGGAAGCTGAAACATTTTTACCTACACCATATGGAGATTTTGAATTATACGCTTATAAAAACCATATAAACGGAACAGAACACGTTGCTTTAGTCAAAGATGACGGTTCTGATAAAATTCCTGCAGTAAGAGTTCACAGTATGTGTTTAACAGGAGATATTTTCCATAGCCTAAAATGTGACTGTAATTCCCAACTTCATAATGCACTTAGATATATCAATGAATATGGAAAAGGTGCTGTGGTATATTTAACAGACCACGAAGGACGAGGAATAGGTCTATGTAATAAAATAAAAGCATATAAACTTCAAGAGCAAGGACAAGATACAATTGAAGCTAATATATCATTAGGTTTTAAGTCTGATTTGAGAGACTACGGTACAGGAGCTCAAATTTTGGTAGATTTAGGTTATAAAAATTTCAATCTTATTACCAATAATCCGAAAAAAATAATCGGTCTTGAAGGTTATGGATTAAAAGTTAACGATATAATTAAAGTTTCATCAGAAATAACACCATACAATAAAAGATATATTGAAACAAAAAAAGAAAAAATGCACCATTACTTATAAAGGAGTACATTTAATGTATAATACAAGGATTTTAACAGCTACAGAATATGGAAGTTTTGAAAATTTATATGAAGATTTTCGCTCAAAAGCAGCATCTGACTATAATTTTGAATTAGAACCGCTTGATTATGACGGTTTTTTAGATGCTATAGACAAAGATTTAATCAAATGTATTGTATTATATGAAGAAGAAAAACCTATTGCTTTTTTAGTTTATACAACAGCAATATCTGAAGCTGTAGAATTAAATATTATACACGGAATCAACAGAGCAGATTTTCACGAACACGCAAGAGAATTACTCGTAAAATTCTTAGACGTTACAAAAACTCTAAGACACGAAAAAATTGTTTGTTATCCAATGTTAGGAGAACAAAAATCATTAATAAGCGTTATCGCAAAATTAGGATTTAAATTTGTTGGAATAGAAGTTCTTAGATTCAAATTCAATTCAGAAGAATCAAGAAACATCTTTGAAAGAGCAAGAGTAGTAAAACTGCCTGAAGATTATGAAGTTGTTTCCTGGAACAGCAAATATTTTGATGATGCGGTTAACGTTATACAAGAATCATTTAAAGATAGCTCTGACGCATTATTTGATCCAAGATTTAGAACGATAGAAGGCACTCAAGATATCATCACAAAAATTGTAAAAGATGTTTATGCAGAATTTATGCCAAATTCAACAAGTGTACTTTTATACAAAGGCGAAGCCGTAGGTTTTGCATTTATGAACCTTACAAGCGGTTCTATAGTAAATATTCCATTAGTTGGAATTAAACAAGAACATCAAGGAAAAGGACTCTCTACAATAATGCTAAAACATTCAATGGACTTTTTACTAAAAGCCATTTCTCAATATAACAGTCCTTTAACAGAGATCAATACCACAACTGAAACTGATAACTTACAAGCACTAAGACTATATAAAAATCTAGGATTTTTGGAAGATTATAATTATCCGCAGTCCTATTTACCAATGGAAAACTAGACTTTTAATAAAAAATCAGTTAAATTACTTGTATGTCAGGTATTGATTTAAGAAGATTTTTAAATACTTTTAATTATCCACAACAAAACTTGTCGGCTAAAAACACTCTAAATACAGCTATGCAAAAAGCTGTAGCAGATAATATTGGAAAAAATCCTGAATTAACATCTGCAGCCACAACACAAAATTCTGCACAAAATAATACAATAGCAAAAAATCTGGAACAAAATTTACAGTTAAACACTCTTAGGAATATGGATAGAGCAATTTACGCAAAAGAAGTGCTCCAACTACCTCGTAACGTAAATGAATTTATCTATATGCTGCAAAGAGGCTTAACCCAAGCACAATTTAACCAAATGTTTGCAAATCAACTTGCCGCACAAAGAAATAACCTTTCTCAACTACAAGCCCAAATTCTTGCTCAATTACAAGGTCTAAATTCCACAATGAATGAAGAAATGGTTAATATTCAACTTGTAAACCAACTTCAAACCTCATTAAAAAAACTTGAAATACTATCAGGCGGAATGATAAACCTTTCAGATATATCAATACTTTTGCAAAAGAATGGTAAAGAAGCATTGACAAAACTTATAATGTCAATGACAGAAGCCTCAAAATCAGGAATAACCGATCTTTCACAAATGAAAGAAATGGCCAAACTAATAAATGCAAGCATTGCAATAGCTGCAGAAAACAATCCGCAAAAAACACTAAAACTTCTTTTAATGCTATATCTACCTTGGTTACCGCTAGAAGATGGAGTTGGTTTTGACCTTGAAATACAACAAAAAAGTGAAACAAAAGAAGAAAGCGATAGTATATTAGTAATAACAATTAATACAATCAATTTTGGCACAATAAAGGCAACAATAATACTTGAAACATCAAATTCCGTACAAGTTAACATAGAATGTTCAGACGAATTTCCAAAACAAGAACTATTATTACGTTTGGAAAAAGAACAAAAATACTATGCAATGGATTCAGTACTATCATTTAATACCAACAACAATATAAAAACTACGCAAAATGAAAAACAATCCGCAAATATAAATATGACACAAACAACGGAAATAAATCCATACTTACTTTTGATGGCTCATACAATAATAAAACACACCATAGACATAGATAATAATAAAACTCTTGGTATTACATCACACAGTGATAAATTTTAAAAAATGTAAAACCTTTACCCGATATATAGCAAAATTTTACACAATTCTGCATTTATACAAAGCATAAGATTAAATATATCTTTACAAAACCTCAAACAACTGCTATAATCGTAGTTGAATAAGAGTTAGTGTGAAAGGGTTAAGGGGTTAGCCCTCAATTAAAAATTGAATACAAAAAAGGAGTGTTAGTATGGCAATATCACCTATTAACTGCATTAGTGTTAAACAAAATTATAACAATATGGTCAATTTTACTGGAAGAAAATCTAAAGATTCAGAAAATAATTTATACGAAAATACATCACCAAGACACTCAAACAAAATGGCAACCGTACCGGTAATAGTTTTAATGGCGATGACCCCAGGAATGATGAATGGAAAACAACCTATAGTAATAAATCCTGAAAATGCAATTGCAATGACAGAAGTTGTAGCCAATCCATCAGATGAAATTGATATGGAAAATACTTTTAATTATATGGAAGCAGAAGCAATTGATACAAATAACTTACCTGTAGCTTTAAAACGCGCAAAAATCCACTATCAAGAAGATTTTAAAGCTGAAGGTAAAAATTACACAATGTACTTTGCAGATCCATTTAGTGGTGGAAGAACAAAAGATGTAGTATCAAGTGTTTATTTTGTTCCAGAGGACTTTAAACCTGTAATTATTGAAGGAAGAGACCAAAATAGACCACCTTTAATGCAAAAATTTGTATATCACAATCTTGGAGATGACAGTTTTGTAGGTGCTGTAATATCCGAAATTACATGTGATAAGAATGGAAATAACAGAATAGTAAAAACAAGAGAGATAAAACTACCAAATGATATAGCAAATACTATACTAGGAATGATTCTGGGCGATTATGAATATAAACCGCTAGATAGAGTTGCAAAAATGTATATTCATGTAAATACGCCAGAGTTAGAAAAACCAACGACATCAAAAATGTATCAAATGAAATAACATAATTTGTTAATTAAGATTTGTAACAGATTTTAAAACGTTTGAAAAACTGGAAAAAATCATGTTTTTAACAAATTATAGTTAAACAGAGAAATAAAGATGAGCGAACTAAACGATAGATTTAAAGTTAACCCAGGAGCACAAGGTACCCCAAATGTTGGCGGTACAAATTCTGCTTCTCAAACAAACGACACCGCAAAAAGTAAACCTATCGATTTTGAAGAAAACAAAAAAAATGATCCTGTACTAAATACAATAAATGATGAGGAATTTCAAAAACTAGATCCTGAAAAACAATTGGAACAATTGAAAAAGAAATTCCCTACAATGTCTGAACAAGACCTAAAAGCAACATTACAGCAAGCAAAAACATATATTGCTGAAGAGAAAAATGCTCAAAACACAACAAATACAACCGAAGAAACTGACACTTCAAATATTACCAAAGAAGAAAAAGAAGATATAGAGCAATATTTTAAAACATATGATAAAAGTATAAGTGTTAAAGATATTTACAACAAACTAATATCAAAAACAACAAATCAGCTTACTGATACAGAAAAAAATGTGCTTAAATACATACAATCTTTTAAACAAACAGATAAAATTAGAGCACAAATTCTTGAAGTAATGACCCAAGATAAAAATGCTTGGGATAATTTAATACCAAAAGAAAAACTTCAAAGTGAAGAATGGAAAAATTTATCACCACAAGAAAAACTAAAAGAAAGAGCAGATGCTTTTTTACGTAAAAATGTTGAAAACTATGATAAATTTCCTAAAGCACTACAAAAAACCCTAAGAATTGATTTTTATGACCAAATAGGAAAACAAACCGTACCTAATTGGAATGAACTTACAGCAGAGCAAAAAAGATTCCAACGTCAAGTAACTGCTGTAAAAATTGAATTAGCTGAACAAGAGGGACTTTCTATAAAAGATGTACTTACCAATACAAGTTCAGAACACCTAAACAAAATAATACAAAAATACAGTGAAAATTTAGTAAACTCATTATTACAAGATACATCAATTAATGTATCTTCTGAAAAGTGGAAAAACTCAACTGAAATCGAAAAATTTAACACAATAGTTGATAATTTTATAATCACAATTGATCCAAAATATAAATACTATTCCCAAAATAAAAAAGAAAAAATTAGAGAACAATGGAGCGATCATATTGCAAAACAAATGTATCCTGATTGGGATAAATATTCACCTGAGGACAAATACATAAGAAAATGTAACTTTGCAACCGAAATAGCTGCAATGAAATATTCTGGCAAGTCATTACAGGAATACTCAAAACAATCAATTCAAGAAAGAGTTAACGATATATATGTCTATTCAGAGGAAAATACTATAGAAATTACTCCTGAATTAAAAGTTATGTATGATACAGCAATAAGAACTGGCGAAATGAATGTATCAAACAAAGACATGATTAAAACTTTGGAAGAAAAAGCTAAAACAGGAACTCTTAGTGAGGCTGAACAAAAAGTATTAGAGAACCTTCAACTTCAAATAGAAATAGCCCCAGAGGCAGCAGACTATAAAAATGCTCCTAGTTTATATAATGTCGAAAAAGAATTAGAAAAATTTGACGGAGATTATAATAAGTATTTAACTCAAATTGCTCAAGATAACAATTTAGAAAATCCACTTGAACTTAAAAACACCCCAGAAGGAAGAAACTTAATCAAGGGTCTATTCAAATCTTGTAATGAGCAAAAAACAATAAACAACTTAGCCAAATGTTTACAAATTTCAGAAGATGAACTTACCCAATATATAGATACTTCTGGGGCAATAAAAAATACTGCTAGTGCATTAATGAACAAAGATACGGATAGCGTTACTTTAAATACAAGAATCTTACATAAACATGGCAAAGAAAATGCAGTCTCAAAAACAATACATCTTACTCCAGAATATATAGAAGACCAGACAGAAAGACTAAAATTTGGTGTTGAAGTAGCTAAACTTGATAAAAAATATAGCGAAGATGTAGCAGCAAGCTGGAATAACACAGATTTTGTATCAACTGAAGAAGCAATAGAATTAGCACGTGGGTTCAACATGTCTGATGAAGTTGCAGATGGCTCAAAAGCAATATTTACAGAAGCATTAATTGAAACTGCCCAAAATGATAATATTAGAATAAATTATTCTAAAGAACTTTCAAAAATCAATAATCCTGCAGTAACAGAAGGTTTAGCTGCCGGATCTGATTCTATTGAAAATCCTGACTTATTAAATAAATACAACTCATATATTGAACAAGCATTAGAAAATTATCCACCTCAACAACAGCAAAACATTCGTTCTGCAATGCAAACCGGTGAGATTACACAAAATACATTATCTCAAACAACTCCAAAAGAGACAGACACAAATAACTATGACAACAACACAAACATAGATTATACAAATAATCAAAATCAAGAGATTTTGAATAAAACTAATGCATCTTCAGCCCCAACCAATGATTATACAAATTCATTTGGCGAAACAAACAAAACCTCCTACAATAATCAAACTGAAAAAATAACAAGTATATCAGATTCTCCAATAAAAGCTGAGAAAAATAAATCAGAAGCTTCAACAATATCTTATAATACAGAAAAAATAAACAATGAAACAACAAAAGCATTAAATGACAAAAAAGAAGCACTAAAAGAAAACCTTGCAAAAACTCAAGAAAAAATTGAAAAAGAAATTGCAGAAGAAAACGCTAAAAATACTGCAATAACAGAAGAAGATATCCAAGTTATTGAAAAAGAACTAAATAACATTGAAGAATTAACAATAACAGAAAAAGACAAAATAAAACAAGTATTCAAAAAAGCCGGGAAAAACATTAATGCAATATATACAATTATAATGGACAAATACGGCACCCAAGCACAAGATAAATTCTTAGAAATACTTGCAAGTAATGGAACTTCTGACAGTATCCGTTCGTTTGTAAACAGTATGAAAAGTGATTCAAGTATTATTAAGAAACTCTATACACACTGTAACAACCAAAAGATAAAAACAGAATTACTAGGCTTACTACCAACAGATGACATTATTGCAATGATTTCTGCTGGTAAAATTTCAAATTACAATGACATTGATCACAAAATTTTATACGCATTTTTAATAAAAAATATGTCATCAATGAGTAATACCTCATTTTCAAGTTATTTACAATATTTATCACTAGATGAAAGAGAAAAATTAATAGAACTTAGAAATAATACAGGAAGCAAAAAAAGCCAAAATGAAATCGATCCTCTTACATCTCAAGCAACAAACAGACAAAATATAAACACAAACAATAATGAGGTTAATAATAACAATAAAAAAACAGAAGAAACAGACACAATAAATCCAGACAAAAAGCTTGAAGATAATGAAACTAGCAAAATGTTAAATGATGGAACTATAATCAGAAGAAAAGAAACATTTGCAGGTGTAAGTAATAATACATATGAAGAATATGAAGAAGTATCACCAGTAAGTGAAAATCCATCACCAGCAACAGCAGCAATCCCTGGTTCAAGTGCATGGTACCAAGAATATAACAAACAAGCTGTTGCAACAGAACCAACATTTGCAGACAACTATGGTGAAGAATATTCTGGAATATCACTTGGTTCGAATAAATTCGCAAATAAAAGACCTCTAAAAAGAATAAATAAAAAAGGACCTTTTATATACAAAGCATAGATTATACGGCTTGCTTTTAGAAAATTTTTATGTTGTAATCATATTACAGCAGAAATTTTCTGCGAGTTCATTTGAAAGAAGACAATTAAACATTGCCGAAAGAAATTAGATTAGCAAAATTTGCAGGTTTTTGTTACGGTGTAAAAAGAGCAGTTGAAACCGTAAAAAAATTAAAACTGGAAAACCCACAAAGAGAAATTTGTGTATTAGGAGAATTAATTCATAATACGCAAGTTATTGAAGAATTAGACAAAATGGGAATAAAATCAATACACACACTACCTAAAAAAGGAAGTGGTGTTTGTGTTGTAAGAAGCCATGGAGAAAGTCCAGAAGTCTTTAAACAAATAGAACAAGCCGGATTTGAAGTTTTTGATTTAACATGTCCTGATGTAAAAAAGGTACAACAACAAGCAATTGAACTTGCTAAAGAAAACTATTATTTGGTTATTGTTGGCAAAGCTCAACACCCTGAAGTAATTGCAATTAAAGCTAATGCTTTACAATACAGCTCAAATGTTATAGTTGCAGATACAATAGAACAAATTCAACCTTATGCAAACGGACTAAAAACTCATAAAAAAATAGGAGTTGTAGTTCAAACAACACAAATGATTTCTACATTGAATGAAATAGTAACCTATCTAACAAGCTTAGCAAAAGAATTACGCATTGCAAACACAATATGTCAAAGCACTTCAATGCGACAATCAGAAGCAATTGAGCTTGCTAAAGATAGTGATTTAATGATAGTTGTAGGTTCCAAGAAAAGCGCCAACACAACACATTTAGCAGAAATATTAAAAGACATAACAAAAACAATTCATATAGAAACAGAAAAAGAATTAGATAAATACGAAGAACTGATTGAAGCTTCGCAAAAAATATCAATCACAGCAGGAGCATCAACTCCTGACAATGTAATAGAAAAAGTCATTAAAAAAATAAACGGAAAAGGAGAATAAAAAATGACACAAGCAACATTAGATGAATTTGAAAAGTTATTAGAAGAAAGCTTTTCAAACGGACATTCAGTAGCCGATATCGTAGAAGGTACTGTATTAAAGAAAGATCAAGATGGATATTTAATTAGCGTAAGAGGAGCAAAAACAGAAGCATTCTTACCAAACAAAGAAATCTCATCAGCAGAAGAAGCTTCACCTCTTGAAGTAGGCGATATTAAAGAATTTTACGTATTAAAAGAAGAACATGATGAAGAAGGTATGCTATTATCATTAAAAAGACTTGCATTTGCACAAGCTTGGGCACAACTTAACGATGCAAAAGTTCAAGGTGATACAATCCTTGCAAAAGTTGTTTCAGTTGTTAAAGGTGGCGTATTAGTAGATGTAGCAGACTTAAAAGGTTTCATTCCATCATCTCAATTAAGAACTGGTACTCCATTTGATGGTTTATTAGATCAAAAAATCGAAGTAAAAGTATTAGAAGCTGATCCTAAGAAAAATAAACTTATACTTTCACAAAGACAAGCAGTAGCTGAACAACGTGACCAAGTTGTTGATAACATTTTAGCAGAATTACAAGAAGACCAAGTAGTAAAAGGGGAAGTTGTAAGAATTGCTGATTTTGGTGCATTTGTTGACATCAATGGTATCGACGGTTTATTACCTATTTCAGAAATTTCTTGGCAAAGAATTAAACACCCATCAGATGTAATTTCATTAGGTGAAACTATTGAAGTTAAAATCATCAAAATTGATAACGAATTAAAAAGAATTTCATTATCACTAAAAAGAATGGGTGAAGATCCATGGCAACAAATTGAAGGTCAATTTGCAGAAGGCCAAGTTATTACAGGAACAGTTAATAAAGTAACAGGATTTGGTGCATTCATCAACATCTTCCCTGGCGTAGAAGCTTTATTACCAGTATCTGAAATGGCTGAAGAAAATGTTAACCCATTCAACAAATACAAAGTTGGAGATAGCATTGAAGTATTAATTAAAAAATTCACACCTCAAGAACACAGAATTGCATTGAGTGTAAAAGATATTAATAAAGAAGAAGTTGCAGCTGAATAATAAAAACAGCTAAACATAAAAAAGACCGAGGAAATACCTCGGTCTTTTTTTAGCAAAAAATTTTTTTAGAAGTTTTAAACTTGATATGACATATTATTCAAAAATAAGAAATTACATACTATCACCAACAAAATGTTTCATACCTAAATGTGAAGCTAAATGTTGTATAAACGCGCCACTACCGGAAGATTTTTTACCTAAATTTGAAAGTAGAATACAACGCCAAATATACAGTGGTATAAACATTGGACAAAACGATCCAAGAGATACCTTCAACTCAATAATTTACAATACAACACCAAATCCAATCCAAATAGTAGGATTTGATCAATATGGCAATAAAATTATGGGAGTTCCTAAAAGACTAATGGAGCAACTCCAAATCAAAAGTATGGAACAAATTCAAGAATTAATGCAAAGATACGAAGATTTTAAAAATTATTGTCCGTTTATAACAGATTATGGAAGATGTAGTGTATATGAACATCGTCCTCCAATATGCAGAGAATTTGGAACAGCCCCTGGAAAAATAAATATTTGTCCGGAAAAATCCAGCAGATTAGAGATCATAGAATTCCACCTTAAAAACTTTTTTAAATTCAAAACAAAATAAAACACAAAACAGGTATTATTTAAATATTATTGTGATAAAAAATTTTTCATGCTAGCATAGAGAAGTATAAAGTAATAAAATATGAAAAATTTATGAGGTAACATATGCAAGCGCGCAGAGCAGCCAGAGAATTGGCATTTATATTATTTTCACAATTTGATAAAAAGATTACAAACTATTCAAAAGAGAATTTAGACGACATAATTTTAAAATCAGTAAGAATATTATCTAGTAACGCTAAAGATGAGTTAAAAATCTCTCTAGGTTCACTACTTGATATGAGAAATAAAATTGATGATTATGAAGCAGAACATGAAATCAACTTAAATAGACCATTAGAAGCTGCAAACATTGCTGTACCTTTACCATTAACATCTGATATGACTGGTCGTATAGATGAAATGATCGAAGTTGCAGAAAAAGCTCTTTTAGCACTAGAAATAGCAGAATTCACAACACTAGAATCTCAAAGTGACGTTCAAAACTATGCAATAACAATTGCGGAAGCATATCAAAAAAATCACAAAGAAATCGATGATATGATTAAACAATATTCTACAGGTTGGGATTTTGACAGACTTGTAAAAATGGATAAAGACATTCTAAGAATAGCTATATCTGAATTGTTATACATCAAAGAAGCTCCAATGAAAGTAGTTGTTGACGAAGCTTTAGAATTAGCTAAAAAATACTCAACAGACGACAGCGCAACCTTCATAAACGGAGTACTTGCAAAAGTTATCGTTGATAATGGTATTCAATAATAAACAAAAAAGATTTAATATACAAAATAAAAACAAGGTGAAAGCCTTGTTTTTATTTTTTCTTTTCACGAATAACCAACTCATAGCCAAGGAAATCCAAAATTTCCTGCACGGTTTGAAACCTAATACGCTTTTTACTAAAAGAATCCGATAGACCACCTGCAACTGGAACATTATATCCTACATCTTTCATTTTTAATGCCAGCTTACGCATAGATAAACCCTTACGTAGTAATAATATTCTAACTTCTTCATAAATATCCATCATATACAACAGTTTATTTATATTCTTTAAAATTGACAAAATTATAAATCGTTGTTATATTATACATGACATTATTTTATATAATAAGACAAGAATTAAGAATGAACGACACAACTAATTTTAATGAAGATGAAGATATAATACTCCCAAACTCGATACTTGGCGAAATTATATATCTAAAATTTATTATAACCGATATGATAATGCATCCAAAGGGATTTAAAAAGAAATATAAATTATTAAAAAGGCAGATAAGATTTTTCAGATTATGGATGAAAAATAAATAAATTCATGTTATTATTCAGCTATGTTCGGATTTTTTAAAGACAAGTTAAATGATATCAAAAAAGCCGTATCAAATACTGCACAATCCCTAGTTGGAAATGTTGTAGCAGCCGTTGATACAGAAGAAGAAGTTTATTCTGAATTTGCACTAGACGATATAGAAGACACACTTATAGGCGCTGATTTAGGCGTAAATTATGCAGCAGAATTAGTGGATAATTTGAGGGCAAAGAAAGACGCAAAACCTTCCGAATTAAAAAATTATTTAAAAACAGAATTTAAAAAGACACTAGAAGAAGCAGGCCCAACAGAGTTAAATTACAAAGAAAACGAACTCAACATCTATTTTATAGCAGGTGTAAACGGAGCAGGAAAAACCACTCTTATTGCCAAAATGGCATATCTTTTCAAAAAAGATGGTAAAAAAGTTTTAATAGCCGCAGGAGATACATTTAGAGCAGCCGCAGAAGAACAATTGAACATTTGGTCAGATAGAGCAGGCGCAGATATAGTTAGAAAAGACAAAGCAGATCCGGCATCTGTTGTATATGAAGCAATACAAAAAGCTAAAAATGAAAAATACGACGTAATTTTAGTAGATACAGCAGGTCGTTTGCAGAACAAATTCAACTTGATGGAAGAATTAAAAAAGATTAAAACCGTAATAGATAAACAAGCACCTGAAGCATTAAGAGAAAGTATCTTAGTAATAGATGCAAACACAGGTCAAAATGGTTTACAACAAGCAAAAGTCTTCACTCAAGCTGTAAATTTAACCTCTGTAGCACTAACAAAACTTGATGGAAGCGCAAAAGGTGCAATAATTTTAGCTATAGCTAAAGAAATGAAATTACCTGTAAAACTTGTTGGAGTTGGGGAAAAAATGGAAGATCTTAAAGCGTTTGACCCAAACTCATTTATCGAAGCACTATTTGAATAATAAAAAGAGGCAAAAAATTGGTAGATGTCTTAAATTTAGTAACAACTAAATTAGGAAACAAAGTATATTTACTTGGAAACAAAAATCACGACAATATTCTTATAATAGGAGTAGTGCACGGAGATGAGCCACAAGGAGAATACTTAATTGCAAAATATTTAAAAGAAAATCCGAATTCTACGCACCTGTTTATTCCATGCCTGAACCCTGATGGTAAACAATTAGGAACAAGAACAAATGCTTCAAAAGTTGACTTGAATAGGAATTTCCCAACCAAAAATTGGGGCGAAAACAAAGGTGAAAATGCAACTTGTGATGATGTTACTTCAAATTATTATGGTGGAAAATCTCCTGCAAGTGAAATAGAAACACAGTTTCTAATAGATACCATAGAAAAATACAATCCAAAGCTTGTCATAACACTGCATACACCATACAAGGTCGTCAATTATGACGGTCCTGCAAAAGAAATTGCTCAAAAGATTTCAGCTATAATAAAATACCCAGTCGAAGAAAGTATAGGCTACCCAACTCCAGGAAGCTTTGGTACATATTGCGGAGTAGAAAGAAATATTCCAACAATAACATTAGAAATGGACGAGACATGCCCTGTTGAAGAACTTATCTCGCCCATATTTAAAATTTTTGATTCTATTTAGTCAAAAAGTTCACCCAAGAAACCTTTGTACGGCTTAAAGACTTCAGGTTTAACAATAAATTTATCATCTTTACCTGCTTCTGCTTCGTCCCAATCATTTTTACGAACCATTTCATCTAAATTAAATAACTTACCAGGTTTATATTTTTTAGTTATTTCAGGATTCATTTCTTTCAAATGACCTGCAGGAAGCTTAAAATCACGTCTTATATCGCCTAATTCTTTTGCTTCTTTCAATGTGATTATAATATTACCTGTTTTTGGATCAACATTAAAATTGTAATCTTTATTATATTTTAATTCATTTGCTTCCTCAATTTTAGCCTTAGCTAAATTTATTCTTTTTTGCAACTTTTTAGTTTGCATAAGTTTTTCATTAGCTTCGAATTCTGCAAGTTCCTTAGCTTCATAAGCTTCTTTTGCACTTATATATGAGTCCCAATTCTTATCTGAAACATAAGGCATTTTCAAAGTTTGTCCCTCTTTAAGTTTATCAGGATCTAACTTTGGATTTGCAGCTAATACATCATCCATTGAAACATGATATTTTGTAGCAAGATAGAATAAGTTGTCACCCATCTCTACTTTAATATTCTTAATACCTTCAGGTTTTGGTCTGGTTGGAGCTTTAGAAGTGCTCTTCTCTGCTTTTGATTGATTCTCATTCTGTACTAACGGAACATAAGTTTTTTTTGAATTAGTTTTTTGAGAAGCATTTACGTCCTTACTATTTGTTGAAGTTGTGTACTCTCTGGCTGTTGATTGTGTAATTTTTAAATTGGTCATAGTTTCTCCTTACTCATTAAGCACTTTCACAATATATACATAATAAGTATTTTGTATATACAAATTTGCCTATAATTTTATTTCTTTTTACAATCGTTAATATAAAAATCATGTTTGTTGTAAAATTACAGATATAAATGAGGGAATTTTATGAAATTATTTAACTCTTACAGCAATCAACTTGAAGAATTTAAACCAATAGAAGAAAATAAAGTAAAAATGTATGTTTGTGGGCCTACAGTATATGATTATGCCCATCTTGGACATGCCAGATGTTATATCACTTGGGATGTATTATATAGATATTTAAAATTTAAAGGATATGACGTAACATACTGTCGTAATGTTACAGATGTTGACGATAAAATTCTAAAAAAGGCAGAAAAAGAAGGAAAAACGCCAACAGAAGTTTCTCAATATTGGTACAAACAATTTGAAAACTCTATGAAAGCTTTAAATACCTTAAAACCTGATATCGAACCTTTTGCAACAAAAACATTAGGTGAAATGATTTCTATTGTAAAAGATTTAATATCAAAAGGATATGCTTACGAATCAAATGGCGATGTATATTTTAGAGTAAAACGATTTCCTAAATACGGATATTTATCAAAACAACCAATCGACCAATTGGAAAGCGGAGCTAGAATTGAAGTAGGAGAACAAAAAGAAGATCCACTAGACTTTGCGCTTTGGAAAAAAGATGAAAAATTCGGATACAATTCACCTTGGGGAGTTGGACGCCCTGGTTGGCACATCGAATGTTCAGCAATGAGCAGAAAATATTTAGGAAAAACTATTGATATCCACGCTGGCGGCGCAGACCTAATATTTCCACATCACGAAAATGAAATTGCACAATCTGAATGTGCTAATGGTTGTAAATTCGTAAATTATTGGTTACACAACGGCTTTGTTACAATAAACAAAGAAAAAATGTCAAAATCTTTAGGCAATTTCTTAACTATAGATGATATGCTTAAAAATTATGACGCCAATACATTAAGATTATTTATCTTAACTAATCACTACAGAATGCCTGTAGAATTTTCAGATGAAGCATTAACATCAGCACAAGCAGGTGCAAAAAGATTAGTCAATGCAAAACAAACACCAATTAACGAAAATCTTGATATTACAACAACCGACGAATATAAAACTTTTGTTGAAGCAATGGATGAAGACTTAAATACATCTAAAGCCCTTGCAGTTCTTTTTGATCTTGCAACAAAAGCTAACAAAGGTGAAAAAGATGCATATACTATATTATACAAACTTGGAACAACACTAGGTTTTACATTTGAAAAAGCATCACTTTCAGAAGAAGAAATTAAAACTGCAATAGAAAAAACTTCAAATGCTCTTGGTCAGCAATTTAATTCAATGGAAGAAATTATTGAATTAAGAAAACAAGCAAGAGCTGAAAAGAATTGGGAAATTGCAGATAAAATAAGAATTGCACTAGACAGTGCTGGAGTTGTACTGAAAGATACTAAAGAAGGCACAACTTGGGAAGCAAAATAAAAAACATTTTTAAATTATCGCTCATAACAGCGTTGGTACTATTTGCAGCACCATCACATTCTGCTGCGTTATTTGGAAATATTCCTGAAACTACTTTACAAATTGCAAGAGATTCCGAAAACCAATATTCAAATTCACCAAAATCAAAAACTGTTAGAGTTGGCATAGGAACTTTAAATTTTGCCTCATATCTTTGGGAAAATGCTTCAATATATGGTACTGGAGAATTTGAAGTATATAATAACAAAACATACATCAATACTTACGACAATGATAATTTAGTAAAAATATCAATGGTTGGAAGAATCTTTGTTTTAAAAGATGTCGAAGATAACGTAATTGCAAAAGTTTCAGGTCCAATAAAATTCAAAACAGACTTTGGATTTTTAGGCATACAAGATTTAAAAAGAGCAGGCAAAAATGCTATCTATAGAGGAGAACTCGAACTTGTCCCAGCTTCAAAACCCGGAACATTTCATATTGTAAATGTTTTAGAAGTTGAAGATTATCTAAAAGGAGTTGTTCCAAATGAAATGCCTGTAAGATTTGGATTGGAAGCACTAAAAGCTCAAAGTGTTGCAGCAAGAAATTATGTACTTTCTCCAAGAACAAAAAGTAATCCAAACTATGATGTTGTTGATTCAGTAGCAAGCCAAGTATATTTTGGAGCAAACACTGAAAATCCATTATCTAATCAAGCTGTAACTGAAACATCAGGAATTGTTGCATTATATGGTTGGGATTTAATTCTTGCCCAATATTCTTCAACAGCTGGAGGCTACACAGAAAGTTATAAAAATGCATTTTCCGATCCGATAACAAAAAAATTCCCATCAGAAGAAAAACCATACCTGATAGCAACCCCTGATTATTCAGACACAAAACCGTTAAACAAAGAAGAAGATGCCATTGAATTTTATAAATCTAAACCAAAATCTTTTGATGAAGAATCACCATATTTTCGTTGGGAAAGAGAATGGAACGGACAAGAAATTCAAGACGCAGTGCAAAATAATATTGCATCACAAAGCACTACCGGATTTGTAAAACCTGCAGTAAATAAAGGGGAAACCATCGGTATTATCAAAAAATTAAATGTTAAAAAACGCGGCGAATCAGGGAAAATTATAGAACTAGAAATTCAAACTGATGATGGAAATTACACTGTAGATAAAGAACTGGTTATCAGAAGACTTTTAACAAATCATGGAAAAGCTTTACCTAGTGCAAATGTAGTTTTTGAACATGAATATAATGAAAACGGCGAATTAATCTACATAAAAGCCTACGGTGGAGGTTTTGGTCACGGTGTAGGCTTAAGCCAATACGGAGCAGGTCATATGGGCAAAGACCTTCATATGACTTTTGACCAAATATTAAAACACTATTATAATGGGATAACTTTGGCAACAGAACCTATAATTTTATCCGCAAATTCTGATCAATCTCAAATAACTCAAAGTTTTTGGACAAAAAATGCCAAAGCCTACCTTGTTATTGATAACAAATATAAAATGAGCTATATAGATACTTGTATAAATAATGTTGATGAAAAAATAGCTCTTGATACAACTCAAAGATATAATCAAATAGATTTATCACAATATTTAATAAAAGGATTAAATACTGTAACTTTTAAATATCCTTCAATTCAAGGACACAACAAAGGAATTAGGATGTACATAGAACTGGCGGGAGAAAATGACAACAACAACTAATGAAAACAAAACACCAAGTGTACTAAAAGCTGCATGGCTTATTGCTGTTGTAACTATTGTAAGTAAACTTATTGGATTTGTAAGAGATATTATCATTGCAAATTATTATGGTGCATCATTAGTTTCTGACGCATATTATTATGCATACCAAATTCCATCTTTATCATTAATTTTATTAGGTGGAGTTGGCGGACCTTTTCACAGCGCAACTGTTGCAATTTTTTCAAAATTAATTCCTGATTTAGATAAAAAACCATCTGAAGAAGTGAACAGATTATATTCAACATTTATGAATGCAACAATAATATTCTTTCTGATATTATCGGCAATAATCTTTTTATTTCCAAAACAAATAATGGGAATAATTATATCAGGCGGTTCTTCTGAAATGGTAAATCTTGCAGCAACTCACCTAAAAATTATGACTCCATTACTTGTAATAGGTGGTATTGTTGGAATATATTATGGAATTTTAATCATATACAGACAGTTTATGCTGCCTAATTTATCACCAATAATAATGAGTTTAGCGATTATTGCTGTTGTTATGACGGTTCCAAATGACCAAAAGGGTTATGCTCTTGCTTGGGCAACAACAATTGGTGCTGTTTTACAGCTAATTATTCAATATCCTAATATTAGAAAATTAGGATATAGATTAAAACCTGTTTTTGAATTTACAAACAACCAAAATTTTAAAGAAATATGCGAATTATTATTTCCTGCAGTTTTGAGCTCTACTGTTGGCCAAATTCATATATATGTTGATATGTTTTTCACCTCTTCAATTTCAGAAGGTGCCTGGACCGCAATAGGCTACGCCAATAGGATATTTCAATTCCCTGTAGGAATTTTAGTGACAGCATTTTTAGTACCATTATTCCCAATTTTTGCAAGACTGGTTGCGGATAAAGATTACGACGGTATTAAAAACTATTTTAATAAAGGTGTTGGGGTATTATTTTTTGGAGCAATACCTATAATTATAGGAATTTTAGTTGTTGGTATGGATGCTGTAAGATTAGTATTTGAACATGGGGTATTTGATTCTAATGCAACATTTATGGTAACAGAAGCACTTTGGTTTCTATCAGTTTCTATTATTCCATATGTATTTAGGGATTCTATAACTAGAGTTTATTACTCATTTAACGATTCTGCAACACCTTTTATTGTTGCTCTATCTTCTATAGTACTTAAATTAGCACTTAACTATATACTTATAAGCAGAATGCATTTTGGTATTGGTGGTATAACATTATCAACATCTTTGGTAACTTTGTTTAATGCTTGCGTTTTAGGAATATTAATTTCTAAAAAAATGAAAATGGATTACAAATCATTGTTCACAAACTTGTTGAAAATGATTATTTCAGGTATCATAGCGTTAGGGGTATGTTTTATATGTGCTATAGAAATTGACAAACTTATACACCTACCTAAAATTCCGTTTGAAATCACAAAGATAACTCTAATAGCAATAACCTGCCTTGTTGTATATATTCCGCTAAATTTATTATTAAAAATGGAATATGCTGGCGAGTTGTTTAATAGATTATCAGCAAAAATATTAAGAAAATAAGATAATATAAAAATAAAATAAAGAGAGTTAAGATTGGCTTATGAGATTAGAAATAGGTCCAAACATAGGAAATAATAAAGTCAGACTGGATTTCAAAAAAAGTCCAGATAGGCCAAATAACATTCAAAGCTACGAAATTGATAAATCTAAAGCTGATGAATTTGTCAAAAAATATAATAAGCAAGAACAACAACTTCTAAATTTAACAATGCTATCTGTAGCCGCTTTTTCAATAGTTGGCTGGATAGGTGGCATAAAAAAACATTCTTGGTTATGGGCAATTTTTGGAATACCTGCAGGGATTATAACAGGTTTAGGATTAGGTGCTTTAATTTCTTCACATAAAAAAAATCAACTAATGGATAAATATGATGTAAGAGAAGCTTCCAAATAACAGGAGAAACAAGTATGAAAGAGATATTTAAACCAAATACAGAAGAATCTCCTGCAATGGTTGTTACAGGAATTGTTATAATGTATTTATTGATTATAGGCTTTATCATATATTTGTATTTTTTAAATAGAATTACCACTTTGATAATGCTAAGTTCAATAATTATATTTACTTTATTGTATTTACCAAGATTATTAATTATAAAAAAAATAATAAAAAAAGATGAAATAAAAATAATTGAAAACTTTATAATGATAAATGGAACTGGAATAGAATTATCAGAAATTAAAAACTTCACAACTGAAATTCAAAAACCAAAAGTTATATTTTTTATAAATAATAAAATGATAATATTTCAACAAGCAAAATTTTGTCTTAAACTTCAAAACGAAGAAATTACATTTACAGCAATCGGTTCGCAAAAAATTCAACTATTAACAGAGTTTTTGAACAATATAGTGAAAAAATAAACTTTAATCTTGCTCAAATCTATATTGAAGAGCTTGCGTCAAATGAATAGCTTGAATATCGACACAACCCTCTAAATCTGCAATTGTTCTTGCTAATTTTAAAATCCTGTCATATTTTCTGCCTGATAATTGATATTTTACAATTGCAACCTTCAATATCTCTTTGGATTTTTCATCTATTTTACAATATTTTTTAATAAGTTCTGAATTCAATTCCGAATTAGTAAGAATATTCTCATCCTTATAACGCAAAGCCTGAATCTGCCTTGCTTTTATTACTCGTTGTCTTATAGTAGCAGAATCTTCTTCTTCAGAATTAAAATTCAACAATTCTGTAGAAGTTAATCTTGGTACCTCAACTTGTAAATCAATTCTATCTAACAACGGACCTGATAATCGTGAACGATATCTGCTTATTTGATACTCACTGCAAGTACATTGTTTTTCTCTATCACCTAAAAAACCGCAAGGACAAGGATTCATTGCTCCTAATAACATAAATTTTGCAGGATATTTTATAGAATGCATCGCCCTTGATATAACAATTTCGCCATCTTCTAAAGGTTGTCGTAAAACTTCTAAAACTTGTCTTGGAAATTCAACCATTTCATCTAAAAATAAAACACCACGATTAGCAAGAGTTATCTCACCGGGTTTTGGAGAACTTCCACCTCCAATAATTCCATTTGCAGAAGCTGTATGATGAACCATTCTAAATGGGCGTTTTGTCATTAACGGTTCATCAGAAGATAAAAGTCCGCATATACTATATATCTTGGTTAATTCTAAAGCCTCTGACAATTCTAAAGGCGGTAAAATTGACGGTAAACACTTAGCCATTAAAGTTTTACCTGAACCTGGCGAACCTAGCATTAATAAATTGTGAGCACCAGCTGCTGCAATTTCCAAAGCTTTTTTAGCCTTATGCTGCCCTTTTACATTCTTAAAATCATAACCTGTATCTTCAACAATTGAATTCTTCAAATATTCATTTATATTAACTGTTGTTTTTGGAATTAAGTTTTCTGTAAAATGATTTACTACATCACTTAAATATTCTGCACCATATACATTAACTTCACCGTTTAAAGCCGCTTCTTTAGCGTTTGCTTTTGGTACAATCACATTTTTAATACCGGCTTCTTTTAATCCTAAAACTAAAGATAATACACCATTTACACTACGGATAGTACCATCTAAAGACAATTCCCCAATAAAAGCATAGTCTTTAATTTTTTCATAATCAAAAACTTCTTCTTCTGTTAAAATTCCAACAGCAATAGGTAAATCAAAACCTGTCCCCACTTTTTTCAAATCCGCAGGAGCAAGATTTATTACAATTTTTCTTGAAGGAAATGTATAACCTGAGTTTTTTATAGCTGATTTCACCCGATCTCTAGCTTCATTAACAGATGCATCAGGCAAACCTACAATTGACATTGAAGGTAATGAATTTATAACATCAGTTTCCACACAAACTTCATATGCATTAATTCCAATTAAAGTAGCCGTTTTTACTCTATTAACCATATGTGCAGTATATCACAACTTCAATAATTTGTCTTTTATATAAAACCGTGATAGTATAAACCTATACGGAGATATTAAAATGACTAAAGAGATTGCTAAATTAACAAATAACATTGAATATATATATAAAAAAAATGAAAATACCCCAAGAATAGCTGTATGCTTGAATTTTTCTATAAATGAACCTGAAGTTAAGCCTGGTGTTTATTCTCTAATGGCAAGACTTTTATTACAAGGTACCAAAAAATATAACTCAGAAGCTCTTGCAAACGAATTTGAAAAATATGCAATAGATCTGTCAAGTGAATTTTTGCCAAATTACTTGAAATTCAGACTAATCTGCTTAAATGAAGATTTCTCAAAAGCTATGGAATTGATGTATGATGTCATACAAAATTCAACATTTGACGAATTTGAAAAAGAAAAATTAAAATTAAAATGTGAAATACCTGCAGAACTAGATTCTCCTAGAGCTACAGTATTGGATGCATATTGTAAAACTATTTGTGAAAACCATTATTATGGAAATTCAATGTCTTTGATATTAGAAAATATTGATTCCATAACTAAAGATGAAGTTATTGAAGCATATAAAAATATCCTTACAAATAGTAAAAAATGTTTGGCTATAGTTGGAGCACTAGATAAAGAAGAAATTTTACCTCAGATAGAACAAACTATAGGTCAATTACCAAAATCTAATGATAACAACTTCTTAATAACTAAACCTGAACTAAACGAAATTAAAAAAACAGAAATCAAACGCTCTGAGTTAAATCAAGCGCATATAATTAAAGGCTGGTTAGTTCCAACATTTGGAGAAGAAGAACATTTACCATTAGTTTTACTAAACGTTATATTAGGTGCCTGCGGATTATCTTCCAGACTATTTTTAGAACTTAGAGATAAAAAAGGGCTAGCATATGTTGTAAGAAGTTCTTATGAAACATTTAAATTAACCGGGAACTTTATGATATACATAGCAACCGAACCTAATAATATTGAAGTATCATTAAAAGGTTTTAACGAAGAAATTGAAAAAATAAAAACTATTCCAGTATCAGAAGAAGAACTAAATGATGCAAAAAATAATCTTATTGGAAAATACGCATTTTTAGAAGAAACAAATCTTCAACAAGCTTGTGGATATGCAAAATTTGCAGTTTTAGGATTAGGTTTTGATTTTGCTGAAAAAATGAAAGAAGAAATCAAAAATGTTACATCTGAGCAAATTTTAAAATGCGCTCAAAAATGTTTTTCTGATAAATATGTTCTTGCAATTATAAAACCTTAACTTATTAGCTAATAGTTTTTTCTCTCAATTTAAAAATAAATTAAATTGAGAGGATTGTCGCATGAAAAATAAAATATTAAGAAGCATATGTTTTATTTATTTGACAGTCCTTTTTTGTACTTTAGAATGCTTTGCGCAGAATTTAAATTCCACACAACCAATAATAGGACAATTAAGTCAAAACACATATCCTCAAAGCTCAGAAATAGAAAAATTATTCAAGCAAAACATTAACTTAGGGGATTGTATAATTTATACAAGAGTTCCAAGAGGCTTAATAGTAAGCATTTGCAGCACATTATTTTTCAAAGAAGGTGAAGATAAAATCTTAGATTCTTCCAAACCTCTACTTATACAAATAGCTAAAATTCTTAAAATCCTTGATAAACCTTGTATTATAGAAAGTAATACAGATTACATATTATCGAATAATAAAAAATACAGAAACACTTGGGAATTAACAACTGTTCAAGCTGATAATATTGCACAATATCTTATAAAAACCGGTGATATAAATTCAAAAAAAATTCGTTCAATAGGTTTTGGAGAACTTATGCCCTACAACAGCAATGTAAGCTACAAAAACACAATGAATAAACGCATTGATTTTGTAATAATAAATTATGAAAAAGAAAATCCCCTAAATTAAACAATAGCCTTTTGCAGTCTGGATGTGCGATTTTCATTAAGAATATTTTTAAGCTTCATAATAGCTTGAGCATGTAATTGGCAAACTCGTGATTCTGACATACCTAAAGTTTCTCCAATTTCTTTCATTGTCATGTTTTCTTGATAATATAAAACCATTAAAACACGTTCACGCTCAGGTAATCTTTGTAAAGCTCTTTGCAAATCTGTTTTTACATTTTGTTCTTCCATACGTTCTTGAGGATTTAACTTGTTTGAATCTTCAATCGTATCTATAATTTCCATGCTATCATCAGAGTTTCCGCGTTTATCATAAATAGATGTAACAGTAACATCTTCAGCCATAATTTGACTAACCTTATCAGGATCCATATCTAAATAATTTGCAATCTCTGTATTAGTTGGAACTCTGCCTAATTCTTGTTTTAATACTTCTGTAGCCTGTTTAATATCTTTAATCTTCTTTCTTACGCTACGAGGTAAAAAGTCTTGAGAACGGATTCTATCTAATATTGAACCTCTAATTCTGATAAGAGCATAAGTCTCAAATCTGGTATTTTTTTGAGGCGAAAAACGTTCAATAGCATTTATCAAACCTTCTACACCATATCCGGCAATATCTTCAATAGAAATAGTAACAGGTAATGAAACCTTAACTCTACCTACAACATATCTGACAAGATAAATGTATTGAACAATCAATGCATCACGTGAATGTTTATCAGATTTATCGGCCAAATATTTTTCCCACAAAACAGTGAGTTCATCTTCCGATAAGCGTTTTATACTGTTATAAGAGGAAAAATCAAAACCTTGTTCCATTAACCTGCCCAATTCGTTCTTTCTTACATTACTATTCTATAATATCTGGTTTTATAAACATCATTTAAAAAGATGAAAACCTCTTAAAATTATTAAAGCTTTTCTAATACATGTAATTGAATATAAAAATACCATGACATAAATTTCTCTCTATATACCCTAATAGTATTTTTTTTGTATAATAAAAATATGGATAAGAAAAAGAGAATATTGGCAATAAACTTTGGAGGAATTGGAGATGAAATATTTTTTCTCCCTACATTAATTTCTCTAAAAAAAGAATTTCCTGATAGTGAAATAACTTTAGCTCTTGAACCAAGAAGTAAAGGGATAAAAGATTTAACTGATATAATTGACGATTTAATATTAATTGATGTCAAAGGAAAAAACAAATATATAGAACTTTGTAAATTGATATTAAAAGCACGTCAAGGACATTTTGATATAGTAATATCTTCAGGTGGTAATAAATTAATTAGTATTTTGCTTTACCTAACAGGAATAAAAGAGCGCTGTGGGTATAACACTGGCAAATTAAGCCAAATACTATTAACACATGCTATGCCACTAAATAAAAACCAATATGCATGTAAAATGTACCATGATTTAATTAGAGAAATCACATCACATAATACTGAGTTACCGGAAATAAATGTAACTTCAAATGACAAAATCGCAAATTCAGTATTAATCCATCCTGGGGTTAGCAAACTTAGTGTACAGAAAGGTTGCATAAAAACTATACCGGCTCAAACTTGGGCAAAAACAATAGATCTTCTTGTCGCAGAAGGTAAAAAAGTTATGCTTGTCGGTGGACCTGATGATAAAGAATGTATTGATATAATAATGCAAAATGTACGTACACAAAATTTTGAAAATCTTTATGGAACAACCAAAAACTTAAAAGAATTAGCCGAATTGATTGCATCTGCAGACAAGTTTTTATGTTCAGATTCAGCACCATTACATGTAGCAGTTGCTTTAGGTGTTAAAACATATGTTATATTCGGACCAACAGATGATAACACTTTAATTCCTAAAAATGATAAAGTCATAGCTATTAAAGCCAACGATAATTGCGAATTAAAACCTTGCTTATGGGCAAGAAGACAAACATCTTGTAAAGAATTAAAATGCCTAAAAATTACAGCATCACAAATAGCTTCAACAGTTTGTAAAAATTAATTTTAAAAAATGTAAACAAATTATACACTAATGCAATTTCACACAAAAAAAATACTTTATATAAGTGTAGGTTATAGTAGTGTGAAAGGTTTATTGTCTTATGTATAGTGGAGTTGCATCAGGAATATTTGCAATCAGAAACTGTGAAAAGACTACCAATGGCGATATTGGAAGACTACCTGTATCTATCGGACAAACAGCAGGAGTATTAAAAGCCAGTGCACAATATAACAATGCTTTATCAAAACAAGCTAAAGTTGTTTTAAATACATTTGATGAAATCGCAAAATCAGATAAATTATTTAAAGGTCTAACAAAAGTTGTAAACTTTGCTGCCGACAATGTAAACCCGCTAATTGTAGCTTCAAGTGGTGTTAAAGTTGCTATGGCAGATAAAGAAGAAAGAAAAAATACACTAATCACAGAAACTGGAACCTTAGCCGGTATGTTCTTAGGTGAAGGCTGGATGAAAAAACATCTTGACGGAATTCTTGACCAACTCCCAATCAATAAAAAATGGATACCAATAATCAAAGGTGTAACTTTTGTCGCAGGTTCAATTTCTGCATCAACACTAGGAAATAAAATTGGTAAAAAAGCAGCTGAATATTGGGATAAACCTTTATGTAAAGAAGAAACAACCCAAACTCAACACTCTACCAAAAACACAAAAGTATATGAACCATTATCAGTAAAAGCATAAATTTATTGCTCCGTAAACTTAATTGCGTTATAATACAGCCAAAAAGGCGGTGAATTATGACAACAATTAAAATAACAAAAATGCAAGGTTGCGGAAATGATTTTGTAATTTTAGATTATGATGAGTATAAAAAAAGCAACTTGCCAATGGATCAATTAGCGAAAAAACTATGCGACAGACATTTTGGCATTGGTGCTGATGGCTTAATTATTCCAAACACAGAGCCTAACAATGAAACAGACATAGCTTGGTATTTTTACAATTCTGACGGTTCAACTGCTCAAATGTGCGGAAATGGTATGAGATGTTTTGCAAAATATGTTTATGACAAAAAATTGGTTAATAAAAAGCAATTCAGCGTAAAAACTCTTGCAGGAATAATAAAACCTGAAATATTAGATAATGGAACTGTAAAAGTAAATATGGGAACTCCAATATTAGATGATGCTAAAATTCCTTTTATTGGAGAGAAAAAAGTACACGTAAAAGGTAAAGAATTTGATATTACTCCTGTGTCTATGGGAAATCCACACTGTATAATATTCACCCAAGAAGACCCTATGGAATTAGCAAAAAACTACGGACCTGATATGGAAATCCACCCATACTTTCCGGAAAAAACAAATACAGAATTTGTAAAAATAATTTCAAAGAATGAAATTGAAATGAGAGTTTACGAAAGAGGTTGCGGAATTACATTAGCTTGTGGAACAGGAGCTTGCGCAAGCGTTGTAGCAGGAGTTTTAAATAACTTAACAGAACAAAAAGTAAAGGTTAACTTGCTTGGAGGGGCTGTAAGCGTTGAATGGTGCGGAAATAAAGAGAATCCTAATAAAGATATCTATCTGATAGGACCTGCGCAATATAGCTTTACAGCAGATTACATGTTGTAAAAATTTCTATTTTCATGGTAAAATCAAACCATACACTAGAGAAATAGTAAAAGGAGAAAAATAAATGAAAAATTATGAATTAATGACTATATTCAAGCCAAATTTAGATGCTGAAGAAGTTGATAAAATTATAGAAAAAATCAGTTCTACTATTGCTGAATTTGGTGGAAACGTAGTTTCTACAAACAAAAGTGGTAGAAAAAAATTAGCTTATGAAATCCAAAACTTCAGAGATGGATTCTTCTCAACTATGGTATTAGCATTACCAGCTGATAAAGTTGCAGAATTCAAAAGACAATTAAGACTAAATGATAACATTTTAAGAATAATGTTTATGGAAGTTTCATCAAAAGCTTCAGTTTAGTTGTAATATACAGTTAAGGAAAACACAATGACATTAGCAAAAGCAGTAGTAACAGGCATAGTATATAAAACACCAAAAACAGGATTTACATCAAATAATGTTGCGGTATCGTCTTTTGTACTAAATATAGGCACTCAAGAAGAAACATTAGTTAGAGTTATATCAAAAAGACAAAATCTTGAAGATGTAGTTTCAAATTTAACTAAAAACCAAAAAGTTCTTGTTGAAGGCAGATTACAAAATGGTATTAGCAAAATGGACGATGGTACTGAAAAGAAAGTGTTTGAAATTGAAGCTGCTACTATTGAACTTATGAGTGGATCTTCTAACAATACAGATTCAAATGATGATGGAGATATTCTTACATTTGGAGAAATGGAAGCACCATCAGCAGACAATAATACAGATGTTTTGATGGATGATGAAGAAGTACCATTCTAAACTAAATTTAGAGTAGAAATAATATAAGGCTAGAAAGGCAAACTTAAAAAATGGCAAAACAAGAAGATAAGAAAAAACGCAAAAATTGCAGTCTGTGTGCAGATAAAGTAACTTCTATAGATTACAAAGATGCAGCTAAATTAAAAAGATATTTAACAGAAGCTGGAAAAATTATTCCTAGAAGAATTACTGGAAACTGCGCAGCACACCAAAGAATGATTGCTAAAGCAATTAAAAAAGCAAGAGAAGCTGCAATTATTAGTTACGTTTTTGACTAATAAAATTAATAGTTTCAAAAAAGGCGAGCTGACAAATATTTGTCAGCTCGCCTTTTAGTTTTGCTAATCTATAAATGAAATCGGATAAATACTTTTCAAATAATCTACTATACCTAATTCTAACTGAACATATAATGCTGAATTATCATCATCAGCACAAGCCAAAACCTCAGCAGTTGGAGAAATAACAACAGATGAACCTAACGCTGAAATATTATCATTTACTTTTCCACATTGATTTGATGAAATCGTATAAACCATATTATCAAAAGCTCTTGTTCTATTTAATGCAATCCACATATCTTTAGTATACTCTAAGCTTTCTTTATTATCATAAATCTCATTAGGTACAATCCAAGCTGTAGGTAAAACAATTAACTGAGCCCCTTCCTTAACCAAATTTTTGTAATGCAAAGGATATCTGATATCGTAACAAACCCCTATTCCAACTTTTCCAAAATCAAAATCTACAACCTTTAATTCATTTCCCGGCGTAATGCGCTCACCTTCTGTTCCACCCATATAATTATAAAGGTGAATTTTTCTATATTTACCGATTATAGAACCATTGCGATCCAATACAAAAGAAGTATTATACAATTTACCATTATCAGATTCTATCACTGTACCTGCAACAATATTTGTTTTATATTTCTTTGCCAAATCAGAAATAAAAGAAATTACAAAACCACCATTTATATCTTCCGGTGAATTTACAAAATCCTCATGACTTACTCCTGTTGAAAAAAATTCCGGTAAAATTACCAAATCTAACTTTTTGTCAGAATTATCATCAATAAATTTTTCAACTATCTTTAAATTTGCATTTTTATCACCAATTATTGGTTTAAATTGAATATTTAAAATTCCAATCATAATACTCTCCTTTTATTTGTTTAATTTTAGCACAAAAAGCTTAAAGCCAAGATATTTGACACTCTAATATTTCTGGCATAATATTATCTATATAATAAATTTGATAAAGGATATGCGGGATATGAATAGTACATTAGACAAAAAAATTTATACAAAAGAAGAATTGCTAAAATTATACAATTTACCACTAGAAGAATTACTAAAAGAATCTTCTAAATATATGTCAAACAATATTGAATTTTGTTCACTTATCAATGCAAGAAACGGTAAATGTTCACAAAATTGCAAATATTGCGCGCAAAGTTCACATTACTGTACAAACATAGAATCATATCCACTAGTAGATATTGAAGAAGTAAAAAAAATAGCAAAGGAAGCAAAAGAACATAAAGCATCAAGATTTGCCATTGTAACAAGCGGAAAAACTCCTGATGAAGGCAGAGATTTTCAAATCGAACTTGATATGATTAAAGAAATAAATAAAATTGGAGATTTAAAGCCTTGTGCCTCAATAGGAATACTTACAGAAGAGCAAGCAAAAGCCCTTTCGCAAGCTGGTCTAAAAAGATTTCACCACAACATTAACACCTGCAAATCATATTATCCTGAAGTTTGTACAACTCATAGCTGGGAAGATAGATTAAATACCTGCAAACTCGTAAAAAAATACGGAATGGAATTATGCTGTGGAGTAATTCTTGGAATGGGCGAAAGCATTGAACAAAGAATAGAGATGGCAATGGAACTTGCAGAAATTGAACCTGACTCTATTCCAATAAATATCCTAATGCCAATACCAGAAACTCCATTTGAAAATTATCACGATAAAATAGATGAAGAAAATGTTTTAAGAACAATGGCAATATTTAAAATTGCTAATCCAAAAGCAGTTATACGTTTTTGTGGTGGAAGAATGAGACTATCTCAAGAAAACCAAGAATTAGCTCTTAAAACTTGTGTAGAAGGAATTCTTATCGGAAATTACCTTACAACTGTTGGTAAAGAACCAAAAGAAGATATCAAAACAGTTGAAAAATTAGGAAAAAATCTTATCTAATAGATTTATAAATTTTCTAAAGCTGCAATTTTCATATCCTTAAAATCAGGAGTTCGACCTGTCCAAATTTTTTGAGCAGCCAAAGCTTGGTGTATAAACATATCAACACCATTAATTGTTCTATAACCATTTTTTTGAGCAAGCTTTAATAATATTGTCTTTTTAGGATTATAAATCACATCATAAACAATAGCCCCTTGAGGCAAAGTTCTTAGCTCATTTTCCTCTATAGGCGTCATATCTGCAGCTCTTCCTTGCATACCTATAGGAGTTGTATTTACTAAAATTTGCACATCAGATAAATCTCTAATTCTTTCAATTTGAAAAGCATTAAATTCTACATTTTTAAATTTATCCCTGAGAAAATTAAGTAACTCTAAACAATTTGGAATATTTCTTGTATATAGCTTAATTTGTTTAACTTGATTTTGAGCCAAAGCAGTAATCGCAGCCCTTGCTGCACCACCAGTACCCAATACAGCTGCAACTTTTCCGGCTAAAATTATATCATCAGGAATAGCATTTCTAAATCCAATAACATCAGTATTATATCCAACTAATGTTTTATCTGGCTTTATAACTACTGTATTTACAGCACCAACAACATCTGCTGAAGAATCAATCTTATCTAAAAATAATGTTACAGGTAATTTCAAAGGTATTGTAACATTAAAACCGGCAAAATTATTATTCTTCAAATATTTTATCCTCTCAACCAAAGTATCAGGAGGAGTCTCTAATATATCATAAGTAGCGTCAATTCCAAGACTTTTAAACCCTGCGTTATGAATATATTTTGATAAAGAATGTCCTAAAGGATACCCTATCAAACAGTATTTATTCATAATCTTATTCTCTGAATTTGCTAATTCTAAAGCCTCACTTGTGATATTACCTGTATATTTTTTTTGACTTGTTTGATATGATGCCTCTGTTGTTGATTGAGAATAACTATCAAAAGATTGCGATGGTAAATTTTGATTTGTTGTAAATGAGTTTGCACCTGTTGTAAAGTTTGAATTAAAACTATTTGAATAATTTTTATATAATTGAGAATTTTTATCAACTTGAGGTTCTGAATATGTAGTCACCCATTCATTTTTTGTATTATTTTCATTATTTACCGGATTAGAATTAACTTGCGGGGTGCTATTATTATCAAAATAAGAATTATTATTCTGAGTATTTTCACTTTGAACAAATGAACTAACTTCAGAATAAGATTGGTTATATGACGAATCATTATAACTATTTTCTTGTGTATAATAACTACTTTGTGATGAAACATTATCACAATATGTCTGCGATGTAGTATTTTGACTTGATAAAGCCTTAAATCCTGAACTTTGACCACTCACAGCAGAGTTATTTTCTTGTTCCATTTGCTGCTTCAATTCTGCCAAAGTAATATTTACGCCCTCAGCTTTTAATTTTTTATAGCGTTCATATAATTCTTTGTTCACAGCCATAATGTTAATCCTTTATTTAATTTTCTGATTCTACATCATCTTGTTCAACTGTTTTTTTATAGCCGCATTTTAAATTTGAACAAGCAATAACTGTACCTTTTTTAAGTAATTTTTTCACCAATAAATTTCCGCAGTCCGGACATTTTTCACCCGTTGGTTCATTCCATAATACGAAATCGCAATCCGGATATTTATCACAGCCAAAAAATACAGTCCCTCGTTTAGATTTTCTTTCTACTATAACACCTTTTCCACATTTTGGGCAAGTTACACCTGTAGATTTACGGAACGGTTTTCTATGTTTACATTCAGCATTAACACATTCCATATATTTTCCATATGGTCCTATTTTAAAAATCATATCTGAACCACATTTTTCACATTTTTCTTCGCACACCTCTTTGGTTTTTGGTGTTGTAGAATCTTCATTTTCTGAATCTTCTTCCATTTCCTGCATTACATTTATCGACATTGCAGTCTTACAATCTGGATATCCCGAACAACCTAAAAATTGAGAACCGGTTTTACTTGTTCTTAGTACCATAGGTTTACCGCAATTTGGACATGTATATTTTGTTTCTATAGTTACTTTTTGAGCAGTTTTCATTACAGAATTTACTTCCTCCATAAATGGAGTATAAAAATCTTGCAATACCTTTACCCAAACAGCTTCTTTTTCAGCAATTTTATCAAGTTTTTCTTCCATGCCCGCAGTAAACTTATAATCCATAATATCAGAAAACTGTTCAACTAATTGCTTAGATACAGTTCTTCCAAGCAATGTAGGATGAAGAGCTTTGTCTTTTTTCTCTACATATTTTCTTGTTTGAATAACAGTAATAATTGTTGCATATGTAGATGGACGTCCAATACCATATTCTTCTAAAGCTTTAACTAATGAAGCTTCATTATAACGTGGCGGAGGTTGAGTAAAATGTTGTTTTGGATTTATTTTTTTACAAACAACCTTATCACCTTTATCTAAATCTGGGATTTTAGAATCTTGTGCTTTATCTTCATCATCTTCTGAATCATTATACAGTGTCAAAAAGCCATCAAACGTAACTTTGCTTGTTCCGGCTCTCAAGATATAATCACCTGAAGTAATCTCTATAGATTTATTTGCAATTTCAGCAGGAGCCATCTGAGATGACATAAATTTTTCCCAAATTAACTTATACAATTTATACTGATCATTATCCAAATATTTCTTTATACTTTCCGGAGTTCTTTCAGGATAAGATGGACGAATTGCCTCGTGAGCATCTTGAACATTTTGTTTTCCTTTTGCATATATATTAGGTTTTTCAGGATAATATTTTTCTCCATAATTTTGCAAAATGAAATCATGCGCCATATTCTGAGCATCATCAGAAACTCTGACACTATCTGTTCTCATATAAGTAATCAAACCGACAGGAGTACCATCTATTTCTATACCTTCATAAAGTTTTTGAGCAACCTGCATTGTCTTAGAAACACCAAAACCTAATTTTGAACTTGCTGCCCTTTGCATTGTTGATGTAATAAATGGTGCTGTTGGCTTACGTTTTGTAGTTTTTTTAGTAACTTTTGAAACTTCATATTGAGATTGCGGATTAGTTAGATAATCTACAATTTTTTGAGCTTCATCTTTATTTTTTATAGTTTTTTCAACAGATTTGTTCTTTATCTTTGCTAATTCAGCTTCAAATTGTTTTCCATCTTTATCTAACAGTGCATGAATAGACCAATACTCTTGTGGTACAAAAGCTTCAATTTCATCTTCTCTTTCACATATCATACGAAGTGCAACAGATTGAACTCTACCTGCTGATAAGTTTCTATTCCCAATTTGTTTCCACAAAACAGGACTTAATTTAAAACCTACAAGTTTATCTAAAATTTGTCTGGTTTGTTGAGCTTGTACCATGTCCATATCAATACTTCTTGGGTGCTCAACTGAATATTTAACAGCCTTTGGTGTAATTTCATTAAATACAATACGACAAATCTTTTCATCTGGAACTTTTAAAACTTGTCTTACATGCCAGGCAATAGCTTCTCCCTCACGGTCGGGGTCGGATGCAAGATATATTTTATCAACTTTTTTGGCTAAATCATTTAACTTTTTTACAACCTGCTGCTTACCAGGAATTATCTCAAATTTAGGTTCAAAATTATTATTAACATCAAATCCCAAATTCTGTGTAGCAGAATCCTTTGTCGGCAAATTTCTGATATGTCCGTAACTTGCCTCTATTTGGAACTCGCCTCCCAAAATCTTTTTTATAGTTTTTGATTTTGCCGGTGATTCGACTATTACTAGTGATTTTTCTTTGCTTTTACTCGTTGTCTGTGCCATTTATCTACTAAACCTTTTTATATCTATCCCCGCCACATTGTTTTATTATGCCTTTAAGCTCCATCGTTGTCAAGTTCATTAGCAAATCGTCAAGTTTTAAACTTGTTAATGCTAATAATTCGTCAACGCCTTTTTCTTCTATCTCTAAATTCTTAAAAATAATATCTTCTTCATCAGTCATCATTGGAAGAGTCAATTGTTCATTAGACAATTCTTTCTTTATTTCCCAATTCAATGCATTTAAAATATCATCACTTTCAGTTACTAAAGTTGCACCATTTTTTAAAAGTTTATATATACCTTGAGTATTAGGATTTGATATCAATCCGGGAATACACATCAATTCTCTACCCTGTTCTAAAGTTAAATTAGCAGTAATTAACGCTCCGCTTTTTAAAGATGCTTCAGCAACCAATGTTCCATAAGACAAACCTGATATAATTCGGTTTCTTTGTGGAAATCTAAATTTTATAGGTTCAAATGTCGGATAATATTCACTTACAACTGCACCATAACCATTTTCTATATTTTGATATAATGTTTTATTGCTGGCAGGATATATATGATCTAATCCACTTGCAATAACACCTATTGTTTTTATATTATTTTCAATAGCTGAAGTATGCGCAACTGTATCAATTCCTGATGCTAAGCCTGAAACAATACAAATATCAGTATTTGATAAACCTGATATAATTTTTCTCAAATCATCTTTTCCATTCAAACTTGCTTTTCTTGAACCGACTATAGCTAATGTTTTTTCTAAATTACATTCAAATAACTTGCCTTTATAATATAAAACAGCAGGAGGGTTAGCAATATTTTTCAACATCTTTGGATATTTAGCATCTTCCAATGTTAAAAAATTTATCCCTCTTGTTTCAACCTCTGCAAAAGTTCTATCTAAATCAACCTTATCTCTATATTTTAAAAAGTTCTCAGACTTTCTAACACTTAAGCCTTCAATATTTTTCAATTCATCAAAAGTAGCATTAAATGCTTTTTCAATATCTCCAAAATAATTATACAGACTTTGAATAAAAGTACTGTCAATTTGTTCAATAGAAGAAAATGCAATCCAATACTTACTCTTCATCTAAATTATACAACCTCTTAAGCATCCATCTTCTTTTTTATATTATCAATAAGCTTTTTAACATTATCTTTTTCTTCTGGCAAAATATCAAAATTCATATAATCATCTAAATATTCTAAAGCGTCTTGATAATCCCCACGAGCCATAAATAAAATCGCAACCTTTTTATATGGTAATGGGAACTTATTATTAGTAGCAATAGATTTTAAGAAATTAGATATTGCTTTATCTATTTCATCATTTGCTTGGTATGCTTCTGCCAAATAATAATATATTAACTCATTATCCTGTTTGTATTCTAAAACATTTTCAAAATTTTCTATAGCCGAATCGTAATTTCCAAATTCAAAATATACTTTTGCTAAATCATAATAAGCATCATAATTATCAGGCTGCTTTTCTAAAATATACACCAATTCATCAATCGCTAAATCTAATTTAGCATCTTCCATATAAAAACGAGCCAAATAATGTCTAAAAATAATATCATCTGGAAGCATTTCTATAGCATAAGTTAAAATATTTATTCCTTCTCCCAAACGTTTTTGCTTGTAATACAAATCAGATAAATTTATATAACATTGAGGTATTTTAGGATTTAATTCAATTGATTTTAAATAGTTTTTTTCAGCTTTGTCATCTTGTCCTATGTTTGTATAACATAAGCCCAAGTTATTATAAACTTCCGCATTATCAATATCAACTTCCAATACAGAAGTAAACAAATCAATAGCGCCACTCCAATCTTTTTTCTTAAAACATTCTAATGCTTTTTCTATTTTCTCATTCATAATTTACAAACCTAAAGTCACGTTATCATCACTTCCTGAACCGATATTTTTAATAACAGTTCTTGTATTACCTTGAGCATCAAAGCTTTTTGGCTCCATAGTCATCTTAATTTTATCAGCATATATAGTTCTTACACCTTGAGTTATGCTGGAACGACCTGTAAAATATGCTTCATTTGGCTTATTTGAAGCAGGACCAGGATATAATGTTACTTTTGGACCTGCAGCATAGTAATCTTGATACCAAATTCTTACATTACCACTTGCATTAAATATTGATTTCTTTTGATTATACTCCTGATAGCTTGATTTTAACACCAATTTTGAACCATCATCCATTACGGCATTAGAGGTTGTATTACCATATGCTGTAAGATTTCCTGTAGCTGCTTCATATATAAACTTGTCAGCATAAGATTCATTATTTTCTTGTTTAACCTTTGCATTACCAGTTAAAACCAAACGTTTCAAATCACCGTTTTTATCAGTAGTAATTTGTGCTCCGTCTGAAAATGTTTCAATCTCTTTATACAACATTGTAACAGCACCTTTTGCACTCATTACACCTGTTTTTGTATCATATTCCTGAACATCAGCGTTTATTACTACAACAGGAGTTTTACCTTCAAACACAACTGATTGTGTATCACCTTCGGCTCTTATAATTTTTGTTATCAATGAAACTTTTAAAATATTAGCTTTTACTTCTCTTTTTTTATTTTTCTTTATTTCAAAAGCATAAGGTTTATCATAAAAAGTAGCAGTATCAAGCTTTTGGTCGGCAGTAACATTAACATCTGCACTATCACCAACTACCTTCAAATCATCAATTGAAACTTTTACATTACCGTTAAATTTAATTTTATTATCTGATTCATTAAAAGTCTGATTCTTTGATTCTATAACTAAATCAGAAGCCTTAGCAGCCACACCTGATAGTAATAATATTGCAAAAATTGCTGTTAAAAATTTTTTCATACTACTTTTTATCCTCATAAACTTTTGAAACAGTATTTCCACTTATCGTAAAACTTGTATAAGTTGGGCTAATAACAATCTTATCTGCAGTTGACAATAATTCTGAGCCTTTTTGGATTTTAATATGTCCTTCTGCAACAATCGGAGAATGTGAATTTACCCAATGAAGCTTATCCGCATTTAAGGTAATACCATCTTTTAATACGATATAAGTATCTTTATAAAGTGTTATATCACCTTGTTTTGAATTATAAATTCCTTTTGAAGATTCAAAACTCATAGAAACTTCGTTATCTTTATAAAAATTACCAATAACCTTATTTAATTGAGCAATACCTTTGGTACTATCCCATTTTCCGGTTTCGCCGTATATTTCCCAATACTTTTGCTCATCTTTAGTTTCAGTCAAAATTATTCCGCTAACTAAAGCTTCTTGTTCATCACCCTTACCTTCCAACTGCTTTCTGTTGAAATCATGAGTAATAACACCTGCAGTAATAAATGCCCAAGCCAATATCCCGCCAATAGCGAGAAATACTAATACATAAATCCTTTTCTTTTTTGGTAATTCTTTCCAGTTCATACTCAAAATTTTAACACAAAATTTTTTAAAACAAAAAATTTATACTAAGCAATACTCTTATATTAACAAAAAATGACATTATTCTTAATAATTAAACAATATATTTATTTTTGTAATATAATAAAAGAGTTATAGACTAGGAAAATAGAGGGTATTTACACATGGTTTTAAGATACGATTGCGGAGAAGTTATTACTGCAATGGTTACTCCTATGACAAAGTCAGGAGACATTGATTATGATAAAGTAGAAGCTCTTGCTACTCATTTAATAAGCTCAGGATCTGATGCAATATTAGTCGCAGGTACATCAGGAGAATCTCCTACTTTAACAAACGAAGAAGAAATTGAACTATTAAGTACCGTAAAAAGAGCAGTTGCAAACAAAGCAAAAATCATTGTTGGTGCAGGTTCTAATTCCACAGAAACAGCAATAAAATATACAAAATTAGCACAAAAAGAAGAAGTTGACGCTATTTTATCAGTTGTACCTTATTACAATAAACCAAATCAAAGAGGAATAATTGAACACTTTTCAGCAATAGCAGAATCAACAACATTACCTATAATTCTATACAATATTCCATCAAGAACCGGAGTCGGAATGCTACCAGAAACAGTTGCATACTTAGCCGGTAAATACAAAAATATTGTAGGTTTAAAACAAAGCTGTCCTGATATGGACCAAATTACAGAAATAAAATTATTATGTCCTGAAGATTTTGTATTGTATTCAGGAGATGATAGCTTAACATTACCAATGTTATCTTTAGGTGCTCATGGGGTAATTTCTGTAGCATCTCACTTATTTGGAACTGAAATAAAATCTATGATTAGAAATTTCAAATCAGGAGATATTCTTGCTGCAAGAAATATGCATAAAAAATTATATCCTGTATTTAGAAAATTATTTATGGCTCCTAATCCTATTCCAATTAAAGCAGCCTTAGAATACAAAGGTTTCATTGAAAGTTATTTAAGAAAACCATTAGTTCAATTAACTGAAGATGAAAAAATAGAATTATTCAAAGTTATTGATAGTGTAAAAGCAGAATTAAGTGAGGAAGGCTAGTTCTATTTTATATTATTTAAAGTATTATAATAAAAAGTTAGTTTATAGTTAGAACATACATAAGAGGGTAAGAAATTGAAAAACAAAATTATTATGTTTTGGGTTATTGTAGGTATTGCACTTGCATGTATTTTCACAATCTACAAAAAACCTACAAAGCTTGGCCTTGACCTTGTTGGTGGCTCAAGAATTATGCTTGAAGCCAGAACTACAGATACAATAAGGGAAATAACTCCAGAGGTTATGAGGCGTCTTCAAATTGCGATTGAAAGTCGTGTAAATAAACTCGGTGTATCTGAAACAAGCGTAGCACAAGTTGGAGACAAAAGATTACTTGTTGAAATTCCTAACGTGACAGACTTAAAAGAAGCAGAAGCTTTCTTAGGAAAAACTGCATTATTAGAATTTAAACAACCTGTATTAGATGCAAACAAACAACCACAAAGAGATGACAAAGGGCAACTAATGTGGGAATCAACAGGCTTAACAGGTGAAGATTTAAAATCTGCTACAATAGGTTCTGATCAAACTGGACAATGGACAGTTTCATTAGAATTCAACGGCAAAGGTGCAAATAAATTTGCGCAATTAACAGAAAAACTTGTAGGCCAACAAATGGCAATAATTTTTGATGGCGAAGAAATATCAGCTCCTGTAATTAGAGAAGTTATTTACGGTGGAAGAGCTGAAATTTCAGGAGGCAACAGCGGTTTCAAATATGAAGAAGCTGAAAAAATGGTTAACTTATTAAATGCCGGAGCTTTACCTGTACCATCTGAAATTATTCAAGAAAATACAGTGGGACCTACTTTAGGTGCTGACAGTATTGAAAAATCTAAATTTGCAGGACTTATCGGTGTTGGTCTTGTAATGTTATTTATGATTTTCTATTACAGATTACCTGGTTTAATTGCAGATATAGCATTATGCGTATATGCATTGATCTTATTTGCATTATTTAAAATCATTCCGGTAACACTAACATTAGCTGGTATCGCTGGTTTCGTATTATCTGTTGGTATGGCAGTTGATGCTAATATCTTGATTTTTGAAAGAACAAAAGAAGAATTAAAAGCCGGTAGAAATCTATTTACAGCTATTAACTTAGGTTTTGATAGAGCATTTACAAGTATTTTCGATTCAAACGTAACAACAGTATTAACTTGTATCATATTATATTTCTTAGGTACAAGCGTTGTTAAAGGTTTTGCTTTAACTCTTGCATTAGGTGTAATTGTTTCTATGTTTACAGCAATCACTGTTACTAAGAACTTTATGCATTTAATCTTTGGTACTGGAGAATTAAAATACCCAGCATTATTTGGTTTATCAAAAGACGAAATTGGTAAAGGTTATGAAGCTACAGAAACAAAACGTGAAAAAGCTCGTTTTGGTATTTTAGACTAAGAAAGTATGAGGTATATATAAATGTTTAATTTTAATAAAACAGTACATGTTGTAAAATACAGAATACTTTGGATATGTTTGTCAGCTTGTTTACTATTACCGGGTATAGTTGCAATGATTTATTCAATGATAAATTATCCTACTCATTCACCGGTGAAAGTTGGTATTGATTACACTGGCGGAACAATTCTTCAATACGGAGTTCCGGAAAGTGTTAACAATGAAGATATTTCAAAAACCAGAGAAACTTTAGACAAAATTGGAGCTGAGAATTCTTATATCCAAATATTGAATGTTAATCCAACTGAAAAAAATAAAAATATTAAATCTATTATTTCTATCAGAACTAAATTTATAGATGAAGGTTCTGATATGGCAGAACAAATTACAAATGCTATTCAAAAAGAATACAAAAACTCTGAACTAATTCAAGTAAGTTCTGTCGGTGCGACATTAGGAAAAGAATTATTCCGAATGTCACTAATTGCTTTAGCACTTGCAATATTGGGAATGATTATATACATATCATTACGATTTAAGTTTGAATACGCAGTTGCGGCGATATTAGGTTTAGTACACGATGTGTTATTTGTTGTTGGGGTATTTTCAATACTTGGTATATTTTGTAATGTTCAAGTTGACGGTTTATTCTTAACAGCAATTTTGACAATCATTGGTTTCTCTATCAATGATACGATCGTAACATTTGATAGAATCAGAGAAAACTTAAGATACTATGGCAAGAAAATGTCTTTTGGTGAAATTGTAGATGCTTCTGTTACTCAAACAATTGCAAGAAGCGTTAACACTTCATTAACAGCATTTATAACACTTGCAGCATTATATTTCTTCGGTGGTGTAACTACTAAAGACTTCGTTTTAGCAATGATGATCGGTGTTGTTGTAGGTACATATTCAAGTATATTCTTCTGCAGTATGCTTGTTGATATTTGGGAAGAAAGAAAAGCTGCTAAAGCTAAAGCTGCAGTATAAAAATAAAACAAAAGCAAAAAAAGACCTCTTTAAAAGAGGTCTTTTTTTATTATATAAAATTTCGTTTATTATTCAGAAATATAAAGATTATCCGCTAAGAAATTTTTATATTCCAAATAATCAATATATTTATTACTATCCAAATCATATTTATCAAATTCGTCAGACAATTCTTGAATTTTTGCCATTATTGAATCTGGACCATCTTTTTCTAAAGAAGCTAAATCATTAGCTAATAGTTTTAAAAGATTTAACATCCATTCATTTTTTGAAATAAAATAACTTTTATCAGTATCAATATTAGAAAACTCTTTAGCTATTTCTTCATCTGATAAATGTCTAAACCCTGCAGGTACAGTATTTTTTTCCTGAGTAATGATATAATACATAAAAACTCTCCTATATTGCCATAATAACATTTTTCAAATCTTGATTACTAACAGAATTATATGCTGTTACTCTATCCTTTTCGGTCATTGAATTATTCTTCTTTAATACTTCCAATGATTTTAATACTAACGTTTGATTTGATGAAGATAAAAGCATTCTTACTTTATCCATATTCTCTGTAAAATCTAAAGCTGTTGCAACAAACAAACTATCTTCATCAATATTTGTGTCTAATAAACTTTTAAATTTATAAAAATCTATCTTATTTAAAAGATTTTTAATATCATAAACTTCTTGCTTTGTATCTTTTGTTTCATCATACAAATATTCATCATTTTCAGTTAAAGTATTAAATTTATCACATGCATTATTCAACACAACAACAGATTCAGGTGTAAATTTAGAATTAATAATCATTTCAATAAAATCGTACAATTGAAAATCAAAAACTTGCGATAATCCCAGTATTTCACCTAATGCACTAATAACCAAATTTAATACATACAAAGCTTCTACTTGACTAACTTCATACAATGCAAATAAATCAATTAAATAAAGTAATTCACCTGCAATATTTTCAGCCAAAGAAGATTTTTTCATAACTTTCAAAATATCAGCTACCGCATCTTTATTTCCATAAGCAACCAAAAATTTAACAGCAGATAGCACTTCAAAATCATCAGAAGATTTTAACATTTCCAAAGCTTTATTATACGACTCAACTTCACCAAGCAAAGCTAATGTTGAAGCACAATTTCCGCTAAGATACAAATTCTCACTATATGCATACTTATTCAAAAATTCGATGGCTAAAGGATCTTGAATGTAAGAGAAAAATTTTGCACAATAAACTTTTTCATCTTCCGTACCATTTTCAAAAATTTCAAGCATTTTGTCAGTCAAATCTTCATCAGCATACTTAGCTAAAGTTGAAACAATAAAATCTTCGTACGATGGCGAATAATATTTTAATAAATTCAACAAATTTAAATAATTTGACTCATTACAAACTTTCGCTAGTCTATTTGCCACATTTTGCTTGACAAAATCAAACAAAAAATCATCTTGAGAAACCAACTCGGAAAAAAGTTCACAATCCGAATTATTTATGACACTATATGCAACAGGTTCAAAATCTTTCGGATTTTTACCGGTTAATTTCTTTAACTTATCGCTCATAATTAAGAGACCTTAATTAATCTAAATAAAATACAGTAATAACTTTATGACCTTCTTCTGCATACTGAACAGCATTATGTAAAGTTTTACTAGTATGAGATAAGAAACAAATTAATTGATTACATTCATCAATAATTTCGCGGTTACAAACACGAGAAGCGTCAGCCAAAGTCATCATAGCGCGATCAGCGTGTTCAATAATATTAGGAACACCGATAAGCTGATCTTGAACATCAGAAGGCTGTTGCCCAATAGTTTGCGGTAAAATAACACATAATTTTTCAGGATTAGCTTTCATAGCTCCACGAATAGCTGCAGCATTTGTACCTGAAGAACCACCAGATGTAATAATTGTATTACCTTGCATAACTAAAGCAGTAGCAAGAGTTTCAATCATTTGCTGGTGAGTGATAGGAAGATTACGGCTACCTATAATTGCAATTTTCTTAGCTGATTGTTTAATTGTAGCAAGCTCCATAGCTAATTCATCAACAGTATTTGGAGCGTCGGATTTAACAGTATCCATATCATCGTCAATAGGAACAACTATTGATTTTTGAGCATCATCATTTTTATCATCCGAACTTAACATTATATCCATATCACTTTCTGTCATTTTTTCATTTACCTTCTAATTGCATTAATTACATTTTTCAACTATGCTTGATTATAGCATATTTTTTTTTATTTGGGAAGAGGTCATGGAAAATCTATTAGAAAATCTTAATAAGGAACAACAAGAAGCAGTACAAACAACACAAGGTCCTTTGTTAATTTTGGCAGGAGCCGGATCAGGTAAAACAAAGGTTTTAACAACAAGAATAGCCTATATGATTCAACAAGGGGTACGACCTAGAAACATTCTGGCAGTAACATTCACAAACAAAGCTGCAAAAGAAATGAAAGAACGTATCGGAAAAATTATTGGTGAAGATACAGTAAAATACATGTGGGTTGGCACATTCCACGGTATCTGCGGTCGAATTTTAAGAGAAAATATAGATAAATATAATACTGCAACAGGTAAAAATCTCGATAAAAATTTCACAATATATGATGATTCTGATACCAATCAAATAATTACAAGAGCGATAAAAAAATTAAATTTAGATGATAAAGTTTATCAAACTAAATTAGTAAAATCTGTTATATCGAATGCAAAAAATAAAATGCAAGATGCACATACATTTGCAACATTTGCAAGAGATTTTAAATCACAAAAAATCGCTGCAATATATGAAGAATACGAAAAATCATTAAACAATAATAATGCTATTGATTTTGACGATATGCTAATGTTAACTGTAAAACTTCTTGAACAAAACGAAGAGGTAAGAAAACAGTATTATGACAGATTTCAACATATTATGGTTGATGAATACCAAGATACCAACTTAGCACAATACAAGCTGGTTAATATGTTATATACAAACTTATCAAAAGAAGTACCACAAGAACGTTCACTATGCGTAGTAGGAGATGTTGACCAATCAATATATTCTTGGCGTGGTGCGGATTTTACAATAATAATGAACTTCCAAAAAGATTATCCAAAAACAAAACTTATAAAACTTGAACAAAACTACCGTTCAACAGCGCACATCTTAAATGCTGCAAACGCAGTTATTGAAAACAATAACGAACGTGTAGAAAAGGTTTTATATTCAAATAAAGGAGAAGGCGAAAAGTTAAGTTACTATATAGCAGATGATGAAGCAGATGAAGCAAATTACATTGTAAGAAACATAAAACGCACAGCCCAAGGTAACTACAATCAATTTGCAATATTATATAGAACTAATAACCAATCCCGTGCCTTAGAAGAAGCTTGCATGGCTACAGGAATACCATATAGAATCTATGGAGGCACAAAATTCTATGATAGAGCTGAAGTTAAAACTGTTATATGTTACCTAAAACTTATAAATAACACTGACGACTCTCAAAGCCTTCGCAGAGTAATAAATATTCCAAAAAGAGGAATTGGTGAAACTACATTAAAAAATTTGTCAGATTTTGCAAATTCAAGAGATATAAGCCTTTTTGAAGCAATAAAAATCTGTGAAGAATCTGATATTAATGCAAAAACACAATCAAAATTAAAAGACTTTGCAAATTTAATCTACAAATTCCAACAAGCAAAAGATTCTTATACCCTAAAAGAATTTGTAACACTTGTTATCGAAAAATCAGGTTACTTAGCTGAACTTCAAGCAAAAGCCGTAAGTGATCCTGAGGTACAAGATGATATAAACAACTTACAAGAACTTGTAAACGTAGCTGAAGAATTCATTCCGGAAGAAGAAGATAATATCTTAGGTGAATTTTTACAACAAGTAGCCTTAGTATCAGATCTTGATTCAATGGTAGATGAAGCAAACAACGTAACAATGATGACACTTCATGCTGCAAAAGGTCTTGAATTTCCAACAGTATTTATAGCAGGAATGGACGAAGGAATTTTCCCAAGTCAAAGAACTCTACAAGTACCGTCAGAAGTTGAAGAAGAACGAAGACTAATGTACGTTGGTATAACAAGAGCAGAAGAAAAACTATATTTAATATCTGCAAAACGTCGCCAAACCTGGGGAGAATACAGATACTACAACCCTTCAAGATTTATTGAAGAAATTCCGCATAATCTAATTGAATCAATGGAATCAGAAGGTAGCTTAAACAGATCATCTTCAACCTTTAGAAGCGCCGTATCAAAAGCTAAAGAATCCTATACAAAATCAGATTCCGACGGCTATGTAAAACCTTCATCAGGATTTGGTGCAAATTTTGTGGCTCCACAAAGAAGAGGGCTTGCAAGCTCATCAAACAAATCAACATCAAGTTATTCAAATTCAAGTTATAATAAACCAACATCAAATAGAACACCACAACGCACAATCATTGTAAAATCTGCAATAAATAAAAAAAGAGAAGAAGAAAAAATTGCAGCGTTTTTCAAAGATAATGCAATAAAACGTATGGCAGATGAACGCCGTCAAAGACTTGAAGCTGAACGCCAAAAAGAAGAAGCTCGAAAACAAGAACGAGATAATTCAAAAATTATTGATGATATATATGATGTTGGTCAAAGAGTATTCCACGAACAACTTGGAATTGGCCACATAACAGATGTCATGACAGTAGGCGAAAGCGTTATGTACACAATTGATTTTGGCAAATTAGGTAAAAAAGCAATGGACGCAACATACGCTAAATTAAAAAAATTCTAAATTTCTATACTTAAATAAAAGCTTTATGCTAGAATAAAAAACGAAAAGTTAAATAAGGAGATTAAAATGGCATATTCAAAAATTTTAGCAACAATTGAAAGATCAGACACTGAACAATTACAAATTTCAGTAAGTGAATATAAAGGAAGAAGCTATCTAAATATGAGAATATTTTACACAACAGATGATGGTGCAACTTGGTTACCAACTAAAAAAGGTGTAACATTCACCCCTGATCAATTAGATTTGCTAACAGAAGCTATTGAAGAAGCTAAACAAGAATTTATGGCAGCTGAAGCTGAATAATAAACAATTACAAAATATAAAAACAAAAGGATTATCAATAATGGAAGACGGTATTCAAAATAAATTATTTGAAATTCCACAAACTCGAAAATTAACATTAAAAAAGCGAGAAACTTCCGATAATGTTGATAATCCTTCTGTTATAAAACATAAATATGCAGTCTGCTTAGTCAATATAAAAGCTTTAGGGGTAAAAACATTTAGTTATCTTATCCCAGATGAAATGCAAAATAAAATTCAAATTGGTCAAGCACTTCTTGTTCCATTTGGAAGACAGGGACTGATAAACGGATTTTGCGTAGGATTTTCGGATTATCTACCGCCTGAAATCAGAGCAAAAAAAATAAGTAAAATTCTTGATGAAACCCCACTATTTTCTGTTGAATATTTAAAACTCTTGGAATGGGTTGCTAATTATTATTGCACAGATTTAATAACAGTATTAAATACAGCAATCCCTCTAAAATTAATTGAAAAATCTCTAAAAACAGAACAATCTATTGAATTTATAAAAACAGACGGAGCAACAAAAAGACAGCTTGAAATTCTAAATATTCTACACGAAAAAGGTAAAATGCCTTTAATTGAATTTGAAAAACTAGCCAAAACGACAAGAGCAACAATAAAAAAACTTGAAACACTCGGCTGTATCAAATTAACAGAAGAACAAGTTTATAGAAATCCTCTGGATATTTTAAAAATAGATAAAAAAGAAGATTTATATGAATTATCAGAAACACAACAAAAAGTATATGAAGGAATTTCAAAACAAATAAAAAAAGAAATATCCCCGCAAATTCTACTTCACGGAATAACAGCAAGCGGAAAAACCGAAGTATATTTTAAACTAATAGACGATACCATAAAAAGTGGAAAAAATGTTCTATTTTTAGCCCCAGAAATAGCACTTGCATCTCAATTAACAAAGCGTTTAGCAAAAAAATTCGGAACAAAAGACGTTGCAATTTGGCACAGTAGTATTTCAGAAGGTGAAAGATATGACGTTTGGCAAAAATTATACAAAGATGAAATAAAAATCCTTGCAGGAGCAAGATCAGCAGTCTTTGCACCACTAAAAAATATCGGTTTAATTATAATAGATGAAGAACACGAAGGCGCATATAAACAAACATCTCCTGCTCCAAGATATGATGCAAGACTTGTTGCCAAAAAGCTGGCTGAATTTAATAATTGTCCGCTATTATTAGGCTCTGCAACTCCTGATATTTCAAGTTATTATAGAGCTATAAACACAAATCACCTATATGAAATGCTGACCAGATATAACAACGCCAAAGTTGCACCAGTAACCGTTATAAATATGCAAGAATATGGACGTGCAGCCTATAAAAGTTTAATATCAAAACCTCTACAAACAGCAATAAAAGAAACCCTTGATAATAAACAACAAGTAATTCTACTAATAAACCGCCGCGGATTTTCGACCTACACCCAATGTCAAGGCTGCGGACATGTTATAGAGTGTCCAAACTGTGCAATTCCAATGATATGGCACGCAAAAGACAATATGCTAAAATGTCACTACTGCAATCATGTTGAATATTTCCCTGATGTTTGTCCGAATTGCGGATTTGAAGGTTTAAAAAATTCAGGTACAGGAACTCAAAAAATAGAACAATATATAAAAGATTTATATCCTGATTACAACGTAGAACGTATTGATAGTGATGTTTTAGTTAGAAAAGGTGAACACATAAGACTGTTAGAAAAATTCCAAAAAGGAGAAATAGATATTCTTGTCGGAACCCAAATGATAGCGAAAGGTCTTGATAATCCAAATGTTACACTGGTTGGTGTAATTTCCGCTGATGCAAGTTTTAATCTGCCAGACTTTAGAGCATCAGAAAGAGGCTTTCAACTACTAACCCAAGTTGCAGGACGAGCTGGAAGAGGAGAATTCAAAGGCAGAGTACTATTCCAAACATATAATCCTGAATATTATGCCCTTGAAAGTGCAAAATCTCAAAATTATTTTGAGTTTTACAAAAAAGAAATATCTTCCCGTGAAGAATTCGATTACCCTCCATTTAGCCAAATTATAAGACTTATTCTAAGTTCACAAAATAATTTCCGAGCAGAAAAAGCTGCCCAAGAAATTGCCCTGCGATTATGCACAATGATTGAGAAATTCGGTTTTGGCGAAAGACTTGACGTTCTTGGTCCAACACCTTGTGTTATTGAAAAAATAAATGGATATTACAGATTCCAAATTCTAATCAAAAATAAACTTGAAGATAAAGGACATCAATTTGTTTCAAGCTTTTTAAATAAAATCACAGCCCCAAAAGATATCAAATTAACAATAGATGTCGATCCACTAGATATTTTATAAATTTAATATACCTTTATTTGACAGTTATATAGCCTTTTGAATTCTTTATCAAAGGAATAGTAAATTCATCATCAGGATTGGTTATCTTAACTTTAACATAACATTTGCCAGGCTGAGAACAATTTCCATCACCAACAAATGTCCAAATGCCAATCTGCTGAGTATATAAGGTATTTTCTTTTGCTGTAACTCTTGCCATACCCAATTCAAAATATTTAGCCAATCCGGAAGAAGAATAACCCAAATCTTTTCCTCTTCCCATAGCTTCATTCATCATAGAAATTTCTTTAATTGTTTGGCGTATCTTTATCTTATTTATATTTCGCGCACTATTATCAAGTTCATTACCGACATTTGCCGCAAAACATAGACTATTTATTGATACTAATAATACAAGCACAAAATATAACTTCAGTTTATTTATCATATATTCCTTCCGCATCAAGATAAGATCATTAACAATTAATTACTCTTCATTTCCATCAAGCAAACTTGTCTGTTGAACTTCTTCTTCTACAGGTTCTGCCACAGGAGAAGAAGAAGATTTAATTGTTACATCATCTTCATCAGGGTTAAGAATTTTATTAACTGAACATACAGTATCATTTTCTGATAAGTTTTGAGCTCTAACACCTGTTGCAGGACGACCTTGTTGAGAAATTGAACCTGCATTCAATCTTGTAACAACACCATTTGATGTTACTAACATAATATCATCAGATTCTTTAACAATAGTCAAGGCAACAAGTCTTGATGTACTTGATTTAAACTTAGTAGCAATCAAACCGATGCCACCTCTGTTTTGAGTTCTAAATTCAGATAACTTAGTACGTTTACCAAAACCGTCAGAAGTTACAACAAGCAAATCTGCATCATAATCTTGAGGAACGATATCACATCCTACAATTTCATCACCTGTACGTAATTTCATAGAAATTACACCTCTTGCACTTCTGCCCAAAGGTCTTAAGTCTTGAATTGGGAATCTTATTGCCATACCGCAAGATGTTCCGATGATAATTTCATCCTTAGCTGTTGCAAGTTTAACCCAGCATAAGCTATCACCTTCATCTAAACCTATCGCAATAATACCGTTTCTTCTGATATTAGAGAAGTTATCTAACTCAATACGTTTAATATTACCTTTTTTAGTAAGCATAATTAAATTCAAGTCTTTAGAGAATGAACTTACAGGAACCACCGCTGTAATGCGTTCATCCTGATCAATCGGTAAAACATTCACAATAGGAAGGCCTTTTGATTGACGACCACCTTCTGGGAAGTCATAAACATTCAAACTATAAACGGTACCCTTAGATGAGAAGAACAATACTTTATCATGCATCATAGCTGTAAAGAAGTGTTGAATATCATCATCATCCTTTGTTTTAATTCCTGATTTACCTCTTGTAGCACGGTTTTGACGCTCAAATGTATCTAAAGATATACGTTTCAAATATCCTTGATGAGTAATAAATACTGCCATAGGGGTATTTGGAGTCAAATCTTCAATAGTAACTTCACCTTGTTCAGGTAAAATTTGAGTTTTTCTATCATCGCCATATTTTTCTTTATCTTCTAACAATTCAGTTTTAATAATATCCAAGATTTTTTGACGACTTGCCAAAATTGATTCATATTCTTCAATCTTTTTCAATAACTCATCATATTCAGCTTTAACTTTGTCTTGTTCTAATCCTGTCAAACGTCTTAATTGCATTTCTAAAATTGCATTTGCTTGATCAGCATCCAAACCAAATCGACTCATCAAACCTTCACGAGCATCATCTGTTGTTTTAGATTTTTTGATAAGTTCAATAACTTCATCAATAGAACCTAATGCAATGATTAAACCAGCTAATATATGAGCTCTTACTTTAGCTTTTTTCAAGAAGAAAATAGTTCTTCTTGTAACTATTTCAATTCTGTGTTCAACAAATTCATTTAATACTTCATACAAATTCATCAAACGAGGTTGCTTACCACAAAGTGCAACCATATTAACACCAAATGTTGTAGATAATTGAGTGTATTTGAATAAATTATTTTTAACAACATCAGGTTTAGCATCACGTTTCAATTCGATAACAATTCTCATACCTTCACGGTCAGATTCATCACGAATATCAGAAATGCCATTAATTCTTTGATCTTTAACAAGTTCAGCAATTTTTTCAATTAACTGAGCTTTATTAACCTGGTATGGAATTTCAGTAACAACAATAGCTGTTCTGGCTTGACGACCGCCACCACCTGCTATTTCTTCAAATCCTGCAACAGCAGACATCTTTATAGAGCCTCTGCCTGTTTCATAAGCTTGCTTAATATCATTTAGCCCAATAATAGTTGCAGCTGTAGGAAAATCAGGGCCTTTGATATATTCCATAAGTTCAGGAACAGTAATTCTAGGATTATCAATCAAAGCGATTGTTCCATCAACAATTTCACACAAATTATGTGGTGGAATATTAGTTGCCATACCAACAGCAATACCTGAAACACCATTTAATAATAACATTGGTAATCTAACAGGAAGAACAGAAGGTTCTTGCAATGAACCATCAAAGTTTGGTTCAAACTCAACTGTTTCACAATCGATATCTGCAAGCATTGACTGAGTAATTTTGTGCATACGAGCTTCTGTATAACGCATTGCAGCAGCTCCATCACCGTCAACAGAACCAAAGTTTCCATGCCCGTCAACCATCAAGTATCTAGTAGAGAAGTCTTGAGCCATACGAACCAAAGCTTCATATACAGAACTGTCACCGTGTGGGTGATACTTACCTAAAACTTCACCAACAATACGAGCACATTTTTTAAATGGTTTATCCGGATACATTCCAAGTTCATTCATCGCATATAAAATACGTCTATGAACAGGTTTCAAACCATCTCTAACATCCGGTAATGCACGTCCTACAATTACACTCATCGCATAATCGATATAAGAACGTTTCATTTCCTCTCTTATATTAACAGGAACTATTTTCCCGTGATCAAACATATTTTGCTGAGTCAATACTCTTCCCTCCAGTCTATACTCCTTGATATAAGTATAACACAAACAAAAGTTTTTAGCCTAAAACTTTACAAACACTAAATATTGCTTTTCACATATTTAGCAAAATCTTCTCTTCTCCATTCGATATCAGAACGGATTTTCTTAGCCGGAGAACCTGCGATTAAAATATTTTCTTCATCAAACTTCTTATTAACCAAAGAACCTGCACCTACAACAGATCCATCAGGAACCACAGAACCTTTAAATATCAAAACTCTCATACCAAGCCAAACATTGTTTCCAATAACAATATCTTCCGGAGGATTTAAAAGCTCACCTGTTTTTCTATCTAAAATGATATGACCATCGTTATTTCTAATCATAATTTCACGAGCAAACATACATTCATCACCAATAGAAATATTCTTACCGTTTTTTGCAACAATATGAACATCTCTATAAACAGAAAGTCCTGACCCAACAGAAATTTTAGAACCACCTTCTATTCCAAAAGTTGTATGTCTAATTGTTCTATGCTTTGTGGGTTTTAAATAAAATTCATTATTATTACCGTCCATAACAATAGCAACGTTTATAAAATTTGACGGCAATTCTATTGTAACTTTGTTATTATCACCAGTAATTGTAATACTCAAACCTTTAATTTCGGAACCATCTACAATTTGATTATCTTTTATAAAAATAATTTCATTATTGATACCATTTAGCTTAAATTTAGGATTTAATTGCATAATAAAACCTCATATAAACTTTATGTTAACATATATAACTAATTATAACAAATAAAAGCAATTATTTTTTTGCTTATAATTATAATATATAAAAGCAACAAATGAATGTTTCATAAATGTCATTTAAAGTAGAAATAACACCAATACCCAATAGCAATAAAAACCAAGTTTCATCATACAATGAAACAAAACCTGACTTAAAAAATCCTAAACGTACTTTAAACAGAACTTTTATTGTACCTAAAGAAAATACCGATGAATTTGTAACCAAAATAAAAAATCAGAAAAAAATAAACTTATAACAGTTGGACTTAGCGTCTTAGCCGGAGCCGGAATTACACTGGGAGCTGGTTTAAAACATATGAAAAATATAGATGGCAATTTCCTTGGCTGGATTACAGTTATTGCAGGATTAATTAGTGGACTTATACCTATTTACATAGTAAGCAACAAAGAGCAAAAATTATTCCAAAAACTAAACGTTGAAGAAATCAAATCATAAAAATTATTTATCAGTTTTATATAAAGCCTGCTCAGTCAAATGTATCCACTTTGCATGGTTATAATTTTCATAACTTTTTGCAAACTTTATAAGTGCATCAACTAAAACCCTGCCACTATCAGATTTTCCAACAATTAAATAATCTCCATTTGAATTTTCGCAATACAAAATTTCTCGATGAACAATTTTATCAATATTGTTTTTGGGATTTTTATTGATAACAGATTTTAACCACTCATGTAAAAGTTTTAACGGGGTTGTTTTTCTGGTTAAAAGTTCGTCATTATGTTGTTGTAAATATTTTGCAAATTCTGAAATTATCATAAACTTACATCCAAGGTGTTGTTGTCGCAAAACAAGTTATATCACAAATACCAACTTTATTAAACTCTTTTATCATTTCCTCAAAAGTAGCACCTGTTGTACAGATATCATCTATAATCAAAATTTTCTTATCCGGAATTAGATTTTCTTTATGAACTTCAAACGCCTTGTCTAAATTTAACATTCTTTGACTTTTATTCAATTTATATTGGGGTCTTGTATCTTTAATTCGCTTTATCAAATTAAAATTAACTTCATAACCTGAAAATTTTGCCAATTCATCTGCAACCAATTCCATATGGTTATATTTTCTTTGCTTTTTACGTTTTGGATATATAGGTACAGGTACAATTTGGAAATCACCATCAATATTTAACCTTGTCCAATACTCCCACATAAATTTTGCCTGATAATATGCAAGTTCCTTTTGTTTATGATATTTCAAACCTCTTATCATTTTTTGAAGATTTTTTGAATACACCCCTGCACAATATATACTTACTCCATTATATTTACGATTTACTTGGACAGGCAAAAATTCTAATTCCTCAAAACACTTAGAACACATTTTGACAGATTCTTTAGAACTTCCACAAAAATAGCATTTTTTCTTATATATCCAATCTAATAAACCAATAAAAAAATCTTTCATATCGAAAAGATTAACATATAATTACAATATTGTAAAAATTTCATGTCAAAAAACGCTTGTGCTAAAATATATATATTATGAAAAAGATTTTATTAACAATACTTTGCCTTGGATTATTACAAATTCCAGCAAGCGCACAAACAACAAACCTTACATTCTTGTACATTAATGGTTCTAATAACAACGATACAAAAATGAAAGACTGGTACATTAATGGAGTGAAAAAACTTCATCCTGTTTTAAAAGAAAAATTTGAACAAAATCCACAAATACAAAAATGGTCACAAACTCATAATCTTGTGATTAATGATAATCCACAAATATTTTTCTGGGGATACGATAGCAAAACAGATTTAGATTTTGTAAAAGAAAGAATTGATTTATCAAAAGCTTTTAGTTCAATCCTAGCATACGAAATAAGAAGTCTTTTAACCCAATTTATGCATGATGCTATCTGGGTTCAAAAAACACATAATATGCTACCAATTTTAGATAACTTAAATGAAGAAATTAAAAACCAAGCCGCAAATGGACAAAATGTCATTTTATATGGTTATTCTGCAGGAAGCTTCGTAACATATCAATATATGTTATACAAATTACCTTACATAAATCAACTCGCTTTAGTCAAAGCCCTAAATGCAGATGAAGATATAATAAAATTTGTAGAAGAAAACCCAAGAAAAAAGACCTGTTTATCAGCCCTATCCAGTACAAAAGGGAATATAGGAACAATTACAAATACAGGTCAGATTGTACTAAATCAAAACAATGAAAAATTAAAAGAAAATTATCTTAAAATGGATGAAATGACCGACAAATATTGTGCTCCTGAAGGTTATGTTAAAGGAGTCGTTAATTTTGCCAGTCCAATCCCATTATTTTATTCAGACTTAGCTGATAAAAACTATGAAATCAACTTCTTCAATATATATATGACAAAATATATATTAGAAAAAGGAATATATTTCCTAACAATCAATTTTAGAGAAGATCCTTTAGGTTTTCCAACAACACAAAATCTTACGCCGGACGAGATCCAAAATATCTTAAATATAACCCTAAATAATCCGACAGGTGTTATCTATGATAACTCTGGAGTCTGGTCTCGCAGACCTGCATTTTTTGCTCATACTTCTTATTGGTCTGCAAGAAATACCTTTGCTAAAAGTGTAGTTAAAGGTTTTGTTAATGGAACAAAATTTTACTATGATAAAGATTATCAAACTGAAATGTTAAACAAACGAGACAAAAAATCAGAGGTTAAATAAATGACAACAGAAAACAAAAGTGTACTTTTTGATCCTGGATTTGCACAATACACATCAATTTTATCTTTAAATACAGAATACATATACGCAAGTATTAACCAATTTAAAAATTTTGGACAAAAAAAGATGAAATTCAAAATGATTTATCCACAACTTATAAATATTGTTGATAATAATATAGGATTTTATCTTGGATGCTTACTTTGGGCAATTTATATAAAAAACAATGAAGATGCACTAATTCAAAATAATCCTTGCTTAAATGGTGAATATAACGAAGAAGAAACATTAAAAGAAATAGATTATTCAATAAAATATTTTGAACAATTAAAAAAAGATGCAAAATATTATCTTAATCTTGACTACAAAATAAACCCTGATTACATAAAAACACTTGAAATATACAAAGAATTTATAACTTTAAATCAAGGATTTGTAAATACAAAAACAACATCAGACATAATAATACCAAAAGTTCTAAAAACTCCAGAGCAACAAGATTTAGAAAAAATATATAATTCAATTCAAACAGCAGTAAAAACTGGAGAATTAGTAAAAATGTTTGAAGTATATAATTTAATTTACGAAGGTTAAAATGGTTACTCTAAAAGAAAAATTATATCAAATGTTCATTCTTGGAACTGAAGGCGAAGGATATAAACAAGCACTAAAACAAGGTCTTGGAGGTATAATATTTTTCACAAAAGATATACAAACTAAAGACCAATTGAAAAACCTGATAAATGAAATAAAATCAGAAAGTCTTATTCCGCCATTTTTATCAATAGACCAAGAAGGCGGAAGAGTAGAAAGAACTGAAAATATACACAACGGTAAAAAATATTTATCTGCAAAATATGCATACCAAAAAGGAATAAAATTTCTAGAAGAACAAACCGAACAAATTGCACAAGAATTAAAATCATATGGTATAAACCTTAATTTTGCACCTTGTATAGACACAAACACAAACCCTAACAATCCAATTATTGGAGAACGAGCATTTTCGTCTAACCCAAATGAAGTTATAGAAGGCGAAAAAATTGTTTCTAATACATATTCAAAATTAGGCATCATACCTTGTGTTAAGCATTTCCCAGGACATGGTGATGCTTCAACAGATAGCCATTTAACCCTACCGGAAATAAATTTATCTTTACAAGAAATGGAATCAACACACATAAAACCTTTCAAATATGCCATAGAAAATGGCATTGAAATGATTATGATTGCACATTTACATTGCACATGTTTTGAAAAAGAAACAATACCTACATCATTAAGCAAAAATGCAATAAAATATCTACGAGAAACCCTTAAATACGATGGCATCATAATTTCAGATGATATGATTATGAAAGGTGTTGCTAAATTTGGAGAAACAGAAGCCGCTCTTATGGCAATTAATGCAGGTGTTAATATGCTAATCTATAGAAATTCAACACCAAACACAATTAATATTATTGAAAATATTTACAAAATCGCACAAAATGATAAAAATTTAACAAAAAAAATAAATCTATCATATAATAAAATTACAAAACTAAAAAATAAATACTTTATATAATAAGTTGGAGGGTATATATGAAATTAAATAATATAGATAAAATCGTACTAGGATTACTTACACTTCTAATTATTGGAGATCTTTTTATACTCTGCAATCGTTATATTCAAAACAAGAATAGTCCATTTGTCATAATAAGAGCAGCTAGTAGTGAAGTTAAAAGTTTACCAAAAAATATTAAAGAAGATTCTAAAAAATATAATGTATATCCAGAACTATTTAATTCAGACCAAAAAGTTTTCACATACAATTATGATACCAACTCCTTTGATATAAAAAATAACTGGTTATTTCATAAAGATATGACAAAAAAATTAAAAGAAGCAAATTTAAATTATAAGTATATAATACAAAAAAATGCAATAACCGAAATAACAACAATTGGGGACAAAAAAACATGTAATGCTGCAATAGTACTTAACCAAACACATGAAAAAATTCTGGATATTGCAGATGAATGTTTTTTAAATGCCTGCATAATAGATTCAAAGAATAATAATTACATAATTTTAACTAGAGATACAGATAATATCATGTCTGTATTAAAAGAAGAAAACACAAAAACAAAATAAATTAACAAACTTGCGAAATCCCTTTTAGAAAGTATAATGGAAATTAAAAAGGGAGAGTGTATGAATTTGGAACATTTAAAACAAACAGATCCACAAGTTGCAGAACAAATAGAACTTGAATTAAAAAGACAACAAGAAACAATAGAACTTATAGCAAGCGAAAACTGCACATCATTAGCAGTTATGGAAGCTTGCGGAAGTGTTTTAACAAATAAATATGCAGAAGGAAAACCACACAAAAGATATTATAATGGTTGTGAACATATCGATGTAATTGAAGAATTAGCACAAAAAAGAGCATGCGAACTATTTAAAATGGATCATGCAAATGTACAACCACACAGTGGTGCACAGGCAAATATGGCTGTATTTATGGCAACAATGAAGCCTGGTGATAGAGTTTTGAGCATGGATTTATCAAATGGCGGACATTTATCACACGGATCACCAGTTAATTTTTCAGGCTTATACTATGACGTTAAAAGCTATGGAATCAATGAAAATGGTGAAATTGATTATGAAAACGTAAGACAAATGGCGCTAGAACATAAACCAAAACTAATTATATGCGGAGCTAGCAATTATTCAAAAATTATTGATTTCAAAAAATTTAAAGAAATAGCAGATGAAGTTGGAGCTCTTTTATTAGCAGATATTGCACATATAGCAGGATTAGTAGCTGCAGGAATTCACCCATCTCCAGCACCATATTGCGATTTTGTCACAACAACAACACACAAATCCTTAAGAGGTCCAAGAGGCGGAATTATTATGTGCAAAGAACAATATGCCACAGCAATAGATAAAGCAGTATTCCCAGGACTTCAAGGCGGACCTTTAGAGCATATTATTGCAGGTAAAGCTGTAGCATTATTAGAAGCTTCAAAACCTGAATTCGTTGAATACGCTAAACAAATTGTAAAAAATGCAAAAGCCTTAGCACAAGGTCTAATGGATGAAGGCATGGATATCGTTGGAGGCATGACAGAAAATCATCTTATGACTTTAGACCTAAGAAAAACAGGTAAAACCGGGAAAGATATGGCTAATGTATTAGAAACAGTAGGCATAACTGCAAATAAAAATACAGTACCAAATGACCCACAAAGTCCTTTTGTAACAAGTGGAATTAGATTGGGTACTCCGGCAGTGACAACAAGAGGTTTCAAAGAAGATGATATGATTGAAGTTGCAAAAATTATTGCATCTGCAGTATTTTCATCAGATAATGAAATTGCTCTTAAAAATTTAAGAGAAAGATCATTAAAATTGTGTAAAAAATATCCTTTATACAATAAATAACCAAAAGGAGAACGACCATAATTATAAAATTAGCACATTCGCAAATAATCGGAACGATAATAGCCTATATATTTGGGGTATTCTTAGTTCCAATGGTTATAAATTTTTCAAAAAAAGAAGGCCTTGTAGATATTCCAAATGAAAGAAAAATCCATACAAAACCAATATCTAGAATTGGTGGAGTTGCAGTTTGGGGTAGTACAATGCTAACTTTTTTGTGCTTAGTTTTATTAAGTTACTATCCATACGGAAAATTAATGTCAGGAATTCTATTAGGAAGCTCTTTGATGTTCCTTTTAGGACTTATTGATGATGTATATGGGCTTGGTGCAAAATTTAAATTGCTTATCCAAATGTCAATTGCAACAATAGTATATTTGTTGGGAGTACAAATCAACAGTGTACCATTTTTCGGAGGAATAGATTTAGGTTGGTTCTCATATCCTATAACATTATTGTGGATTGTAGGTATATCTAATGCCGTAAACTTTATTGATGGTGTTGATGGATTAGCTGGCTCTGTGGTTACTGTAAATGCTGTAACACTTGCAGTACTTGCAATAACATTAAGCCCTCCAAACCCAATAAGTGCATTGATTGGATTTATTTTAGCAGGTTCAATGCTTGCATTTTTAACATTTAATTTCAATCCTGCAAAAATCTTTATGGGTGACAGTGGCTCTTTATTCTCAGGTTTTATTCTTGCAACAATATCAATCACTGGCGTAATGAAAGTTGCAACTTTAGCAATTTTATTACCGTTTGTTGTACTTGCCGTACCTATTATTGATATTACTTATGCAAGTTTAAGAAGAATAAGCAAAGGTCAATCACCATTTGTTGCTGATGCTGAACACATACACCATAAACTTTTACATGCCGGATTTTCACAAAAGAAAACAGTTGTTATAATCACTTCAGTAGCAATTTTATCAGGTGGACTAGCTTGCTTATTTGCAAGCCACAATGCTATAAAATACTATTTCTTTTTAATAATAGCAGTTATAGCAATAATGCTATTATTAAATTTAATAAGAGTATTGACAAAGAAATAACTTTGATTTATAATGTAGGGTAGAAAAATTTAGAATTTGATTACTCAGTTCTATAAAGAATTTTTATTTCTGCATAGAATATTTAAGTGCAAATCCTAACATAGAGTTAAGTTAAGTTAACTAAGTCTTAAAAACTTAATTAGACATCGTATTGTAACCAGATAAGGAAAACTAGCAATGAAAGTAGAAGCAATACAAGGACACGATAAAAGACGTACTGTTTTAGGACCATTGGGGGCAGGAGCAGCAATAGGTGCTGCAAGTGGATATATTTTAAAATACACATATCCGATCACAGCAGATGAAAAACAAACTGACGAATACATTAAAGTAAAAAATAAAATTAATAGTCAAAAAACAGAATATAATTTTAGAACTGAAAAGTATGTAGAATCAATCAAGGCAAAACCTCAAAGATCTATTGCAGAAGATGAATTCGTAAGAATGTTCGATGGATTAAAAGAAGGCGATCATGTTAGCCACTCAAGAATCCGTCAGGCTTTAAAAAATGTAGAAGCTAAAAACCCGCAAGAAGTACTAGAATTCAAAAGAGTATGCAAAGCATCATCAGAAATTGCTAACAAAACAGCAAAACAATGTATGAACGCATATGATTTAGTAACTAAACACATAAGACCTACTTCATTCTTCTTAATAACAGGAGCAGTAGTAGGCGCTGTAATAGCATTGATAAATGATATTATGAAAACAGATGTAAAAAATTAATTAACTGATATTTATATTAATTGAGTCTAATATAAATGAAGACAGGTCGAGCCTGTCTTTTTTTTTATGAATAAGCTTTTTCAAATTCACTATTTTCGCTATCCGAAAACAATCTTAACCGAATTTGTGCCATATTTTCTTGAGCTTGTTGTTCATACTCATCAACTTTTTGTTCAAATTCCTTATCTCGCTTTGGAAACAATTTAAATAACTGTTCTAAATCAAATAAACAAAAGCTTATTTCAGGCATACTCATATCTCCTCATATACTTCACATATATATAAAGAAAATTTCAACTTGAAAATTGCAAAAAACTCATAAAATATAAACTTATGTAAAGAGTATATAAATAATATTTACTCATGCATTTGTTTATAAGTTTTTATAAAGACAAATGTCATACCAACAAGACCAATTACAAAGAGAATTACAGACATAATTTCAGCAATAGGTACAGATGCAACATTTAGAGCACTATCAACCCTAATTTGTTCTATAAAAAATCTAATTACTGAATAAATACTTAAATATGCAAAAAAAGTAATACCTTTATATTTTCGCCCGACAAATAATACTAACCAAAGCAAAAACAAAAACGCACAAAAATCCAATACACTTTCATATAAAAAAGTAGGGTGAAACAATGAATAATTAGCAAACTCAACAATTCTTTTTGATTCAGGTATAAAAACACCCCATTTTTGCCCCAAAACAGGCGCACCATAAGCCTCTGAATTAAAATAATTTCCCCATCTGCCAATAGATTGTCCTAATAATGTAGCGCAAGACATTGCATCTAAAATTTTCATTATAGAGACTTTATTTTTCACAGCTGAAAAAATTAAAGCGGCAACTCCAAAAATTAAAGCTCCATGTATAGATAACCCCCCTTGTCTTATATCTAATATTTCCAATAAATGGTTAAAATAATATGAAGGATTTAGCATACAAAAATACAATCTGGCACCAACAATACCTGATATAATGATAAATGGAGCACAGCTAATAATCACATCTTTCTTAGCATCATGATTTATTACATTAAAAATTTTGTTACCAACAATTATTGCAACAAAAATAGCAGAAGCTAAGATAATACCATACCAATAAATCTGGAAACCAAAAACACTAAATGCAACTGATGGTGGGGCCGGTATAATCATTATTCTTCAGAAACCTGCTCTTCAGACTGATTATTCTTATGTTCTGTAATCTTATTAATCTGTTCTTCTACAGAAGCTTTATCCTCAGCATTAGGAGCCAATTCCAAATATTTATTATAATTAGCAATAGCAGAATCATATAGTTCTGAAATAAATTGTCTTTCTTTATCAGAAAGCTTATACTCTTCATCAGAATCAAAATCTTCAACTTTTGGAGTATATAAAGAACCATCTTGATTCATTCTAACAGTACCTTGCTCCATATCAACTGCCAAATTATTTTCAGCTGTAGCCAAAGAATAATACGAATCAGCGACATTAGGTTTCATTTCAATAACTTTTTTATATTCTTCAACTGCATTAACATAATCTTCTGCTTTTGTATAAACAACAGCCAAATTATAATGAGTCTCAAATACAGAAGGATCTAAATCAATACTTGATTTTAATCTTTCAATAGCTTGTGCATAATCACCCTTATCCGCATACACTTTAGCTTTATTATTCAAATCTTGAACGGCCAAATTATTAATACAAGCTGTAGAAACGACTGCTACAAATAATATACTGGCAATAAAAAGGACCTTTTTCATTATACCCCTCTTCAAACATGTTAAGCTGATGTTAAACTAATTATAAATTAAGAATAAAAATATGGCAAATTTCATTAATTTAAGTTACAATAGAGGAGAAAAAAAGGAGAATTTATATGTCAGAAGACAAAGTAGTCAGCTTAGGCGCCAAGAAAAAATCTATGGCTGATGAAAAACACCAAGAAGAAAATAATGAAGCCAATGAACTTGTTTATTGCAGTTTCTGCGGACGTCCAAATACACAAGTTATAAAAATGGTAAAAGGGCCTGGTGTTAATATTTGTTCAGAATGTGCAATGATTGCAGTCCAATATTTAATTTTACAAGATCGTATGCCATCAGCAGAAGCCCAACATATACTTGATGCTTTTTGGGGGAAGGCTAGATAAAACAAATGACCAGTTCAAAGTTTAAACAACTAAATCCTTTTGAATTAAAAGCTTCAATTACAAATTTATTGAACAAAATAAATTCTGTAAATGATATTCAAAATTGTCTTGCTGATTTTGATATGCTTGATAATCAAGAAGATAAAAAACTTATTTCAAAAGTCCTATTTAAAGAATTGGTAAACGCATCCGAAGAAAAAATTCCTGTAATATGTTTTCTATTAGAACATTTTGTACCGAAAGATGAACTTATAAACAAACTATGGGAAACTCTAAAAAACCAAAATCTGCAAACTGAAATAAAAATAACTATATTAAATCTATTAAGAGAACTTGATGCTGACTGGTCTTACGAATCCTGCGAGGAATATCTTGATGATGCATCAACACTATTAGACGAAAACACAAAACAATTATTAAATTCTGCAGTTATCAATCCTGAAGTTCAAATAGATTTTATGGATTTTTTGGCATCAATAAGAGTACAAGATAAAATAACTCTTTTAAACTCATTTAGCGAAGATTTTTCATCTGATGTACTTGCAAACATTCTTATCCCTGTTTTTGTATCTGATCCGGAAAGTGCAACAGGAAAAGAAGCTATAAAAATTCTAGGTCAAACAAAATCTCAATTAGCACTTCATGTTCTTGAAGAAATGCTTCCATTAACAAATGGTGAATTAAATCAGATTATTAAAAAAAGTTTATCTACATTAAAAATTTCAGGTATGAGAGAAGACAATACAAAAGAATTTTATAAAAAAATTCTCTCAAACAGTAAACCGTATAAGTTCTATATAACTTACCCTGATGGCCACGGAGACCAAGCATTAATATTTACAAGAATCACTGATGATGAAAGAATACGCTTTGTTTCTGTTGTAATAAATGTAGAAAACGGGATAAAAGATTGTTTCGGATTTTTTGATATATCTAAATTTGAATGCAGTAAAATTTTAGAACGCTTTTTAAGAGATGAAAAAACAGTTAACTTAACTCCTGAAGCTTTCAAAACTATTTTATATAATGCAGAAATAACAACAATAACCAAAAATCATAACAATTGGAAACTTCCATATGAATATGTTTGCTGGAAAAACTTACTGGTAGATATTGATTATGATAATGAAAAAATAGAAGATATCCTAGAAAATAATGTAATTGCTCAAAAAGTAGATAAAACAATCATCGAAAAACTTGCCGAAATGAAAGTTTCTGCACATTGGTTTTTAGATTATCAATATAGCGATGAATACGAAAATGCTTTAAAAACACTAAAACAAGAGCAAAACCTTGATTTATGGATAGATAAAAATCTCGACAACATATTCTATGAACAAGAACAACAAGAATGGACAAAAAAACTTTTGGTAAGTTCATACATCAAATATTCAATAGGCAAAGATGATGAAGCTCAAGAAATATATGGCTTAGCAAAAGATGAAACTCTGAAAAAAGAACTCTATAAGGAGATATTAAAAAGAAGTATCTATGAATATTTGATGGCAATTAAATATGATAAAAATATAAATCATCATAATTTAACTATTGAAGATATTGATAACGATATCAAATATATAGAAGAAAAGTGGGTGCAACATGTATAAAGTAATGGCACTTGACATAGGAACAAAACGAATAGGAATAGCATTAAGTGATTATTTACTAATGCTTGCCAATGGGCACTCATATATCTCAAGAGAACCAGAGGATAAGGCTATAGCTACAATTTATAAAATAGCAAAAGAAAATAATGTACAAAAAATTGTGGTTGGAATTCCTCTAAATATGGACGGAACAAAAGGGTTTCAAGCAGAAAATTGTGAAGAATTTGCATCAAAAATTCAAGGCTATGAAATAATATACGAAGATGAACGCTTAACATCTGATACAGCTGAGGAAAATTTACGCAATAAAAAAATTGACTTTAGAAAAGATAAAGGATTAGTTGATATTGAAAGTGCTTGTATTATACTAGAACAATACCTGTCACGAAAGAAATAAGGAGAAAAAAATGCCAGAAGAAAATGAAAACATTATTGAAATCACAGATGATGACGGTACAGTAATCAAATGCGAATTATATGAAATAATAGAATTTGAAGATAAGCAATACGCTTTACTTGTTGAAGCAGGTTCTGAAACTGCAGAAGAAGATCCTGAAATAGTATTAATGAGATATACTGAAGAAGGAGAAGAAAGTTATTTTGAAACAATTGAAGATGATGAAGAATTTGAAAGAGTTTCAGACTATATAGAAAGTTTGGAAGAAGAACCTGAAGACGAAGAAGCAGAAAAAGAATAAGGAATAATATTTTGTTTGAAAAATTCACTGAAAAGGCTGTAAATGTTATAGTTGAAGCCCAAAACATTGCAATATATGATCATTCTGATAAAGTTTTATCAGAACATTTGCTATTAGCGTTAGTAAAGGAAACAAAAGGTTTTTGCGCAAAAATCTTTAAAAACTACAATATAACATACGAAAGACTTGCATCAGAAATCTACATGTCTTTAAATATTGAAGAAGCTGATTTGACTTCTTCAATACCTTTCAGTGAAGATTTTAAACGCATACTTACCAAGACACTAAACCTTATTGAAAAATCAGGAAATACAACCGTTCACTATGAACATTTGGTTCTTGCTGCAATAACAGATACTCAATCCAGAATTCCTCAATATTTGGAAAATCTTGGTTTTGATATCGAAAAATCAAAACCATTAATAGAAAAATTGGTACAACGTAAAGTCAAAAAAGATTCTCATCCGGAACTTGCAGAAAACAAAGAACCTGAAATAAACTTAACCCAAGAAACAGATTCTTTATTTGATAATGAAAAATCTTCAAAAGTATTTGAAAGAGCAGTTGCAAAATTATCAACATCAAATTATGAAATTCTTGGAACAGAACAAATTATTTCTTCAATCTTAGAAGATAAAGACTCAGATTTAACCAAAATCTTAAGACAGTTCGGAATAACAGAAGAAATATTTGAAGAAAAACTATCTCACATTAAATCAAGACAAGATGAATATGGCGGAAGACAAGTTGTATTTACTCCAAATGCTTTTACTGCAATGAGCCTTGCACTGCAAACAGCAAAAGAATTAGGTTCATCAGAAGTTTTACCGGAACATATGATTCTTGGACTTTTAAAAACAAAAAAAGGCGTAGCATACAATATATTTAAAGAATTACATATAAACGATGATGATTTAGCTCACGGTATCTTAAAACCAATAGAAAAACAAATGCCAGAAACACTAACAATACTAAGACTTGCCAAACAAGAAGCAAGAAGAATTGGTAGAGGTGTTGTAGGTACTGAAATGTTCCTGCTTGGTATTATCGGAGAAGGCACAAGTATTGGTGCAATTGTCCTAAAAGAACTCGAAATAAATATAAAAGATGCCAGAATTATTGTAGAACAAATCATTGGCAGTGATAATGAATATTTTGATAATGAAGTTGTATTCACCAAAAGAGCAAAAAGAGTATTAGAGAAAGCTTGGGAACATGCAAAAAAAGCAAATAAAACTAAAATTGAAGCAACTGACTTATTATGGGCAATTACAACCGAACCTGATTCGTTAGCAATGCAAGCACTAGAACAGCTTGGCACTGATGTTGTTGAAATTAGAGAAGGTATTAAAAAACATATAAATTCTAATATGTAGATAAATATGAATAAATTACACAATACAATTAAATCTTTTTTAAAAAAATATGACTTAAATAAATCAGATTTAACATATCTTGTGGCTTTTTCAGGTGGTTACGATTCAATGTGCCTTTTAGATATTCTAAAAAAAATATCTAAAAATAAAATAATAGCATTGCATCTAAATCATAATTGGCGAGGTGAAGAAAGCGATAATGAAGAATTAAATTGTAAAAACTTCTGCCAATCTTGTGGTATAGAATTTTATTGTGAAAAATTATCTAAAGATATCCCACATACAGAAACTGCGGCAAGAGAAGCTCGATATAAATTTTTTGAAAAATGCAGTCAAAAATTCAACAGTAATATTATATTCACAGCGCACAACAAAAATGATAACGCAGAAACTCTTATTTATAGAATATGCCTTGGCACAGGAACCTCAGGTCTTCAAGGTATAGCACCAAATAGAGATAAATTTTACAGACCACTACTTGAAATTTCAAGAGAAGAAATCGAAAAATATTGTGCAGAAAATAACCTAACACCAAACAAGGATAGTTCAAATTTTGATACAAAATATAAAAGGAATTTTATCCGCTCTAAAATATTGCCACTGCTATCAGAAATTAATCCCAATGTTATTGATACAATAAATTCACTATCTGATATCGCGACAGAAGAAAATATAATTATAAATGAATATATAAATAATATTCTCAATAAAATTTCAGATAACGAAAAAATCAATACAAAAAAATATTTAACGCTATCAGATGAAGTCCAAAAACGAATAATTTATACACTATTTTTAAAACATAATCTTGATTATGATAAGAAAAAAATTATAAAAATTTGGAACTTTATAAAAGAAAATTCCATTTCAAAAGCAGGTAAAACTTGTTCATTAACAACAAATTTATGGATTTTCATAAACTCTGAGAATATTGAAATCATAGACAAAAAGACTAATAAAATGCCATATTTTCATATTACAAAAGAAGGTAAATTTGAAAGTGAAGGATACATATTTGAAATAGAAAAATTTACCAAACCTGTAATAAAATTTCCAAAAGATAATGAAAATACAGCATATATAAATTTAAAAAATATACCAATAAATTTTGAAATCAGAACAAGACAAGACGGAGATATCATAAAACCATTTGGTCTAAATGGTACCCAAAAATTGAAAAAATACTTAAATTCAAAAAAAATTCCTAATCACGAAAAAAACGCCCTCCTATTTTTAGCACAAGACAATGAAATATTATGGGCAATAGGATTAGGAATAAGCGAAAAAATAAAAGTAATATCAAAACCTACACATAAAATAAAATTTTACAAAAAAGAGGGCTAAAAAAATATGGAAATTAAAATTGAAGATTTAAAGGTATTATTCAGCGAAGAGCAACTACAAACAAGAATTAAAGAACTCGCAGAAGAAATGAACAAATTTTATAACGGAGAAGAAGTAATAGCAATCTGCGTATTAAAAGGTGCAGTTATGTTTGCAACAGATTTGGTAAAAAACTTGAATATGCCTTTAAAAATGGAATTCATAAGATTATCAAGTTACGGTTCATCAACAACCACATCTGGGAAAGTTAATGCTGTAGATATCAAATTGCCTGATTTAAACGGGAAAAACGTTTTAATTATTGAAGACATAGTTGATACAGGACTTACTGCTAAATTCCTAATGGATTTTATGCACTGTAATTTTAATGCAAAGAGTATTAAATTTTGCTCATTGCTTGATAAAAAAATAACCCGCAAAGTGGATATCGAACCTGATTATTATGGATTTGAAGTAGATGATAAATTTGTAGTAGGATACGGACTTGATTATGACGGATACTACAGAAACTTAAAATACATTGGTTATAAAGAAATGAACTAAATAATTAGGAATTATTCAATTGTATAAAAACGCTATTGAAAAAATAAATAAATTTTATGAATTAGACTTAAGTAAAAATTCGCATGCAGATGAAATGTTTGATGTATTAAATGAAATACTCAAATTCGATTCTGCAGCAATTTTTTACCTAAGCCCCAATAATTTAAGCCTGGAATATGGAAAAAACTTTGAAATATTTGAAAATATACAAATTTCTCAGGAACTTTCTAAAATTCTATACGACATTGAAAATGAAAATATAATAGAACCAATAAAACAACTTTTAAAAATAAAATCCCCAGGTCTATTATGTTCAAGATTAATTGTAAAAGGTGCCGTCGTAGGAATACTTGTAATTGAAAGAAATGAAAGCGAATTTTCACTTGATGAAAAAGTCATATTCAAAACATGTTCCAAAATCATTGCCCAATTAATCAAAGATCTTGAGATATCAAACGTTTTAAAAATGCAATTTAAAGCAATGGAAGAAGGTATCTTAGAAAGTCATCAAGCATATGAGAATATAAAAGCTCAAAACAAAAAAATTAAAGAAAATAAAAAATTACAAAATCAATTCTTAGCCAATGTAACCCACGATTTAAGAACTCCACTAAATTCAATAATCGGATTTTCTGACACATTAGCTGGCAAATTCTTTGGAGATTTAACCCAAAAACAACAAGAATATGTTGATGACATAAGAATATCAGGCATAAGATTACTCGGAATGATCAATGAAATTCTTGATATTGCAAAAATCGAATCTCATACTCTTAAACTAAATTATTCCACTGTAAATCTAAACTTATTAATCGATGAAGTATGTAATATTTTAAAACCATTATTAGAAAAAAAAGAATTAACAATAAACAAACAAATAAATACAGAAATAATATTTAATGCAGATTATATCAAATTACAACAAGTTATATTTAACATACTAAGTAACGCAATCAAATTTTCACCAAATAAATCAGAAATAAAAATTGAAGCATTTAAAGACATAAAAAATATCATTATAAAAATTCAAGATTTTGGAATCGGAATTGACAAAAAATACCATAAAAAAATATTCAATAAATTTTTCCAAGTAGAAGAAAACCAGATTAATACAGAAACATCAACAGGACTTGGCTTAACTATAGCTAAAGAATTTGTAAAATTACATCAAGGGAAAATAGAAGTAATAAGTGAAACCAATAAAGGCACAATATTCAAAATTTCTATCCCACACAAATTAGCCTGTTAAGGATATATAATACAGAAAAAGTATTTGGCAAAGAAATTTTTGTAGTATAATTTTAACAAAAAGGAGAGTGAATAATGGATCAAGAAACATATATGAAAATAATGGGTTACGTACCTACAGTTATTGAAGCTTCATCACGTGGTGAAAGATCTTTTGATATATTTTCAAGACTATTAAGAGAAAGAATTATATTTTTAGGCACAGAAATTGATGATGAAGTAGCAAATTCAATAGTTGCTCAATTATTGTTACTTGATAGTGAAAACTCAGAAAAAGATATCATGTTATATATTAACAGCCCTGGTGGTGTAATTACAGCAGGAATGGCTATATATGATACAATGCAACTTATCAAATCTGATGTATCAACAATTTGTCTTGGAGAAGCAGCATCAATGGGCGCATTTTTGCTATCTGCCGGAACAAAAGGTAAAAGAATGGCTCTTCCAAGTGCAAGAATTATGATCCACCAACCTCTAGGCGGAGCTCAAGGTCAAGCTACAGATATTGAACTTGAAGCTAAAGAAATACTTAGAATGAAAGATATGTTAATTGGAATAATGGCAGAAAATTCAGGTCAGCCATTTGAAAAAGTAAAAGAAGATTGTGAAAGAGATCACTACCTATCAGCATTTGAAGCTAAAGAATATGGATTGATTGATAAAGTCGTAGAAAGATCTCACTAAATAAATATTAAGAAATATTAACAAATAACCCAAAAACATGCAATAGTGCGCTATTGCATGTTTTTATATATATGTAGGTTATAAAAAGGTTAGTTATATAAAGGTTAAAAGGTAGGGTAGGACTATGAGCATATTCATTTTTAGCGCTCGAGTGCACGATCTGATTTACCAAAAGAGTAATATCGAATATCGTCTTTCGAAGCTCACAAAAAGATTAAGAGATGTACAACAGTATGCTGCAACAATTGCAAATGGTGGAATTTCAATAGGAGATTTATTAAATTCACCAGGATCAATGATGGGCAGAACATTAAGTTACTTAGGATTTGCACACAATAGTGCACTTGCATATATGAATCAAAATGCACCTTATATGCAACAATTATGGGCACAACAAATGGGACAAAACCAAAACCCACAACAACAACAAATGATGCAACAATACATCATGAGACAATTATATGCACAAGGCAGAGATCGTGCAATGCAAATCGAAACAAGAAACTTAAAACTTGAAGAAGATAGATTGCAACAAGAAAAAGAAAGATTAGAAACTTTAGGAAAAGAAATAACACAAGAACTTGATGAAGCTAAAAAGGCTCGTGATCAAGGAATTAAAGATATGGCTCCTAAATATACATTCGCATAATAAATCATTTTAGATAACCCTATATATAATAACAATAACTAACCAAGGAAAAAGGTTCAGAAACTGAACCTTTTTTTCGTTATACGGAAATAATAATATCTATAGCTATATCAAATTTTTCCTTTGGCAAATATTTTACAAGTAATTCTTTTGGTATAGCGCAAACTGTCTTAAAATTTTTTGACTTCTCCATCAGCAAAGACAAAAACCTATCATAAAATCCGCCACCATAACCTAATCTATAACCATTGCTATCAACCATAAGAGCCGGTACAACTATCAAATCTAAAACCTCTGGATTTACAGGAGCAGAAACCGGTTCTAAAATATTAAAATCGGATTTTTCAAGTTTATCACCTTTTTGATAAGGGCATACTAACAAATCCTTACCTTTTACTTTTGGTAAATAAAACTTTTTGCTATCATCAAGCAAAGATAACAAATTAACTTCATATTTTGTCGGATAAAAAATCATAACATTTTTAGCATTCTTATAATAAGAATTTTGTTTTAAATTTTCAACAAGCAGTATAGAAATCTTTTCCATATCAAGATTTCTTCGAATTTGTTTAGCATTAGCTCTTAAATCTATTTTCTTATCCACAAATTTAATATATAATAAAGAGGTAAATATTACCACCAGAGGTAAAAATGACAGACAATGAAAACAATTTGATAAATCCTAATTGGGCACAACACGGATACATACAAGTTTATACAGGAAATGGCAAAGGGAAAACAACAGCATCATTAGGGCTTGCAATGAGAGCACTAGGAAGATGTTGGAAAGTTTTTATTATTATGTTTACAAAAGGTGGAGATAATTACGGAGAACTTAATTCCTTTAGAGAATTATCTCCAACAATATCCGAAAATTTAACAATACTCCAAGCCGGTCTTGATAGAATTGTATATAAACACAATCAAACCGAAGAAGATGTAAAAGAAATAAAAAAAGGTTGGGAATTGGCAAAAGATATAATAAAAAACCATAAATGCCAATTATTAATTTTGGATGAAATAAATATCGCAATAGACCTTGGAATACTAAATGTTGATGAAGTTGTAGATGTATTAAAAAACAAACCGGAAGAAATGGAAATCGTTTTGACCGGACGCAATGCTCATCCAAAAATCATAGAAATTGCACATTTGGTTTCAGAAATTCAACCGGTTAAACATTATTGGGATACAGGTATTGCTGCAAGAAAAGGAATTGAATATTAAAAAAATATTCAACAGGAGAGTAAAATGGAAAATAATGAGCTGGAAGAATATTTAAAAAATTTAAATCAAAGTCTTAATGAAATAAAAATAAAACTTAGTATGCCAAATAGTATTACCCAAATTCGTAATGCAAGATTTTGGCTACCAAATTACCCTCGTGACATAATTCAAAAAATTATGGTTGATACATCAAATTATTGGGATACTTATGCTTTAAATTTTATTAATATTTTCCTAAAGGAAAACGCAACAATCCTTGATATTGGAGCAAATATAGGCAGCCATTCCATATATTGGGCAATTGAACGTAATGCAGCTAAAGTATATTCTTTTGAGCCACTTCCTTCAACATTTGAAATACTTAAAAAAAATATTGAATTAAATAAACTTGAAGACAAAATAATTCCTTATAATTTTGGATTATCTGATAAAAAATCAAAAGCTATGTTGCAGGCATACGACCATACAAACATCGGCTCAGCATCATTTATAAAAGATAAAAATGGTATATTTGAATTAAAAACACTAGACTCACTAAAAATCAAGGATAAAATAGACCTTATAAAAATAGATGTTGAAGGAGCCGAAGTTGAAGTTTTACAAGGGGCTAAAAAAACTATACTTAAAAATAAACCAACTATTGTCATAGAAAGCTTCCATAATAAAGACAAAGTTGATGAAATTTTAAATTCGCTCGGATATCTTCAAACTTTAACTATCAGAGAAGGTGAAGATTTTATTTACCAATTTGTACAATAAAAAAGCCATAACATACATTATGGCAGAATGACTAAATAAACACGAGAAATTTTAATATTTAACAAATGTAGCAGGACAATAAATTTTCACCTGACATCTTCATTTTTTTCAACGCTCTTAATTCTGTTTGTCTTATACATTCTTTTGTAACACCATAAATATTACCGATTTCTTCTAATGTATAACGTTCGTTATCATCTAATCCATAACGCATTTTTACAACTTCTTGTTCTCTTTGTTTTAAAGTTGAAATAATATTATTGATATCGTGCTTCAATGATTGATATTCAATATTTTCAGACACTAAAGTCGAATCATCAGCTAAAATATCAGCAATATTCATTTCTTTACCATCGTTACGTTCTAAACCATTTTCAATAGAAATGGTCTTTGAGTAAGCTGATAAAAAAGTTTCAATTTTATCAGGTGCAATATTCATTTTTTTAGCTACATCCTCAGTTTTTACCTGAGTATTAGATTCTTGTTCCATTTGAGATTTAACTTTAGAAAACTTAGATAATGTTTCTTGGATATATACAGGAATTTTCATACAATATGATTGTTCAGAAATAGCCTTAAACATAGCTTGCTTTATCCACCAGCCTGCATATGTTGAAAATCTGTAGCCCAGTCTATAATTATATTTTTCAACAGCTAACATCAATCCCATATTACCTTCTTGAATCAAATCAATCATAGGTAAACTTGACATATGAATTGCTTTTCTTGCAATAGTTACAACTAATCTCAAATTAGATTGAATTAATTTCTGTTTAGCACTTAAATCACCGCATTCAATTAGTTGTGCTAATTTTTTTTCTTCTTCAAATGTTAATTGCGGATAATCAGCAATTTCTCTTAAATAACATTTTAATACAGTGTCATTTGATGCTTCGATCACTTCATTTTTTGCTGGATTTGAACTTTGTGGATCATTTTTCATTTCAACTAGTAGCTCTCTATTCATAAATTAAACTCCTTCTTACTCTCACAAGAAATTGCGGTAGTTTATATAACTACCTTTGGGTAAATGTTACACGAGGTTGTATATACTTTGTATATACCCAGATATATAAAAATATATACATATTGTTAAGAAATATTAATGTAAATTTTTATTAAATTTCCTCTACTCCGCAAAAATATAATATTTTCATAATATAATTAAGATAGAGGATAAAAAGGAGAGATAAGTCAATGGGATTAAATTTAAAAGAAAAACTAAAAAATCTTAACAAAAAGAATGTTGCAATAGTAGCTTCAATTCTTTTTATCGTTGCGCTATGCGCCATTGCAGGAATTGAATATTATCAATTCGAAAAAATGAAAATGGAAACAGTTGAAAAAATTGAAGACAATGCTATACCAGTTTCAGACTCTGGAGAGCCTAAAAAACCTTCTGAATACAAAATCGGTATAGAATACAATAAAGCAATGAAAAGTAACAAACCTGTTCTTGCATTATTTTACGCAGATTGGTGTCATTATTGCATAAAATTTATGCCAATTTATGAAGAATTATCTGAAAAATACAAGGATATAATTGTATTCTCAAAAGTTAACGTTGAAGATAAACAATACGAAAAAACAGTAAAAGAAATTGGCATTACAGGATTTCCAACAGTATTTATACTTGACCCTAAATATGATAACAAAATTATGATACCAAATTCATTGTTAGGTGATGTTAAAACTGTAAGTACTGAACTTGATAGATTTTTAAGAATCAGAAAGATTTTAGATTCAAAAAAATAATGTAACAATTTGTTTATCATTCTTTTAAAAGAATTATGTCTTATATACAATTACAGTGTTTCCTTAAATTTAAAGGAAACACTGTATATAAAGGATTCGGGAATTGTAAGAAAGTATGATGTTTCTGCATTAGAAGACCTTAAAAAATTTGTTAACATTTCGTAATAATCGATAAATATTTAGCAATTTTTTATATTTTTGTTTTCTATATATATAGAAGGTCATAGTAGGTGTAAAATGAGTATCGAAAAGATTAAAGGAAGTATTGACGGGATATCAGGCACTGGAAAGTTTAACCTTCATGCCAATAACAACAGAGCGTATCTGGATTATCCAAAAGACAGTGTATGTTTTACAGGAGCAGCAGCTCAAACTAAAACATTAAAGGAAATTTTACTTGGTATTATGCCTAAAAAAATCAAGAATATGGTCAAAATTCATGAAGGCATGGGAGAAATACAAAACCAATTAATAAACGCAATCGGTACAGGTTTAGTTGCTCCATTATTTATCAAGTACAACCCATTATCTGACACCGATAAAGATACAAGAACATATACAGCTTGGAGACAACCTGTTTCAGCAGTTTTAGCAGTAGCAACACAATGCGCAATCGTAATTCCGTTTAATGCAGCAATTAAGAAAGGGGCAGATATTGGTTTCTTCCCAACACAATACAATTCTTCATTATTCCCTTCTGATGATTATTTAAAACACATGATAAAAGCAAATAATCCTGGCAAGAAATTTAATAAAGAAGAAATGAAAGCTGAAATCGAAAATTATAAAAAACAAAACGATAAAGCTTTAGAAAAAATGATATCTGATGATAAAATCATTTTAAATACTTCAGATGGTAGCAAAACTACAAAATTAGAAATGCCACAAGAAGATTTCAAAAAATTATTTATGGAAACTCTTGATAACATTATAGATGCTGAAGAAATTGAAAAACGTAAAGCAATAGATCATAAATTACCTCAAAAAATTAATCGTGGAATCTTCTTCCATAATAACCCTGAAGAATCAAGAGCAGTTGTCCAAAGATTAAGCAATAAAGTATCCCAAATCTATACTCAAGCTGATTTTGGAGCAACCCCTGATAAATTTGTAGAAGCAAGTAAAGATTTTGATAAAGAATGTAAAAAATTAATTTCTGAATTAAAAGCAGAAAATAAAAAGAACCCAGCTAAGAAAAAAGTAAATAATGAATTAATCAAAATCGTTAAAGAAATTAAAAACAAAAATACAGGTTCTGATGCATCTGCAATGCGAGTATTAGAGTTGAAATTAAACAATATGCTTGAAAACATAGACACAATGGCATCTAAAAAATCAACTCAAGAAATTATAGAATATGTTAACGAAGTTATCTATATAAGAACAAATGCAATAGATGGAACAATCGGAACATTAAGCAAAATAAGAAGCAAATTACAAACTTCAGGAATCACAGTAAAAGAAGCTCAAGAAATTATAAATAATACAATAACAAATGCCGAAAATTTAGTAAAAACAAAACTAAGAGCAAAAGGGCTAAACGAAAAAGAAATAAATGAATCTATAGAATTTACAGAAAACGTTAGCATCCGATTAAAACAAAAAGCCGGTTCAGTTGCAAAATGTATTGGCGACCAATTGAAAAAACACGTAAAATCTAATATTGATGGTTTAAAACGTTGGACAGGATTAGGAGTATCTCTTGCAATCCTACCTGCAACTTGCTGGTTATTGAATAAAATATATCCTTGGTTTATGGATTTAGCATTCCCTAAACTATCAAATAAAACAGCAAAACCAAAACAAGACAACAATAATAAGAATACGGAGGTGAAATAATGAGTTACGATAAAATAAATCCTATTCTTAAAAATTGTATCTACAAACCTATCAGATGGTTTTCTAACAGCAAAATTGCCCGTAAAGCAGGTAATGAAGTATATAATAACAATAGAAAATATATCGATGGACTTGGTGTTGCATCTATCATAGCAAAAGACGGTCTAGGTTGCTATTTATATGTTACACAAAGTTTAAACAATAAAGATATTCCAGATGATAAGAGAAAATTCGTTGCATCATTAGACTTAACAAACGGTTTATTAATGATTGCACTACAGTTATTGATGTTCTTTACTGTATCTCACAAGGTTTGCCAAACTAAAATGTTTGATAAGTTCTTTGGAAGACTATTTGATAGACCAATTAAAAAGACATACCAAGCTCTTGTTAAGAACCAACCTGGTTTTGAAGACATAAATAGCATCAAATTCACTCAAGAATTTGAAAAAATTAGAAACAATGTTAAAGATGCATTTGGTGGTTTAACATCATTAGCAGCCGCAACTATTGTTGGTAAACGTATGCTAGTTCCATTCATTGCAACTCCATTAGCTGGCAAAGTTGAAAAGAAAATGAATGAACGTGAAGCAAAACAAAAAGGATTAACTCCTCAAAACAATAATGATACTAAAGACAAATCTAACCCAACAATGAAAGGTGCTTCAAATAATAAAAATGAACAGACAGTTAACAACAATGCACCAAAAATAAACATTGTTTCAACTCAAGATAATACAAATTTATTAGCAAAATACAAAAAATAATTACATCTACGAGACCAAAGAGAGCAGGCTTCTACAAAGGGGCCTGCTCTTTTATTTATTATAAATCTATATTATCAACCAACTCTTGAATATGATACTTAACCGCCGGAGTAATTAAAAGACTAGGTTCAGACATCACAAATTCATCTAAAACAATTATAGCTTTTTTCTTATCTCCCATTTTTTCATATAAAAGTCCAATCATAATTTTATCAAGAGAAGTCTTATTTTTTTTATTATTATAAATTTGCAATTGATTTTTTAATTGATTAAGTTTTGCATAACAATTCACAAGATTATTATAATACTCAAAATTCAAGCTATACTGCTTAATTGCATTTTGAAAACAATCTAAAGCTAGTTCTGGATAACCTATTGTCATATAAACTTTACCCAAGTTATTAAAATATACAGCAGTAGCTTGTGTTTTAGGATTTAAACTAATAGCCATTTTAAATTCTTGAATAGCTGCATAATAACATTTTTCTTCGACATAATTAACACCTTTGTTATTATGATCATATGCATTTTTCTCAGGATCAATGACATAAGTTGCACTTGTCCGCCCCAATGCAAAAACCGGACAAGAAACCAGAAAAATTAATAATATTGTAAAAAAACTTTTCATCATAATCTATTTAAGAATAAATACAATTTTATCAAATTCTATTTATAAAATATCTATTTCAAGACCTTCATAAGTCATAAAGATATCTTTACTTTCAGATGTATAATATTCTTTTATCCTATTTAATTTAAGATCATCATAACTTGGATCATAATGGAAGAACGCCATTTTTTTAGCTTTTGTTTGTTTCATAACTTCTACAGCCATATCAAAAGTAGAATGTCCATAACCTTGCTTAGGAGAATATGGACTCAGATAATCTTCAGTAGTATATTGAGCGTCATGAATTAACAAGTCACAGTTTTTTGCAAATTTTGCAAATTTTTTATCACCACCAAAATAGCACTCTTTATCCGTAGCGTAAACAAGAGATTTATTCTTATATGATATTTTATAAATCATAACCCCTTCTTGAGGATGAACATATGATTTATAGCAAGTGATAAGAATATCATCATCTTCTTGTTTATAATCTTCTACATTAAGCAATTCTGGTTTCTGATTAGGTCTTATAAGAATAACTTGTTCTTCACAAACATTTTTAATATCTAAATGACAAGCGATATCTCCTAAATCCAAAGGAAATGTTTTTCCAAAAACCAATTCTGACAAATCCTTAGACAGAGTTGAATTTTGACTTGATGGACCAAACATCATTAACTTTGTAGAATTTACATGCAACGGTTTAAAAAAAGTCAAACCCAACAAATGGTCTTGATGAATATGAGAAATTAATATAGTAGCATATATAGGTTTACGTTCATCAGGATTTACAGAAGATGCAATATATTGTTCCATCAATTCATCACCAACAGAAACAATACCTGTTCCGGCATCTAAAATAATTATATGCCCACCAACATTAACTTCAACGCAAGAAGTATTACCACCATATTTCAAAAAATTCTTGTTCGCTACAGGAAAGCTGCCTCTTACACCTCTAAACTTTACACTAAAATCACTCATATTAACCTCAAATTATTTTTTCTTTTTTACTTCGTAAACGCCAACCTGATCTTTATCTTCTCCAGCGTATATAGAACCTGAAAAGACTAAAATCTTTGCCATTTTTTGAATAGTTTTTTCTCTTGTCTCTCTCCAATCAAATTCAAAAACAGTCTTATCACTATAATTAATTACATTTACAATACGAAAAGCATTCGGATAAGAAACTAACGCAGGAGAATTAACATATAAAACATTGTCATGTTGAACTATCTTTGCTGCATGATAATGACCTTGAAATACTCCAATAGGATTATCATAACTTTCGATTAGTTGTTTCAATACAACAGCATTTCTCAATTTATGATTTGGACTTGCAAACGGTTCAACAATAGGAACATGCATAAATAATAATACTGTATCCTTTTTAGAACTATCTAATTCTTTTTTTAACCATTTTAATTGAGTTTCGTCAATATAACCATTTGATGTAATTTCATCAGTTATAATATCATCTAAAACTATAACTTTATAATTCTTTTTAGGTTCAAAAGAATAATATGATTTTTTAAATTTAAAATTAGGATTTGCATTACGTACCATATCTAAATACACAAGAGTATTTAAATATCCACCCACACATCTGTCATGATTTCCAAACGTAAAATACCACGGAGCATTCAACTTATTTGCATATGGTAAAAACGCCCTAAGTTCTTTTTCAAAAGATTTATCAATTAAATCTCCCGTAAACATAACAAAATCAATATCATTTTGCTCATTTATTTGAGAAACAGCATCCTCAAGTAACCTAGGAGATTCACCTGTCATTTTAAATGTAGTATTAGCACCATCTTCCAAGAAATGAACATCGCTAACTTGTGCAAATTTTAAACTCGCAGCCCCGCTATAAGCTTGCAATCCCCACAACATACCTGCGGTTAAACACAAGGTTATTATTGCATTAAAAACCTTTGTTATAAAAGATTCTTTATGCTCTTTTTTTCTATTCCTACTGTTCTTGCGTTTGCCCATCCTGGTTACTTTCTATAATTCCTTTAATCTCATTATACTTGTTCTCCAAATACTCGTCATCATCAGACAGAATGATTGCTTTATCAATATTCATCAAGGCATTGACATAATCTTTCATTGCATAATCACAGTATCCGATATATTCATAAATTTTTGAAGTTTGAATATCTGGTAAAAGTTCCGTAAAAATATTTTTTGCGCCCTGGTAATCACCCAATTTATATAAAATTTTTGCTTTATCAAATTGATATTCAGGACAATTATTTATTTCGATAGCTTTATCATTATCCGCTTTTGATTCATCTAACATGCCCATCTCAAATTCTGCTCTTGATTTTATTGCATAAGCTAAATCATCATCAGGAACAAAAGTTAAATATTTATCAATTGGATTAATAACAGAATCATATCTGCCAACATCTAAAAGAGTAATCGCTGTTGATAAATATGCCTGAGCAAAATCAGGACGTGCAGATGATGCATTATTAAAAGCATCTAAAGCTTTCACATAATCATTTTTATCTCTATAAAAGTTTCCTAAATAATAATAAGCTAAATATGAATTTTTAGATTGTGTAGCTTCTAACAAAGTATCAAGCTCTTTTTGTTCATCTCCAACTCTTTTATATTCTTGAGCCTGTTTAATTAATGGATTAACACTGGTAATAAAAGTTTTTTTATCCTGAGCAATTACATGGCTTAATCCTTTTTTCAAATCAATTACCTGAGTATTATTAGGATTAATAGCAAGAATTTTATCTAAATATTCCATTGCAGACTCGTAATCACCAATTACACAATAATTTGCCGCAATATCCAGATAATCTTCTTCAACTTCGTTTGACCAAACTGAAATATTACATCCAACAGCAAAGATTATAAATATGGATAGTAAAAACTTTTTCATAAGAAGATTATAACATAAAATCTAATAGTTGGAAATTTCAAAGATTTTGTTAGATAATAAAACAGAACAAACTAAAGGAATAAACAGATGACAAATACCAATAAAAAAATTGCAGCAGTAGCTATAAGCGGAGGAATAGACAGTTCAGTAACAGCACTCTTACTACAACAAAAAGGTTATGAAGTTATTGGCATTACTGGTAAAATGATAAACTCTGAAAGCGCTGAAATCATATGCAAAAACGCTCAAAAAGTAGCGGATAAACTTGGTATTGAGTTAAAAATCCTTGATGTGACAAAACAATTTCAGAACAAAGTAATAGATTATTTTGAAAACTATTATAAAAATGGAAAAACCCCAAATCCTTGTATTATCTGCAATCAATTTATAAAATGGGGTGAAATATTTAATTATGCAATAAACGAACTTAATGCCGATATATTTGCTACAGGACATTATGCAAATATAAAATGTGAAAATGGTATTTATAAATTATACCCTGCAAAAGATGAACACAAAGATCAATTATACTTTTTATATAGACTAGGTCAAAAAGAGCTGTCAAAAACTATATTTCCACTATACGAATATGAAAAATCTCAAGTAAAACAAATTGCAATCGATTATGACCTACCAACAAAATCATCAAAAGAAAGTCAAGATATTTGCTTTATCCAAAAGCCTAATACTACTAAAAAATATTTAACTAATATATTCAAAGACATGCCTGGAGATTTTATAGAAATATCAACAGGTAAAAAATTAGGAAGGCACAACGGACATTACCAATATACAATAGGGCAAAGAAAAGGAATAGGTATAGCTGCAGCTTATCCTTTATACGTTATAGATATCGATGCTGAAAAAAACATTGTATATTTAGGCAAAAAAGAAGATGATATGCGACAAAGTTTAGTAATTAAGGATCTAAATTTTTCATATCCAATCGAAGACAAACAATTTGATGCAATGGTAAAAATCAGATATAATATGCAAGCTAAAAAAGCAAATATAAAAGTTTTAGATGACAAAGCCGAAATAACATTTTATGAGAAAGTAAATTCAATTACCTCAGGTCAAGCCGGAGTTTTATATGATATAAATGATGGCCACCTAATCGGCGGGGGAGAAGTTATATATTAAAATCTTTAAAAAACTTAATGTATAAATATATTTAAGCAAATTATTTATTTAGCCAACTTATACAAAGTATGATAAACCCTGCTCAACTCGGAAAAGTTTACATACAAGATTTCGCCCCAAATAATCCAAAGAAGTTATGTTCAATGGTTGTAAACAATAACATTTTTGGAAACTTAACTCTTGAAACACGTAAATATGAAGAATACACATTCAAGTTTATAACTGAGCTAAAAAATACAAAAGGGAAACTTCTAGGAAAAGAAATTTTTTCACTAGACCCAAACAATAAAAAACTACAAGGATTTTTCATTGAAATAGCTCCTGAATATAGAAAAAAACATTTTAAATTTGGAGAATTATTACGACTTTCCAGCATAATTGAAATGCTAGAAAATAGAATGTCAAAATTTGAAATATATTCAAAAGATACGGCTATTTATTTTCATTCAAAATATAAATTTATACCAAATATTCAAACATTTGTAGATAGAGACAAAGCTCTTGAATCGATAATATCAAATCAACAACCAGGGTTTGAAGAATATGCAAAAAAAGCAGCTCAAATTTTAGAAAAAATAAAAACCTGTACAACATCAGAAATGCAAAGACAATTACGTTCTGAAACAAATACTCTAACATTAGAATACATACAAAAAGTTTTAGAAAATAAAAATACCTATCCTTCACATCCTTTTAAATACGGAATGGATATGCTATTAACAAAGGAAAAAATTTTAGAAAATAAAAACTTCTTTAATGAACTTTTTAAAACACACGGAATAGATTATCAAATATAAAAGAGCCTTTGTAATAAACAAAGGCTCTTTTAATTATAAAATATGTTCAGGTGGATTTAACTTTTCTTCTTCCACTCTATCTTTAATTGCTCCAATCGGTTCATAATATGGTGAAACAGTCATAACTTGAGCTGCAATATCAGGATAATAATATATAAATCTTAATTCACTTGTAGTCAAAGGTTTTTGAGTATGAACGTTAGCATAACGTACAAGTTCCAAGATATTTCTTGCTTCATGTTCATCTTTGAATTCTAATTCCAGTTTGTTATATACATTACGGAAACCCTTAATTCCACCATATTCACCTGTCGTAATCATTCTACCTGTTTCAATAATTTCAGGTTCACCACGGCCCAATTCTTCAAAATCATATAATTCATAATTTCTTCTGTCTTTTAATGCTCCATCAGCATGAATACCTGATTCATGAGCAAAAGCATTATCACCGACTGCAGGTTGATTCATTGGAATAGGAACACCAAAAGCATAAGATGCATATTTTGCTAAATGCCAAGCTTTATCAAGTTTTATATTTTCATCTATTTTATACTTATTTTTAAATCCTGCAGATTTTAAACAAGCTAACAAACAAGAAACTAAATCAGCATTTCCTGCTCTTTCGCCCATTCCATTTATAGCAGTATTTATATATGCATCAACACCTGCATCGATTGCAGCTCTTGCACCCATTACAGAACAAGCTGTTGCCATACCTAAGTCATTGTGAAAATGTAATTCTATAGGCATTTGAGTAGCTTTAGCTATTTCATAAATTCTATCATAAGTAGTTTTTGGATCTTCATAACCTAAAGTATCACAATATCTAAAACGATATGCACCTGATTTTTTAGCTTCTGTTGCATATTTTATTAGGAAATCTATATCACTTCTTGAAGCATCCTCTGCATTTACACCAATAATTTTTGCACCTTTATCAACAGCACATTCAACTGCCTCTTTCGTCATTTTTATAATATCATCAGCAGTCTTTTTACCCATATATTTTCCATGAATCATTTGCTCTGATGTCGATTGTGACAAGTTTACATATTTCAGTTCAGGAACATTTTTAAATGACAACTCAACATCTTCGACTATGCCTCGCATCCAACCTGAAAGCTTAGTCGTTGTAATAGATTTTCGGTTAACTAGTTCTAAATTACCATTTAAATAATTAATTTCGTGTTTTGTTGTAGGAAAACCAAATTCAGATTGTGTTATACCCATCTCATCAAGCATTAAATTGATAATAGTCTTTTCTAATTTTGCTAAACCTAATCTTGATGTTTGAACACCATCTCTGTTTGTTACATCTACAAAATAAATTCTGTTGTCTGCCATATAAATATCCTCATCTAATATAAATTCTATTATACACAAAATTGTATTAATTAACTTGCTTTTTTATATAAAATTAATTAAAATAAGTGTTAAAGAGCTGTTTTATGAAAATGAATAATGATACAAAAACTTTAGATAAAAAAATTAATAAAGAAATAAAAACCGGAAATGTTAAATCAGCAATAGAACTTTGTCAAATAGGCTTACAAAAAGACCCCACTAATGCTGACTTACATCTTCGTTTGGGAGATTTATATTTAGCTTGGCATTTGGATATATATTCATCATGCCAGTATATAGATGAAGCTATTACCGAATATCAAATAGCTTTAGAATCATATATTGATTCAGCTGAAATTTACTATAAAATAGGACTTGCACAATTTTACAAAGGAGATTTAGACAAAGCTATCAATTATTTTGATAATGCTGTTTCTAAAAACCCAAAATATGCTAAAGCATACTATATGCTCGCTGAAACTTATACTAAAAAAGCAAGATTCCTAGATGCTGAAATGAATGTAAAAAAGGCAATAAAATATGCACCTTTTGCAAGTTCTCGTGCGCATTATTTATTGCATAATTTATACAAAGTTTCTTCTTTTAGAGTATTAAAAAATAAAATTAAATCTATTTATGAATATATGCTATCTATTTTAACATTACCATTTGATAAAGAAGCAATTAAAAAAGTTAAAGAAGCTATTTCATATACAAAATTTTTACCAATATTATTTAAAGGTTACATGAAAGTTCAATCAAAAGGACTTGATGAAGCTTTAGATATTTACATTGATGCAATAGATAAAGCTCCAGGGTTTGTTCCTTTATACTGTTTATTAGGTGATATATATTCAACATTAGGACAATTTGAAAATGCGATTACAGAATACAAAATGGCTATATGGCTTGATAACTTAAATATTCCTGCCTATCGTCATCTATGTAAAGCATATGAAGATTTGGGTGATTATGATAATGCGATTGAAGTTTACAAAAAACTTATCCAAATTATGCCTAACATGCCGGAATTTCATTCAAATTTAGCAAATATATTATATATAAAAGGTGACATAGACGGCGCAGTATCACATTTCCAAACAGCGATCACACTAAATCCAAGCAAAGAATGGACAAGTGTTGTAAATCAAACATTAGGATTTGTATTCCAAGAAGCAAAACAAGATTTAGATGCTGCAATAACATCCTACCAAAGCGCATATCTTCTTACTCCTGAAGATATTGATATCTACATCAATTTAGGAAGTGCATTTTATGATAAGGAAGATTATGAAAACGCTTTGACTGTATATAGAAATGCTCTTGATCTTAATCCGCAAAACGCCAAAATTCATTGTAACTTAGGATTTTTATACTGGGGTAAGGGTGACACTGATGAAGCCATAAGAGAATATGAATTAGCTATAGAATTTGATAAAAACTACGATATTGCATATAACAATTTAGGCGTAATATATCTTGATGATTTGGGTAGAGTTCAAAAGGCTATTGAAATGTTTAAAAAATCTGTTGAATGTAATCCAAATTATGCTTTAGCACATTTTAACTTAGCTCGTTCTATCGCAATTACAGGTGATAAAATCGAAGCCGCTAAATTATATCAAATAGCCCAAGACGTAAATAAAATTACAAATGAAATTGATCCACAAGATATTACAGATAAAATTAATGCTCTGTTTGACTAGTATTTATTTTTGCTTTTTGGATTTAATGAAAATATAAATAGAATAAATAATAAAAATTATAACTGCAATGCTGCCGGTAATAGCAACATTATGCGGATCATTTGCACCGGGTCTTGTAGTTTTAAATACAGGATGAGTAATCAATACACCAAGCATTATAATTACCAAAATAGACTCAAACATCTAACAAAACCTCTATTTTAATTTTATAAATACCATACGAAGATAAATAAGAGCAATAAATGCCATCAGAACAACTAAAATTTTAAATTGCCAGCAAACAGCAATCATCGCCAAACAAATAAAAAGAAGAGTGCTAAGTTGTAACCAGCTGAAAGATTTAGCCTGATTTATGGAAACTAAATTTCTTTGCAGCGGTTCATTAATAACCTCGCTTTCTTCAAATATTTTTTCAATATCATTAGAAAAACCTTTCATATTAAAAAAATATATTTTGTAAAATGATTTACAGCATTTTTCAATCTGTTCATCTGTTGCCGCATAACCCTTGTTAAAAGATAACGGATAAAATATCTTTCTGCCATCTTTATCAATTTTGTATTGAGATTTGAATTGAACCTTCTGGATTGAACTAAACCATAATATAAAAATTACTGCGAATAATAAATTTTTTAATAAAATAATCAATAATCTACCTCCCAATTACACTATATCAAGTCTTCATCTGCACCCTCTACCAGAGATAAATCAATCGGTAAAGAAAATCCGAAAGTTGACCCATGATCAGGCTGCGAAACTACAAAAACATGCCCAAGATGATGTTTTTCTATAGTCGTTTTGACCAGATGAAGCCCTAAACCAGTACCTTTAACACTGTGGGTTTTATTTTCAACTCTGAAAAATCTTTCAAAAACTTTTTTCTGATACTCAGGAGCAATCCCTATACCTTCATCTCTAACTGTTACGGTAACCTGATTATTTTCAGGCTCTTTATAAAGTCTTACCTTTATTATTGAATCCTGCGGAGCATATTTGATTGCATTAGAAAGATAATTTATCAATGATCTTGCAATAGCATCATAATTACACATAATTAGAGGAATATCATTATCTTTTTCAACATCAATTTTTAAATTATGTTCCTTTA
>CALUYT010000060.1 GCA_944325085.1 Candidatus Gastranaerophilales bacterium | reverse complement strand
GACTCATTGCGGTGAAAATACTTGGGGGGCCACCCCCTGGGAAGATAACTAGTTGCCAGCGTCTAATTTTAAAAGGATGAAATTGATTCTCTCAGTTTCATCCTTTTTTTATTTTTATATTGCTGTTCTTGACACTTTTTGAAACGGTTTGTATAATCTTTTTATGCATAAAGATTCTTTTAATGATTTTAATAATGTTTATTTTTCAAGATTTATTTTAATATGTCTTGATATTCTTGCTATTTTGTTGGCTTTTATTGCTATATTTTTTATTATGAAGGCTGATTATCTTGCAAGTTTAGGTTTATGCATTTATGGCGCTGATGATCCTTATTTCTTTTGGATATTTGGCTGGATTATATTTGTTTTGGCAGCTTTGATTAGTTTCCCTATTTTAACGTCAATGTTTATTTATCCTATGAAATTGTTCTATGTTTCTGATAATGGTTTTTGGTCGATATTTTACGGTTTTATTGAGTGGAATAATTTAAAATCAGTTCAATTATTAAATTCGAAATGCCTAAGTTTTGAACTTATTGATTATAATTTACAAAGTCTTTCATTGTTTTCAAAATTGTTATATCAAGTGTTTAGGCAATCCAGATTTTGTCTTTGTTTTTGGTGTACTAATGTTAATGTTAGCGATGTTTATAAATTTTTAAGTGAAAAGCTAAAAGAAGTTTAGATATTATTTTGTGCGCTAAATTATAGTTCCAATTCTGTGTATAAATTTATTTTTTCAGGATTTGTTTCTTCGTATTCAATAGTGTTAGATAGATTTTTCAGCGTATTTTTTACTTTTGGTGCTGTAGTTTCCATTTTTACTTTTGTTGGTAGGGTATCTGTTTGTTGAAATCCTAGTTTTTCATATTTACTTACTGTATCATAAGGGCCATTTGTTATTGCTTCTAGTTTTATTTTTTTCCCACCTTTTATTTTTTGAAAATCTGAAAATAGTTGATAAAATAAAGTCTGTCCTGCAAATTTTACTTTTTTACCAAACTCAATTGGCCAGGTGCATATGCAATCTAGTTCTGTTATTTTATCTTCAAAAAAGGTTATAATACCACAAGGTTTGTTATTGTAAGTTTCTAAGTATGTTGTATTACCAGGTGTTAGTGCATTATCTACTGCATATTGTAACATCTCGTTCCAGCGGGAGTATTCGTCTTTACTCAGGTTTGGCATGAGATTTTCAGTTTTTATTTTTTGTGGTAGTTCTTTGATATAGTTTAAATCTGATTTGTCTGTTATTTTGTATAGTTTTAAATTCCCACAGTTTGCTATATGAAGCGCTTTAAAATTTAAGTTGTTATTTGTGCAGTTTATATCCATATAATTTCCCTTTACTTATCTAAAGATAGTAAATTTTTAAATTGCTTAATTTTATATTTGTTTTAATAAAAATTAATCTTTTTAGGTTGTAATATCTGCAAGATCATATGTTATTATTTTTTCTAAATCTTCTAATGACACTTCTACTTGATAGCCTATTTTACCTGCACTAAATATAATTGTTTTGAAATTTTTAGCGGTATTGTCAATTGTAGTGTGGAAAAATTTTTTCATTCCAATTGGCGAACATCCTCCGTGAATATAGCCTGTTAGAGGTAATAATTCTTTTGATTTAATCATTTCAACAGATTTTTCATTAACACAGTGTGCAGCCTTTTTTAGGTCAAGTTCCTTTTCAACTGGAAGCATAAAAACATAGTATTTTTTTGATTTGGCAACGGTAACTAGTGTCTTAAATACTTGTTTAGGATTTTGATTGAGAGCTGTTGCTACTTCAATTCCGCTTATTGCATTTGTGTTTATATAGGTATAATGGTTATATTTGATTTTCTTTTGATCAAGCATTCGCATTACGTTTGTTTTATAGTCCATATATATTTATCCTTGTTGGTTTATCCATTCCATAATTAAATCTACTAAGTATTGCTGTTGTTGTTCTGTTAATTCTACTCCTTGCGGAAATTTGTGCCATTTATTTATACAACCTCTACAACATGTTGCTGTTGCATGCTGAGCAATAAATACAGGGTGTCCTTTCATTGGAGTTTGTTTTCCGTCATTTGGTATATATGCTGGGGCTATTCTTGTTTTTATAAAATCTTTTGCATGTGATTTTATTGTTTCAATTCCCTTAGTTTTAATGTAGTTTTTTTCTTTATCTTTTAGTTTGAATTTACTTCTGAATTTAGATTTAGATAAACTTTTTAATATTTCATCATACATTGCTTTTGCCTTTTATATCTGGATTGTAGCATATTAAATTTTTCGCGCAATATTTATATTAATTTAGTAAATATTTAAAATTTTTATCTTGATTTTAAATATGTTTTATTATAAAATTTTTTCTGTAGAGAAGAATAGTTGGGGTTAGAAAATGCTGGTTTCCTCTATAGGTTATCTTAATGCTGTTAAAAATGTTTATAATGATGATATGATTAAAAATCAGAATGTGAAAAGTAGCAGTTTAAGTGAAGGATTTGGGCATTTTAATCAAAAAATAGATTATAATAGCAATGATAATTCTAGCTTTTTGGTAAAAGTTGTTGATAATTTTAAATCATTGTTTTCGAATAATGCAACAGATGAAAGTTCAAAATTTTTATCTTTGATTGCATAAGATTTTTTAGTGTGTTTCTTTAAATAGATATTTAACGAGTACTGAGCATATTGCAGGTATTGCAGATAAAAATACCAGTACTGGTACAATGCTTGTAGCTTCAGCTATGTATCCTATTATTGACATTGCAATTGCAACAACACCCCAAGAAAAACCATTTATAAATCCACCAATTATACTTTTGTATTGTGGCATTACATTTTGAGCTAAACTCATTGTAATTGGAACTGCAAACATTGTGATAAATCCCATTAGGGCAAAGATAATAAATGATATTATTGGTAATGTTTTATATGTGAACATAAATAATATCATAAGTGGAAATGTCGTTATCATTGATATATAAAATACATTCGCTGTTCCAATTTTTTTCTCGACTTTTGGACTTAATAATGCAGCAATTCCTCCTAAGAATAGAAAGAAAAATAATGCGATTCCAATTTGAAATTTCGTATAACCCTGTGATTTCCACAAAAATGGTAATAATATTGAACATGATGTTGTTATAAGCGATTTTAGCATTGAAATTATATTTAGTATGTTCAATTTTCTATTGGATAAAATATCTATAAATGCTTGTTTTAATTTAAAATTAGGTTTTTGAGTTTTTTCTGTTGAAAACTTTGGTACCATTTTGAACATTAATAATGCCCAAGAAATTCCAAGGATGGATAAAATTGGCATTTTAGACAATCCAAAATATTGAGCCATTGAAGAAGATAATAATGGACCCATTGAAAATCCCAAAGTTCCTGCAGCCATAAATATACCCATGTTTCTTGCAATATCAGATTTTGAAAATTTTGAAATTAATCCTAAAGATTGTGGGTGAAATAGGCTTGAACCGATACTTCCTAATATTATAAATAAAATCATTAATATTAGATGTTTAGATGCCGGTGCAAGGGATATGAATATTGAAGTGCATATAAGTCCCCAAAAAATTAGTGCACGTTTTTTTATTTTATCAGCAAAAAAACCAAAAAATGGCTGCATTAAAGATGAAAATATATGCGAACAACTTAATATAATTGTTGCTATAGGCATAGATATTCTCACCTGTTCTGCAATAAATGGCATAATTGGATTTAAAAATCCTGTATAAATATCGTTTATAAAATGTCCACCGCAAAACCAAATTTGAGGTTTTCTTTCTTCGTCTTTGTATATCATATATAAATCTTCGCATTAAAATTTAAAAAAATCAAATTTGGTAAATACTTTTTGGGATAAATATATTTAAATAATTAAATTGTTAATTTTTTGTTTATTTTTTTAAGATTTTAAAAAATCGATGTTATAACAATAATATAAATTAGCATGTAATTATTTAAGTAAAGGAGATAAAGATTATGGCAAAAACGATTGGTATTGACTTAGGTACAACAAACTCAGTTGTAGCAGTTATGGAAGGTGGTAAACCTACTGTTATTGCAAACGCTGAAGGTTCTCGTACTACTCCTTCTATAGTTGCCTTTTCTAAATCAGGCGAAAGACTTGTTGGTCAGTTGGCTAAACGTCAAGCTATTGTTAACCCGGATAGAACAATTGCTTCTATTAAAAGACATATGGGTGAAAATTATAAAGTAAATATTGATGGTAAAGATTATACACCTCAAGAAATTTCAGCTATGATTTTGAGAAAATTGGCTGATGATGCTTCTAAATACTTGGGTGAAAAAGTTACATCTGCAGTAATCACAGTTCCGGCATATTTCAATGACGCTCAAAGACAAGCAACAAAAGATGCTGGTAAAATTGCAGGGTTAGATGTTTTACGTATCGTAAACGAACCTACTGCAGCTGCTTTGGCTTATGGTCTTGAAAAAGAAAAATCAGAAAAAGTTTTAGTATTTGACTTAGGTGGTGGTACATTCGATGTTTCAGTTTTGGAAATCGGTGATGGTGTACACGAAGTATTATCAACTTCAGGTGATACTCACTTAGGTGGTGATGATTTCGACCAAAAAGTTATGGATTGGATCTGCGAAGAATTTAAAAAACAAGAAGGTATTGACCTTAAAGGTGATAAACAAGCTATGCAACGTGTTAAAGAAGCTGCAGAAAAAGCTAAATGTGAATTATCTTCTGTTTTTGAAACTAATATTAACTTACCATTTATCACAGCTGATGCTAATGGACCAAAACACTTAGATTTGAACTTGACTAGAGCTAAGTTTGAAGATTTATGTTTTGACTTATTAGAAAGATGTAAAAAACCGGTTGAACAAGCTTTATCAGATGCAGGTATTTCAAAATCTGATATCAATGAAGTTGTATTAGTTGGTGGTTCTTCTCGTATTCCAGCTGTTCAAAAATTAGTTAAAGATTACACAGGAAAAGAACCTAACCAATCAGTTAACCCTGATGAAGTTGTAGCTGTTGGTGCTGCAATTCAAGCTGGTGTATTGGCTGGTGAAGTTAAAGATATCGTACTTCTTGATGTTACTCCATTAACATTAGGTATCGAAACTTTAGGTGGAGTTATGACTCCTTTAGTTCCTAGAAATACTACAATTCCTGTTTCTAAATCTCAAGTATTTTCAACTGCAGAAAATAATCAAACAGCTGTTGATATTCAAGTTCTTCAAGGTGAAAGACCAATGGCAAGAGATAATAAATCTTTAGGTATGTTTAGACTTGAAGGTATTGCTCCTGCAATGCGCGGTATTCCTCAAATCGAAGTTACTTTTGATATTGACGCTAACGGTATTGTAAATGTTTCTGCTAAAGATAAAGCTACAGGTAAAGAACAAAAAATCACTATCACAAATTCTTCTAACTTATCAGAAGATGATATTGATAAAATGGTTAAAGAAGCAGAAGCTAATGCTGCTGAAGATAAAAAGAAAAAAGAAGAAGCAGAAGTTAAAAATAATGCTTCAAGTTTAATTGGTTCTGCAGAAAGAATAATGAAAGATTTTGAAGGCAAAATTGATGCTGCTGATAAATCAAAATTAGAAGAACAAAAAGCTGCTTTACAAAAAGCTATTGATGAAAACAAATCTACAGATGAATTGAAAAAATTATCTGAAGAATTACAACAAACAATGTTCGGTATTTCTCAAAAAGCTTATGAAGCTGTTCAAAAAGAAGATCAAGCTGCTCAGAGTGCAAATTCTGAAAATGCATCTTCTAGTGATAGTTCTTCAAACAATAACGATGATGACGTTATTGATGCAGAATATACTAAAGAATAATCTTTTCATAAATTTTGCATATGTTTTGCTTAAGGGAGTTAGAATTAATTATTCTAACTCCCTTATTTTGTATTGGTTTAATAAATAATTTACTATGAAATTTTTTATTAAAGTGGTATAATTATCCTATGAGCGATAAGCATAAAATGAGTTTTTCAACTCAGAATCGATTGATTATTTTTGGGTTAATATTAAGCACATTGCTTATTATGGCAATTGCTGTTTTTGCAACTATTAATATTCAGAAAAATTTAAATGAAAGTTATCAAAATTTTGGTCAGGTAATTTCTAAAATTTTGTCAATTGAAAGTTATGAAATTACTAAAAACGTTCCAAAACAGGAAGCTTTTAATATATTAAAAAATCATTCCGATTCAATTCTAAAATCTCATCAAGATCTTGTTTATATAGAATTTAGAGATGCTGATGGAAAACTTATCTATAAGGCTAAAGATGACAAACTTGCTAATAACAAGCGTTCTAATATTTCTGTTTCATCTCCAATGGTGAATGTTTTAACTAATAAAAATAGCGGATCTGTTACTGTAGGTTTGTCAGGGTCTATTGTTGGTAAAGTTTCATCTACAACAAGGGCATCTATTTTATTCGTTTTTGCTATTGTTTGGTTAGTTTTTGCTTTTGTAATTTTGATAAATACATATCTTATTACAAGAGAATTAAGAATTTTGCGTGATGGTGTTAGAAAAATTTCATCAGGTGAATTTGGATATAAAATTGAAAGCAAAGATGTGAGTGATGAAGTTCAAGAGTTGTTTAATGCTTTTAATGATATGTCAGCAAGATTGAATTTGTATGAAGAACAAAATATTGAACAAATTACTCTTGAAAGAAATAAGTTAGAAGCTGTATTGATGAGTATTGTTAACGGGGTTGTTGTTTGTGATAATAATGATTCTGTTGTTTTAGTTAATAATCATGCTAAAGAATTATTAGAACTTGAAGGTGATGAGATTCTTAATACTAATATTCAAAAGTATGTTGATACTGAAGGAGAATATTGTTTTAATGAAAAAATTGAAGAATATAAAAAGCTTTCAATGGAAGAAAAATCTTCAAAACCAATTACTTTCAATATTACAATTGATGGAAGAATATTAAAATCAATTATATCTCCAATGTTCACCAGAAATAATGATTATGTCGGGTATATTATTGTTTTGATTGATGTAACTCGCGAAATTGAAATGGATCAGATGAAATCTCAGTTTATTTCAAATGTTTCTCACGAACTGAGAACTCCGGTTACTGTTTTGAGAAGTTATATTGATACATTATACAATTATGGTGATGAATTTGATGAGAAAACTAAAAAAGAATTTATAGAAACTCTTAATACTGAAATAATACGTTTAAATCGTATGGTTAATGATATTTTAGATTTTTCAAGATTAGATTCAAATGCTAAAATTGAAAAGAGTGAAAATGATATTTCAAAATTAGTTGATGATTGTGTGTCTCAAGTTGAAGTTTTACTAAAGGAACATAATTTAAAAATTGATGTTGAAAAAGATAATGATATTCCTCTAATTATGTGTAATTATGATGCTATTGCAAGATCATTGATAAATTATCTTTCTAATGCAATCAAATATGCTCCGCA
>CALUYT010000059.1 GCA_944325085.1 Candidatus Gastranaerophilales bacterium | reverse complement strand
GACTCATTGCGGTGAAAATACTTGGGGGGCCACCCCCTGGGAAGATAACTAGTTGCCAGCGTCTAATTTTAAAAGGATGAAATTGATTCTCTCAGTTTCATCCTTTTTTTATTTTTATATTGCTGTTTATTAGTAATATATTTAAATATTTTTCTAAATTTCTGATTTTATTTTTTTAGTATGTTTGTTATGTCTTCAGGTGATATTTTTTCTGATTTCTTTTGGGCAAGATATTTTAATTGCTCTTGAGCAAATTCCTCTGCCCATTTGATATTTAATTTTAGCGCTGATTTTGGTGAAAATATATCTGCAAGTGTTTTATAGTCAAATGAATATTTCATGGTTTCCCTATTGTATTTCCATACCATTCGCCCTCTAAGTTTATTTTTAGTTATTTGTTGAAGTTCTTCTATTTTTGGACTTGTTATAATTACTTCTTTTTCTCCAGGTGTATAATATGATATGATATCTAATGTTGTTGGCAAGCCGTCATTTTTTATTGATTTTATGTATTTTAAATGATCTCTATTTAATAAAGAGCGTCTTGCTGCTTCTTTTAGTTCTTTTTGTAGTTCAGGTGAAAATTTTGTCCCAAATATTGGTGTTTTTCTATTGCTAAATTGTGTATTATTATTTATTTTCATAAATGTTCCCCTTTTTGATATTTTGTTATGATAAAACCTGTAAATATATTTTTTTTATTTTTATTTATAATAATTACAAAACTTTATTAAACATGTGATAAGAAGATTTTTTATTGTACAATATTTTATATGGATATTAATGAGGTTAAAGTAGTTTGGGATAAAGTAAAAGATGAGCTGGAAGTTAATCTTCCGGAACATATTTTTGGTACTTGGATTACACCATTAGAGGCTGCGGATTTTGAAAATAAGACTTTAGTTTTATTGTCGCCTCACCCTATGGCTGTTGATATTTTGAAAAAAAATTGGACTGATAAGATTAAAGAAACTGTTAAATCTGTTTTAGGTGATGATGCTACTTTTTCTCTTGTTTATGATCCTGATTTTGCAGATAGGTATATTAAAAATAGAAAAAAAGAATTATCAAAAATTGTTGCTGGTCAAACTGAAGAAGAACGTAAATCTGAAGAGACTAAAATATCTTTGGCTCAGATGCAGTCTAGTGCAAATTTGAATTTGAACTTGAAGTTTGATAATTTCGTTGTTGGTGATAATTCTAAATTTGCTTATAATGCTGCTTTTTCTGTTGCTAATAATCCTTCCAAAAAATTTAATCCATTATTTCTTTATGGTGCTTCCGGTTTGGGGAAAACCCATTTAATGCAAGCTATTGGGCATTATATTATTTTTAATAAACCTGAGCTTAAAGTTAGATATATTCGAATGGAAGATTATTTTAATGAATGGGTTAGATGTTTTCAGTATAATGATTCTCCTAATGCAAAAAAACGCCAAGTTTGTAATAATTCTTTGATGCGTAAATTCCATCAAAAGTTTCAAAATGTGGATATTTTGTTAATGGATGATATTCAATTTATTGAGTCTAAAATGAAAACTATGGAAGATTTCTTTTCTACATTTGAAGCTTTATATACTAATAATAAGCAAATTGTTATAGCTTCTGATCGTTTGCCAAAGGATATTCCAACTTTGGACAATCGTTTAAGAACAAGATTTGAAATGGGGTTGGTTGTCGATATTGTTCCACCTGATTTTCAAACTAGATTTGAAATTGTTAAAGCTTATGCAAAAGAGTTAGAAGTTGAAGCAGATGATGATGTTTTTGAGTATATTGCGGATAACTTTGTGAATAATGTTAGAGAATTAAAGGGTGCTTTTAATAAAGTGAGTGCTTATGCTGAATTTTCAGGTGTCGGTGTAACTTTGGATTTAGCGGTAAGGGCTTTGAATTGCGAAGTTAAAAAGAAAGATATTTCTATTGATAAAATTGCACAAGTTGTTGCTGATTATTTTTCTGTTACTGTTAAAGATTTGAAAAGTACTGCTCGTCAACAAAAAATTGCACATGCAAGGCATATGGCTGTTTATCTAGCAAGAGAAGTTTTGCAAATGAGCTATGAGTCAATAGGTGAGTTTTTTGCTAAAAAACATACAACAATTATGTATTCTTGCGATTTGATAACAGAAAAATTAAAAACTGATAAAAGTTTACAATCTACTGTCGAGGATTTGATTTCAACAATAAAAGGTTAAATTGTTATGTATGATTATATAAAAGGTGTTTTTGCATACAAGACTTCTGGTAGTAAAGGAAATTTTATTACTGTTGAAACTTGTGGTGTTGGTTATTCTTGCGAAATTATGGATAGAGATTTTGCCAATCTGCCAAATTTGTGTGATGAAATTAAGTTGTTTACGGTATTAATCCATAGAGAAGATAAGATGAGTTTATGTGGATTTTTGAAACGCGAAGATAGAGATGTTTTTAATATTTTGACTTCTGTATCAGGTGTGGGTTCAAAAATGGCTTTAACTTTGCTTAATTCTTTTGAAGTTTCTGATTTGGTAGGTTTTGTATTAGATGGAAATTATAAGGAAATAACAAGGGCTAAAGGTGTTGGTCCTAAATTAGCTCAGAAAATTATTTTGGAATTGAAAGATAAATTAACTTCTTATGCTGGTAATGTTCCTGTTAAATCAGATGCTTGTGTAACTTGTGAGAATTCTCAAAATGTTGAAGATGCTCAAATGGTTTTATTATCTTTAGGGTATTCTAAAGAAGAAGTTACATCTGCTATTTCAGGAGCTTTAGCTAAAGTTTCTGCAGGTGCGTTGGCGGAAGATATATTAAAAGAAGCGTTGAAAATTTTATCAGTATAATAAAAAAGCTGAATATTTAATATTCAGCTTTTTTATTATCTTTGTATGTTTATTTATATTAAAAACCAATAGTAAATAGAGCGATAAAGCCTGCAATTATCATTGCCGGTCCAAATGGTAAATATAGTCCATCAGCTGCTTTATTTGATTTTAGTCCGCATATTAATTCTTTACAAGTTAGCAATCCTAAAATGATTAAAACTACTGTACTAGACCAATAAGCAGCTTTATGTACTAACCATTGAGCTGATTGAGCATAAAGATATGCGATTGTGTAAATAATAAATGTTGATAAAATTCCAAGTGTAATCCAGTTTTTATTACTTATCAATTTTTTGATGAATAGCGGAAGTGTAAATAAAATTTGAATTACTCCACTAAGTACTAAAATTGCAACTAGAACTTTAAATATAGGTAAAAAGTTTGTATAAGCTGCAGAACATCCTAACAGCGCCCCAAATACTGCACCTAGACCTGCTGCAATATAAGAGTCACCTTCGCCAAAAGCTCTTGCACCTACTGTGATAAGTCCTAATCTTGAGATTGCTTCCATTATTAAAAAGCCAAGTATTGCTGCTGCTAGAGAATATAATACAGGACAAGTTAAGAAAAAGTCTAAGTTAATCTTAGGAAATCCATTTGCCTTTGTATATGCTAGAAATGTTATTATTGAATAAATAATACTATATAATATTCCTAATCCAATTAATGGAAATGTGTGTGCATCTGAAACTTTTTTCTCTATAATATCTGTTCCTGCTATTGCTATAAAGAAAAATGCTACTATTAGTGAAAATAAATATACTATTACTTGATGCCAGCTTATTGGATTCATTTGTGATAATCCAAAAAGCGGATCAAATGGAGTACAAAATCTTAAAAATAAACCTGTAAATATTAATGCTGTAAGTAATTCAACAATTGGATATTGTAAGCTTATATGTTCCTTACAAAAAGCACATTTGCCTCTTAAAAAGAGATAAGAAAGTACAGGAATATTATGGTACCATTTTAATGGTGTTTGGCATTTAGGACATTTTGATGCCGGAAATACTATTGATTCTCCACTTACTGTTCTAAGTATTACAACATTTAAAAAGCTTCCAAAAACTAGCCCTACTATAAAAATAAATGCTAATACTGTTATTGAAAATAACATGTCTCCTCCTTTTATTAATTGTCATATTTTTTATTTATTAATGTATTATCTTCATTTAATTCTCGTTGAATAATATTATATAATTTATTTAATGCTCTTTTTAATATTCTTGAAACTTGTGTTGCTGAAATATTTAGAGTCTTTGCAATATCTTTTCTTGATTCTCCATCTATATAATACATGTATATTACTGTTTTATCAGCTGGAGGAAGTTTGTTTAGTGCAAATTCTAAAATCTTTTTATTTGCATAAGTTTCTTCATAACTTGAGCTATCATCAGCTTGTATCCTATCCATCAGAGTTTCCCCGCCATCTGATGTGTAAACTTTTTGATCTAATGAAACCATATTTTTTATTAGTTCGATATTCATTATTTCTTCTACTTTTTCATATGGAAGATTAACGTATCTGGAAACTTCTTCAACGGTTGGCGTGTGGGTATTATTTGCAGATAATAGTTCTATTGCTTCTTTTACTTTTGTAAGATTTGCTATAGTTTCTCTTGGTGTTTTTACTATATTTGCTTTATCTCTCATGTAGTGGAAAATTTTGCCCTTTATAACTTTACTTACATAAGTTTTAAAGCTTCCTCGTTCTTCAACCTTATAAGATTCAATTGCTTTAAGCATTCCAACTGCACCCACTTGAATCAAGTCATCTTTTGAGATTGAGCTTGGTAAGGGATAAAAAGTTAATGCTATCTTTTTTACTAGTTTTAGAGTCTCTTCAATAAGACGTAAATACACAACATGACACTTTTTAGGGTCTGTTTCTGTTCTGTATTCTTTCATTAACTCTTCTAATTTTTCCAGTTCGGAAACTTTTGTCTCAACCATTATCTCTCCAATATAATAATATCAATATAACATAACTTAATTAATAAAGCTAAATTTTAAATTTCGTTAATAAATATAAATCTTAGATGTTTTTATGCTATGATTAGCTTAGAGATTATTTTTTTAAGGAGCGAAGCGTAATGATTACAGTAAAAGATGTTGAACATGTTGCAAAATTAGCAAGATTAGAATTGACTGAAGAAGAAAAAGTTTTATATACAAAGCAACTAGGTGATGTTTTAAAGTATGTTGATCAGATGAATGAAGTTGACACTTCAAATGTAAAACCAATGACTCAAGTTATAGATTTTGTTAATGTTATGAGAGAAGATGTTCCTGCTCATGAAATTTCAAAAGAAGCTTTGATGTCAAATGCTCCAGATGAAGAAAATGGATTTTTCAAAGTTCCTAAAATTAACTAAATTTGTATAAGAGTAGATTGTTTCGGGGTTAAGATATTATGACAAAGTATATTTTTGTGACAGGCGGTGTTGTTAGTTCTTTGGGTAAAGGGATAATAGCCGCTTCATTAGGGCGTTTATTTAGATCTAGGGATTATTCTGTTATTATTCAAAAGTTTGATCCTTATATAAATATTGACCCCGGGACGATGAGTCCATTTCAGCATGGTGAAGTTTTTGTTACCGATGATGGTGCTGAGACAGATTTAGACTTAGGACATTATGAACGTTTTACGGATACATCTTTTGGACAAGTTAATAACGTAACATCAGGTCGAATTTATCAAGAAGTTATAAATAAAGAACGTAGAGGAGATTATCTTGGAGCTACAGTTCAGGTGATTCCTCATATTACAAATGAAATTAAATCAAAAATTGTGGCAGCAACAAAACAGTTCAAACCTGATTTTCATATTATTGAAATTGGCGGGACTATAGGTGACATTGAAAGCTTACCGTTTATTGAAGCGATAAGACAATTTAAATCTGAAATTGGTATTGGTAATGCTATTTCTGTACATTGTACTTTATTACCTTATTTACCAACTTCTGGCGAATTGAAAACAAAACCATCTCAACATAGTGTTAATGTTTTGAGAAGTTATGGTATTCAACCTGAAATTTTGGTTTGTAGAACATCAAAACCTATTCCAAAAACAGAAAGAGAAAAATTAGCATTGTTCTGTTCTGTTCCAAAAGATGCTGTTATTGCATGTCGTGATATGAAGTCTATTTATGAGGTTCCATTGGCATTAGAAGCTCAAGGAATGTGTTCTGTTGTTATAAAAATGCTTGGAATGGAAGAAAGAACTCCAAAATTGGATTCTTGGGAAAGTTTAGTAAGTAAGATTAAAAATCCGAAAAAATCAATTAAAGTTGCTATTGCCGGTAAATATACAAAATTATCTGATGCATATATTTCAGTGGTAGAATCGTTAAAACATGCAGGATACGCTGATGCAGCTTCTGTTGAGATAAAGTGGATAAATTCAGAAGAATGTGTTGATTATTCAAATTGTAAGTCTTTATTATCAGATGTAGAGGCTGTTGTTGTTCCAGGTGGTTTTGGAGTCCGCGGTATTGAAGGCAAACTTAATGTTATAAGGTATGCTCGAGAAAACAATCTGCCATTTTTAGGTTTGTGTTTAGGTATGCAATGTGCAGTTATTGAGTATGCCAGAAATGTTGCAGGTCTAAAGGGCGCTAATTCAAAAGAATTTGATGAAAATCCTGTTTATCCAGTTATAGATTTGATGTTGGAACAAAAAAATGTTAAAGGATATGGCGGTACAATGCGTCTTGGGGCTTATGAATGTCATTTGAAAAAAGGTTCAGTTGCTGCTAAGGCTTATGGTAAAGAAGTAATCTCTGAACGTCATAGACATAGATATGAAGTGAATAATGAATATATTGATAAGATTTCTGAGGCAGGTTTAGTATTTTCTGGCATGTCTCCGGATGGAATGTTGGCTGAAGTTGTTGAACTTCCTAATTTGGATTGGTTTGTTGCTTGTCAGTTCCATCCTGAATTTAAATCAAGACCAGATAAGCCTCATCCTTTATTTAAAGGGCTTATTGATGCTGCATTGAAGCGTAAATAGTAGTGTATTGAATATTCTTAACTTGACTATATTTTATGTTCTTTGTACTTTTGTAATACGGTAGTTTATGAGGTAAAGAGAGTTAATGGACGATAATATTGTGATGAAAAAATTTACGACAGTAAATTTCTTAAATTTTGCTCTAGGTTTTTTAGGTTTACAATTTGCTTGGCAGATGAGAATTATTCTATCTGCACCTGTTACGGAACATTTAGGAGCTGATCCTTTTATTTACGGATTAATTTGGTTAGCAGGACCTTTTACTGGTATGGTTGTACAGCCATTAATTGGTGCTATCTCAGATAAGACAAAATCAAAGTTTGGAAGAAGACGTCCTTATTTGTTAAGCGGTGCGATAATTGCTGCAATTGCTTTATGGTTATTCCCAAATTCTGGTAATATTGCAGACGGCTTGTCCGGAATAACAGGTTTACATCTTCCTGTTTGGACAGGATTATTAATTGCAGCTATTATGATTTGGATAATTGATGCTTGTATTAATATTGCTCAAGGTCCTTATAGAGCTTTGGTTCCTGATGTTGTTCCTCCTGAACAGCACGCTTTGGCTAATTCATATATTAGTTTGGCTATTGGCTTGGGTTCTGTTATTGCAGCTGCAACTGCTCCGTTTTTAAAAGTTGTTTTTCATTATCAAATGTCTATTGAAGCTCAATTTATTATGGCTGCTTTAGCTTTTGCTCTTGCTATGGCTTGGACTTGTATTACGATTAAAGAACGTAGTACTGTTGAAGATAAAGATGAGGAAAGTATTAAAGAAGATGTAGGTTTTTGGAAATCTATGAAAGAGTTTTTTGCTCTTTCTCCTGAGGTTTCTAAAATTTGTATAATGCAATTTTTTACCTGGATTGGTATGATGTGTTTGATGATATTCTTCACAAATTATTCTATCCATACTGTATTTGGTGTTCCAGATTTAACAAAATTAGCAGTTGATGTACAAAGACATTTTCATCCGATTTTAACCAGAGCAACAAATTATTCTTCAATTTGTTTTGCAATATTTAATTTAGTATGTTTTGTTATCGCAATACCTATTGGAGTTTTGGCAGGTAAATTCGGTAATAGAAAAGTTCATATTATTTCTTTAATTTCAATGGTTTTGGCTTATATTGGAATGGGTATATTCAAGACTTCTCCAATTGTTGTAGGTGTATTTATGGCATTATCCGGTATTGGTTGGGCAAGTGTTTGTGCTTTGCCTTTTGCTATGTTATCTAAATACATTAAACCTGGAACTGAAGGTTCTGTTATGGGTTTGTTTAATATCTTTATTGCCGGACCTCAAGTTTTTGTATGTACTTTAGTTGCTTGGATTATAAACAAAGCTGTTATTTATTCCGGAGAGTATTTGAATTACCATTATGAATATTCATTCTTTATAGGTGCCGCTTGTTTATTAGTTGCAGCTTTAATTACAAAATTTATTAAAGAATAGCTTTTATATAAATTGCATAATTTTATAGAAGAGAAAGATTTTTTAATCTTTCTCTTTTTGTATTGTTGATATTTGCTTTGGAATTTATTGTAATAAATTTATAAAATAAGATTTCCTTGTTCAATTTTGTATATTTCAACATCTTTTAAAAATGTTTCATCAAAAAGTATAGTATCAACAGATGTGATTATTGTTTGAGTATTTTGGTTTATTGATTTTAGTAAATAATTTTGTCTTAAATCGTCTAGTTCTGCGAGAACATCGTCTAATAATAAAATAGGTTCATCTCCGGTTTTATCTATTATGATGTCCAGTTCTGATAGTTTTAGAGCAAGTACGACTGTTCTTTGTTGACCTTGAGATGCAAATTTTGTTGCTTCTTGATTGTTGATATAAAAAATAATATCATCTCTATGTGGACCAACACAGGACATACAACGTCTTTGTTCTTCTATTTTTCTTTCTTCAAGAGCTTGTAAAAAATTCCATTGAATATCCTCAATGTTTTCTATTTCAGTTTCAGTTGGATTTGGGATAGAAAATGAACAATCATATTTAAGTGATAAGTTTTCTGTATCGCTTATTGTTTGGTGTTTTTTTTGTGCAATTTTTTCAATTTCTTTTATGAATTTTTTACGAATATATATTATATTGCTGCCTGTTATTGAAAGTTGTTCATTAAAAACTTCTAATAAATTGTTATTACAAGTTCCTGTTTTGGCACATTCTTTTAGAAAATTGTTTTTTTGAATTCTTATTTTTTCATATTTTGATAATCTATCATCATAAGCCGGATAGATTTGAGATATTGCTCTATCTAGCCAATCTCTTCTATCTTGAGGTGTTCCCCTAAGTAATAGTAAATCGTTAGTCGAAAATAGTACTGTTTTTGTTGCTGATTTGAAATCTTTAGGGGTTGATTTTAGCTTATTTACTTTTAGTTCCCTTTTTTTATCTTTGTTATATGTATAAATAAGATTTATGTCAGTATTTGCTTTGATTATATCCGCTTCAATTTTAAAACTTTCCGCATCGAAGTTTATCAATTCTAAATTGTTTGAAGTTCTTGGGCTTTTCAGTGTTGATAAAAAATAGATGCTTTCAAGAATATTTGTTTTTCCTTGAGCATTTTTCCCAATAATAAGAGTTTTTGCTTTATTAAAATTAAGCTCTATATTCTTACAATTTCGGTAATCTGTTAACTTCAATGTGTTTAGTTTCATATGTTAATTATACTTCAAACATATGATTTTTATTGAAATATAGACTTTAGTTAAAAAGTAGTGTATAATGTATATATCGTATGTATTTAATAAAGGGTTGTTTTAGTTATGTTACCTGTTATATCAGAGGATATTGCAACTACTGCATTTAGTGAAATTTTTGAAGATATGCCTGCATGGCGTAAAAAAATGATACATTATATTAAGGAAGAAAATCCTGAAGTTAATACAGCTATCATTGAAGCTGCTAATAAAACAAATTTGGATCCTAAAGCTGTAGCTTTAGGAGCTTATATGACCTATCTTTTAATAGAAATGGCCGCAAAAGAAAATGATGCAATTATGAATTATACAGAATAGAAAATGGTGGTTACAGATTATGATTATTGAAGATTTATTAAAAGAATTGATTGAAAAAGGCGGATCCGACTTACATATTTCAAACAAACTTCCGCCAGTTGCACGTATTGATGGTAAATTAGTTAGATTAGACTATGATCCATTAACACCTGAAGATGTTGAGGCTCTATTGTTCCCAATGATGTCAAACGAACAAAGAAGGCACTTAGAACAAGAATGGGAACTTGACTTTTCTTATGGTGTTGAAAATATTGGACGTTTCCGTGTGAACTTCTATAAAGATAAAGGTTGTTATGCTGCAGCATTCAGAACGATTGCAACATCAGCTCCTCAGTTAGAAGATTTAGGAATGCCTCCTATTGTTACAACAATTGCAGAAAAACCTCGTGGATTGGTTCTTGTAACAGGTCCTACTGGTTCCGGTAAATCAACTACTCTGGCTGCAATGGTTGACTATATTAATAGAACAAGAGCGGAACACATTTTGACAATTGAAGACCCGGTCGAATTTGTTCACACTTCAAAAGTAAGTATAATTCACCAACGTGAGTTGGGTATGGATACAAGATCATTTGCGAATGCTTTGAAATCTGCACTTCGTGAAGACCCAGATATCATTCTGGTAGGTGAGATGCGTGACCATGAAACTATCGCATTAGCTTTAACAGCTGCAGAAACAGGTCACTTGGTGTTCGGAACACTTCACACCTCTTCTGCATCACAAACAATTGACCGTATTATCGACGTTTTCCCAGAAGGTCAACAACAACAAATTCGTGTACAGCTTGCTAACTCTTTGGTTGCTGTATTTTCACAAACTTTGTTGCCAAAAAGACTTCCTGATGGTACTAGAAAAGGTCGTGTAATGGCTCAGGAAATAATGGTTGTCACTCCAGCTATTGCAAACCTTATTCGTGAAGCTAAAGCAGCTCAAATTTATTCTACTATTCAGACAAGTTCTGGTGCTGGTATGCAAACTTTGGAATCTGCTTTGGCTGATTTGTTTAAAAAAGGCTTGGTTACAATTGAAGATGCGCTTTCTAAGTCTTCAAAACCTGCTGAATTAAAACGTTTAATACAAGGATAATAAATTTTATTAGTACAGTCTGAGTTAGAACATTAAATTGGAGGATACAAAATGGCATCTATTGTTGACGCATTTAGCGAAGCTTTAAGTGAAGATTTGTCTTATGTGAAAATAGTTGTTTTTGCAATACCAGTTTGGTTTGTTGTAAGTCTTTTTATGGCTGGTAAAATGGGAATGTTTTACTTTTATGGTGGACTTGTTTCTATTTTGATACTGGGACTTTTAACTCAGGGTATTAATAATGTCAGAATGAATAAAAAGGAAATTTTAACTTTAAATCCATTAAAGTTATGTATTGCTTTAGGCAAGGCTTTTTTGGTTGTTGTTCCTCATTTATTAGTTTTTGGTACTATAGGCGGTTTGATTGTTAAGTATGTCAAAATCCCAATTGAACTGCCTCATGTGCCATTAATTTTTGCGATTATTGTGTGGTCTATAATATTCTCTATTATTATGACTTCTTATCTGTCGTTTGCTAAATATTTAAAAATTTCGCAAGGGTTTAATTATAAAGTTATTTTTGAATCTTGTATTGATGTATTTATTAGTTTTCTGTTCTTCTTACCTCAATTGGTTTTAGCAAATGTTGTTTTAATTGGTCCAGTCGCATATTTATTCTTCTTCTTCCAAGTTCCATTTACTCATTGGGGCTTTATTGGATACTGTTGTGCGGTATTTATTGTTAATATTTCAATATTATCAAATTATTTAGCACAAGCTTCATATGAGCATATTAAAGGAAGCAATGAAGAATATGATGATAATGTTCAAATAAATCTTATTCATGAATCTGCAGAAAGATTAAACGGTAATTAGTCTTTCATTTCTCTTAGCTTTTTAAGTTGATCTCTTATTTGGGCTGCTCGTTCAAAATCTAGGATTTTGGCTGCTTTGTGCATGTCTTTTTCCAATTTATCAATTAATTTAGGTAAATCTTTCTTTTCTATGCCTAAATCAACCATTTCTTCTGCTACAATGTCTTCAAGATCTCTGTAACTTGCTACAAGTGATAATAGATTATTTTCTATTGGTTTTTTAATTGTTTTTGGTATAATTCCATATTTTTTATTGTATTCTATTTGAAGTTTTCTTCGGCGTTCAGTTTCTTTTATTGCTCTATCCATTGATTCAGTAATTTTATCTGCGTACATTATTACTTCACCACAAGCGTTTCTTGCGGCTCTACCTATTGTTTGGATAAGACTTGTGTCTGAACGTAAAAATCCTTCTTTATCGGCGTCCATTATTGCTACTAATGAAACTTCCGGAATATCAAGACCTTCTCTTAATAGGTTTACACCAATTAAAACATCAAATTCTCCAAGTCTTAGGTCTCTTAATATTTCAACTCTTTCGATTGATTTAATTTCACTATGTAAATATCTTACACGAATTCCTTCTTGAATAAAGTAGTCTGTAAGGTCTTCAGCCATTCTTTTGGTTAAAGTTGTGATAAGTATTCTTTCATCTTTTTGAGCTCGTTTTTGAATTTCATTTTTCAAATCTTGAATTTGAGTTTCTATTGGACGAACAGATACTATAGGATCAAGTAGTCCTGTTGGTCTTATGATTTGTTCTACAATTTGTTCTGATGTTTCTCTTTCAAATTCTGCTGGAGTTGCAGAGATGTATATTTTTTGTCCGACTTTTTTATAAAATTCGTCATTTGTTAGAGGTCTGTTATCTTTTGCGCAAGGTAATCGAAATCCATAATCAACTAGAACTTTTTTCCTTGCTGCATCTCCGTGGCTCATTCCTTTAATTTGTGGTAATGTAACGTGTGATTCATCTACTACTGTTAAAAAGTCGCTTGGAAAATAATCTAATAATGTCGCAGGAGCAGATCCTGGTGGACGACGTTCGATAATTCTGGAATAGTTTTCTATACCAGTACAGTACCCCATTTCTTTGATCATTTCTATATCATATTTTACTCGTTGTTCAAGGCGTTGAGCTTCTACAAGTTTATTTTCGTTATTTAATTCTACAAGTCTTTGTTGAAGTTCTTGTTTTATTAAATCTATTGTTTCATCTACATTATCATCATCTGATAAATAGTGCACTGCAGGATAAATTACTACAGAATTAGGTGTTTCAATTATTTCACCTGAGACGTTGTCTATTCGTACAATTTTTTCAACTTCGTCGCCAAAAAAGTAGATTCTTGTTACTATTTTTTCATAGGCTGGCATAATTTCTACAATATCACCTCTGGCTCTGAAAGTTGAACATTTTAATTCCAGATCATTTCTTTCATAGCGTACGTTTACAAAGTGTTTTAGAAGTTCGTCTCTTTCTATTTCATCGCCAACTTTTATTTCTATAGAACCTTTAAAGTAATTTTCAGGTAATCCTAAGCCATATATGCAGCTTACAGATGATATAACAATAACATCATCTCTTTCATATAGACTTCTTGTTGTGTTGTGTCTTAATCTGTCTATTTCTTCATTTATGGAAGATGATTTTTCAATATATGTGTCTGTTCTTGGAATGTAGGCTTCCGGTTGATAATAATCGTAGTAGCTTATGAAATATTCTACCGCGTTATCCGGAAAAAGCTCTTTAAATTCATTATATAATTGCGCAGCCAAAGTTTTGTTGTGTGCTATGATAAGCGTCGGTTTTTGTACTTTTTCTATTACATTTGCTATAGTAAATGTTTTACCTGAACCTGTAATACCTAATAATGTTTGAGTATCCAAGCCTTCATTAACGCCATCTACAAGTTGTTTGATTGCTTTAGGTTGATCACCCGAAGGTTTATATTTTGAACTGATTTTAAATTCTTTGTGTTCTCTCATAATCTATATTTTAGTACAAAAGTTGTTTTTGTTGTAACTTTTTGTAAATCTCTTTTTCAATCTTTTAAAGTTTTTGAAGTAATATTCGATATAATAATTAGCGAGGTAGTATTGTATGCAGATTATAACATTTATTATTTTGGTTTTAAAATTTCCAAAATATGTTAAAGAATATGTATATTACTAATATGATTTTTAATTAAGAAAGGTTGAGTTATGGAGAATGTTTTACAGACATTTAAAAGCTTGTATGCAGATAATGATGTTTTAAAAAAACATTTAATTTTATTTGCTTTATTTATTATCCCTTCAATTGCAGGTGGTACCGCGTCATTGATAGATAAGGAGTTATTACCGCTTGAAAATCTTTATTTGTTACTGATAAGTTTGGTATTTTTAATTCTTTCTTTTATTCCGTCAACCTTTTTGGCCGGTTACTATTTAGATTTTTGTAAAAGCCGATTAAATGATCAAACAGGATTGCCTACATTGAATTGGGATAGTTTTATCAAAGGGTTAAAAGTTATTCCGCTATCTATTGCTTGGGGCTTTTATTATTTTGTAGTTGGTACAGCTTGTTTTCTTGTTCCATTAATTCCATTTTATTTTATATATAAAGCTGGAATTAAAGAACATTTAGTTTTGTTATTTGCATATATCTTTTTTGTAATGATTTTATATTTTATTTTGTATTTTATATTATTGTTTGTATTCGCATTTGTAAGTTATGTTTATATAAGATTTTCTAGCGATTTAAAATATAATGCGCAATTATTTAATCCTTGCATGGTAGTTAAATATATGGCACTTTCATTTAAGAAAACTGTTGTAGTTGTATTTAAGTATTTGATAGCAAGTTTGGTATGTAATTTTGCAGCTTCTATGGTTATTATGGCAATTTCTTTGTTGTCTTTAGCTGTTGGACTTATTGCTGTGGTGTTATCTAATAGTCCTGAAAATGCTGTAAATTGGCCATTGTTGATATCAATGATTATTATATCTTCATTTGGCGTTTTAGTAACATCTTATGTGAATTTAATGGTATTATACTCATTAAGTGATAATCTGGTTAAAGTGTATAAATCAGAAATTCAAGAAGTTTAGATTTATACGAACTGTTTATATAAAAAGAGTGAGTAAAAACTACTCACTCTTTTTATTCTATATTTGATAATGCTAAAATGTTTTGTATAAAGTTATTTTTATCTTTTTCATTATATTGTATATCTGAGTATTTTTTTTGAATTTTATTGTCGAAAAATTTTGAAACCATATTTGTTTTTCTTTCTGTTGAATATTCATTCCAATATGGAGTTTTTCTTATTTTTTCTATAATATCAGTTTCAAGATCTTCAAATTTATTATTTGAATAAATGATATCATTTGTTTTATTTGAAATATCAATATCCATAATATTATCAATACTTTCAATAATTCCGGAATGAATATCTTTAGGTTGAACTGTTATTGGTTTTGAAATAAACTGAATATTTGAATTATCTAATATTGAATCGGGTTCTTTTTTTGTAAAAATGTCGCTTTTATCTAACTTATCTTTAAAACGTTCTGCTAATCCCATTTTATCTCCTACTGATTATTTAATATGTTTTCGAATTTTTTTACCATATTTTCTCTAATTAAATTGTCAGATATATGTTGTGCCAAATTCTTGTAACTTATTGCTACATTTGTTGAACTGTTTAGTATGCTAACAGGCACGCCTTTATTTATTGCTGACATTATGGCAAAATAATTGTTTGGTATTTTCCAAAATATAGGTTTTGATAAAACTTTTTCAACATCTTGTTCTTTTATTTCATCATTTTCCATATATCTGTTAACTACAATTTTTACTTTATCTTTGTCGTAACCTAGTCTTTCAAATAATTCTAGGCATCTTTGAGTGTTTCTAAGTGCTGGTAAATTTGCAACTGTAACAAGTAAGACCATATCTGAATTGTCCAAGGCTGCAATATTTTTACCATCAAAACTTGCTTCAGCATCAATGATGATGTAAGAAAAAGTATCTTTGAGAGTGTTAAATAATTTGCTAATTTGTTTTGGTTGTATGTTATCAGCTTGTTTGAAATATGGTGGGTCTGCAAGAACATACAAACTCGAATTTTTGTATTTTTCCAAAGTACTTAATAAGAATGTTTCATTTATTTTATCAATATTTTCAAGCATATATGAGATGTTAAAAGAAGGTTTTAAATCCAAGAAGGTTGTAATATCGCCCATTTGGAAATTTAAATCAATTAAAGCTACATTTTCTTTAGTGATTTGAGAAAGTTCTAGTGCTAAGTTTGAAGCTAATGTAGTTTTTCCAATACCACCTTTATTTGAAAATACTGAAATTATTTTGCATTTATTTTTTACTTTTGGAACTTCAAATTGATTAATCGTTTTATTGATAGCTTCATAAAGTTCGTTTTTTATAATCGGAACAGGCACAAATTCACGAGCGCCGGCTCTCATAATTTGTATTATTAAATCAACTGACGGATTGTCTGATAAAGCTATAGTTTTACAGTTTTTGCATTGTTGTGAAACTTGCAATATTAAATCTAATTTGTCTTGTTTTCTTGTTGACAAATCAACTATAAATAAAAATTTTTTATCATTAGGAGAAAGTTTGTTTATAATTTCATTATAATCTGTTGTTTGTTCAAGTAATTCCAAATTTTCAAACTCACTTAAAAAAAGTTTCAATACTTCGTTAGTTGAAAATTCATCAGTTAATATTAATGCTGAAATTTTATTTGTCATTACTTACTCTACCCCTATAAAGTAATTATACCATATTAGAACAGGTAGTGCAATTTATTAATAATAAAAGCCCCATATAAGCGGATTTTGTTACCTGCTGAGCTCGCAGGTGGGTGGGAACCTAGACTAATCCGTTTCCTGCTGGCGATATTGCTATCGGCGGGTATACTTCAGCGTCTTGAGAGTTAACCCTCCCTATTTATATAAATGTAGGAACAAAATTAACACTTATATAGAGCTTATTTTATAATAACATATTGTTATATGTATTGTAAATAGTTATATGTCTATAATTTTAAGGATTTTAAAGTTTCATTGATTTCTTTTTCTGCCAAATCCGCATTTAAAAGTGCTTGGTCAACAGTAGATGTACTATTTGGTTGTTTTGGAACCATACTTACTGGTGATGGTATGTATGTACGTACCGGTTCTTGTTCTTCTTGATTTTTCTTTTGTTCAGTAGTTGATGTTGTTGTAGTTGTTGTTTTTGTTGCTACTGAAGTTGGTTGTTGACCATTTAATCTTTGTTTTATTAAATTGGAATTGTTATAACTTTGAGGATTTCTTTGAGGTATTTGTTGTTTTGTTGTAGTTTGAGCAACTTTTGTTTGTTGTTGCGGATTATTCTTTACCGGTTGTTGTGCAGTTGGAGCCGGTTGTTTATTTTTGTCAGTTTTACCTTCTTCATCTTCATCTAAAACTGATTGAGTTGGTCTTCCAAAGATTGCGTGAGTTGCTTTTGTTGCCCATTTAGCTAGGAATGGTGATATTATCATCATTGGGATTGCAAATCTTATACCGTAACCAAGAGCATTTTTGCCCCAGTATTTAGATTTTCTTAACAAGTTTGCGTTAACTGTTTCTTTGGATACGTATGGTTTTACTCTTTCCAAACCTACAGCTAGTACTCCGGCAGCTTTCTTAATTAGTTTTACAAATGGATTTTTTACTCCTGCCATTAGTTGTCTATCAAGAACTTTTTTGCGAAGTTTGTACATTTTCTTGCCATATAATTTATGGTTAGCATTGAAAAGTTTAAGATTTTCTCTATAAGCTTTTACTTGATCAGCTGTCATACCTGCATATTTAAGTCCACCGGCTTTATGCACTGCCCAAATACCTGCAGGTAATGCTAAGAAGTATGTAAAGTCATTTACAAATCTTTCTATTAATGTTTTCCCTTTTTCACCTTTTGGAGCTTTGAATGCGTGGATAAACATATCTGCAAAGATGAATGCTTGCATTGCAACGGCTAATTTTCCACCTGCAAATCTGTTTGTGCAACCTTCTGTTAAGTATCCGAAAGCTTTACCTACAAATTTACCAAATTTTGTTTTTGCTCCTGTTTTTAGAGTTAAATCAAATTTGTTTGCAAGTTCAGAAATACCAATTTCTCTACCAAATAAGTGGCCGAATATTTTTCCAAATGTTCCGTCCTTTTTCCATATTGAAATTTTTAATTTCTGATCGCCACGTCTTAAAATATCTCGAATTTCATCAAGATGATCAAGAGCATAGCCTTCTTCCATTACTTTTTTAAAATGTTTAAATGAATCAAATCCTAAACCTTTTGTAACTTTTAATTCTTTTAAGTTTATTCCTTTGAAACGATTTAATAATTCTGAATCTGAAGTTGATAGTAATTTTCTAAGTGTACTACGATCTATTTGTTCGCCAACATCTTTCATTTTTGAGGCTAGAAGTCTAATTTTGTCTTTTTTGCCAAGTTGGCTGAATGTATTTTCTAATTGTTGAATATCTACATTAAAGTATTTTAATTCTTCATCTTGTAATTTTAAAAGTTTATCGTGTTTTGATAAATTTTTAATACTTTCCAAGAAATTATCAATATAAGCTTTATCTTTGCCATATTGTTTTAATTGTACAGCATTTTTAGCAGGTTTTAAAAATTCATCAAAAACCTGTCTGGTATCAGCTTCTAAAAATCCGTCAAGACCTGCTGCTGGCACTTTTACAAGTTTGCATTCAGGTTTTGTTGGAGTGTTTCTTAGAGCATAAAGCAATCTGTTTTTAGGGTTGTTTGATGCTTGATCTAAGAATGTTTTTATAGCTTTATATTGTTTGCCAAACCATCTGCTAACCGGATTAGTTGCTAATTTGCTGCCTGATACATAGTCAGAAAATTTGTCAGCTTTTCCTGTGATTTTACCTAAGATACTTTCATCGTAGGTGCCGGCACATTTTTGCCCAAATTTATCCATTCCTTGAGCGATAACATACCACGTACCTGCTGCAACAGGTAAAGTATATGGACTTTGCGTCATATCAGAACTGTTTTTTACTCTGTTTCCTAATTCAGTATCTCCAAGGTTTTGTGGTACACCTTGCATTGTTGTAGAACCTTGCATTGCTGGATTTTGAGTTGAGTTTTGTTGAAAATTTATTTGTCTCTTATTTTGAATACTTGGTATGTTTAAGCCATTAATTTGTTCAGACATGCTACTTTCCTATTTTTCCCTACAAGTATATAAAAACATTTTTAGTATATAAGTTGCGTAATTTGAATAAATCTTTTTTAAAATGTAACGAAATGTAACAAAAGTATCCAAGTCTGAAATTTTAAAAAGTGTATATACTTTATATATACATAAGAGATAAATAAATAAGAGAGAGTAAAAATTATGGCAGTTGCAAATTTAAAAAAGATTGATAAAAAATTACAAGATATATATAAAGATCAAGTAACAACTACTGTTGCTGCAACTCCACAACCATTTGTTGATAAATCAGATTTACTTTTAGAACAAATGAATTTTATTGCAGCTTATAACAAACAATTGTTACATATTGCATAAAAGTTTTTTTAATTCCAATTTAATTTTTCCCCTACAAATTTTTATCCCTGATATCATTAGATGTCAGGTTTTTTTTATTTAATATCTGTTTTTTTCAGCTTTAGCTCTGTCCATTTCTCTTTTTTGGTCTTTTTTAGCTAAATCATCTCTTTTATCGTGTAATTTTTTACCTTTTGCAAGACCTATTTCAACTTTTGCAAAGCCTTTTGTTATAAAAACTTCAAGAGGAACTATAGTATAACCGTCTTTTTTGATTTTTGAATGCATTTTAAGAATTTCTTTTTTTGTTAAAAGAAGTTTTCTTGTCCTTTCTGCTTTATGGTTATATCTGTTACCTTGCTCATATGGTGAAATATGGCAGTTGTATAGGAATACTTCATTATCTTCTATTTTACAAAAACTGTCTTTTAAATTTATGGCATTTTTTCTAATGGATTTTATTTCTGTCCCGGTCAAAACAATTCCGGCTACGTATTTTTCTGATATAGTGTAGTCGTGAAAAGCTTTTCTGTTTGTTGTTATAACTTTTTTATCCATATTTAGATTATAGCATAGAAATTCTTACTTATGCTTTTGGTTTTAATTTAGCTCTTTCTTGTGAAATTGTTTTTGCAAGAGTTTCTTCAATAATTTTTATTTTTTCTGGAACATGATTTTCTTGTAAATTTTTACTGCCTTTTTCAGCAAGAATATCCATTTTGCTTTCGTGCTCTTGTATTTTTAGTATATATCTGAAATTTTGTAAAAGATTTATTTTTTCTTTTGCCGATTTGCCTTTTAAATATTGGTTTAGGGCTTTTTTTGTAAGTACAGTATTGCCTTCAATATTTTTAATATAAAATTCACTTAATTCCTGAAAGTTAGATCCTCCTGATAAAACAGCTATTTGTCTTTTTAGGTATTTGGGGTTTAGTATTTGATCAAAAAACTGTTGAGAGGTTTTTAAAAATGTTCTGTAGTTTGCCATTGAAATTTTGCCGGAAAATCGGCTAAATGGTAAAAATACTGAATAACCGTTAGCTTCCATATTTTCAGAGATACTTAATCCAGCTTTTCCGCCTTTAACAATATTATTACTATCTATAATATCTATTTTTATTGGTGAATTTGTTGTTTCTTTAAGTATTTTCCCAAATGTTCTTGGAGGGACATCTCCACTAGGAAATTGTTTTTTTAGTGCAGCATAAAATTTTTCATTAAGCTCTACGGCTTTTTGAAGTCTTTGTTCATAGCTTCCTGCAGCTTTTTTCAATGGCAAATGTGTTTTTGCGTGATTTAAAGTTATTTTTAGCATAGCGTTTGTAAAAACTGTAAATTTAAAATTTTGCTAGTTGTATAAAAAACATTTACATTTGTGAGTTTTTGAAAATTCGGTTTCTATTGGGTTATTTGTTTTGCATTCTTCCATTACATATGGACATCTGGTATTAAATTTGCAACCTTGAGGTATATTTTCAGGAGATGGGAGTTCTCCTTTAAGATGAAATTTTTCTTTTGTTTTTGTCGTTTCAATATTTAATTCAGGAACAGAATTTAATAATGCTTTTGTGTATGGGTGTTTAGGTGTATTAAATATTTCTTCTGTTTTTCCAATTTCAACAATTTCTCCAAGGTACATTATTGCAATTCTGTCTGAAATATATTTTATAACACTTAAATCGTGCGATATAAATAAAAATGTTAGGTTATAATCTTCTTTTAATTGTTTTAATAGATTTATTATTTGGGCTTGAATACTTACATCAAGTGCACTTACAGGTTCGTCTGCAATAATAAATTTAGGATTTAAAATCAAAGATCTTGCTATTGCAATTCTTTGCCTTTGACCTCCTGAAAATTCGTGAGGATATAGATTTAAACAGTTTTTGTCTAATCCTACTTTTTTTATTTTGTCTTCTACAATCTGTTCGATATCTTTTTTTGATAGGTTAGTATTTATTTCTAATGGCTCTTTAAGTATTTGACCTATTTTCATTTTGGGATTTAGACTTGAGTATGGATTTTGGAAAATTATTTGAACTTTTTGATAAAATTCTTTTAGTTCTTTATTTGTTTTTAAATCTAAAATATTTTTGTTTTCCAGTAGGATTTCTCCACTTTTAACATCAACAAGTTTCATTATGGCTTTTGCCAGTGTAGATTTTCCGCATCCGGATTCTCCTGCGACTGCAAGAATTTCACCTTTTTTTATATCCAGAGATACGTTATTTACAGCATGAACTACTTTGGTATCACCTAAAATGTTCTTTTTGGTGCTATAAACTACATTAATATTCTTTAATTTTAAAATATCTTCACACATAAACTAAATATAACGGATATAATAAATCAATTTAATCCCTATCTGGTTAGTTGATTTCACGTCTGCCTTCTATTGCTTTTGCAATAGTCATTTCATCGGCATATTCCAAATCTGCACCTATTGGTAAGCCAAAGGCAATTCTTGAAACTTTTATTCCAAAAGGTTTTATTAATTTTGTTAAATATAAACTTGTAGCTTCCCCCTCTACCGATGGGCTTAGGGCAAGTATTATTTCTTTAACTTCATCATTTGTTAGTCTGTTTAATAACTCTTTTATTCTTATATCATCAGCTCCAATACCATCAATTGGAGAGATTAAGCCTTGTAGTACGTGATACAAACCTTTGAATTCATTTGTTTTTTCAATTGCAATAAGGTCTTTGGTTTCAGAAACAACACAAATTACAGAACGGTCTCTTTGTGTTGAAGAGCATATTTCACAAGGACTTTGGGCAGACAAATTGAAGCAAATTTCACATGTTTGAGTGTTTTTCTTTGCTTCAATAATTGTCTGTGCAAATTTTTCAACATCAGCCATTGGCATTCTAAGCATGTGAAATGCCATTCTTTGAGCAGATTTTGGTCCTACAGAAGGAAATTTTTGAAACTGCTCTATTAGAGCTGCTATTGCTTTTGGATAAATCATTATAAATTAAGTCCCGGAATGCTTATTCCACCAGTGATTTGTTTCATTTTAGAAGCCATTTCAGCAGAAGCTTTTTCATTAGCTTGTTTAATTGCTGCAGAAATTACATCTTCAAGCATTTCAATAGTTTCAGAGTCAACAGAAGATGGATTTTCTGGGTTGATAGCTTCCGGTGCAATTTTAATTGATTTGAATTTACCTTGACCGTCACAAGTAACTTTTACAGAACCACCTGCAGATTCTCCTGTTATTTCTAAAGCTGAAAGTTCTTTTTGTGCTTGTTCAGCTCTTTTTTGAGCATTTTGAACTTGTTTCATAATGTTCATTAAATTCATTCCCATGTTTTTCTCCTTAGTCTGTAATTATAAATATACTCTACTTTTCTTATAGCACATTTTATTATACAATAAAAATATGGAGAAGAAAACCTATTTACAAGAATCTGTAAAAAACGGGCGCTTAATAAGGTGGACGATGATGCCTTTAAAAGTGTATATTGCGCCTATGAAGTTTTATTCAAAACAGGGTCAGGACGCTAAATACAGACAGTATGTAAAACAAGCTTTAGATGAATGGCATAAAGTTTCGAATGGTAAAGTTTCTTTTGTTATCGTAGATAAGCTATTATCTTCAAATGTTAATATCGATTGGAAAAGAGTTGAAAGACAAGCTTTAGGTTATTGTTATTTTCAGTATGACAAATTAAACAGATTGTATTCTGCGGATGTTTCTATTGGTTTGACTGAAGGTCTTGTGCATGCTGATTATATGGATGAGGGTGAAGTTTATCATACAATTTTGCACGAAATTGGTCATGCTATCGGATTAGGGCATAGTCCGTTTAAAAATGATATTATGTACACTCCACACCAAAAAGGTATTACTCATGTTGGAGAAGGTGACAGATTATCCATTAACTGGTTATATACATTCCCTTCAGGCAAAACAATTTCTGAAATTGCATCTAAGTATGGCGTTGGCGGAAGTGATATAGATGAAGTTGTAGCAAAAATCATTACAAAGCAAACAAAAACAGAATTTGAAAAAGTTAAGGAAAATGTTTCAGTCAAACCTGAACGCAATTTATTAGAAGAACAAGAAACTATAGCAAATTTACGTAAATATCATATGACGCTTCAAAATGTTAAAATTCCAGGCGAATTGACTGAACAGATAAGAAAACATTATAGAGATTTTAATAGTTAATTTTTTATTGGGTTTTGTAAACAATATTATTTGTTTTGTGAAGTTTTTGCTAATTGTTTTTTTTTATGTATAATGAATTTGTTAGAAAGATAAATTTTATCTGTAGGGATATAAAAAGGTATAATATATGACAGTTCAAGATTGGTTTGAAAAGAGAAAAGAAGCTCAAATTCAACGTAGAGCATTGGAAGCTAGAGTAGAGATTGAAGCAAATCCGGAATTGTGGACAAAATGTGTGCATTGTGATGCTCATTTGTTAAGAAAAGATATCGAAGATAACGATATGGTTTGTCCGGTTTGTGATTATCATTTTAGAGTTAATGCAAGAACAAGAATTAAACAATTGTTTGATGAGGGTTCTTTTGAAGAATTATTTAGTGATATAAAACCTACCGATCCTTTAGATTTTGTTGATACTGAGTCTTACAAGGATAGAATAGCTGCTGCTCAAAAGAAAACTGGTTTAAATGATGCAGTTGTTACAGGTTTGGCTAAAATAAATGGTCATAAATTAGCAACAGCAGTTATGGATTTTGATTTTATGGGTGGCTCAATGGGCAGTGTTGTTGGGGAAAAAGTAACTCGTATTATCGAAAAAGCTATTGAACTTAGATTGCCTGTACTTGTTATCACTTCTTCAGGTGGTGCAAGAATGCAAGAAAGTGCATTGAGTTTGATGCAGATGGCAAAAACATCTTGTGCTTGCGCAAGACTTGATGAAGCTGGTTTGTTATATATCAACTTGATTACTGACCCTACATTTGGTGGTGTTACTGCTAGTTTTGGAACTTTGGGTGACATAATTATTGCAGAACAAGGTGCAAGAGTTGGTTTTGCAGGTCGCAGAGTTATCGAACAAACTATTAGACAAAAACTTCCTTCTGATTTCCAAACGGCTGAATATTTAATGAAATATGGTCAAGTCGATGTAGTTTCATCTCGCAAAAATCTTAAAGACACATTGGCTAATATTTTGTCAATGCATGAATAAGGAGTAGTTGTATGTCATCAACAGTATTAGATTTTGAAAAACCAATATTAGAAATTCAAGAAAAAATTGAGGAATTAAAAAAAATGAGTTTGGAGTCCGGAATGGATTTAGATAAAGATATTAAAGTTTTAGAACAAGAGGCAGAAGATTTTAAAAAAGAATTGTTTGCAAATCTTGATCCGACTCAAAAAATGCAGATTGCTCGTCATCCAGAAAGACCTAATTTTATGGATTATGTCAATCTTATGTGTACAGATTTTGTAGAATTGCACGGTGATAGAGTTGGAACTGATGATAGAGCCATTGTTGGAGGTTTAGCAAAATTAGATGGTAAACCTATTATGATAATTGGAACTATGAAGGGTAAATCTACAAAAGAAAATTTGGAATATAATTTCGGTATGCCTCAACCTGAAGGTTATAGAAAGGCTTTGAGATTATTTAAACATGCTAACAAGTTTAATATTCCAATTGTAACTATTATTGATACTCCTGGAGCTTATCCTGGTATTAGTGCTGAAGAACATGCTCAAGGTGCTGCAATTGCAACTAACCTTAGAGAAATGCAAAAATTAGGAGTTCCTGTTATTGCTATAATTTCTGGTGAGGGTTGTTCTGGTGGTGCATTAGGTTTAGCTGTTGCAAATAAAGTTTATATGCTTGAACATGCTTATTATACTGTTATTTCTCCGGAAGGTTGTGCTTCTATTTTATGGAGAGATGCATCTAAAAATTTAGAAGCTGCTACGGCATTAAAAATTACAGCGTCTCATTTGTTAAATTTCGGAATTATTGATGGCGCGATAAAAGAACCTGTTAGAGGTGCTCATACTGATTATGAAGCTATGGCATCAGAAATGAAATCTACAATCAAGCAGGCTTTAGATGAACTTTCTGGTATGTCGGTTGATGATTTGAGAAATCAACGTTATGATAAATTTAGAAAAATGGGCGCTTTTATTGAAGGTTAATAATATTGGTTTTATAGCGTAACAGGTGGGATTTTTGTCTCACCTGTTCTAATTTAAAGGTGTTTTATGAGTAACGATAAAATATATTATGAATTGAAATTGAAAATAAATCCTAATATGGAAGATCTTATTGCTGAAATATTTTTTGACAATTTTGATTGCGAAGGAGTTGTTTTAGCAGAAGAAACTTATAAGGATTTAGAAATGGTTTCTACAACCGAAGGAACGTTGAGAATTTTTCTAAAAAATGAGTATGGCGATTCTTATGAAGATTTGAAATATGATATTGAAAATGTTTTGGATTTATCAAGGGAAGAATTTTTATCAAGAGGCTTAAGCGAAGAAGAATTAGGTTCTTGGGATTTTGTTTTGGAAGAGAAAAAAAGTGAAGATTGGTCAAAAAAGTGGAAAGAACAATGGGATGTTACTCATGTAACTGAAAAAATAGCAGTGGTTCCAGATTGGATTGAATATTTACCAAAAGATGGAGAAGTTATTATAAAACTTGAGCCTGGTTGTGCGTTCGGGACTGGAACTCATCAAACGACTCAGTTATGTATGAAAGCTTTAGAAAAATATATGAAAGTTAATGACAGAGTTGCTGATATTGGTATGGGAAGTGGTATTTTATCAGTATTAGCCAAAAAGTTAGGGGCTTCATATGTATATGGCTGTGATAATGATGAAACAGTAATAGATGTCGCAAAAGAAAATGCCAAGAAAAATAATGTAGAGTGCTTTTTTGAACTTGGTACAGCCGATAAAGTTGATGATAAATTCGATTTTGTTTGTGCTAATATTCTACATTTTGTTTTAGCTGAAATAATGGGCGATTTGAAAAATATTATGAAGCCAGGTGCTATAATGTCTTTGAGTGGAATATTAGAAGAGAAAAAGCAAATGGTTATAGATGCTTATGAAAAAGAGGGTTTAACTCTTATAGAAGAAATAAAGCAAGATCAGTGGACATCATTTGTTGTTAGAAAGTAGGCTGAATTTTGAGTGTTATTTTGAGTCAGCTAATGAGTCCGTTTCATCATTTGTATCATAATATAATGTCTTGGACTCCTGTTGTATATGTGATATTATTAGTTGTTATACTTTCTGTAATTTTAGCAGTCAGTGATGTTCGAAAAAGTGTAAAGAAAATTAGTTTTTCAAAAAGGAGTAAAAAGAAATGAGTAAAACTGCAATAATAATACCGGCAAGATATGGTTCTTCAAGATTAGAAGGTAAACCTTTATTAGAAGTCGCAGGTAAACCTGTTATTCAGTGGGTTTATGAAAAAGCAAAAGCTTCAAAACTTGCAGATATGGTTATAGTAGCGACTGATGATCAAAGAATTTTTGATTGTGTAAAAGGTTTTGGTGGTGAAGTTGAAATGACTTCAATTGATCATAAATGCGGTTCAGATAGAATTATGGAAGTAGTTAGTCGTCATCCTGAAATATCTTATATATGTAATTTACAAGGTGATGAACCATTAATAAAACCTGAAAGTATTGATGCTGTTATTAAAAATGTTCAAGATGATGATATGGCTGATATTTCAACATTGATAAGAGTTTTGAAAGATGAAGAGGAAATAAATAATCCTAATCTTGTCAAGTGTGTTATTGATAAAAATGGTTTTGCATTATACTTTTCGCGTTCAAAAATTCCATATGAAAGAAATTTGAGTATAGCAACCTTTTATGGACATTTAGGAATTTATGGTTATAAGAGAAAAGCTTTAGAAGCAATGACTACTTTAGCACAAACACCTTTAGAAAAGACCGAAAGTCTTGAGCAGCTTAGAGCTTTAGAAAATGGTATGAAAATAAAAACGTCTGTTGTTGATTTTGTACCTGTCGGTATTGATACAAAAGAAGATTTGGAGAAATTTAGACGTATAATCGAGGAAAAATTAAAAATTTAATGAAAATGTGCTTGCAATTTTTTGTAAATTAGTGTAACATATTGTTATAAAACTATATGAAAATAAATATTTTGTAATATTTTTCGTGAGTTTGTGAACTATTGTATAAGATTTTGTAAAGTAAGTAAGGAAAAGACTATGACTGAAAATGTTGAAATGCCTAATGAAACAGAAGATCGTCAGCGTATTCTTTTAGCAGATGATGAAGCTAGTATCAGACGTATCTTGGAAACTCGTTTAAAAATGGCTGGTTACGATGTATATACAGCTCAAGATGGTGAAGAAGCTGTAGCTGCTTTTAATAAATATAATCCTGATTTGGTTGTATTAGATGTCATGATGCCAAAAATGGATGGTTATGGTGTTACTAGAGAAATTAGAAGATCTTCTGATGTTCCAATTATTATATTGACTGCGTTAGGAGATGTTTCTGAAAGAATTACAGGTTTAGAATTAGGTGCAGATGACTATGTTATCAAACCTTTCAGTCCAAAAGAATTAGAAGCAAGAGTGAAAGCTGTACTTAGAAGAACTAATAACCGTGAAATGGTTACTCCATCAGGTAAAGTTACTAAAAATGTTATTACTACCGGTAATATTAAAATTGATACAGCTAGACGTCAAGTTTATAGAAAGAATGAACGTATCAGACTTACTGGCATGGAATTTAGTTTGTTAGAATTGTTGGTTAATAATTCTGGTCAAGCTTTTTCTAGAAATGAAATATTACAACATGTTTGGGCATATCCGCCTGATCATAGAATAGATACTCGTGTAGTTGATGTTCATATTTCAAGATTACGTTCAAAATTAGAAACAGATCCTGCAAATCCTGAGTTAATATTAACCGCTCGTGGAATTGGGTATATGTTTCAAAGAATAAATTAGTTTAATGTAGGGACTTACAAAGTCCCTATTTTTTTAGGATTGGTTATGAAATTTGTTTTTGATTTGTTAAGTGATACTGAAAAAAGTAGTAAGCTGGTCGGTCTTGCTATTTTGTTGGTTTTATTATATTTGTTTATTCCTGATTATAATCTGTTAGAGTGTAATGCTCCGGATCAACCTTGTATATTAAGCTCAAACTTCTTAGGTATAAAAAGATCTAAAAAATTTCTTAAGCCAGAGGAGATTGTTTCTTATGATGCCAAGTATAATTTCTTTGGTAGTAGTAAGCGTTCTCGATATTATCTATCTATTTATAACAAGCATAGTGTGGAATATAAATTGTTTGATGATTATAGATTTGAATACCAAGCTAAAAACGCAGGGGAACGTATAATAAATTGTATTTCCGGAAAACATTATCCCTGTGTAATTAAAAAGTATTAATTTAAGTAATAATAAAAATTTAATACTTGATTTTAAGTCTTTTTTTGTTAATATAGGATTACACGAGATGGCGGGTGTCGCCAAGTGGTTAAGGCCTCGGATTGTGGTTCCGATATTCGTGGGTTCGACCCCCATCACCCGCCCCATTTTTAACATTTTTCCAGTATTTCATCTTATAGAATACTGGAAATAATTCTATTTTAAGGGTTTCGCCGTTATATGACAGGGTTCGGACGCATGTTTGGATAATTTCTCTTTTTTGTTGCGGTGTTGCTAATCTGAACAGTTCCGGCAATTGATTGCAAAATGCCATAAGCAGACTTAATTTATTGTATAGAATTTTGCTTTTTTGCTTGCGTTCTTCTAATTTTATCTCTAGTTGATTGAGTTCGGAAGCCCATGCCGCCATCATCTCATTCCAATCTTTTTCAGACATGCCATAAGGTAAATTTCCATCAAGTTTGTCTTGATAGCTTTTCTTTATTCGATCTTTGATCTGTTCTATTTTCTTTTGTATTTCAACAGGGTTTTCAATACTGTTCTCATAGTCTTTGATTGCTTGCAATATCTCTCTTGCTTCATCTTTCATCAATTCAATTTCTTTTGGCGGAATATAAATATCATCAAGCATATCAATAAAAGTTTTTTCAAGATCTTCTTGTTTAATAGCTTTGCATCCGCATTTGCATCTATAATAAATATATTCTCCGGAGTTGTGTGCTCCTCGTTTCATTTCTGCTGATAATTTATGCTTGCCGCAGCATTCACACTTAATCATGTTTGTATAAGGGAAAAATATATCATGTGTTTTGGGTTTTTTCCACCCAAACATTGATTGAACTTCATAAAATAATTCTTTTGAAATCAATGGTTCATGCACTCCTTCATATATCATACCTTTATAGGGTAGTTTGCCAATATAAAAACTGTTCTTCAACATCCATTCAAATTTTCTTGGCGGAAATTTCTCTCCGGTCTTTGGATGTTTAAATCCGTCATAATATAACGTATCTCCTAATCTTTTTAAAGAGTAATTGCCGGTTGCATACAATTCAAAAGCTCTTTTAATATAAGGTGCGTTAACCGGATCTACAATAATAATTTTTGTATCATCAGGATTGGTATGATTTAAGTAACCAATAGGAGCCTTCCCTGGTCTTATTCCCTCTCTCGCTTTTTGGTCCATTCCCATTGACGTTCTTTGAGATATTTTTCTTCTTTCGTATAGGGCAGTACCTTTTGTAATCCATCTCAAAAGCTCACCTTCTGGACTATCCTCATTACATTCTGTAACCGATAGAGGAGTTATTTTACACTCTTCAAAAAACTTACCTAATACAGCATAATCGTACTCTGTTCCTCTTGATATTCTTTCCCATTTATAAAAGATTAGAGCATCAACGTTTGCAGTATTTTCTCTAGTCCATCTCATTAGTTCTTGAAGTTGTGGACGGTTAAGGTCTTTTGCACTAATACCTTCTTCTCTAAAAACTTTTACAACTTCATATCCCAAAGATGCAGCAAACTCTCTATCTATTCTTTCTTGTCCGTTTAAAGAATAGCCTTTTGTTTGTTCTTCCGTTGAAACACGTACGTATATTATGCACTTCTTTTTATGCATTTAATCCCTGATTTTTAATAGTCTAACTGTAAAATCATTATATACAAAAAAATAAAATTATGCTCTTTTTGCCAATTCTTCTTCTATAAGATTTTTCATTTGTATTAATGTGGAAGTTTCTAAATTTTGATAAACCAATCTTTCAAAAAACTTATTTTTATTAATAATATAATCGGTAACTATTTTATTTACACCATCTAAAGCAAATAAATTTTCTTTAATTTGAATAGTTGTAGCATCTTGGCTTAATTCAAATTCTGTTTTTAAATTATTTTCCATTAATTAAATCTCCAATATTATTAAATACTATTGATAATTTTTAATGTCAATACTTGTTTCAGAGTTTAAAAATAACTCTTGAAAGCCGACTTGTGCAAACAGTGTTACAAATCTTACAAGACGTTTGTGTTCATCTTTTGGATCAACATCTTCTCTTGGTTTTACATATTCGACTTTTAATCCGGATGCTT
>CALUYT010000058.1 GCA_944325085.1 Candidatus Gastranaerophilales bacterium | reverse complement strand
AATAACAAATTTGACTAAATATTCAAACTGTTGAATACTAATATTATAATGCCAAAACAAAAAGTTATCGCTCTTATTGATTGTGATTCTTTTTTTGTATCCTGTGAACAAAAAAGAAATCCTGAACTAAAAGGTAAAGCCGTATGTGTACTTTCAAATAACGACGGCTGCGTAATTTCGCGTTCAAAAGAAGCTAAAAAAATGGGCGTTAAAATGGGTGAACCGTATTTTATGGCAAAAAAAGAACACCCTAAAGCAATTTACATAACATCAGATCACGAATATTACTCACAAGTTTCAAGACAAGTCATGAGTCTATTAAAAGAATTTAGCCCATATGTTCAAATTTACTCCGTTGATGAGGCATTTGTTGATTTTACCGGACTTACAAAACTCTACAAAAGAAATTATAAAAATCTTGCAATCTATTTAAGGCAAAAAATTCTGGATGAAGTAGATATTCCTGTATCTATAGGTGTAAGTTCAACAAAAACTTTATCTAAATTAGCTTCTGATAAAGCAAAAAACATAGACAATGGGATATTCCTTATTGGCAAAAGAAAAATCCAAAAAGTTCTCAAAGAGACACAAATAGATGAAATATGGGGAATTGGCAGAAGATTAACAAAACGATTAAAAAGCCATGGAATACTAACAGCTCAAGAACTTGTTAACAAACCTGATAAATGGTTAGACTCCAAAATTGGAATCCAAGGTATAGAAATGCGTCACGAACTTTTAGGAGAAATGGTTTCTTGCGTATCCAATGAAATTAAAATACCTAAATCCATACAAAACACAAGAGCCTTTGGAATTTTTACATCTGATTTTAATTTTATAAAAAATGAGCTAAATAAACACATTCATACATCTTGCAGAAAACTAAGAAGATATAACACAAAATGTCTTCAAATAGGAGTAATGCTAAGAACAAAAGACTTTAAAATATTCTATACAAAAAAAGAATTACTATCACCTGTTGATTTTGAACTCGAAATTTCTAATATTGCAATTGAATTATTAAAAGAGATTTATAACCCGGAAATATTATATAGAAGCACAGGAATAATCTTGGAAAAGATAGGAGAACAAGGGATCCAACAATTATCACTGTATTCAGACGAAAAAGAAGAGAAAAAAGAAAAACTTGCAAAATGTTTTGACAAGCTTGAGGCCAAATTTGGAAAAAACATTGTTCAAACAGGATTTACAGTAAAAAAAGCAGAATAATATAGCAAAAATTTTATTGTTTGGGTTTAAAACTAAAAAAGGGGGACTCATGCAAATTTCAAAAGTTAATTTGGCATTTACATCTAATGAAAATACATTAAAAGACAAAACTAAAAAAGATTACCTTAGTATGTTTCATGAGAAAGCAAAAAACTCATCAGATATGACAGATACAATAGTAGTACCCCGAACAATATTTAAAGGTTACCTTGGAATTATGACAGGAACCTCATTGTTAACACTCGGATCATTAATTCAAAAACACAAAAAGACATCTAAAGCTTTAAGTATTGCAGGAGTTTTAACCTCTCTATACGGAACTTGGGCTTTTGTTAGACCATTCATAGTTAAAGACGCTAAAGGCGTTCAAACTAAGCTTTAATACTAAAATAAAAATACCTTCAGAAATACATTTAATATGCAAACAAACAATATTAGAATAAATCCATACAACACGCCAACCTTCAATGGTAAAATTATAGATTCCCATGTTCATTGTGGGAAATGGACAAACGATTTATTTTCAACAAATGATGTTATTGAATTTTTTAACAGAAAATTTAATAACGGCAAAGACACCATAGATAGAGTAATAATATCAAATCTTGACTGTATTATAAATACAAAAAACAAAACACCATACAAAGATGAATTAATCGGCAATCTTAAATTACTTAAAGCGTGCTTACATAATGACAAACTTATTCCATTTGTAGTTTGTCAACCAGGTTATGGTTCAGCAGAGAATATAGAATTATTGTTAAACAAGTATCCAAATTTAATTAAAGGATTAAAATTCCACCCTGCATGCCTTAATTTACCGGCAAATGATATTAAATATATTCCATATATGAAGCTTGCAGAAAAATATAACAAACCCTGCCTGTTTCACAGTGAAGTCATAACTGATTCAAACAACAATCTTATAAGAAGCGGAGTATCGGATCCTGAATACATCTATGAAACAGCAAGGCAATTTCCAAATGTACCTGTTATTATGGGGCATATGGGTTTAGGCGGTGGTAAAGCTCATGAAGCTGGTATTGAAACTCTTATCAATTCTATAGAACACGGAGATGCAAAATTATATGCAGATTTAGCTTGGGTAGATTGGGATAATCCTACCAAACCTCATATTGTAGAAGTTGTTGATAAGCTTTTACATAGTTCAAAAGGTGACAAAACTGAAAGGTTATTATTTGGTACAGATGCTCCTCTTGGAGTATTCGGAGAAAAAGCTCTAAAACAAAAAGATGCTTACGAAAATAATATTAAAAATATAAAACAAGCTATTAAAGATAATTTTGGAGAAGATGCAAATAAACTTATCAGTCGCATTTTCTACAGAAACAGCAAAAAATTACTTGATAAAAAGCTTGACCAATTAGGTTAATTATAAACTATAAGTAATCTAAAATTATTTATAGTTCAATCTCCTATTTAACATAAAATCTTTTAATTAATTTCAAGGCAATTTTTACAAATAAAAATACTTTATAAATACATAGGATATTAATTAACAATATTTTAAGACGGGGAATAGGAGAAATATAAAATGGGATTAACTATGCGTATAGCTAAACAGGCTGTCAAACATTTGCAAATACCTTCGGCAGCAGCAAAAAAACAGTCAAAAAGTATTGCTCAAACATTGCAAGCTGTAACAATTGGAAAATCAAAAAATGAAAAAAAATCTATTATTAAACTATATGAAACTTATATATCAAATCCAAACAATAAAAATATAGAATCTCAATTACAAAAAGCAATAGCCTCTAGCCAAACAGTAGAAAACGCAGCAAAATCAGGAGGCGGAATCTTTGACGACTTAAACCGCACAACTACAACTTTCGCATTGGAAAATCAATTAATTAGACCAATAAGAATACATAATACATTCAGTCAATTACAAAAAGAGAGTTGTGAAGCTCTTAGAAAGACATTAGCTGATATACCTGCACCAGAAATAAAAATTGATACAAAAGAGCTTGCCAGAAGAGTAATAGAAGAAAGTCGCAAAGAGACATTAACTCTTGCCGGCAGAAGATTAAAATACCCAATTAATAAAGTTCTTTCTCAATTTATTAATAAAGACAAGAGAAAACTATTAGCAGAAGTAACACAACTACCCAAAGAAGAATTTGGAGCAGCATACTATAAAAAACTTTTAGAAGCCAAAAATCTTACCAATGTTGCGCCAACAGAAATTAATATTCTGCCTAAATCTGCAAGAATGAACATTTATGATATAACCTCTAATAACAAATACAAATGTGAAGGCGGATTTAATTTAATGGACAATACAATTAGCTTCACTAAAGAATTTAATACCCTTCCAAAAGCAATACAAGCAAATCTAATACGTCATGAATTAAAACATTTTGAACAAATCGATCAGACTATAAGAACCTTTGGGGTGGAAAGATACATACAAGCCTTAAAACAAAATAATTTAAATAATTTAAAAGCATCTAAAGAATTTATAGGCAAATCAGATAAAGAACTCATGGCTTATATTGAAAACTCTTGGGAAAACAATAAACTGGAAGAAACTATCAGAAAAGCATTTGCCAATAGCATAAATGGAACAAAAATTGGTGCAGATACAGAAATAGGGAAACAAGCTGCAAAATACCTAGACTCAATTGAAAATTATTCAGGATTAGGTAAAGACGAATTTTATTCAAATATATCTAACGAATATTTAAGTAGTTTGTTAGAAAAAGAAGCTTACAAAACTGGAACTTTTGAAATGATTAGAACATACATAATGAACAGTTTAAATCTATCAAGCTTATAATTATAAATACAAAATAAAAAACTAGGACCAGCCTAGTTTTAAAATGGTGCCGCAACTCGGAATTGAACCAAGGACACAGGGATTTTCAGTCCCTTGCTCTACCAACTGAGCTATTGCGGCTAGTATTTAGTTTTTCATAACCACATGCGGGCTACGTTTTTTATAATACTTGCTCAATCTTAAAAGTCAAGAAAAAGGTTTTATAAAATTCAATTTATTGAGCTGCTAAATACAAAGTAACATTTCTACCTTCTAATTGAGGTTTTTTCTCAACTTGGATAGGATCATTTGCCAAATCTGCAATAAAACGATTTGCCAATTCATATGCCAAATTAGAATGTTGCATTTCGCGACCTCTCAACATAACAACAATCTTAACCTTGTTACCTTGAGCAATAAATTTTCTAACACTTTTTAATCTGACTTCATAATCATGAACATCAATCTTATATCTTACTTTAACTTCTTTTATTTCAACTACATGCTGCTTTTTCTTAGCTTCTTTAGCTTTTTTAGCTAAATCATATTTATATTTTCCATAATCAAGAATTTTAGCAACAGGAGGAGCCTGATTTGGGCTAATCAATACTAAATCTAAACCTGCATCATCAGCCATTTCTAAAGCTTTTGCAGTTGGCACTACTCCATGATTAGTACCATTTTCGTCAATTAATCTCACTTCTTTTGAACGAATACGTTCATTCATTATTGTTTTGTCCTTATCCTTTGCGGATCTAGTATCGTTAGCTATTGTTTTATCTCCTATATTAAAGTAATACCACGGATATATCTTAACATAAAAACAGAAAATATGCTATACTTTGATATTGAAATCATTATTAAGATTTGTAACATACCCAAAACGCAATAATATAGACATTTTCAAAATTTTCATTAAATTATTAAAAATATTTTTAAAGTTTGCACAAGATATAACCGATATATATATTATTAAGATTAAGGATATTTACCCAACACAATTAAATAAGGAGCATTTAGGTATGGAAAAAACACAGGCTGACGCACTTGTTGCGACTATGGAAATTTCGAGAGTAGATTTGGGCAACGTTGATGTCTCTAAACCTTTACAAGATCTGTTTGATGAATGTTTACATTTCATCTCAGTAAATGATTTTAATGTATAAAAAGCAAGCCTGAAATTTGAACAATGCAAAAAACGAAATACTTTATTGTATTTCGTTTTTTGTTTTATAACAGAATTTTACAATTAACCGATTGTGTATATACAGAAAATTTAAATTGTAATAAAATAAAGCGAAGAAAAGGAGCAAACATGAATAAATCATTAGTAACTCTTGGGAAACTAGCATTAATCATTTCATTACTTAGTGGAACAGCATTCGCTGATTTTAAAGAACATTTTGATTTGGGACAAACTTATTTATCACAATATCAATATTCCGGTGCAATTACAGAATTCAAAAGTGCATTAAGAATAAATTATCTTGATAATTCTGCAAGAATAGGGCTTGTGAACTCTTATCTTGCAAGGGGTACCGAATACGCAAACAAAGATCGAAATTGGTCAAAAGCTGCCGATGACTATAGAAGTGCATTATTTTATTTAATGTATTACCCTACGCCTAACTATGTACAAAATTCAGCAGCTGCAATCAATCAGGTACAAAACAATCTTTCAAAATGTCTTGATGCTATAAACTTCGATTTATCATCAGAAAACAGATTTAACACAGCTAAAAAACTTAGAGCAGAAGGAAATTTCCCTGCTGCAGCATATGAATTTAATCAAGCTTTAGGCAATACATATCTTCAAGCAAGCAGCTTTGAACAAATTGGGGATATATTGAAGATTTTAGGTAATGAACCAAAAGCTGCAGAATATTATAAAAAAGCTTTAGCTGTTGCTCCTACAGATTTAAGTTTAAGACTTGCTTACGCCAAAATATTAGATAATATGGGTTCAAGTGATGATGCACTAAAAGAATACAGCTACATTTTAAGTAAAGCAACAACAGACAATAAAGATTTACTATACACACTAGAGAGAACTTTTAAAAAGAAAGTCGATAGTATGCCTAGTAATGCAAACCTAAATGCTAATATGGGAGCTATTTTACAAAAAGAAGGAAGACTAGATGAAGCATTAACCTACTATAAACAAGCAGAAACTCTAGATCCTTCAAATATAAATACAAGAATAAATACAGGAACACTATACCAACAAAAAGGTGATTACAGAACAGCCATAAAAGCTTATGAATCTGTATTAATATTGTATCCTGACAACATAAATGCAAATTTATACAGAGCTCAATGCTATGACAAACTTGGAGAAAACAAAACAGCCCAAGAAGGCTACAAAAAAGTTATGGCACTTGATCCAAACAATGACTACTTAAAAACACAAATGGTTGAAAATGCAAAAAAAATGATGTCACCGGAAGAATTTGTTAAATATGTCAATACAAATATGGCAAATCAAAACCCTTCAGGAATTCTATATGATTATGCAATTCAATTACATAAAGACGGAAAAATAGATAATGCTATTTATTTATATCAAGAAGCCATAAAAGCAAATAGCAAAGACCCTGAAATGTTTGTAAACTTGGCACTTGCACAAGCTCAAGGCAACAATTTTGATGGTGCACTAAACACACTTCAAAGTGCACAAACAAAATTTCCAAAAGATAAAACAATAACAGAAACGACAAAAAATATTGCAGCAATGAAAACCGATAACCAAATGTCAAAAGCTGCAGAATTTTTCCAAAACAAAGATTACCAAAATGCAATCAACTACTATATGTCAATAAATCCTCCAACAGCAGACTCAATGATTGGTGTTGCATCATCATATCAAGAGCTTGGAGATAAAGAAAATGCTATTGAATATTATAAAAAAGCTCTTGAATTAAAACCTATAGATTCTGACATAGCATACTATATAGCCTGCTTATACGGAGAAAATGAAGATTACACAAACGCAAAAATATACCTAAATAAAGCTATAACATTTAACAAAAATAACACTCAAGCAACAGAATATCTAAATTCTATAACAGAAATGGAAAAATCCAACCAATTAAACGACGCAATTGCATTGTTTGATGAAAATAAATTAGATGAAAGTCTTGTAAAATTTAACGAAATAATTTCACAAGACCCTAAAAACGCATACGCATTATATTATCGTGGTATGATATATGATACAAAAGAAAAAAGAAACGAAGCCATTTCAGATTTAAAAAAAGCGTATGATCTTAATAATGAATTTTCAAATTGTACTTATCTTATAGCATCAGACTATGATGCTCTGGGAAATTACAAGGAAGCATATAATTACTATTTAAAATATGCCAATTCAGAAGTTCAAGATGATGAATATAAACAGTATGCAAAAGCTAGAGCAGAAGAACTAAAAGAATATGCAACAAAATAAAAAAGTAGCACAACTTATACAAAGCAAAGTATCACTTGCCCCAATGGCAGGCATAACAGACTATGTACTGCGTTCACTTGTACGTAAATATTCAAAAGACGCTTTACTAACGACAGAAATGATTAGTTCAGAATTTTTAGCTCAAAATGTACAAACAGAAATAACAAAACTTGATAATACTCATCACCCAATAACATACCAAATTTGCGGTCACAAACCTCATTTAATGAAATATTCATCAACATATCTTAGTCAATTTGCAGATATGATAGATATAAATATGGGCTGTCCCGTAAACAAAGTTGTAAAAGGTCAAGATGGTTCAGCATTAATGAGAAACCCAAAACTGGCAGCAGAACTAGTTCAAGCAGTAAAAGATGGAACTGATAAACCTGTAAGTGTCAAATTTCGATTAGGATACACACAAGATGAGATGAATTATGTTGAATTTGGTCAGCAAATGCAAGAAGCTGGCGCTGAATTTATTACAATACATGCAAGAACAAGATCTCAATTTTATTCAGGCTCTGCAGATTGGAAAAAAATAAAAGACCTTAAAGAAAATGTTGATATTCCTGTTTTTGCAAACGGAGATATTACATCTGTAGAAAAAGCTATTGAATGCATGGAACAAAGTAAAGCAGATGGAGTGGCTATAGGTAGAGGAGTTTTAGGTGACCCTACACTTATTCATCGAGTTGCGCATTATTTCAAAACTGGAGAAATTTTGCAACCTCCAACACTAGAAGAAAAATTACAAATTATGAAACTCCACCTTGATGAAGAAATCAAACTCAGAGGGGAAAATGTTGCAATTAAATTTTTCAGAAAATTTTACCCTTACTATATCGCAGGAATAAGAAATGCCTCAAAAATAAGAGGAGTTATGGTTTTAGAAGAAGACTATAATAAAATTTGTGAATACATAGAATATATAAGAAAAGAAAATTCTCAAGAGAATATGTTGATATCCTAAAAAAAACTGTTATAATAACCATATGAAAAGATTATTGGTATTAATATTCGCAAGTTTTATATTCTTATCTTTAAATCCGATAAAAACCATTGCACAAGATTTACCTAAAGTTCAGCTGGAAATGAGAAACTTTGATGAAATAACACTTCCGGCAGGAACCTTTATTCCGGTACTTACTACGCAAGAAATATCAACAGAAACTTGTCCCGAAGGTTTTAAAGTAAAATTTATAGCAACAACAGATTTATTTATGTATGAAACAAACATAATACCTAGAAATACTGAATTCTATGGTTACATAGAAAAAATAAATGAACCTGTTATCGGAACAAACGCATCAATGAAAATAAAAATAACAAAAATACTAATGCCTGACGGATTTGAAATACCAACACGAGGCTATCTTTACACATCAAACAATAATCTTATAGGTGGAGAATTAACTCCACCTTCAGAATGGGTAAAAATGCCGCATTACCAAAGTAAATTTCAAGGAATATCTTGGAATCACAGAAGTGCAACACTACAAATCAGACCTGGCGGGAAACGTAGTATGGGAGTTCACACAAAAATTCCTGCAGGTGATCAGCAAATAATTATTCTTACTGCACCAACCGCAATAACACATACTATGACAGAATAGAAGATTATAAATTGACAAAAATTATATATATAGTAGAATTGTATAAGTAGATTAGGTTTAAATAAGGGGGATATATATGAAAAAAATCTTAGTATTAACAACATTGTTAATAGCTTCAAATTGTGCTTTTGCAGCACCAAATTATTCAATAGAACAAACTACACAAACCCCTGTTTATCAGCAAAATTATTATAATAATCCAAACTATAAACTTAATAACAACACACTAAAAGGTCGTGTTGTTACAGTTCCGGCAGGTCAAACTTTCAAAGCTGCAGTAACAACACCTGTTAGTTCTGAAACAGCTTCTGTTGGACAAAATGTAACACTTGCACTATATTCTGATTTTTACTTTAACGGTAACAGAATAGCACCTGCAGGCAGTACAATTTATGGTTCAGTAATTGAAGTATCAAAAGCAAAACATGGTAGCCTTAATGGTAAGTTAACATTAAGATTTACTCAAATCGTAACTCCAACAGGGCTTACAATACCTATTTCTGCAGTTGTAAAAACCAATGACAATTCAGGAACATTAATAGGCGGTACTAAATTTGATGTTTCAAAAGAATATGCCAAAGACGTTGCAGTAGGAGCTGGAGCAGGAGCTTTAGCAGGTGTAATCATTTCACCTCTAGCTGGAGGCAGCATTGGTAAAGGTACAGCATTAGCAACCGCAGTTGGTGCTGGCGGAGGATTAGTTAAATCAATTTGGGATAAAGGATCAGATGTAGAAATTCCTGCAAATGCAGCGATTGATCTTATCCTTACTCAACCAATAACAGTCAATCCGACCAATATAGAAAACTAGTCATTTAGGCAATAATTTTATTATTGTTTTAAAATAAAATCAAAACAAATAAGAGAGAAATATTTGTTGTTAGGGAAAAAAATGTCAATATTAGGGAAATACACAGAAAACGTAAACAATAAGTTAAATCAAAGACCATCAAAAAATTTAGATTATAGAATGCCTGCAGTAACCAGAGAGGACAAAGAATCTATATCTTTAAAGAAAGGTATCACTATAGCTGCAATTTTGCATCCTGTGTGTATAATTCTCCTATGGTTAATATTAACAATTTTGGCAATTCTAGGTATTCATTTAACAATGTTTGAAAAACCTAAACCAAAAATAAATGATATCGAATTTGTACTTGTTGATAAAGAACAAACACCTTTAAACAAGAATACAAAATATAGAGCTGACAGGAATTCAAGAACCGGAGGCATAAATGATCCTAAAAAACCGGTATCTTTACCTTCCGCAAAACCAGCATCTCAACCAAAACCTGCAGCAGCATCACCTGCTCCTGCGCCAAAGAAACAACAGTCATTTGTGGATAGAATAACTCAAACTGTAACACCTAAAAAGCCGGCACCAAAAGCTCCGGCAAGAGTTACAACACCTCAAAAAAATGTTCAACCATCACCAACGGTTCAACAAGCTGTACCAAAACCAGAAGTTGCGCGTCCACAACCGCCAACATCCAGACCTTCTGCAGTTAGACCAACAATGACACCAAAGGCAGTTCAAAGACCAACGAACTCACCATTCAAGGTTCCGGTTCCGCCAGGAGGCTCAAAAGCTGGTCAATATGCAACAGGTCCATTAAGTGGTTCTGGTTCTTCTAAATCAGGAGGCAGCTCAGGTGGTGGTAATTATTCACCTAACCCATCGCTAGCACCTGTAGGTAATGGATCATCTTCAGGTTCAAGATCAGGTTCAGGCAGTGGAGCAGGATCTGGCAGATCTGGTTCAGGATACAGTTCTGGTGGTTCTGGAGCTGGCGGCGGAAACCCTGGTGGCGGAGGTGGTCGTCCTGGTATAGACGCAATTAGAGAACCAGATTTTGGACCTTATATGAGAGAATTACAAAGACGTATCAAAATGAACTGGGATCCACCAAAAGGAAATGAAAGTAAACGAGTAATTCTTTTATTCAAAATCGCAAAAGATGGACGATTACTATCTTGTTCGGTATTCAAGTCTTCAGGATTACCTAATGCTGATAAAGCCGCTATAAATGCTGTACATTTAGCAGCTCCATTCAGACCTTTACCTCCTGAATACAAAGGTTCAAGTATCGATATCCAATTTACATTTGACTACAATGTATTTGGTGCAACAAAATATTAGAAATGTTATTACAAAAATGAGGATAAAAAACTATGGAATTATTATTAGAGTCAATTAAAATGGACTGGCCGGTGCTATTACCAATCCTTGTATGTTCTATATTGGTAGTAGGCGTTGTAATTAGCAAATGGTCATTTTACCAAAAGAACCAACGCGACATTACTGTTTATATGAGAGAATTAAACAGAGAATTATCAAAAAATGATTTATCTGCAGCTCAAAATACAGCAATTCGTTGCGGAGGGGTAATCGGAGAAGTTATAGAAGAAGCTGTTAGAATTTTCTCAGAACAAAAAAGCGGATTCTCAAGATCTTTTGATATTTCTGCAGCTTTAGCTACCAGAAAACTTGAAAGTCACTTAACAATTTTAGGTACAATCGGTGGTGTAGCTCCATTTTTAGGTTTGTTTGGTACAGTTGTTAGAATTCTGTTAACATTCAACATTCTTGCTGACGCTGGGAACCAAGCTGCAACAGTAGCTTCTGGTATTGGTTCAGCTTTGATAGCTACAGCATTCGGTCTTGGTGTTGCTATTGTTGCCGTAATTTTTTACAACTCTTTCCAATCTATAGTTAAACATTACGAAGATGATTTTCAACTTATTAAATTATTATTCTTAAGCTTTGTTGACGCAGAAAGCGAACAACCTGCGAAATATTCATCTTCTAAAGTTAATTTATAAAGTAGGTAAACAAAATGGCATTTTCTACAAAAAAGAAAAAACAATTATTCACTGAAATTAATATAACTCCATTAACAGACATTTTCTTAGTTCTATTGATTATTATGATGGTTGTAGCTCCGTCATTCCAATCTATGGACAATGCAGTTGATGTTCCTGAAGTCAATAATGGAGTAAATATAGAAGAAGCTAAAGTTACTGTATCAATAACCAAAGACGGAACAACTTATATAAACGGGGAAAGAATACAGCAATCCCAACTTACAGATAAACTTATTGCTGCAAAAACAGACCCTGAAAAAGCTGAGGTTATCGTAAAAGCAGATAAAGCTATTAAGAGTTCTACAATAATGAATGTTATGAATGCGGCTCAAAACGCTGAGTATAAAAAACTTGTTGTAGCAGGAGAACCTCTTAATAAAAAAGAACAAAGAAAACTTGAACAAAACAGTAAGAATCAAGAAAACGGAGAAGAATAATGAGAGATACATTTAATGAAATAAATATAACACCATTAACAGATATCTTTTTGGTTCTACTGATTATTATGATGGTTATTGCACCATTATTAGATCAACAAGGAATAAGTTTGACTGTACCTGAAAATGTAGAGCAATCACAAATCACAAAAGATCCACAAATTTTAACAGTATATGTATCTCATAATGATAAATATTTTATAAATAATGAAGAAATATCTCCGGATATGTTGGGTACTGTTTTAAGTAACGAAATGAAAAATTATCCTGACGGATTGCTTATTCAGACTGACGGAAGCTCAACTCATGGAGCTGTTGTAAAACTGATGGATAAAGCCAGATATGCTGGAGTGAAAGCGATTTCTCTAGATCAAATATAAAATATAAAAAATAATTTCATAGTAAAAAGAGCTAATAATTTAGCTCTTTTTTATTTTTATTCAATTATATTACTAAGCATTAAATGTTTTGAAAGAAGATTCAATATTCTTAGAAATTACTTTCTTAACAGCGTCCATTTCTGTAGATATTGCGTTTTCTTCTGTATCTAATTGTTTTAATTCTAGTTCTAAACTCTTATCTTGTTGTTGTACTATTTCTATTTTTGAATTTATTTCTTGTACTTTTTGATCATATTGATACTGTTCATAGTTATATTTATTCATTGCATCATTATATGCTTCTTCATCTGTT
>CALUYT010000057.1 GCA_944325085.1 Candidatus Gastranaerophilales bacterium | reverse complement strand
TTCTAAACTCTTATCTTGTTGTTGTACTATTTCTATTTTTGAATTTATTTCTTGTACTTTTTGATCATATTGATACTGTTCATAGTTATATTTATTCATTGCATCATTATATGCTTCTTCATCTGTTGAGGTATTAGTTACCAAATCATATGTTGTTGATACAGGAGGTTTACCTGTTTCTGATGCTATATTTCCATCTTCATCTAACTTGTTTCCATTTTCATCTGTTTTATATAATGTTACAGATAAATATCTGCCGGTTGTATCTTGTTCTATTGTTCCTAATGCATTTAATACTTCTTTTGTTTTGGTACTTGAACCTATTGTATAACAGTTGATATTTTCTGTTGCAATTCCGTCAGGTGAATATTTGCTTTCATCTTCAACTTGACCTGCATTATAAAAATATGGCACATATGATCCTGTTGAAGAATCTTTTACATAGCGAACATACCATTCGCCTTTTTCACCAACTTTATCACTGTTATTTAATAATGTTTCATAATAACTTTCTTGTTCCATTAAATCTGCTAATTGTGTTTGATCTAATGTGCTTAAATATGGATTTGATTTTATGTCATTATTTTCTTGTAATAGTCTAAAATCATCTTCTGATAAATTCTTTATTTGTTCTGCTGTATATCCGCCTACAGAACCTAATTTTCTCAATTTTGATGAGCCGATTGAGTATTCATCTTTATCATTTTTTGAAATTATACTTGATGATGCTGATACAATTGAATAATTATCTTGCCATTGTTGTATATAGCTAATTGAATATTCATTGTTTCCTTTAGCTATCATTGTTGTAATTGTATTTGTTAATGCACCATCATCGAATGTATAACTAACTTTTGTATAATCGTCAACAGATGGTGGGGTTGGTACAACCAAGTTGCACAACTCGCTATAATAGCTGCCTGATTGATTGGATAATGTTGTTCTTTGTTGGTTAATTTGTTGTCCTTCAAATTCAACATTATTCTTGCGGGCAGTTAGACTTAAAAATCTAGCTTGTGATGCACTCATGCCCATGGCTGTACTTTATCCTTTCTTCGTTAGTTTCCTATAATTATCATGTCGGCCCCTTTATTACTTATCTTTAGCTTTTTCTACTTCTTTTGTTACATTTCGTAATATTTAAAACATTAAATAATAATTAAATTAAAGATTTTATATTTATTTTTGAGTTAAAATATTGATTAGATAGAAAGGGAAATTATTATGTGGGATTATTCAGAAAAAGTTATGGACCACTATAGAAACCCTAGAAATGTTGGTTCTATAGATGATGCTGACGCAATAGGTGTAGCAGGCTCATTAACTTGTGGTGATCAATTAAAAATATACTTAAAAATAAAAGATAATATTGTTACAGATGCTAAATTCCAAACTTTTGGTTGCGGTTCTGCAGTTGCAAGTTCCAGCATACTTACAGAAATGATTATTGGAAAATCTGTTGATGAAGTTAGAAAGATAACAAATAAAGATATTGCAGACGAACTTGGCGGCTTACCTCCAGAAAAAATGCATTGTTCAGTTATGGGGTATGAAGCTTTAGAAGATGCTCTAAAAAATTATAAAGCTGACGGTTATGTTGATCTTGATGAAATTCTTGATGAACACTACGGTACAAATAAAAAAGAAAAAATTATTTGTACTTGTTTCCAAATAACTGAAAATATAATCTGGGATGCAATTAAGCAAAACGGATTAAAAACAGTCGAAGAAGTTACAAATTATACAAAAGCAGGTGGAGCTTGCGGAAAATGCAAAGCTGTAATCCAAGATATGATAGATACTTACTATCAAAAACAAAAAAATGAAATTGATAAATTAACACCTACTCAATGGATTTTGAAAGTAAATAATGTTATAGAAACTCAAATTTCTCCAGAATTGCAAAAAGATGGTGGAGACATTGAGCTAGTTGACATCAAAAATAAAAGCATCTATGTAAAACTAAAAGGAAGATGCTCAGGCTGTAAAAATTCAACAATGACATTGAAAAATTTTGCAGAAAAAATTCTTCAAGACTCTTTAGGAACAGATGTCACCCTTATCGAGGTAAAATAAATGGATAAAAAAATTGTATATTTAGATAATAATGCAACAACAAAAGTTGACGAAAAAGTTCTAGAAGCTATGCTTCCTTATTTAAAAGAAGAATATGCTAATCCTTCAAGTATGTATGATTTTGCAAAAAAATCTTCAAATGCAATAAAAGAAGCTCGTGTAAAAATTAGAGATTTTGTAAATGCAAAAGATGAAAAAGAAATCATATTTACATCTTGCGGCTCCGAAAGTGCAAATACTGCAATTAGGGGTGTTCTAAACTATAATAAAAACAAAAAACACATTATTACAACAAAAGTTGAACATCCATGCGTATTGAATCTTTATCAAGCATTGGAGAAACAAGGTTACCAAGTTGATTATATCGGAGTAAATTCAAACGGTGAATTAAATCTTGAAGAATTAGAAGCTGCAATAGATGAAAACACTGCACTTGTTTCTGTTATGTGGGCAAATAACGAAACTGGAGTTATTAACCCTATAGGTAAAATTTCAGAAATCATAAAATCAAAAAATAAAGATACAAAATTCTTTGTAGATGCAGTTCAAGTTGCAGGAAAAATCCCAATAGATGTTCAAGAAAATGGTATTGATTTGTTAGGAATTTCAGGACATAAATTCCACGCACCAAAAGGTGTTGGAGCTTTATATGTCAACTCTAAAACAATGATTACGCCATTAATAATAGGTGGACATCAAGAAAAAGGTAAACGTGCAGGAACTGAAAATACACCATACATTGTTGCAATAGGAAAAGCTGCTGAATTAGCACAAGAAGGATTGCAATATGAAATGACAGAAGTTAAAAGACTAAGAGATAAACTCGAAACCAACATTCTAAAAAAAATATATAATGCAAGAATTAATACAGGTATTGCTAATAGAGTACCAAACACTACAAATATCGGGTTTGAATACATTGAGGGTGAATTAATCTTGCTTCACCTTTCAGATCTTGGAATTTGTGCATCTTCTGGTTCAGCTTGCACTTCAGGCTCTCTTGAACCAAGCCACGTTCTAAGAGCTATGAATGTTCCATTTACAGCAATCCATGGAAGTATCAGATGGAGCTTAAGCAGATTTACAACAGAAGAAGAAATTGATTATGTTATTGATAAACTTCCAGGAATAATAGAAAAAGTAACATCAATATCACCTTATCAAAAAGAACTTCAAGCTCTTAAAGCACTTAGAAACAACTAAAATAAAAATTCAAATAACATTAAAAAAAAACAGAACATTACACAAATAATGTTCTGTTTTTTTATACACAATATCTAAGCAAAAAAGACAATGAAATAATAAATCTAATACTTTAGTCCTAAGATAAAATATTCAATTTTAAATATTTTAAAACTCCTAATTTGATGAATTGGTTTCAATCTCAAAAATAATTATTCTAACTCTAAGGAGTAAAAATATGAAAAAATTATTTGTCTTATTTGTAATCTTTATATGCTGCCAGTGTTCATATGCTGGAGTTAATAACCCGTTACTTGATAAAATTGAAAATTCATTATACGGATACACATATTCAAATGAAAATGACACAACAAGATTAAACAGAATTGAAACAAGTGTTTATGGTAAAGCTTCAACAGGACAAACTCAAAACCGTATTGCAAAATTAAAAAAAGACTTATCTGCAGATCAAATAGGACAAGAAATCGAACCTAAAGAAGATACCTTTATGGAGGAAGAAGATTCTTGGGTATTTGCAAAAGAGCCAACTGAAAGCTCTAAAATAGATTATCCTGTAATAAATGATCTTGAAAAACAAGTTTTTAATAAAGAATTTAAAGATCAAAATATTAAAACAAGACTATCAAACTTAGAAACAAAAACTTTTGGTAAAACATATGATAAAGAAGATCTTGCAACTCGAGTTGACAGATTAAAAGCAGAAATAAAACCTCAAAACTTTATGGATAATCAAATAGCTAAACAAGAAAATGATTTCTTCGATAGTGATATTGATAAACTAGATCAAGATTTTCATTTAAATGAATATGGTACTCCGTTTGATTATGATGCGTTTAATCAAAATAATAAAATTGGCTACCCAAGTTATGATGATTATGAAGAAGGACCAAGTATTTTTAAGCCTTCTAAAAACATGAATATATCAACAATAGAAAAAAACTTATTTAAAACAAAATATGAAAACGAACCCATGGATTCAAGATTATCCAGAGTCGAATCAAGTATTTTTGGAACAGTATTTGCCGGAGATAACGAAAAAGAAAGACTTTCAAGAATCTCCAGTGCCTTAAATGCTCAAAAAAGTGCCAAAAGATATGATAGCAATAAATTTAGCCAAAATATGGCAACCGCATTTCAAATTGGAACACTAATTCTTATGGTTCTAGCGTGCATTCTTTAAATTAAAAAACTCCAAATTTTTAAAAATTTGGAGTTTTTATACAGTTTACAAGAATTATTTACTCTGAAACTTCGACAGATTCTGAAACCGGTTCTGAAGTTTCTGGCATCTTCTTTTGAGAATTTTTCACAGCATTCTTTAATAAATTTTTCAAATTTTCAGTATTTTGTTTCGCATTTTCTTTTGCACTTTGAAAATCTGTCTTTGATTGCTGTACTTCTTCTTTTATTTGTTCAACTTTAGATTTTTGGGTTTCGATAATATTATTTACATTCGTTTTTACATTTTGTGCATTAGTTTTTGCAGCTTCAACTTTATCATTTATATTTGTTTTAACTGCATCTTTCGCATTTTGCAAATCATTTTTTATATTCATTTGAGAAGTATCACAAGTTGAAAGCCATTTAAAGCTCTTAACAGAAGAAGAACTACCAACAGGACCTCTAAAAATAACTTTAAAATCCTTATATGAAGCACTACCATCAGATAATTGCGGAATTAATGCAATATTCTCACTATTTGGATCTGCAGTTAATTGTTTTAATATATTTGATGTAAACACACCAAATTTTGGAATATATGATAATAATTTATCAGCAGATAATTCACCCAATGGCCCTAAACATGAAACAACTTTTGCTTCTAATCGACCTAAAATTGTCAAAGTTGCACTATTTGATAAAATATTATAAATTCCATTCACATAATATGCCATATAAGGTCCTGATACCAATATCTTTGAGATATTAGCATTTCCGCCGGACATAGTCATTTCACCTTTTATATACTTATACTTATTTGATTCTTGTACTGTTGATAATGTCGATAAAGCAGATATTGCAGATTTCAATATAGAATTTGAAGAAACATTTTGTGCGGCAACAAGGTTTTCTAATTTACCAATACTTACAAAACGTCCATCATCTATATTAAAATCAATATCACCAGTCATTGATTGAATTATTTCTTTATCTGTTAACCCTTGCATAGCTAAATCAGCATTGAATGATAAATCACCTGTCAGTGCATTTTTTATACCTACTGCACCATCAATAGCTTTTGTAGAATTTAAATTAGTACCATTCATGCTAACTGTAATTTTTGAAGTTGGAATATCATAAGTAAGATTTCCTTTTACATTTCCATCAAATGCCTTTGCTGCAATATCATTTAACTCAAACAAAGAATAATTTTTTAAGGCAAAAGTTGCAGAAATATCATCAGCCAAAATTCCGCCGAATCTAAACTGTCTTGCTGTTGCTGAACCATTAAGAATATAACCTGATAAATCAGCAACAAGATCACTAATTTTAAAGTCCATATTCTTAATAGACATATCCATAATATTAACAGTACCTCTAACTTGAGGATTAATTAAATCACCCAAAATAGAAACGGAACCATTTGTTGTTATATTAGAAGTCGGCACACCCCAGATTGGAAATGAAATAGTTTCAGGAATTGCTAAATTTAAATTCAACTGAGGTTTTGAATATAGTTTTGAAACACCTCCGGTTAGTTTTGCAATAGTTGTTTTTTCATTTGAAATTCCTGTATTAGAAAAGCTTAAAGAATCTCCAATAATTTCTATTGAAGAGTGAACTTTAGTTTTTTGATTTTTCAAAACATCTGCATCTATGAAAGATACATAATTATCTTTATCTGCATTTACATTTAATTTAATATATTGAACCTTAGAATTTCCTGTTAAATTCATATTTAAAGGTAAAACACCTTTGTATGTAATTAAATTTCTAAATTCAACAGGTAAAACAGAAGCAATATCAGAACTGTTTAATTTACCTGAAGCTTTTATATTCATTGTCATTTTATCCTGAATATAATCAGCAACTTTACCACTTATATCAACTCTTGAATTATCAAATAGCATATAAGTATTTTTGATATTTATATCTTTTTCATCAACTAAAACTTTAGCTTTTGGCACTGAAACAGTAGCAGACGGGTGAACCAAAGATAAATTATTTACATCTACATCTCCGGAAGCACTTTTACCATCATACAACATTGTTACTATAGTATCTTTTAATGCTACTTTCAAATTTGAAGATTTATTGAAAACATTAACATCATTAACTGATGCAGAAATTTCAGGTTTTATACAATTTAACTTTCCTAAAATTTTAGAATTTATAGATACATGACCACTATTGATATCATTATCTTTTAACAAAGCAAGTTGACCAAACGCAGCAAGCAAACCTTTTAAAGAAAGTTTATCAGCAACCAAGGCTAAGTCTAAAGACGCATCATGTCCAATTGTACCTGTCAACTTTAACGGATGACCTAATATTGAAAAACCTGACTTTTTAATATTGATATTGTTGTTCATCAAATCGATATCTGCGACAATATTATCTATAGATAGCTTGTACAAACCATAATACACACTTGCTGGCAAGATTTTAAGATACCCAGTAGATGTTACTGTTTTCATATCAGAATTAATATTAAAATCTGCATCTATTTGACCTGTTGCAGAAAGAGTTGAAAAATCATCAATACCGAAAGATGATGCAATACTGTTAATTAGTTTTATTATATTATTAAACTTAGCATTAGATCTTAAAGTTAAATCTATAGCAGGCTTTTTACCGGTATGGATATCCCCAATAATTTGAGTACTTTCAGATTCTGTATCTTCTGATGAGAAAAACATTGAATCAATATCAGTTCTATTACCCTTGAATGTTAAATAGATATAGCTTTCAGGCAATTTTTTACCATCAACATTTACAGATATGGCATCAGTTTTTATATAACCTTTAAAGTGAGGACTTTTTAATGTTCCTGAAGTTACAATATCTGCTGATAAATCAGAATGAAAATTATTTAATTTAGCTACTTTTAAAACATCAAGGATATTAAATTGATTGTCATTTAGCTTTTTATCATCTTCACTATTATCCAATACTTGTTTTTCAGAAGGGAAAACAATATCATTAAGTTGAAGATTTGGCATTATTTTATTATAAATTTTTAAATTATAATTTGAGGCAACATTATTATCTAATACAATTTTCCCTTTAGTCGATAATTTAAACTTTTTATCTAATACAAAATCTGTAAGTTTAAAATTTTCACCTTCTGTATAGTAAGATTTTGACGTTTCTAAATCTACAAATGAAACCTTATAAGATTTTGATTTTATATTTGGTAAATGATTTGACAATTTAAAACCATAAGGCAGTACAAAAGCTTCTTCTTGAGTAGGCTCACTTTCCGGAATATAATCCTGTATCAAAAATTTTCCATCATTTTTTACATCTAAAGCTGCATTGAATTCTGAAGCACTAACTGTATCTAATTGTATTCGTCTAAACAATAACGGAAGCAATGATATTCTTACAGTAGCATCTTCTGCTGATAAAAACGGAGTATCCGCATTTGGCATATAAGCATTTATATTTTTAAACTTAATCCCTGCAGATAAATTTGGAGAGGTTACAACTGAAAAACCACACAATTCAGTTTTAATTGATGTAGATTTTGCAATAGCATCCTCAATATCTTTACTATATCGTGAAACAATTGGTGTTATCATATAAGGTAAAAGCAAAAATAACACATACAATGTTAACAATATAGAACCAGACCATATACAAAAATTCTTCAACTTCAAATTCATAACCCTACCTCAACATTTATATAATAAGTTCATTTTATCATAAAATTATAAAACGAAGTTATCCGATACGATAGTTTTTTACAAAAGTAATTGCTTCATCTTTATTATTAACATCACCGGAAACTTGCGCTTCATACAAAGCTTTTATTATAATGCCCAACTCCTTAGACGGACCTATACCTAGTATTTCCATAACTTCGTTTCCGTCTAACAATTTTGGCAAAGGTTTTAATGTTTCTTTTATTTTTAAATAAAAATTAAGCAAATTATTCAAAGCTGAGATATTTTCATTAACAATATCATCGGTAATCTCAGGTCCTCTGGCAGATAACCTATCGGCTTGAGCTATTAAAATATTATCAATAGCATTATCTGCTGATTTTCTTATATAACGCATATAAGTTTTTTCACAAACACCTTCTGAAGACACAACCGCTGTAGGGTACATATGTTTTTTTACAATATATGAAATATATGAAATTTGTTTATTTGAAAAATTCATTGTTTTTAGGAATTTTTCTACCAACTTAGCACCGACATCATCATGTTTTAAAAATCTATGGCGACCTGTATCTTCTTCTATTGTCCAAGTTGAAAATTTTCCAATATCATGCAAAAAAGCAGCTAATCTAAGATGGGCAATTCTTGAAAATCCGCCAAAATCAATCCTATCCATATGCTCTTTAACTTCTTTAGATGAATTTATATACAAAAAATCTAACTGTTTAACAGTTTCTATACTATGAAAAAACAAATCCAAATGATGATGTAAATTTGGCGGAACTTGTTTTAACTCTTTTACAAACGGGAAAATTTTATCTAAAATTTGACATTCGTCCATTTTCAACAAAGCATTTGGAACAAAAAGTCCGCTAAACAATTTCATCAACTCATATTCGATACGTTCATTAGCTGGCTCCATAACCATTGATGCATATTTTTTAACTATTTGTACCAAACTATTATCTATATCAAAACCAAGTACTGAATAAAATCTAAAAACTCGCAACAATCTCAACGGATCATCAACAAAATTTTCTTCTTTTATTCCTCTCAATATCTCATTTCTAAAATCATTTATTCCGCCACAAACATCAATAATTTTACCTGTTTTTATATTGGCTGCAATTGCATTTATAGTCAAATCACGTCTTAACAAATCTTCTTCTAAACTATCATTTACAGGATTTGTTATATCTAAATAATTAATTTTATCGGCTAAAACTACCCGATATATTTTATTTTGAATATCTAAAGGTATAAACTTTGCATCAAAAAAATCTGCAATTTTTTTAGAAAATTCACCGGCATCTTCATCCACAACAACCAAATCTCTATCAAATAATTCCTTACCCAATAGACAATCTCGAATACCACCACCAACCAGATAAACTTCATTATCAAAAAAACTGGCAATATTATTTAATATTTCATCATTTTTTATTCTATCTGTTATTATTTGAGTATTCATAAATCAAATTTCCCAAAGCAACAGTAACTGCAGTTTCTGCTCTTAATATTAAATTTCCTAGTGTTAACATTTCCAAATTTTTGTTTTCAAAATAATCAAACTCTTTTTGTGAAAAACCTCCTTCTGGGCCAATAATAACAAGAACCTTGTCACCTTTTTTAACAGGCTTTTCTTCAAATGAATCTCTTATTGTCTTAGTTGCAATACGCTCACAAAAAACAATTACCTTATCAAACTCTTTTTCAGATAACAATTTATCAAAAGTAATTAAATCAAAGCATTTTGGAACCTGTGCTCTTTCGCATTGTTTTGAAGATTCATACATTATTTTTTGCCATTTAGGAACCTTTTTTTCAATTACAGAATTTGTTAAAGCACAAAAATCAGTATGTACCGGATATAAACCTGAAACGCCAAGCTCCGTAGATTTTTCAACAATAAATGATTGAGCATCAGAACGTAATGGACTTTGCGCTAAATACAAATCGAAATCTAAAAATCTTTTTGAAGGATAAGAATTGTTTATATGAGCATATACACAAGAATTTGTAATATTTTCAATTACAGTCTCATATTGAATGCAATTCTCATCAATAAGTAACAATTTTTCGCCAGGCTTTGCACGCAAAGAACGCGCAATATGTTGATAATTATCCTTATCAGATATCTCTATACTTTTATCTTTTACTTGGCTTGAAGTTATAAAAAAATGTGGCATAATTACACCTCTTTACAGGTTAATTATAGCATACTTTAGTCAATTATAATCTCTTTTTCATTTTTATATGTTACATAACCTAAATTTGCACCAGGAGGTTTTCGTAAATATTTTCTTTTTGTATATATCACACCAACTTTTGAAGAATTTTTACCTGTAGAATATTCTTTTGCCAATTTTGCACATTTTAAAATTAAATCATCTGTAAGGGTTTGAGTTTTCAATAAAACATGAGAACCTGCACAATTGTGAACATGGAACCATAAATCTTCATCAGATGCTAACTTTGAAATTATATAATCATTTTGTTTATTATTTTTCCCAATATAGATACGAGTATTTTCATCCGGTTCTATAGTTTGAATATCAAATGAGATTTTCTTTTTTGCCTGCTTTAAATCACTCTTATCTTCTTCAACTTCTGTAGAAATCTCTAATAAATCACTTATATTTTCTGACATTTCAACAGAATACAATATTTGTTCTAAATATTCCTTTTTAATATTATTTGCTTCAAGCAATTCCATCAACTTAATCCGTGAAGTTTTAGCTTTATTATATAACCTATAAAAATTATTAGCATTGTCTTTAATAGTTTTAGTTTCATCTAAATCTATAGATATTTGTTTATCATTTTCATAATCATAGACAAAAGCTTTTTGAGAATAATCTTTCAAGTTATATAAATTTGCCATAATCAAATCACCAAACAATCTGTATCTATCACTTTCAGAATCGGTTAGAATTTTCGCATTCATTTGAGATATTGATTTTGAAACTTTTTTTAACTTTTGATTAAGCAAACTTAAATAATGATTTTTTAAAGTTCTAAACTTATCTTGAGCTATATAATAGGAATAATAATCATCAATCATATTATTCACATTTGAATATTCAATAATATCACCTGAAACTAATGAACTAAACAAAGAATAATACTTAAAATCTTTAGAAATACAAGGTGATAAATTTTCAAGTCTTACATAAGATTTTAAAGTTTCTAAACTTTTACCTTTACACATAGTTGCAAAATTTTTAGAAAACATAAAAAATTCATCAGCTAATTTCTCGTAATTTATTTCACCTGAATAATTTAAAATATCAAATTTAGACTGTTTAGGCGGATACACATAAGGTAGAGAACCTGCCATTTCACGTTCTCTACTTTTTTCAGAACCAACATTGTGAGCACACCCTAAAATTATATTAGTATCATAGTTATATAAAATAACATTTGAATGTTTACCCATTAACTCTATCGCCAAACATAAATAAATTTTATCACCTATCTCATTATAGGTTTCAATATACAGTTCTAAAATTCTTTCATTTTGTGGTAATTCAACTTTGGCAATTCTGAAATTTTCTAAATATTTTCGCAACAACATACAAAACATAGGTGGTTTTTGCGGAATTACCAAATTTCGTTTTGCGTAATTTTCTTTAGACATGAAACAAACATGATAAAATTGAGGATTTATATTTACATAAAATTGTTTTGTTTCACCATTATTACGTAATGTAAATATGAATTCTCTGCGGGTTGGTTGCTGAATTTTATTAATTCTTGCACCTGTAAAAAAGGCTTGTTGCTCATTAGTAAAAGCTTTTAGGGTTAAATTGTCAAATGTTATCATAAAAAAATTTTACTAAAAAACAAACCTATTGTCCAACCATAAAAAATATGCTAGTATAGTGGGGATAGTAGAGGATAAAGATATGAAAAAAGATGAAATAAAAAAAGCAAACAAAAACGAAACACAACTAGGAAATGATTATGTAAAATTACTAGTTACAACAGAAGATTATTTAATTACAGGTCAATTACGATTGCCTATTCCTTCTGTGGTAGAAAATCCTACAACTGAAAACCTTTTATTTTATGCTCTAAACTGTGGAAATATGTTTATGGCACTTTATGATTGCGTAATCAGTAACAGACATAACGTTGAATATCAACCGGAACATGTTGATTATTACAATGTAAATTTAAATATCGTACACTCTTGTCAAATAATAAAAGACTAAATATAAATAAAAAAAGATTACAAATGTTACATATTGTAGTCTTTTTTTTGTGTTTTTGTTAGTATAATAGTTGCAATATAAATAGACAAAAAGGAAATAAGAGAAGATGATTAAATCAAAGTTTAAAGACCACGAATGTGGAAAGATTAACTTGTCAAACATCGGCGAAACAATTACATTGTCAGGCTGGGTGTCTTGCATTAGAGATTTGGGAGGTATATTATTCGTTGAACTTCGTGATAGAAGCGGATTTTTCCAAATTGTTGCGAACCCTCAAATTAACCCTCAAATTCATAAAACATTAGAAAAAGTTAGAAGCGAATATGTTATAAAAGTAAGCGGAAAAGTTTCAAAAAGACCGGAAGAAACATACAATGAAAAATACCCAACAGGTCAAGTTGAAATGTATCCTGATACTATCGAAGTTTTATCAGAAGCTAAAACATTACCTTTCGTTTTAGATGATGAAAATGTTTCAGAAGACGTTAGATTAAAATACAGATACCTAGACTTAAGACGTGAACCAATGTTATCAAAACTTGTTATGCGTCATAATATAGTTCAAGCTATCAGAAAATATTTAAATAATTTAGACTTTTTAGAAGTTGAAACACCAATTCTAATCAAAACAACTCCAGAAGGTGCTAGAGATTATTTAGTACCATCAAGAGTTCAAGAAGGCAAATTCTATGCTCTTCCTCAATCACCTCAAATATTTAAACAATTATTGATGGTTGGTGGTATCGAAAGATATTATCAAATTGCAAAATGTTTCAGAGATGAAGATTTAAGAGCAGACAGACAACCTGAATTCACTCAAGTTGACTTAGAAATGTCTTTTGTTGAACAACAAGATGTTATAAAAGTTGTAGAAGGTTTAATTGTTGATGCATTTAAAGCAGCAGGAGTTGAAGTAAAACCTCCATTTATTCAAATGCCTTGGCAAGAAGCTATGGATAGATATGGTTCTGATAAACCTGATACAAGATTTGGTTTAGAATTATTCGATATTGGAGATATTATTTTACAATCAGAATTCCAAATCGTTAAAAACACTTTAGAAAATGGTGGTATCGTTAGAGGTATAAGAATTCCTGGCGGTGCTAAATACTCAAGAAAAGAAATTGATGATATTACAAAACTTGCAGTATCATTCGGAGCTAAAGCTTTAGCTAATATCATTTATAACGAAGATGGAACTGCAAAATCTCCTGTTCTTAAATTTGTTACAGAAGAACAAGCTAAACAAATTCAAGAAAGAGCTCAAGCTCAACCAGGTGATATTATTTTCTTCGTAGCTGATAAACCAAAATTAGTTTATGACGTTATGGGAAGATTAAGATTACATTTTGGTAAATCATTGAATTTGATTGATGAATCAAAACATAACTTATTATGGGTAGTAGATTTCCCAATGTTTGAATGGAGTGAAGAAGAAGGCAGATTTATGGCTATGCACCACCCATTCACATCACCTTGTCTTGAAGATTTGGATAAATTAAAATCCGGAGATTTAGGTAATGTTAAATCTATCGCTTATGATATAGTTTATAACGGAACAGAACTTGGTGGTGGATCTGTTAGAATTCACTCTTCAGAAGTTCAATCTGCAATATTTAAAGCTTTAGGTTTAACTGAAGAAGAAGCTCAAGAAAAATTCGGATTTATGGTAAATGCACTACAGTACGGAACACCTCCTCATGCAGGTTTAGCAATCGGTTTAGATAGATTGGTAGCATTACTTGCTAGAACTGATTCTATCCGTGATGTTATAGCATTCCCTAAAAATGCAAGTGCTAAATGTTTGATGAGTGATGCTCCAGGTGTTGCATCTGTTCAACAATTAAGAGAATTACACATCAAAAGTACTGCAAACTTAGGTAAATAATAATAATAATTTATATTAAATAAAATAAAAGACCTTGAAAATATTCAAGGTCTTTTATTTTAAACTATCCCAAATATCTTTTGAAACATCATTTTGAGAAACTTCGGTTTCTGTCGCTTTTATTTTTTTACCAGAAAGATTCATTTCATAAGTTTTTGAACCATCAGGATTAATTGTAACCGTTTCCATCACTGGAACTTTTTTCTTTGGCTTAATACCAAAGAAACGTTTTATGCGGTTACGTTTTAATTTTTTAGATTCTTTTTCTACCTGAGCTAAAGTTTCATCATACAATAGAGACATCATCTCTGAGCTATTAGCATTTGTGCTATTTAAACCATTTATTTCTGACCAATATCTTTCAACAGCACCACCAGATTTATAAGCTCTTGATTCTTCTTTTAACAATACCTTACACATATTTAATATTTTTTTATCAGTTTTATAATCATTAACTAATAACGACCTTACTTCTCTATTTAATCTGTTACCTAAAGCTTTTTGACTTTGAATCGACATGTGTTTTAATAAACCCTGAATAGTTGGTGGCTGATTAATTGTAACACCAAACGCACCGCCGGATGGACCATATAGTTTTGATATATACAATAATGAACTTTGCAAATCCATATTCTTTTCATTCAATAATTGGCCATATTTGGCAATATACTTATCCAAATACTTTTTACCTCTTAGTTTTGCAAATAAATACTCTAATTTTATTCTTGGTGTAAGTGACTGATTTAATACATGCTCCAATTCATGAGCCACCAAATTCAATGATTCATTTACATTTCTATCATTTAACCGCAAAGAAAGAAGAACTGATTTAGTTTTAGGATTCAATAAAACAGTAGATGCAGACCCTTCATAAATTTGCCGTATCACTGTTTCATCTTTTATTCCAACAGCATTCATATAAGTGACCAAATCTTCATATTTATCAGAAATAACAATATTTTTAGCCTTTTTCCTACCAATAGCGTCTGTCAGAAATTCACTAATACAACTCGGTGTGATTTCTTTTCCTGCTTTAACCTTATCTGCAAGTCTTTTTCCTACAATTTTAGATGTTTTAACGACTTCCTTGCAAGGCATCAAACCTGTAGTTTTAAATATTATTTTTGAAATATTAACCATAATTTAGCTAAATTCCCCTTATAGTATTAAAAACACAATTTAAAATAAAATTGCTAGATAGCGCAAAACTATAAATTATCTTTTATAAATTTATGAGCTTCAATAACATCGTCATAAGATATTGGAGGAGGACCCTCTATAATTTCTAAAGGTAAATGTTTATCAGATTTTTTATTATAGTTAAATACAATTTTTCCAAAATCTTTCCCGCATTTTTCGCATGATAAACTACAGAGCAAAATATCGCAATACTGTTCTAAAATTTTTATAGAATTTATAGAAAAATCATTTTTACAACGAGAACAACAAAGTCCCGAAAACATTGTATTTATATCCTTTTGTGTAAAATTTTTCATATCAATTATTTATATTAAGTTTTGTAAATATTTCATTTAATTAAACTATTAATTGTTATTTTACCTCAAAAAATGGGATTAATATACATGAAGCCAAAGGAGGTTTATCATGGCTATTAATCTGATCCTATTCGGTTTTATCGTGTACACAGCATTAATTGTTGTTCCAAGCATTTGGGAAGAATTAACAGCTGAAGGATAGGAATAAAATTTTAAAATTACCGTTTTTTGACATTTAAGAGAGTTTGGTTTGTTATTAGTGTGTAAAGTACGTTTATTAAATAAACGGATAGTTTGTAGTGCAAAAAATTACTAAAAGTAACATACCAGACAAAAAATGCAGCAGTCAAAATTTGTTTGCTCTATAATATAACTATGAGTTATTTAAACAATACATTTGACATAATAGTTGTAGGAGCAGGTCACGCAGGCTGTGAAGCTACATTAGCTTGCGCAAAATTAGGTATGAAAGTACTGCTATGCACTCTAAATGTTGACAACATCGCTTTGCAACCTTGCAACCCTGCCGTAGGAGGCCCGGCTAAATCTACTCTGGTTAGAGAAATAGATGCTTTGGGTGGTGTTATGGGTGAGGTTACCGATGCTACGTATTTGCAAATGAAGGTTCTAAACTCATCAAAAGGACCTGCCGTTAGAGCTTTGCGTGCACAATCTGACAAAGCTGAATACACAAGATATATGAGAAATTTACTTGAAAGTAATGAAAACATATATCTTAAACAATGTTGCATAACCGAACTTACAGTTGAAAATGACACTATTACAGGTGCCATAGATGAGTTTGGAATAGAATATCACGCTAAAGCTGTTATTCTAACTACAGGTACATCTTTAGAAGGTCGAATATTTGTAGGCTTACGCTCTTATAGCGCTGGAAGATTAGGTGAAAAAGCGGCAATTGGATTATCAGATTCTCTTCACAAACTTGGTATTGAGACTAAAAAATTAAAAACAGGAACGCCTGCCAGAGTTGATAAAAGAACAATTGATTATTCAAAAATGACAATTCAACCTGGAGATGAAGAATTAAGTTTCTTCTCATTTAAACCTAATAGACCAATTAGAAAAACTTATCCTTGCTACTTGACAAGAACAAATGAAGAAACTCATAGAATAATTAAAGAAAATCTTGATAAATCACCAATGTTCCAAGGACTTATTCATGGTGTTGGACCAAGATACTGCCCATCTATAGAAGATAAAATTGTTAGATTTGCTTCTAATCCTTCTCACCACATATTTATTGAACCTGAAGGCTTAGGAACATATGAAACTTACATTCAAGGTTTTTCAACAAGTTTACCTGCAGATGTTCAGGTTAAAATGATAAGAAGTTTACCTGGATTAGAAAAAGCTCATATTATAAAGCCTGCTTACGCTGTTGAATATGACTATGTTCCTGCAGTCCAAACAACACATTCACTAATGTCTAAAAAGATTAAAGGATTATTTTTCGGCGGACAAATCAACGGAACTAGCGGATACGAAGAAGCCGCAGCTCAAGGTTTAATAGCTGGTATCAACGCTTTTAATTATTTAAATGGATCTGAAATGCTTGAACTTTCAAGAAGTTCATCATACACAGGAACTCTTATTGATGATTTAGTTACAAAAGATATTCAAGATCCATATAGAATGCTTACATCTCGTTCTGAATATCGTTTACTTTTAAGACAAGATAATGCAGATGAAAGATTAACTCCAATAGGTCATAAAATCGGACTTATTGATGATGAACAATTTAATAGATTTACAAAAAAACAAGAACTTATAAATGAAGAAAAAATAAGACTTGAAAACCTTAAGATTTCACCATCTGAAAAAACTAATGAAATTTTAGCAAAATACGAAGAACATATAGATAGAGGTATTAGAGCTTCTGAACTTTTAAAACGTCCAAACATTAATTACAAAGTAATTCAAGAATTAGATGAATCAACAAAAGCTTTAAACATTGAAAAAGATATCTATGAACAAATTGAAGTAATAATAAAATATGACGGATATATAAAACGACAAGAAGAACAAGTTGATCAAGCTGGAAAACTTGAAAAATTTAAAATACCTGAAAATATTGATTACTCAAAAATAGATCATATTTCTTCAGAAACAAAAGAAAAATTAGAAAAAATAAAACCAAAAACACTAGCACAAGCTTCAAGAATTGGTGGCGTTAAACCTGCAGATATATCAATATTAATGGTAATGCTTGATAGAAATTCAATAGCTAAGAAATAACATTAACTTGCTTTTCTATATATTTTTTAGTTAAAAAACCAAACTTATATAATCTCAAACTAGTAAAGCGTATTGCTTTTTTGTCCTTACATACAATTGTAATTGATAACCTATCAGGATTTTTGGCAACTATATCTCCAGGATTATAATCAGTAAAATCCTCAAGTAAAATTTGAAAATTATAAGGATTTACTACAAAAAACTTATCCCTATGAGTTATATAACAAGGTAAAAAAGGGTGTAAAGCTCTTATTGTTCTTGAAATTTCATCTGCTGTCTGATATGAAAAATCAAGCATTTTTTCTTCTCCTGAAATATTCGGATAATACGTTGCATATTTTTCACTTTGTTCTATTGGAGTAATGATTTTATCATTCAAATCTTCAATAAATTCTTTAACCAACTTTCTCGCTACTCTTACTGATTTTTCTCTCAATTCCTTTGACGTATCAGTATCCGAGATAGTAATTTTTTCCTGAGATAAAATAGCACCACTATCATAGTGTTCATCAACAAGATGCAAGGTTACACCAGATGTTTTTTCACCATTCAATATAGTTTGCAAATATGGATTTGGACCTCTATATTTTGGCAACAATGATGGGTGAACATTTACTGTCGCTATCTTTGGTATATCAAAAGTTTCTTTTCTCAATCGCTCTTTCCAAGTTCCAACAATCAACAAATCAACATTTTTATTTATTAAAAGTTTTCTAAAATCAGAAGAATTTGCAGACTTCATTCTTATCTGATTTACCTTTAACTGATTTATCATTGTAACAACAGAATCAGGATTCAACCAATCCTTTATAAATAAAGAAACAGGATTTGAACAAGTTTGCTCATATCTAAAAACTCCAACAATATCAGCACCAGCATCCATTGCACCAAGAATCAAATTAGCGAGCATTAAACCTTTGCCTAAAATAACAACCTTCATATTGTTATTATAAAATAAAAAGCTGCATAATTTTAAAATTATACAGCTTTTTAAATTTATATTAAGTATTATTTTTAAACTTCTTCAGCTTCTGCTAATTCTTCGTTTGCAAGAATATTTCTAACATTAGCTTGAGCTTCTTTGATATCATTATAATTATTTACAACTTGTCTGGCTTTAACATTTTCGTGATTGAATGAATGTGCAATACTTGAACAAATTAACAAGATTGGACCGTAATCAACTACGCCTTTAGCAAAATTCTTAAGAGATGATGGAACTTTAGCTAATTGTTCAGAAACAGAATTTAAGAATTTGCTATTATTCAAAGTTTGATTAAGTTTTGCCATACTTCTCAATTGCTTAATTGTAAATTTATTAGATATAGCATTTGCAGATTTTGATAAAGCTTTTTCAGCTAATTTAGAAATACCTTTACCACCTAAGTAAATAGCTCCAATACTAGCACCAATTGTTGCAAGAGTAGAAACTATAGGATGATTTGCTGAAAAATCTTTTACTGCAGGACTTGCTTTATCCAATTTACGTTTACCGGCAAAAATTAAATCTATTGCTGCAAATGTTGCTGCCCAAGATAGGGCTGTTGCTCCAAAATTTCTTAATCTTAAAGATCTTGTCATATTTTTAACTGCAGGAGTTCTTACAGCTGCTGCTAAACCTGCAGCTAAAGGTATATTGTAATATAAAGCGCTGGAAATGCGTCTATGTTTTTTATCATTAACATCTACAGAAGCTTTTTGATATGCAAGATGCCTGATAGATCTATCATCTAACTCTGCGAATCTTTCCAATGCTTCTCGTTCTCTATTTCGTTGACCAAAAGATTGTCTTGTTTCTACATTTTGAGATGAAATCGAATTTACCTGCATAAAACACCTATACCTTTCACACCTTGATTATACACATATTAAAACGGAAAGTAAAATTTTTTGCCATTTTAATAACATATGTACACAAATATTTACAATTAATTTTATTTTTTATATCATTTCTATTATGAAGAAATTTTTTATCCACACTATGGGCTGTAAATCTAACCAATTTGAAAGCTCTATAATTGAAGAAAATTTAGAAACAAACGGACTAGTTAAAACTAACGATATTAAAGATGCAGATTTTTATATATTAAATTCTTGCACAGTTACTCACAAAAGCGATAACGAAGCTTTATATTTATTAAGAGCTGCTAAAAATAAAAAAAACGATATTATAACAATACTAACCGGATGTTTTGCTCAAATTGAAAAAGATAAATTACAAAAAATAGAATTTATCGACTTTGTAATTGGTAACAATGAAAAACTTCAACTTTATAATTTCATAAAAAACAACATTCATTTTCAAGTAAATGACATTATGTCTTTATCTGAATTTAATAAAGTTGAACTTATTGATACATCAAAAACTCGAGCTAGCTTAAAAATTCAAGACGGTTGCGACAACAGATGTTCATATTGCATAATTTGGAAAGCTAGAGGTAAAAGTCGTAGCGCAGATTCAAAATTTATTATTGAACAAATTAATAACTTTGCAAATCACGGATTTAAAGAAGTTATACTTACAGGAATACACATTGGTCAATGGGGAAAAGAATTTAATCTAAGTTTAATAGATTTACTAAAAGAAATCGAAGAAAAAACAACAATTCAAAGATATAGACTAGGTTCACTTAACCCAACAGAAATAACTCCAGAAATGTTAGAGTTTTTGAAAAAATCAAAGAAATTCTGTCCTCATTTCCACTTATCATTACAATCTGCAAATGATAAAACACTACGTTCAATGAACAGATTTTATAAAACAGAAGATTACTTAAAACAAATAGAACAAATTAATAAGATTTTTGACTTACCATTTTTAGGAAGTGATATTATTACAGGTTTCGCAGGTGAAACAGATGAAGATTTTGAAATTACGCGTCAAAACTTGGAAATATCCGGCTTAACTCAAATACATACTTTCCCTTATTCAAAAAGAGAAGGTACTATTGGAGCAAATATGGAAGATCAAATTCCTGATGATATAAAAAATCAAAGAGCTACAATTGTTAAAGAAATATCTAAAAAGAAATATTCTGAATTCATTGAAAAAAATCTTGGGAAAACGGTAGAAGTTTTAATAGAAAAACATAGAGATAAACATACGAACAATTTAAAAGGCATAACAAGAAATTATTTAACAATACAAATCAATAGCAATAGAGATGATTTATTTAACACTATACAATATGTAAAAATAACCAAATTTGAAAAAGGAATTCTATTTGGAGAACTAATATAAAAAGAGATCTGTAAAATACAGACCTCTTTTTAATTATTACTCTATTTAAATTATTATTCTTTCAAGAAAGATTCGTAATTTCGAGCCAACAAATGAGATCTTACTTGATTTATTAAATCCAATGCAACCCCTACCATAATGATTAAAGAAGTAGCACCAATACCTTGTAAAGTCTCAATGTGAGTAGCATAACTTGCAAAAGATGGGATCAATGCAATAATACCTAAACCAATAGCACCGATAAATGTAGTTTTTGATAAGATTTTATCTAATGCTTCAGCAGTTGGTTTCCCAGGTTTTATACCAGGAATTGATGAACCATACTTTTTCAAATTATCTGCAATATCCTTTGGTTGCATATTTGGCATAATTGAAGCATAGAAGAAAGTCAATGCAATAATCAAACCTATATACAATACATAATATACAATACCATCCGGACTCAAATAATGGTTTAGAGTAAGAATGAAATTTTTCATTGCTGCAGACTGAAATTCAGCCTTCCCAACCAAAGCCAAAACAGTAGATGGGAATAACAAAATTGCAATAGCAAAGATTATTGGCATTACACCACCAGGATTCAACTTGAATGGTATAAATGAATTCATTCCGCCATAAACCTTATTACCAATCTGTCTTTTAGGATTTACAATAATAACTTTTCTGACAGCCTCTTGCATTATTACAATAAGAATCATTGCTAAGAAAAATATTGTAAGTAATACAAATAAACCTATTTGCATTTGAGAACTAGCCTTAACTAATTGAGCAGTTCTTGATGCATAAATAGGAATACCTGATAAAATACCGCAAAAGATAATTAGCGAACCTCCGTTACCTATACCTTTTTCTGTAATAAGTTCAGAAATCCACATAACTAATACGGCACCTGCTGTCAAAATACATATTGAACTTGCGTAAAACATAATCGGATTGATTCCAGGAAGAACCGCTTCCGGTAAATGACGCAAATACAACATGAATATAAATGATTGAAACATAGCTAAAACTACAGTAAACACTCTAGTGTACTGAGATAGCTTTCTTCTGCCTGCTTCTCCCTCTTCCTTCTGTAATTTTTCCAAAGCTGGAATAACAACAGAAACAAGTTGAACAATGATTGAAGATGTGATAAACGGTCCAATACCTAAAGCTAAAATAGATACTTTACCTAACGCACCACCTGTAAATAAATCCAAGAAACCAATAATATTGTTTCCTTGAGCAATATTTGCAAATACTTGGTTATTAATACCATACAAAGGCATTTGTACACCAAGACGCCAAACAGCAATCATCAAAAATGTAAAGATAATTTTCTGTTTTAAACCTGATGCGTTCCACATTGACATCAAATCATCTGTAGTAGGCATTTTTACACCTTGTGTCATTATACTAACTCAACCTTTCCGCCGGCAGCTTCAATTTTTTCTTTTGCAGATGGAGTAACATAAGAAGCTTTTACTGTTACGGCTGATTTAATTTCGCCATTACCTAAAACTCTTAAACCAACACAAGTTGGGTGAATTGTTAAAACTTCTTTTAATGAATCTAAAGAAACTTCTTTTAGACCCAAATCGTCTAATCTACCTACATTTATTTGTGCATAATTAAGTTTTGAATATACTTGGAAGCCTTTTAACTTAGGCAATCTTCTATATGCCGGCATTTGACCACCTTCAAAACCTCTTTTACTAGAATTTCCTGATCTTTGACCTTCTCCATTGTGACCACGGCAAGATGTTTTACCATGACCTGATGAACGACCTCTGCCTACTCTTTTAGATTTAGATGTAGAACCTTCTGCTGGTCTTAAATCTTCTAATGATATATTTGCCATTTTAATTTTCCTTCTTTCTTTGTACTTTATAATATAATCATTTTTTCGGGCAACTATTTAACAATTTCTACTAAATGAGAAACTTTGTTTACCATACCCATTATTGTTGCGCTAGAAGCATGTTCTACAACTTGATCTTTTTTAGTTAGACCTAAGCCTCTAACAATTTTACGTTGTTGTTCTGATGAACCTATTAAACTTCTTACAAGTTTAATTTTTATCATTTCTGTTTTTTTATCTGCCATAATTTTATTTCCTTATAAATTAAATGTATTTGTTCTTACTAGTTTAAAAGTTCAGCCATTGTTAAGCCACGTTTTTTAGCAACTTCTGTAAATGGAGTTAAAGCTTTTAATGCTTCAATTGTTGCATTTGCAGCATTTAATGGAGATTTTGAACCTAATGATTTTGAAAGAATATTTTCAATACCAGCAAGTTCTAATACTGAACGAACTGCACCACCAGCAATAATACCAGTACCTTCTGAAGCTGGTCTTAACATAACTGCACCTGCACCAGATCTTCCTGTTATTGGGTGAGGAATTGTTGTTTTGAATATAGGAACTGTTATTACATTTTTTCTACCATCTGCAATTGCTTTTTGGATAGCAATAATAACTTCAGATGCTTTTGCACAACCGATACCTACTTGACCTTTTTGGTTTCCTACAATTACGATAGCTCTGAAACTTAATTTTTTACCACCTTTTACAACTTTTGTTACACGGCTGATTTGAACAACTCTTTCTGTCCATTCAGATTGTGGTTTTTCTTCTGTTGTTTCAATTTTTTGTTTTCTACCACGGCCTTTTCTTGATTTTGAAGGTTTTTCTTCAGAAACAGCAACTTCTGCTACAGTTTCTTCAGATTTAACTTCTTCTGCTACTTCAGCTGCAGCTTCAGTTACATTTAATTCTTCGTTGTTTTCCATTGATTTTACCTTTCTTGTAATTACTTTCTAATGTTTAATAACATTTTTCGGACTTTGGGTTTATCCGATTATTTTTTAGAATACGCCAAAACAAAGCTGGTTTTTCAGCTATATGGAAATCGTATTCGAACTTTAACTTCTGACATTTTGAATATAGTACAAAAGATAGGCATAGTCAAGTGTTATGTAAAGTTTTTCTAATGATTAATATTCAAATTTTATAATATTTATTACCGCTATAAAATATTTATGATACTATTAAAATAGTAAATGAGGGCTATTATTATGGGACAAACTTTAGTAGAAAAAATTATATCAAACCACGCGGGAAAAGCAGTTAAAGCCGGAGAACTTGTAATTGCAAATGTTGATGTTTGCGCAGTTCAAGACGGAACTGGACCTTTAACGGTTCAAGAATTTAAAAAACTAGGAAAAGATAAACTTAAAAATCCGGAAAGAACTATTCTTTTTATTGATCACGCTTCTCCTAGTCCGAAAAAAGAATTATCAAACATGCACACTACCTTAAGAGATTTCGCAAAAGAATACGGTGCTGTATTATCTGAAGTGGGTTCTGGAGTTTGCCACCAAAGATTGGTTGAAACTTTTGTTAACCCAACTGAAATTTTAGTTGGAGCTGATTCTCACACTTGTACATCAGGTGCTCTTGGTGCTTTTGCAACAGGTATGGGTTCAACTGACGTTGCAGTTGCGATGGCTTTAGGTAAAACTTGGCTAAAAGTTCCTCAAACTTTTAAAATTGTAGTTAATGGAAAATTCAAAGAAGGCATATGCTCTAAAGATTTAATGCTTCACCTTATTGGAATGATTGGTGCTGATGGTGCTACTTATAAAGCTTTGGAATTTTGTGGGGATACCATTGATAATATGTGTATGTCTGAAAGATTCACTCTTGCAAATATGGCAGTTGAGGCAGGAGCTAAATGCGGACTATTTGTTCCTGATGAAAAAACTAAAGAATACTTAATTTCAAGAGGCAGAGGAGATAAATATAAAGAAATAAAACCTGATGCTGATGCAATTTATGAAAGAGTTATTGAAATAGATGCATCTACAATAGAACATACAGTTTCTTGCCCTCACACTGTAGATAATACGAAATTAGCAAAAGATTTAAATGACATAAAAGTTCAACAAGTCTATGTTGGAACTTGTACAAACGGAAGAATAGAAGATATGAGAACTGTAGCATCTATTCTTAAAGGTAAAAAGGTTAATCCAGATGTTAGAATGTTGATATGTCCTGCATCAAGAGATATCTACAAACAAGCATTACAAGAAGGTTTGCTAGAAATCTTCATAGATGCAAATGCTACAATTTTACCTCCTGGTTGCGGACCTTGCGTGGGAATTCATGCCGGAATCTTGGCAGATGATGAAGTTTGCCTAACTACTCAAAATAGAAACTTCCAAGGCCGACTTGGTAACACTAAAGGATATATTTATTTAGCTTCACCTTATGTTGCAGCTTACACCGCAATAAATGGTTATATTTCAGATAAATAAAACAAATTCTTAAATACTAAACTAAAAAAGACTTCCTAGATTTTGGAAGTCTTTTTTAGTTGATTAGTGTTGTTTATAAATTTTCTTAGAATAAGATTCTATATAAGGTGTATCGATTTCAAATACATGAACTCGACCTGGTCCCAAATCTACGGCAATCTCACCTTGAGATACTTGGAAGTGACTTTCTTCACCATATGACGGCAATAAATTATTTAATTCTTGATTTGCCTTTAATGTAGGAACTTCGACCTTACATGCAACTCTTCTATCAACATTTTTGTTTGCTATTACAAGTAATGTTTTGCCTTGTCTATGTCTTGCATATGCAATGACCTTATCTAATTTATCATCTTTTTTATCTAAAATTATATAAGAACCACGTTTTATAACATCTGCATATTTATCACGCATTGCAAAACAAGCTGTCATAAACTTACCGATTTCAGGTTGATTTCCTCCAGGTCTTCTTGATAGATTAAAGATATCAAGTTTACCTTGGTGAACTGTCATCTCATGGTTATCTGTTCTTGTTTCTGTTGAATATTTATCTTTATATGAATAATCATAATAATCGCCGGATTGGAAACCATCAACAATATATGGATTTAGCATTGGTAAAGTTGCTTGTAATCCTGATGTCAAATTACAATATACCTCACCACCGTGATTCATTGGTGAAATGTCATCATGTGTTGCAAAAGAACCAATTAATGACTTTCCGCGCTCTACACGATATGACATATTCAAATTATCTAATACAAAATCATGCAATTCTTGCGCTGTATTCCATTCATGGAAAATATGATATTGTCCATAATAAGCATCAAAGCCTGCTCTTAATGAATCTTCCGGTCTATCATAAGGCATATTTGCTTGAGGTGAAGCATCTTCGTATGTATAAGATTCTGCTAACCAAGCAAATTCAGGATTTCTCTTTCTTGAATAAGGGATTATAATATCCCAAAATTCAACCGGTTTAGCTCTTGCTACGTCGGCTCTAATACCATCAACTCCTGCATCTATCATCATATCTACAAACTTTCTATGATATTCTAATAATTCAGGATTTAATGTACGTTTTCCCTCATCTTCCCATGGTTGGAACATTCTAATATCAAACCAACCTTGAGGAGTTTTTGCTAAGCCATTACGTTCATGCGCCATTAATTCTGGTCGTGCAAGATATAAATCATAAGATGCACAACTTGGCATATCTACCATTACTCTAATACCTCTATCATGACAAGCATCAACAAAAGCTTTAAATTGCTCTTTATCTGAACGAGGATCATTCTTATCTATTAACATTGGATCTAATGTTAACATATCTAATGGTGAATATACAGAACCTGCTGTACCCATTGCGTTACTTCTACCCGGAGGGTTTATTGGAAGTACGTGCAATGTATTAAAACCTTGAGCTTTGACTTCATCAAGTCTTTCAATTGCATTTAAAAATGTTCCGTGTTGCTCTGTACCATCTATATATTCATTTCCATTTGTATCTTTTGCGTTAAAAGTTCTTGGAATTATAGCCAATATTTTAGCACTGTTTGTTAAGAATAAAGTTCTTAAGTCATTTTTATATGGTTTATGAACTGCATTTGGTTCTGAAACTTCAGAAGTCTTTTTCACTGATACAGAATTTATATTAGCTAAATTTTTTAAATACTGAGAGATTAACGAACTTGAAGTTGCAGGTTTATTATTCTCAACCACATTACCTTGATTTTGTTGAGGCTTTTCTTGTAATACATTTATTCTTTGAGATATCAAATTACTATTTGTTACATTCAACATATTACTTTACCTCCTTACTTGGCTGAGGTTTCTTCATATGACCTATAAAGAATTGTGATAACAATGTAACTCCAATTAATCCTGCGCCTAAGCGACCAAATGTTTTAAACCATTTATTACTATTTGATTTTTGTCTAAACAATTTCAAGAACATTTCATCTGGAGAACAACCCATTAATAAGAATTTTAATTCTGATGAAGAATCTACAACTTTTCCATTAACCAAATGAGCTGGTTTTGGATAATAAGAATCACAGCCAAGAAAATCTAAGACATTCTTTCTGTAATTCATAAAATCTTCCAATATTACAGAGCTTTTTATCTTTTCATAAGTGTCAGGATGTAAATTATTTTCATACATTAATTTCATAACACTTTCAAAGAAACCTGAATCATTAGAAAGTTCCATCAATTCTGAAGATTGATGTGTTCCAAAATATTTATTCTTAACTTTGCCGGCTACAGATTCTATTTGAGAACAATCAAACTTATCTGGATTTGGATTACGTTTTTGATAGAATTTAACCGCAAAATCTGAAGTATGACCTTCTAATAAAGTTTCTTTAGCCAATTCAACAACTTCTTCTTTTACTTCTCTTGGCATAGTATTTGTTAATACAGAATCTAAACCCTCTACATGTGCTATTTTATAGTACATATCTGCCATATTTAGAATTCTATAGAATGAACTTTTTACACCTTTCAATCTATCAGCTACAAAGCTCAATTGAACATCTTTTAATGACGTTCTTGATGTAAATCCGTATCCAACAAGACTTTCTGCAGTATTTTCCATATGTGCATTTCTTAGAGCTTTTGCTGATTCATCAAAAGTTGATTTATTTACAAGAGAACTATATAAGCTACTTTCATCAGAAGAAACATCTAATGCTGCAGCTTTACTTTGTAAGGTTGATAACAATTTCTCCATTTCTGTTACAAATTTTGAATATGAAGCCTTATCTGCAGTTATTCCTTCTAATTTATTTCTTAAAACTTCTCCTGCTATTTCTCTATCATAACGAGCTTGTCTAATTTCTTCAGGAGTAAAATTCATAACCTTTAACAAAGACTCAGATATTTCATTCCAAGAATTTGCCAATATAGTTTCTGGAGCTTGTGCTACTTTTATATAAGCATAGCGGTCTAAAACTAAATTCTTTGCTTTAAAATCATTTAATATTTTAGAAATATTACCCAAATTTTCAGAAAGTTCTTTAGTTAATACTGAAACAGGTTCAAACTTAAAGGCTTTTACTAATTTTGAATCTTCACCATGAACATTTGAGTGTACCATCTGATTCATGATGAAACGTAATCTTCTTGCATTAGGATTTCCAGGATTTTCTTCAACAAATCTTTCAATATTATCAAACACTAAATTTTGAACAAGTTTTGAATGTTCAGAAAACTCTTTTGCTTCACTTCGCATCAAACCGTTATCCGTAAAGGCTCTTAACATTGCATTATTATCAGGCAAGATTTTTGCAAGTTCTTCCTCAGTCAATTGAACACCTGCAAATGATTCCTTTAAAACATCTCTAACGGCATTTAATGTTTCATTTGAAAATCTATATTTACCTACAGGTAAAAGATCATCTAAATCTTTTCTTATACCTGTAGCTGTTACGTAATCTATTCCATCTGAAAGATGTGCATGTATATTATCTACTAATTCAGGAGTTATTGATTTTCCTTCGTTTTCAGCTAAGAAAGTTTTTAGAGCTGCTTCTTCTTTAGAAAAATCAAATTTTGAAATTTCTTGAGGGAAATTAGTCAATAAACGTTCTGCTTTTTCATTATTTTTTCTATCTAAATAACTAGCAACAGGTTTTTCTAAAGCGTTACAAATCAATGCACTCATAATAGGAGTTGCAAAACCTGCCGTCAACATCCACATAGTATTATTTTGCAATGCAATCTTACGCATTTTTTCTTGAATAAATTCTCGTCTATTTGGAATATCTTTTGGAACTCTTAGTCTGTCACCAATTTTATTTATTTCTTTATCTGAATATAAATCCCAAGGAATAAATTGGTGATCTTGGAATACTAATTTCTTTCTGCCGTAATTATCTTCATACTTTTGTCTTATATTAAACCCATGAACCAAATAAGCCGGCAATTGTAAAAATAATTTAGGCCATAAATCCATAGCGCCAAAAAATGATGCTAAACCTATAAATTCAAAAGCCTTTGTCATTGGAGTTTGTTTTTTAGTGAATAAATATGATGCAATAGCAAGCCCACCAACCTTCATTCCAACATCATTTAATCTGCCTAATTCATGATCGTTTGCTTCACCTTTCACTGCATGACGAAAAGCATTCCAATCATAAATCAAATCATTAGCAACAACTGATGGCATATCAAATAGACTTGGTTTTAATAACTTTCCGTTACTTGGTAATGGTTTTATAAATGTTCTATTTGCTAATTCTTTATGTACATCAAAATCTTTTACAGCTTTATCAGAATTATATTGCTGAGCAATTGGAGTTCCATTAACGTATGATTGAATTAAATTTGTTCTCATCTAACTCACCACACTTTCTTTATTTTTATCCATTACATCTGAACCTTTTACATTTGACGGCTTTTTAGTAATGTGTAAAGTATTTAAAATACCTAATAAAGTTACTAATACAGATGCGCCAATAAGAGCCTTTCCTGAATGTCTTTCCAACTTAGAGAAAGAATCCGGAGAACCTTTATACAACTCTTTTATACTATCTACAAAACTTTTTCCCAAAACTTTCAAAGAATGACCAAATTCTTTTGGTTTCCAGAATTTTAAAGTTGCAACATTAAAGTAGTTTTCCCAAGGTTTTTGGAACGCTAAAGCTACACCAGTTGCAGCCCACATAAATGAAGTAAAGCTCTTTGCAAGTTTTGATTTTACTAAAACTTCTTTATACATTGGTTTAACTTCTTGATCTGAATCATTCAAATCTTTGCCTAAACCGTTTTTTTCTGCAATTTTATCATATCTAAAGTTTAACTTTTCACCTTTTTTCGGATCTCCATAAAGTTGGTCCCAACGTGGGAAATCAACACTTTCTCCAACTTTATGATATTCTATACTTGTTAAATTATAATCATCAGGAGATTCTTGTAATAAATAATTAACTTTTGCATAAGGCAATTCAGTATCTATACCAGTTTTCCATTTAACAGGCAATGTAATAAAAGATTTAGCTAATTCTTTAAATACACAGTATAAAATTACACCCATTGCCATCTTATTACCTAATTTGGAAGCTTTAGATTTTGCATCTGGGAAGAAATCTGAATTTACAGAGTTAAAAATAGACATCAAAGTTACACTACCAATTATATATGGCACATTACCCATAGTTAAAAACTCATAAAAATTAGAGTTTTTACTACCTTTTAATCCTTTAGCAGGATAAATAGTAAAAGCTTTTGTCAATTTATCCAAACCAATTCTGGTACGATTTGCAAACGTATTTTCTAATAAAGTATCTTTATCATAAGCTACGTTAGCTTCCTCCCCCTTATTTGGTTTAGATTGAAACGATAAATTTTTCTCACTAAAATTCCTAATTGGTAATATCATGATAACTCCGCATTTTCTATCATTAGAATACGTGTCAAGGTATTTTTTTGTTACCTTGAATTATTTATATTTACAAATTTTAACAAATATTTTTATTTAAAAACATTGAAAAAGATAAACGTGAATAACCCCATTATCACGCAATAATAGCCAAATATATTCAATGAAAATTTTGAAATAAATTTCATAAAATACTTAATACATAAATATCCTACTAAACCTGCGACTACAGTTCCTACTATAATTGCTGTCCAGTTATACCCTAAAGCTTCATGCACATCAATTTTTACTAACGGATAAACCATTGAAGCACCCAATATTATTGGAATACTCAACAAAAACGAATATCTGGCTGCAGTTTGCCTATCTAAACCTGTAAATAATCCTGTTGCCATAGTCCAACCTGATCTGGAAAAACCAGGCAACACAGCAAAACCTTGAGCCAAACCAATCAAAAGAGCTTGCTTCAATGTCATTTTAGAATCATCGCCGCCACCTCTTTTTTTAGATAGATATTCACTAAAGAATAATACAAAACCTGTTAAGATTAATAATCCGCCAACTATAGCAGGATGATATACTAATAAATTTGCAAAATCATGGAACGGAAGAGCTAATATAATAGTAACAATTGTTCCGGCAATTATATACAACCCGAGTTTAGCGTTCTTATCCGAATAATCTTTATTTTTTATCGCATAAAATAATGCTTTACATATTTCCCAAACTTCTTTTCTAAAAAATATTATTACAGCAATTAATGTACCTAAATGAAGCATTATATCAAAAAAGACTTCCTCATTAGATTGCTCAACTATAGGTATATTTTTTAATACTTTATAAAAATTTGATGTAAATACCAAATGTGCAGAACTTGAAACAGGTAAAAATTCACTCAAACCTTGAACTATCCCCATTAATATTGATTGTATTAAATTCATTGAATATTCTCTCTTTCTATTTTATATTATTCGGCTTCAAAATAAGAACAACAAGATGTTTGAGTTTCCCAAACCGTAATTTTACTTAATTGAACAATTCTTTCTTTTAATTTTGTATAGATATAAGCTGAAATCATTTCACTTGATGGACTTTCACCTTTAAATTCAGGAAGTTCATTCAAATCTTTATGATCTAAAGTTTCTAATACTGCATTCAATTCTCTTTTTAAAACTTTATAATCAATCAATATATTACTTTTGTTTAAACTTTCACCTTGAACAAAAGCTTCAACCATCCAATTATGACCATGTTGATTTTCACATTCACCATCATAATTTAATAAATGATGTGCTGCTGAAAAAAAAGCTTGTGTTTTAATTTCGTACATTTCTCTATCCCCTTAACTATATAATTAAATATTATCTTGTTGTGAATCGTAAATAAAGTCGCACAACTGTCTAACCGCGCCTTGACCACCATTTTTATCAGACTTAAAATTACATACAGCCTGAACTTTTTCAACCGCATCAGCAGGACAAGCAGCTATAGCAACCTTTTCTAAAATACAAATATCAGGTTCATCATCACCCATATAAGACACCTGAGAAAAATCTACTCCATATTTTTCCATTATAGCTTCCAATATAGGTAATTTATTTTTTACACCCTGAAAAACTTCAGTTACTCTTAAATCTGAAGCTCTTCTATCTACAGTTCCGTTTTTTCTTCCTGTAATTATTGCTGTTATAAAACCATTTTTAGCCATTTTTGCAAGCCCGTGACCATCTTTAGCATTGAATGTCTTATATTCAACACCATTCTCATCATAAGTTATACTGCCATCAGTCATAACTCCATCTACATCAAATGCCAAAAGTTTTATATTCTTTGCAGCTTTTTCAACAGGTATTCTCATTATGCAACACCTGCTCTTAATAAATCATGAACATGAATTACTCCAACAGGAATATTATTTTCATCAACTACAGCCAACGCTGTAATTGAATATTTTTCCATCAAATTTAAAGCTGAAGCGGCATAAGCTTCTTCTGTGATTTTTTTAGGATTTACAGTCATTACATCTTTTATTTTTAAATCTGAAGTATTTGGATATTTTATAACTGTTCTTCTAATATCACCATCTGTTAAAACGCCTGACAATTTTTTATCAGAATCTACAATAATTGCCATACCTAACTTATATTCAGAAATTATATTTATTACATTTGTGAAAGTTTCAGTATCAGAAACAATTGGCATTTTGCTACCTGTAATCATTAAATCTCTAACTTTATAAGTTAAACCTTTACCCAACTTTCCAGATGGATGATACATCAAGAAATCTTCTTTTGTAAAACCTTTTTTCTCCATTAAACACACAGCTAAAGCATCACCCATTGCTAATGTTGCAGTAGTACTTGCTGTTGGAGCTTTTCCTAAAGGACAAGCTTCTCTTTCTACTGATATATCCAAAGTTACTTCACTTGTTTTTGCTAAAGTTGAATTCAAATTGCCGGTCATAGCAATCATTTCGCAACCAAACCTTTTAATTAATGGCAATAAATTCATCAATTCTTGAGTTTCTCCACTATTAGAAATTGCGATAATTACATCATTTCTTGTAATAACCCCAGAATCACCATGCGTACTTTCTGCAGGGTGTAAAAAATAAGCAGGAGTACCTGTTGAAGACATTGTTGCGGCAATTTTTTTACCAATCAACCCTGACTTTCCCATTCCTGTAACTATAACTCTACCTTTACAGTTATATAAAATATCTATTGCTTTATCAAATTCATCTCCAATATTATTTTTTAATCTTAATATTGAATTTGCTTCTATTTCTAAAACTTCTTTTGCTAATTCATTAATTTTATTTAAAGTCATAGCTACCATATCCACCTCTCTTAACTCTTTAAAAATTATACAATAAATATCCTACAAACACAGTATATTTACAATTATTTTTTAAAATTCGTAAAAATTTACCGATATTAGACTATATAGGAGATTTATGAATAACTATTTTAAAGTAACATCTAGTAAAATTGAAAAATCAGATATTTTAAATAAAATCAAGAATTACAATAATGAAATTATTGATTTATCTGATTTAAATTTTTTCGAAGCTACAAAAACAATCATCTTAATTTCTACTTATGGAATGAATAAAAATTTCAAAAAGAAATTTAGATATAAAGTTTCAACGCCTAATATTCAAGCAATTTTATCAGACAATCCCATTTCTAACATGATAGAATTAGTATAAAAAAAGGTTCCTTATATAAGGAACCTTTTTTAAAGCTCTATTTATGAACAACCAGAATATCCACAATTCAAACAGATGAAGCAACCTTCTGCCATTTCAATTGTGTTTCCACACTCAGGACAAGTTATCTTTTTAACTTCACCTGTCGGATTATATTCTTCTGGCTCACTCTTCTTATCAACTTCAGGCTTTGATTCTACCGGTTTTATTTCAATTTTCTTTTCATCTTTTTTCTTATCATCCAAATTCATTGGTTGGAACTGACGAGAATTGTTTCTATAAACCGTTATACCTTTTAAATTATTTTTATAAGCTAAAATGTAAGCTTCTTTGATATCTTCTCTTGTTGCTGATTCTACAAAGTTTACAGTTTTAGAAACCGCATTATCAGTATGTAACTGGAATGCAGCTTGCATCTTAACATGCCAGTATGGTGAAACATCATGAGCAGTTGCAAAAATTTGTTTTACTTCATCAGAGACACCGTCCACATGAGCAATAGTACCTTCTTTTGCAATTTGAGACATCAATTCTTCTGAATACAAACCATGTGATACCATATAATCTTTAAATATTGGATTTACTTCCAACATTTCTGTACCATCCATAATAAGTCTTGAGAACACCAAACCAAACAATGGTTCAACACCTCCTGATGCTCCGGCTATCATAGAAATAGTACCTGTTGGAGCTATACAAGTTGTTGTAGCATTTCTCAATCCGTATTTTTTGATATCAGCATCTACTTGTGCCCATTGTTCATCAGAAATTTTACCTGCAGATTTTCCTTTATATTTGTTATACAAATAATTATCTTGGTCGTAAATACTTCCTTTGAAATTATTAAAACTACCACGTTCTTTTGCTAATTCAATTGACTCAGTTTTTGAAATATAGTCAATAAATTCCATAACTTGACCAGCTAATTTTGTACCGGCTTCAGAGTTGTATGATATTCTCATTTTCATAAGCATATCAGCCCAACCCATTACACCTAAACCAATTTTTCTATTATTTTGAACCATTTCTGAGATTTGAGGTAATGGATAATTGTTAACGGCAATTACATTATCTAAAAATCTCATTGCTGTTCTTGTAGTTTTTTCTAATAAATCCCAATCTACTTCCCAACCATTTGAAGTTTCTTTCATCATCAATCCAAGATTTATTGAACCTAAGTTACAAGCTTCATAAGGAAGTAAAGGAACTTCACCACAAGGGTTAGTAGATTCAATTGCACCAACAAGCGGAGTAGGATTATCTGCATTCATCTTATCAATAAATACAATACCAGGTTCGCCATTTCTCCAAGCACCATCTACAATTAAATCAAATACTTCTTTAGCATTTAATCTTCCAACAACTTCATTATTTTGAGGATTTACTAAATCATAATCTGTACCATTCAAATAAGCTTCCATAAACTTATCTGTAATAGCTACTGAAATATTAAAATTATTCAATTTATTATTATCAGCTTTACAGTTAATAAATTCAAGAATATCAGGGTGATCAACTCTTAGAATACCCATATTAGCACCACGTCTTGTTCCGCCTTGTTTTACAGCTTCTGTTGCTGCGTTAAACACTTCCATAAATGAAACAGGACCAGATGATACTCCCATTGTTGATCTTACAACACTATTTTTAGGTCTTAATCTTGCAAAAGAAAAACCTGTACCTCCACCTGATTTATGTATCAATGCAGTATTTTTAACAGTTTCAAAAATTCCTTCCAAACTATCTTCAACCGGCAATACAAAACAAGCAGCCAACTGACCCAACTCTCTACCTGCATTCATCAAAGTTGGTGAATTTGGCATAAAATAAAGATTTGTAATTGCATCATAAAATCTATCTGAAAGCTTCTTAACATCAGCTTCAGTTTTTCCAAATTTTAAATCTCCTGATGCTATAGTATCTGCAACTCTGCGGAACATATCTTCCGGTTTTTCTGTACATTTACCATCTTTATCTCTTTTTAAATACCTTTTTTCCAACACTTTTACAGCATTATCTGATAATTTCAATGCTTTTTCAGTGCATGAACTGCTTGAATCTGACACATTAACCTCCACTAATTATATAAATATATTACTTTCACTTTCCTAATCTTAAATAAGCATGCTCAATACATGTCTTTCTAAAATTGTACTACAGCAAACAAAACCTTTGCAATAAAAAGATTAAAACATCAAAACATTTCGTAATGTTTACCTATAAACATATTGGCTACAAATGAAAACTTTATATTTTATAAATAAAACTATCCACAAAGAGAATACATTTAGAACTTTTTGTGCTATCCTGAAATCATGACAAGGAGAGGTTTTAGGGTTTTATTGGTTATATTGTTAGTAGCCTTATTATTTAAAGGCTGCTTAGTTAAAGATGTTCCTGAACCTAAACAACTAACAAATACTCATTCTAATCAAGTTGAACAAATCAAATATCCAACTCCCAAAAATATTACTATAGACGGAATTGACTATCTTCAATCACAAGCACCTATAGGAAAATTTGGAGGAGAACTTATCGCGTCAACAATAGGTGAAGGTCCAAAAACATTTAATCCTTTTAACTGTAAAGATAATATATCTGCTTTAATGGCAGGAATTTTATATGACGGATTATTATCAACAGACCCAATAACAGGGCAACCTATACCAAAACTTGCAAAATCATTTTCTATATCTGAAGATGGAAAAACTTATACCATAAAACTTCGAAAGGGTATAAAATGGAGTGATGGAAAACCAATTACAGCTGACGATGTTGTTTTCACTTGGAATGATATAATCTTTGCAGGACTAGGCGATACTTCAACCAGAGATTCTATAATCATTGACGATAAACTGCCAACTGTTGAAAAAATAGATAATTACACTGTTGTTTTTAAAACTCCAAAACCATTTGCTCCATTTATAAGAATGCTATCAACATCAATAGCACCAAAACATTTCTTCATGCCAGCTGTAAAAAAAGGAAATACAAGCTTTGATTCTTTTCTTTCTACAAATACTCCTCCAAAAGATTTTGTAACATCAGGTGCATTTAAATTAAAAGAATATGTTCCGGCGCAAAGAGTAGTATTTGAAAGAAATCCTAACTACTATGAAATAAATAAAAACAAGCAAAAACTACCATACTTAGATAAAGTTGTTTACCTGATTGTAGGAGATCTGAACAACGAAGTTTTAAAATTTGAAGCAAAAGAATTAGATGTGATATCACTTCAAGGATCGAAAGTTGCGAGATATAAAACACTTGAACCTCATTCAGATTTTAAATTATATAATCTTGGACCAAATACAGGAACAATGTTTTTATCTTTAAACTTAAACAACCGAAAAAATGATAAAGGTAAATTTTACGTAAATCCTGATAAACAAATGTGGTTTCAAGATGTAAACTTTAGAAAAGCCATTGATTATGCGATTGATAGAAAAAATATGGTACTAAATATAGCAAATGGAATTGGAGCACCATTATATACGGCAGAAAGTCTAAATTCTATATTTTTAAATACAAACTTAAAACCATATGACAAAGATTTAAATAAAGCAAAAGAATTACTAAAAAAATCTGGATTCTATCAAGATAAAAAAGGTAGATTATTTGATAAACACGGTCACAGAGTTGAATTTGATTTATACACAAACGCAGGAAACTCTGAAAGAGAAGCTATTGGAGTAATGGTAAAACAAGATCTTGAAGATTTAGGAATGAAAGTAAACTTTAAGCCAATAGAGTTCAATTCACTTGTAAATAAATTAGTAAGCACCTTTGATTGGGATATGGTTATTATGGGACTTACAGGTTCGCCATTAGAGCCAAATGGCGGCAAAAATGTATGGCTTTCTGATGGACGGTTACATATGTTTAACCAAAGGACACCAAATGAAGGCAAAATCGGAATATTGCCTTGGGAAAAAGAAATTGATTACCTATACACACAAGGTGCACTGGCTACAAAATTTGAAGATAGAAAAAAATATTATGACAAATACCAAGAAATTGTATATAACGAAAAACCATTTATATACATATATTCACCGGTAATAATTGTTGCAATAAGAAACAAATTCAAAAATATTTATCCTTCAAGTTTAAGTGGAATTACTCACAATATTGAAGAAATTTATATTGGAGATTAACAATATGGAAACTCTAAAATACATAATAAAAAGAATACTTCAAACTATACCATTATTAATTATGGTTTCATTAATAAGCTTTTTTATAATAAGACTTTCTCCGGTTGACCCTTTAGCGGAGCTAAAATTAAACCCTTCAATTTCACCAATCACAGTAGAAAAAGAAAGACAAAGACTTGGTCTTGATAAACCTATTATCGTTCAATACGGCAAATGGGCTTATTCATTCATTAGAGGAGATTTAGGTGTAACTTCAACAGGAGAAAAAGTTAGTCAAAAGTTAAAAGAAAGGATTCCAAATACACTTCTTTTAACATCTTTAGTTATTCTTTTAACCTGGCTTGTTGGTGTACCGCTGGGAATTATTGCAGCAGTGCATTGGAAAACAACATTTGATAGAGTTTTAACTGTATTTACAAGTATAGGAATGGCAATTCCGTCATTTTTCTTTGCGGTGCTATTACTTTTATTTGCAGTAAAAACAGGATGGTTCCCTATTGGAGGATTAACCAGTCCGAATTTTGCTGATATGAATTTTATTGAAAAATTTTTTGATATTGCATATCATCTAATTTTACCGGTATTTGTATTATTTACAATTTCACTTGCCGGACTTCAAAGACAGATGAGAGCTAATATGCTTGATGTTTTAGATAGCGATTATGTAAAATTTGCAAGAGCAAAAGGATTACCAGAATTTGTTGTAATCTATAAACATGCACTAAGAAATGCAATAAACCCAATGATTACTCTTTTAGGTTTTGAATTTGCTGGTTTATTGAGCGGAGCAGCATTAACAGAATATGTATTTCAATATCCGGGGCTTGGCAGACTTATATTAGAAGCCGTTATGAAGTCAGATATTAATTTAGTTATGGCATCATTGATGATGGGTGCAATAATGCTTGTTTTAGGTAATTTAATTGCGGATATACTTCTTATCATCACAGATCCGAGAATAAGGGTGAAATCATGATAAAAGAAGTTATTAAACAACTATGGAAAGATAAATTCGCAAGACTTGCTCTAATTGTATTAGGAATTATATATCTTGCATTATTTTTTGCAGATTTTATAGCACCTTATACAAAAGATTTTTCAGATAGAACTATGGCATATGTTCCACCATCAAAAGTATTCACTATTGATGAAAACGGCAAATTATCAAAACCATATACTTATAATTATATCAGAGAATTTGACCCTGTTGATTTAGAAATAAAATATAATCTTGATAGAAGTCAAAAACACTACATCAAATTTTTTGCTAAAGGTCAACCTTACAAATTTTTAGGTCTAATACCTATGAAAAGACATTTATTTACCACTGACAATTCGGGGAGAATATTTATTCTTGGAACTGATATTAATGGTAGAGATGTATTTTCCAGATTACTATTTGGCGGCAGAATTTCTATGACAATAGGATTTTTGGCTTTATTTGTATTATTCCCTATCGGTTTACTTTATGGAGGTATTTCTGGCTATTTTGGCGGGAAAGTCGATATTATAATGATGAGATTTGCGGAAGCGGTTATGTCTATCCCAAGCTTTTACCTTCTTATTATATTGGCATCTATATTACCTTCAGGAATGACTAGTACACAACGATTTTTATTGATTGTAATAATACTTGCTCTAATTGGTTGGGCAGGGTTTGCAAGAGTTGTAAGAGGAATGGTTTTATCTATCAAAAGTCAAGAATATGTACAAGCTGCACAAACTATAGGAGCTTCAAAATTAAGAATTATTATCAAACATATATTGCCTCAAACAACAAGTTTTGTAATTGTTGCAATGACATTATCAATTCCATCTTATATATTATCTGAATCTGGTTTAAGTTTCTTAGGTCTGGGAATTCAACAACCGGATGCAAGCTGGGGCAATATGCTTAAAGAAGCTCAAGAATTTACAAATATATTATATAGACCGTGGTTATTAACCCCAGGTTTTTTAATTTTTGTATCAGTTTTGGCTTTTAACTTGATAGGTGATACTATAAGAGACGTACTTGATCCAAAAAGTAAAATTCGATAATTTATAAAATTGGTTGGAGGTAAAATGAAAAAATGTTCTAAAACAGCAACTATTATATCAATTGGTTTGATTGCTTTTGGAATTTTTATGTTTTTTGTCATTCTTCCATTCTTATACCTATATATTGGAATAATTGAAGAAGGTAAAACCGGTATAAAGAATTTAAAATGGAACAAACTTGCAGTAAAATATGCAATAATGACGCCTCAAAAAGAATTTGCAATTAATTCAGCTTTACCAAGTCTTATTCTTTCAAAAGATTTTGATACAACAATAACTTATGTAAAAGAGCTTGAAAAATTAAATAAAGCAAACGATATGCACTATTATTTTGCAGCTTTTGCACTTATGAAAAAACAAGAATATCAACAATCTTTAGAATATGCAAAAAAATCAAATAACAAAGGTATGATAACAAGAGCATATTTAAATCTTGGTGAGATAAAAAAAGCGGAACAAATATTAAATGATTTAAAAAAGGAAAAACCTTATCCAACCAGAGCACATATGTATAAAGCCGAAATTGAAATGAGTAAAGGAAATTATAAATTAGCAAACTCAGAAATTGATAAAATGTTAAAAAGCTACCCTAAAAGTTTAGAAGCTTTGCAAGATAAAGCTAAAATATCTAAAAAGTTAGGCAACATAAAAGAATATAAAAAAGCAATAAAACAAATCAAAGAAATTGAATTAAGACAAAGTAATAGAATTAAATAATATAGGATAAAAAAATGGAATTAAACATTGACAAATTAACACACATAATTAATTACGAGTACATTATCAGAATAACTATTGCCGTAATTTTTGGATTTTGTATAGGTTTAGAAAGAGAACTTACAAACAAATATGCAGGACTAAGAACACATATCTTAGTTTGCTTAGGAGCTTGCGTATTTACACTTATTTCTATATACGGTTTTCCTACATTCGCACCGGGAGACAACGTAATTATTGACCACGCAACAGGTGTGAGAGATACCTCTAGGGTCGCAGCTCAAATAGTTACTGGTATCGGGTTTATTGGTGCTGGTACAGTATTAAGAAACGGACCAATTGTATTAGGATTAACAACCGCTGCAACTTTGTGGATTGCCGCAAGTATAGGAATGGCATGTGGTGCTGGTATGTTTGATATAGCCTTTGCCGGCACAATTTTATCTATACTTACATTAGTTTCTATTAGAGTTTTTGAAAGAAAAGTTCTACCAACCAGTACTAAAATTACAAGAAGAGTAAAAATCAATATTACTTGCAACAATGATTACACTCAAAAAATTCAAAAATATATTATTGAAAAATATCCATCAATTTCAGAATTAACAACAAAACAACTAAAAGTTGATGAAAACAGCTCTAAAATAACATGTACACTTGATATAATAAGCAGAAAGCCGATAAAAGATTTATACAAAGCTTTTAGCAACATTCAAGGAATTGATTCTATATCTATCCAAGAATGCTTAGAATAAGAAAAAAACCTTTACAATTAGCTTTACTTTAGAGTGTCTTTAAGCTAGGATAAAACAAGATTAAGGGAGATATAAAGTTGAAATATAAGAGAATTTTACTAAAAATAAGTGGGGAAGCTTTACTTGGAGATCAACAGTTTGGAATAGACCAAGCCCCAGTAAAAATGATAGCTAACGAAATCAAAAAAGTAACCGAAATGGGTGCTGAAGTTGCAGTTGTAGTTGGCGGTGGCAACATATTTAGAGGAATGAAAAACAGTGCAAAACTTGGAATGGACCAAGCTTCTGGAGATTATGTAGGAATGCTTGCAACAGTAATGAATGCTATTGCATTACAAAGCGCACTTACTCAAATTGAAGTACCTTGTAGAGTTCAATCTGCTATTTCTATGAATCAAATTGCAGAACCATATATTAGACATAGAGCAATAAGACACTTAGAAAAAGGTAGAGTTGTAATATTTGCAGCAGGAACAGGAAACCCATTCTTCACAACTGATACAGCAGCAGCACTTAGAGCTTCTGAAATAAATGCTCAAGCAATGCTTATGGCAAAAAATGGTGTCGATGGAGTTTACACTGACGATCCTAACACTAATCCTAATGCTAAAAAACTTGATAATATTACTTATGATGACATTATCAAAAACGGATTAAAAGTTATGGATACATCAGCTTGCGCATTATGTAAACAAAACAATATTCCAATTGTTGTATTTGACTTCAAAAAAGAAGACGGAATAAAAAACATACTTAACGATCAAAAAATTGGAACATATATTAGTTAATTATACGAAAGAGGTAAAAAATGTCAGAATCTTTAGAAGAATTATTTTTATTCGGCGAAGAAAAGATGGAAAAAGCTATCGCTCAATTACAAAAAGAGTTTAGCTCTATTCGTTCTGGTCGTGCTAATCCTGGAATTTTAGACAAAGTTATTGTTGAATACTACGGAGCACCAACCCCTTTAAGACAAATGTCTCAAGTATCAGTTCAAGATGGTACAACTTTAGTTATTACGCCTTACGATAAATCTATTATGAAAGAAATAGAAAAAGCGATCATCAAGGCTGAAATAGGTATCACTCCAAACAGTGACGGTATTTGTATCAGATTAACATTTCCACCATTAACTGAAGATAGAAGAAAAGAAATATCTAAAGATGTTAAAAAATTGGGTGAAGATGCTAAAGTTGCTGTAAGAAACATCAGAAGAGATATGACTGATCAATTAAAGAAACTAGAAAAAAGTGAAAATTTACCAGAAGATATGGTAAAAGATAACCAAGATAAAATTCAAAAATTAACAGATAAATATACTGCAAATATTGACAGTGCTGTTGCAGTAAAAGAAAAAGAGGTTATGACTGTATAATGATTGATTTAGGCTTGAATAAAAACGCAACAAGAATGTTAACAGGACTTATTCTAGGGACAATAGTCCTAAGTGCAATTATAGTCGGGAATATAGCATTATTATTACTTTTAATATTTATGCTGATTGTAGGTTCAAGAGAATATGTTAAAATTTTGAACCACAAAGGTTTTTATCCAAGCCTTAAAGTCATTTATTTTACAGAAGCAATATTAACTACTGTTGTTTATTTTAAAAGATTTGATTTGGTAGCTATAACACTTACTATTTGTGCTATGGCATCTTTTATGTGGGTACTGTTTAGAGGCAGACAACCATATATTGCAAATGTTGCAACAACTTTGCTTGGAATGGTTTATTGCGGATGGTTTCCGCTACATCTAATATTTTTAAGAGATTTATCTTGCGATAAATACGATAGCGGCTTAGGTTTTGTTGTATTGATGTTTATATCAATCTTATTAACAGATGTTGGCTGCTATTATATAGGTTCTAAATTTGGAAAACACAAATTGGCTCCGGTAATTAGTCCTAACAAAACTATTGAAGGCTCTATTGGAGGTATGTTTTTTGCTTTGTTAGGAGCTTTGGTTATAGGCTTATATCTTGGCTTACAATGGTATGTAGCAATATTAGCAGGAATTATCTGTACTGTATTTGCTCAAATCGGAGATTTATCAGAATCACTTATAAAAAGAGATGCAGGAGTAAAAGATTCAGGAACAAGCCTACCTGGGCATGGCGGTTTTCTTGATAGAACAGACAGTTTTATACTAACAATTCCGATTATGTATTATTTCTGCAAGTGTTTTATCTTCCAAACTGAATGGATGAATACACTTTCTAACTTTGTGAAAGGTCTATTTTAATGAAATCAATTGCTGACATATTTGGAATTGAGACAATTTCTGAAGATTTGTATAAACATGCACTAACACATTCATCTTTCACAAAAGAAAATAATTTGCCACATCAACAATGCTATGAACGCTTAGAATTTTTGGGAGATGCGGTTTTAAAACTCACAATTTCAGATGTACTACTAAAAATGTACCCTGAATCAAATGAAGGTGAATTATCAAAAATTAGAGGTATTATTGTTTCTGATAATACCTTAGCAGATATTGCGAAAAAAAATGGACTTCAAAACCTTATTATAATGAGTAAACATGAAGAAAAACAAGGCTGTAGAAATTTGAATTCAATTTGTGCTTGCGTATTTGAAGCAGTACTTGGAGCTTATTATCTTGATGGTAAATTTGATGAAATAATAAAATATATAGAAAAAACATTTAAACCGTATATTGATGAAGTTTCAACCCATTTTGAAAGATTTAATGCAAAAGCAATCTTGCAAGAATACACTCAAGAAAAGACAAAAGATAGACCTGTATATAGAGTTATAAAAGAAACAGGTCCTGAACATAAAAAAGAATTTGAAATTGAAGTTATATACAATAATGAAGTTTTAGCAGTAGAAAAAGGTTCTACAAAAAAAGAAGCTGAACAAAAATGCGCATATACAGCTTGTAAAAAATTAGGAATTGTATAAATGAAAGAAATTATAATATCACCTTCAATACTATCCGCAGACTTTGCAAATCTTGAAAGAGATATAAAAAATGTAGAAAATGCAGGAGCAAATTGGCTACATGTAGATGTAATGGATGGACATTTTGTACCAAACATAACAATAGGTATTCCTGTTGTAAAATCAATAAAACAAGTTACTAACTTACCACTTGATGTTCATTTAATGATAAGCAATCCTGAAAAATATATTGCAGATTTTGCATCAGCCGGCGCCGATATTTTAACATTTCACTACGAAGCAGTAAAAGAAGAAAATATAATTCCGATTATTGAAAAAATACATTCATATGGAATAAAGGCTGGTCTTTCCATAAAACCAAAAACCGAAGCTGAAAAGATTTTAAAATATTTAGATAAATTAGATTTATTACTTGTTATGACAGTCGAACCAGGTTTTGGCGGACAAAAGTTTATGCAAGATTGCGCAGAAAAAATAAAAATTATAAAACAAGAAGCATCAGAAAATCTAATAATACAAGTTGATGGCGGTATAAACAATACAACTGGCAAAATATGCACAAATTACGGTGCAAATTCTCTAGTTGCGGGGAATTATATATATAAATCAAACAATATACAACAAGCTATCAATTCATTACGCTGATTGATTATCTACTTTTTCACCCTTACGGATTTTAGCTTTTAATATTTCATCTAAACTTGTACTATTTTTAGCTGTGGTATCAGTACCATCATTTTGTGCAGTTTTAACAGATTTATCTGATTCTTTCTTTTCTGAATCAGTGTTGCCATTTTCACCGTTTTCTTTTGCTGAAGCTTCTGAAACACCAGTTTCTACAGTAATATCATTCACATGAGAGCTTATAGTTCTTTGATTGTCATTTAATGTGCTCATTGAATCATTTATTGTATTACTTGCCTCTTGAGATTTTGATATAGCATCATCTCCTGCTCGTTTAGTTCTTTTTCCAACAGCACCAAATAAAGGAATTTTTTCTACTTCTTCACCAATAGATACAGTTTCATTACCGTAGTCAATACCATCAGTAGGAATTCCAACTTGTGCATTTACAAGATTCATCAAATTATTTATTTCTACTGAATATGAGGCAACAACATTTTGACCACTTTGTCCAAGTCCTTGTAATTGCTGACGAAGCCTATTAACTTTTGCAATATTACCTTCTTTATTCTTTTTAGATTCAGAACTAATTTTAGATTTTAAATCATTAATTTCAGACATCAAACCTGACATATAACTATCTAAACTTTCGATTGAATTTTGAGAAACTGTTGAAGCAGAAGATGCTGTTTTGTTAGCTTCTTCTGAAGCATCGCCTTTGGTATTACTCAAATTTTTAAATTCGTAAGCAAGAGGAATTAATCCATAACCTTGTTCTTCTAATTGTTTTCTTTTTTCTTTAGCTGTTAAATTTTCTTCAGGAGTATCAGCTTGAGGAGTTGAAGTATCTCCCGTTGAAGTTGTTTGGTCTTGAGGCTGAACACTAGGAACTTGAGATGTCGAAGTAGAACGAGATGACTCAGCACTTTCATATGTTGTGTCATCAGTATCTCCTGCAGTCAAAGATTGCCTAAATTCTTGCGCCCATTGCAAATATTGCGTTGGAACTTCAACACCTTGGTTATTATATTCAATTATTTCTTTTGCCGTTAATTTTCTCCAATCGATTTGCATTGGAGAAACAGCGTTTATTCTTGAAACTTCCATATACAAAACTTTCAGTTAATATTTACAAATAAAATCGGAATAAGTTGTAAAATCTTTAATAATTAAACTTAAATTTTAAGAAAAATTAAAACTTTCATCTGATTAATGGATAACAAATAAAATAAAAAATATATAATATAAAAAGAGGAAAAATTTATTATGTATGAAGATTTAATGAAAAAAGCTATTGACGCTTCAACTAGAGCTTATGTGCCTTATTCAAATTTCCCGGTAGGCGCTTGCGTTCTAACAGAAAATGATAAAACATATACTGGTTGTAACTTTGAAAATTCAAGTTTTGGATTAACAATCTGTGCTGAAAGAAATGCAATAGGATCAGCAATTGCAGATGGCGAAAGAAAAATCAAAGCAATAGCAGTTTATTCTCCAAAACAAGATAACTGCACACCTTGTGGAGCTTGCAGACAAGTCATTAGCGAGTTTTGCGATGATAACACTGATATTATCGTAAAAATCAACGATGATTTAAAAATTTACAAAATTACAGAACTATTACCTGAAAGATTTTCTCTATAAATGTATATTTTTGAACTAATTGCGCAAGCTTTTAAACCAAAAAAAAGAGTACCAAATTATTACAACCCATTAGAACAACAAGATCAGGAATTAAATTCACCTGATGAAAGTTGTGAACATTTATTTTTACCCCTTGATAGTTCTAATGAATATTTTGCGTGCAAATATTGTGGAATTGTCGTACCTAAAGACAAATTAAAAAACAAAAACATCTTTGAAAATAAGACATTTTAATAGTAAATAGAATAATAGTATAAAACAAACTTCCTTTTTACAATTTTCAAAAAAGGAGGCTTATTTATGACAAAAAACTTAGGCGAAGTAATAAATAACATTATGGAAGAAAATGCCAGTAAAAAAGTTTTAATTTTGACAAATCATATGCAGATATCAGGAACAATACACAATTACTACGACAAATGCGAAAACTGTCACGACTGTTTAATTGCTTTGAAAGATGTAAAAATTGCAAGATTGGAAGACCTTTGCAATTGCTCAAATCACGATTGTCTTTGTGGAGTCGATACATTTGTGGAATTCAAATGGTTTAATATCAGCACAAATGCGATAGTGGGATTTAGTATTATTAATCAAGAAGATTATTAATTTTTAAAGGAGGAAGATTTAAACAAACCTTCCTCCTTAATCTTATTAACAATATCTTACACTTTTCTTTTACGAGCAGCTTCAGATTTATGTTTTCTTTTTACGCTTGGCTTTTCGTATCTTTCACGTTTTTTAACTTCAGAAAGAATACCAGCTTTTTGGATTTTCTTTTTGAAACGTCTTAAAGCGCTTTCAATACTTTCGTTTTCGCCAACTTTAACTTCTGCCATTTATATTTTCACCACCTTCATAGCACAATTATTACATTGGGATATAGCCAATTATAATATAAAGCACTAAAAAATACAAGTATGTTATTAAACAGAAATACAAACCTTCGAAAAAACTTTAATTATTACCTTTAAAATAATCGCAAATTAACTTTTCTCGACGCGGAAGCAGATGTTTTATTCTATTTATAAGAGATTTGTTTTGCAAATCTTCAAGTTGTTTAGTTAAAACGGCTTTTTCAATAAGAACTTTATTATATAAATCTGAACACACAACGCTCTTATCTATATGTTCTTTTAATTTCGACAGCTGTAATTCTTTTTCTCTAATTGAACAAATCAGATCTTGTTTCACTTTAAATAAACCTCTCATATATCACATTAAAAGAATAAACTGTCTTATCAAATTTAAAATCAACTTTTTAGGTGATTTTGAGCTAAACTTTCAATAAATCATACTCATAGCCTAGTTTTAATGCTTCAGTATTTTTTGGAATTAAATGTTTTCTATGAGGTGGAATAACGTTATATAAAGCTTTTTCAAGACTTTCCACTGAAACTAACTTACTAACTTTTGCCAACACTCCTAATGCATAAATATTAGACATTTTTATATTACCCAATTTTTCTTGAGCAACTTCTGTTATAGGAACGTAAATATAATTAATATCATCTCTTTGATTATCAGACTTTTTAGCCAAAGAAGAATTAACGATAATATAACCGCCTTTTCTAACCCAAGACGCATATTTATCAAATGAAGCCTGATTTAAAACAATAATAAAATCAGCCTTAGATTTTTGAACTGAACTAACTTCTTCTTCGCTCATTACAATTCCACAATTAACAGTTCCGCCACGCATTTCAGCACCATAGCAAGGATACCAAGTAACTTTTTTGTCATCTAACATAAAAGCATTAGCCAATACCTCGCCTGCTAATAATACACCTTGTCCGCCAAAACCGGCAATTATAAAATCTTTTTCCATATTTACCTTACCTAAAAATTTATGCTGTTATATCTTTATACACACCCAACTTATAAATTGGCATCATTTCATTTCTTACTCGTTCATGAGCTTGTTGTGGAGACATTCTCCAATTTGTAGGACAACTTGATAGAATTTCTACAAAACCAAAGCCTAAACCTTTCATTTGAACTTCAAAAGCTTTCTTGATAGCGGCTTTTGCTTTTCTTATATTAGCCACTGAATCCAAAGAAACTCTTGCGCTAAATGCTGTTCCTTCGCTCAAAGCAATATGCTCTGCAATTTTAACAGGATAGCCATAATATTCAATATTTCTACCTGTTGGTGATGTTGTTGTAACTTGCCCTAACAAAGTTGTTGGCCCTAATTGACCACCTGTCATTCCGTAAGTTGTGTTATTTATACATATTGCAGAAAGTTTTTCCCCACGGAACGCACTATGCATACTTTCTGCCCAGCCAATAGAAGCAAAATCACCATCACCTTGATATGTAAATACAAACTTATCAGGATTAGCTCTTTTTACACCAGTTGCAACAGCTAAAGCTCTACCATGCGGAGCTTCTATAGCATCTATATCTATAAAATCATACAAACCAACAGAACAACCAATTGAAGTTGCAGTAATTGTATTTTCTTTTAAACCTAACTCATCTAAGCATTCCGCAACCAATCTGACAGCAACCCCATGGTCACATCCAGGACAAAAAGAATATTTAACATCTTTTTTCAATGATTTTGGAATACTAAATACTTGTGTTGCCATTATACACCACCCATTTGTTTTTCAATTTCTTCTACAAGGGTTTCAACATCAATCATTGCGCCAACCCCTTTACCTTTAAATAAAACAGGAACTTTTCCATTTACGGCTAAACGTACATCTCTAACCATTTGTCCCATATTTATTTCTGTAACCAAAATCTTTTTAACTTTATCAGCTAAAGAATTTAATCTTTCAGATGGGAACGGATAAAGCGTTATTGGTCTAAATGCACCTACTTTTAAACCTTTTTCTCTGCATAATTTTACTGCTGATTTAACATTTCTGAACATTGAACCAAATGCCACAACAACAAAATCAGCATCATCTACCATATATTCTTCATATTCAACTTCATTTTGTTCAATCAATTCATACTTTTTAAATAAATTATCCAAAAATACACATTGATTTTCTTCTAACGGTGCATATGAACGAATAACTCTTGCAGATCTATCTTTCGCACCGGATAAAGCCCAAGATGTAGTATCAATTTCCGGATACGGATAATCATAAAACTCTACAGGTTCCATCATTTGTCCCAACAATCCATCTGCCAATATCATAGTTGGATTTTTATATTTAAAAGCTAAATAAAAAGCTTTATATGTTAAATCAATACATTCCTGAACTGTAGATGGAGCTAATACAATCAATTTATAATCACCATTACCACCACCTATAGTTGCTTGGTTATAATCACCTTGAGATGGATAAATATTTCCTAAACCTGGGCCACCTCTCATTACACTAACCAAAACTACCGGTAACTGATCAGCTGTTGCATATGACAAAGCTTCTTGCATCAATGAAATCGCACAAGAAGATGATGAAGACATTGCCTTAACACCAGTAGATACTGCACCAATAACCATATTTATAGCTGCAAGTTCACTTTCTGCAGAAACATATGCTCTACCAAGTTCTTGCATTTTTCCGCTCATAAACTCGCCTATTTCACTTTGAGGAGTAATCGGATAACCAAAATAACATTGACAACCAGCTTTTATTGCTGCATTAGCAATAGCATAATTACCCTTCATTAAAACTTTTTTACCTGTTACGCATTCTGCAACCATATCTTATCCTTTATATACTTCTGTAATTGCTAAATCCGGACATCTTGTAGCACACATTGCACAGCCCAAACATTCATGCTCCGGATCATCAAATTCAACTATTCTATTGCCTAAATTGTTTGTCTTGTTACTTATTTTTATTAGTTTTTTTGGGCATTCATTTACACATAAATAACAAGCCTTGCAACGTTTTTCGTCAATAACAATATGACTCATTCTACCCCTCTTTCAAATCTACCTTATTAGTATTCTAACACTAATAACAAAATTTAAGCAGTTAATCTTAACATTTGTAATAAATAAATGAAATAAAATTTACTAAAATTTCTATGCCTGCTAATATTAATATCGTAGGGATATTTTATTTAAGGACGAAGGAATGGCTCAAGATTTAGAAAAAACCATTGATTTATTAAGGGAGATTACAAGAGCTAGTAATAGCAATACTGCAAATTTCGACAGATTATTAGCAAGTATAAATAACAAATTTGAATCAATAGATGATGATGTAACTTCTATTGAACTTATAAAAGCTTATTTAGTTGAATTAGCTGCAACTATCAGAGAAAAATACTCTACAACTTATTCTAAATTTACAGACATTCAAAAAACATTAAATATTATTTTTGAAGAAAATAATTGGCATGGTTTTAAAAAGCTATCAGATAGCTTCAACAAAAGCATGTCCGAATTTGCTCAAACGACAGAAGAAAAATCTAATATTTTAAAAACTACAGAAAAAAATCTTAGCGACAAATATGATAATAGTCCTGAAACAATAGAAAAAGCCATAAATCTTTTTAAAACATTGAATTATGGATATAACAATTCTTTAGATAGCATAAACTCAACACTTCAAGATATCATTAATAAACTTGCAAAACCTACAAAAAATAATTCATATGATATTGATAAAGAGCACCTACAACTTATTACAAGTTCAATAAAAGAACTTCTTGATTATTTAAAAACATTTGATAAAAAAGATAATAACTTAGAAAAAATATTATCAAACATTTCTGCTAACGAAACCTTAAAAATTACTCAAGGTGCAATTGATTCTATTATCAAAAAATCAGAAGAAATTTTTGAAAAAATAACAACTTTAGCTAAAAATTCTGATCTTACAAATTTAGAAAAAACTGCAGATTCAATCAACAAAAAATTTGATAATATTGTAACAAAAGATTTGTTCTCAAAAATTACAAACACAACAGATTCTCTAGTTCACCACATCAGTGAAGTGAAAGAATCCCTTGCAAAAGTTACAAAAAATATAGAAACTCAACCTGATACAAAATTGCTAGATGAATCATTACAAAACATCTTCCAAAAACTTGAAAGTTTATCAACAGACCTGGCAAAAACAAATTCTAAAGAAAACATTTCTGATATAGACAATAAAATATCCAAACTAATAACAGAATTATCAATAGTTAAAAATATATTGTCTGATGTAAACGAAATAATAACTTCAAAAGTTTTCAAAGCAATAAATGAAATATCTTTTGAAAAAGAAAATTATGAACTAAAAAATCATATATCAAAAATGTTATCTCGCTTACCTCTAAAAGAAGATATCGATAGTCTTTTAGAAAAAAATGAAATAGAAAAAAATGCAATTGAATCTATATATACCAAAACAGAAGAAATTGATGACAAACTAGATACATTATCTTCAAAAGATGATGTTGCACAAATAAAAGCTCAAGCTGACAAAATTGAAGAAATACTGGATAATCTTAACTTAGACGAAGAATTTAATAATATATATAGTAAAACAAATTCTATCCAAAATTGGTTAGAAAAATCTAACATCAAAGGTTATTCTGAAGAAATACTAGAAAAATTAGATAATAAAGCAGAAAAACAAGATATTCTGGATATTTCAAGAAATGCTGAACAAATTATTGAAAAGCTTAACGAAATATCAACACTCAATAGTGACGAATCTTCTGATACATTAATATCAAAAGTATCTGAAATTATTGAAGAATTAAAAAATGATATCTTAACAACAACAGGAATGCACAATAGTTCTGTAATTGAACAATTATCAGAATTAGAAAAATCCGCTTCAGGTATTGTTTCAGCTGATGAATTTAACTCTTTTATAGAAGATTTAAAAACATTTGTAACAAAAGTTCTTGATAAAAATGATATACTATCTACAAATATTGAAGATATAAAAAATAATCAAGAATTGATATTATCTAAAATTGATACAATTAATACAGAATCTTCAAACACTATCGAAGATGAAAAAGTTTCACAAATCGAACAAAAATTATCAACAATAGATGAATATCTTACAAACATAGTCAAAATAGATAATGATGAAATAAAAAGATCACTATCTGAAATAAAAGAAGTTATTGAAAATAAAAAATCTAATTTTGATGAAATTGAAAATGATAATAACGACATTATCTCAAAAATTGAAATGTATTTAACAGAATTAAAAAATCTATTAGATACAAACGATAATGGAATAAATCAAAATACCAATATTCAAATTGAAGAATTAGAAAATGAACTTGTAAAATTCCAAGCTACAAATGAAAATGCTTGGACACAAATAATTGAAAAAATTGAAGAATACAAAAATTTACTAGAAACAAAACCGGACACTACAACAAGTAAAGATATAAATCTTGAAAGTTCTATGTCTGAAATTTCAGAAATCAAAAATCAAATACAAAAACTAGGCGAATCATTTAATTCATTGAATTATCAACCTGATACCACAGAAGGAAATATATCATCTTTCGTATCAGAAAAATTAACAGAATTAAGTGAAAACCTAGATACTTTAACAAATAATATAGAAAACCAACTTCAATTAGGATTTGCATATAACGCAGAATTAATTGAAGAAAAAACAGCTGTTCTTTTAGATTTTGTAAAAGAATTAAGACACGCAAACAGTGGAAATATTGATTTATATGAAAGATTAACAGTTACAGATAACAAACTGATAGATTCAAAAGAAGAATTAAACTTAATCACAACAGATGTTATAAGTAGTCTAAATTCTAAAACAGACCAACTAATCTTAGATTTAGAACCAATAAAAGAATTGATTTCAAATCTGGCTTCCGCCTCATCTTCAAAACAAGGACAAAAAGTCAAAGAAAAACTTGGTCAACTACATGACTCTGTTCAAGGAGACTTAGCTGAATACACAAAATATTCAAAAAGCACATTTGATAAATTAGAAGAAACTTATCAACAAATAAATGCAGATCTTTGCGAAACTGAAAATCACTTAAGAGACTTTATTTTAGGTGATATAGATTCTGTAATCATAAAAATCGATAGCTTAAGATCTGATCTTGAAGAGAGTCTAAATAGAATATCTCCGCCAGATGCTGAAAGTATGGCAGAATTTAAAGAATTTGTTGAAGGTATAAACGAATTCAAAGCTGAGCAAAAAGAATTATTATCTAATGTAGCAGAAGAAATAAAAACTTCTATTGGAGAACAAATGACAAGTCAGCACGAAGAACTAAAATCAATGCTGACAGTTGCCATCAACAATGAAGAAATAATTAGCGCTATCGATAATCTAAAAAAATGCTTCAAAGTAAAAATCAAAGAACTTATAAAATTACAACAAGAAGCATCACAAGATGATAGTGGCTTAGACTTTGGAACAAACCAATATGAACAAGCTTTTGAAACCAGTAAAAATGCAAAAGTAATTGAAGAAATAAAAGAAGATTTTAATAAATTCTCAGAATTACTTAAAGATTTGTCTGGCGAAAACCCACAAATCGAAGAAGTCTTAGAACTAATCAAAGGTAAAATGGATAACCTTACTGTGGTTAAAAATGAAATACCTGAAATAATTGAAGCTGACGAAGTATCTCAAGACTCTGACGATGATTCTGAAGAAAAAGCAAACTTTAATATTGATACAGATGATAATACTTCAGACAAAAATGATATCGATTATGAAGACGATGATGATGATGAAGAATATGAAGACGATGACGAAGATATACTTATCGGCGCCAATAATTTTGACGTATTAAAAGCTCTTGATTTGTTAAAACAAGACATCTCTAATCTACATAAAGATATAGAAAAAGTACTACCAAAAGAAGAACAGAAAAAGGCTACATCAACACTAACATCTATTCCTACATTAGGAAAAGATAATTTGCTGATTAACCTAAATAACAAAATTGAACTTCTTTCTAAAACAATTAATAAAGATTGGCTTGAAGAAATAAAAAATTACATTGCAGGTGATGAAATTCACTCAATGTTGGAAGAAATCAATGACAAGATTAATATATTAACATTAACTGATAACAGCGAGTGGATTGGTGAAATCAAACAAGCACTTGAACAACTTAATGGTGGAGAAACCGGTAATGTAATTAATTCTAACAGTCAAATTCAGTCAATGTTAGCTTTAATTAACGAGAAAATTGACATATTAGCAGCTTCAGATGATTATGATTTAATCGAAGAAGTTAGAGACGCAATAGACAGATTAGAACCAATTCAAGACAACAACACTAACCAGTTGTTAAATGTTATCAATGAAAAAATTGATATATTAGCATCTTCAGATAATATTGAAGACTTTGAAGATATTAAAGATTCATTATACTCAATTGAAGACAAAATCGACACAGTTGCATCTACGCCAAGCAATGCTGAAGATTTCAAAGAATTGAAAGAAACCCTAAGTTCTATTGAAACAAAAATAGAAGAAGTATCTTCTGCTAACGAATTAGAAAGTGTAAAAAAAGCTATCAGCAAATTAGAAAAGAATATCCTAAAGAATTTTGCTGAAAATAGTGATGAAGATATATATGAAATTAAAGATATTTTAGATTCAATAGAAAGCAAAATCGATTCAGTTGCATCTTCAGAAACAACAAACAATATTGAAGATATTAAATACACATTATTAAATGTTGATGAAAAGGTTGATACCGTAAAAAAACTATCAGAATCAGATGCAAAAATAACGTCAATGTTAGAAGCTTTGAATCACAAAATTGACATTATTGCAAATGATGAAACATCTAGCACTCACGAAGATATTGAAGATGTAAAACATTTAATAATAGCGCAAATGGATTATATTGAAAAACTTGAGAAAAACAATAAAACCGATGCGTTTAAAAAATGTTTAAAAGAACTAACTGTTGAAGTTAATAATCTAAACAATAAAGACAATACAAAGCAAATCCAAAAGACAATAAAAGATATGAAAGAATCAATAATGGCAGCAGTTGTTACCATATTTGAACAAGTATCTTTTGTTGAAGAATCAGAAGATATCAAAGACTTTGTAGAAGAAAAAACAGATGAAATTAACAAAAGTTTAGTTGCAGTAACAAAACAATTAAAACAAATAACAAACGCTAACGAAGATCCTGATTATACATATTCTATGCAAGATATAGAATCTGACTTAGCAAAATTAAGACTTGCACTAAATGAAATCCAAACAACAGAACAAGAAACTCAAGCCAGCCGTTTATCATATATTTTAGATAACATAAGCCAAATTGGAGCTTCTGTTGTTGAATTACAAAATTCTCTAACAAAAGAAGAAGTATTTGGACTAAAAACAAGATTTGATAGAATTAACACAGACATAAAGAGTCTAAATGCTATAACAAATCAACTTCTTGTAAAATCAGGAGAATCATACAACGCATTAAACAATGGACTTGAAGATTTTGGTAAAATAATTACCGATCAATTAACAACAAAAGTTGATAGAGTTACAAAAATGCTGGAAAAATCCAACGATTCAGATAAAGTAATGCGTCAAGCATTGATATATATGGGAGAATGGATTGACTCAGCAAGCGAAAGTATGAACAAAATATCAACAAATTCTGAGGAAATTCTTGAAATCAAATCAGTTATGGAAGATTTGAAAAAAGAATTACCGGAACAAACAGATATACTAAATTCAATTGAAGAAAAATTTGACGAACAACAAGAACGTCTAGCATTCTTTGAAAAGCAAATAAATAAACTAAGTTCTTTAGAAGACAGATTTGAAGAACAACAAGAACGCATTGATCGTCTTGAAATGTCATTAGAAAAGATTTTATCAGCAGTTGAAGAAATTGATGATTCAAAAGTTACCCGTAAAATAGATAAAATAGATAAACAAATTGCTAAATTAAGCACAAACATAGAAAAACTGGCATCATATGTTGACTAAAAACTTAATAAAAGAATTAACAAATACATTACCTAAACAGAACGTACTATCTGAAATAGAAGAAAGATACGTATATTCTGTTGATGCATCAAATGATCCTTATACAAAGACACAATTACCTGATGCAGTGGTTTTTGTTGAAACAATAGAACAAGTACAAAAAGTTGTAAAAATAGCAAACAAACATATGACACCAATTATATGCAGAGGAGCAGGCACAAATACAGTTGGAGCCTGTACAACTCCGCACGGCGGTATAATCTTAAACTTTTCAAAGATGAATAAAATCCTTGAAATCAACAAAGAAAATATGACAGCAAGAGTTCAACCTGGAGTAATTGTTGGCGATTTACAAAAAGCAGTGGAAGATATTGGGTTATTTTATCCTCCTGATCCATCAAACTTGAAAGTTTCAACAATAGGCGGAAGTATCGCACAAAACTCAGCAGGAGCCAGATGTTTTAAATATGGATCAACAAAAGATTATATTATAGATATGCTTGTTGTTATGGCTGATGGACAGTTAATAAGAACAGGCTCAAACACAATAAAAAATGCAACCGGCTATAATTTAGGCAGCTTATTTATAGGTTCAGAAGGAACATTAGGTATTGTTGTTGAAGCTACTGTAAAATTAATAACAAAACCTCAAGCTACAAAAGTCATAATGGCTTATTTTGATACTGTTGAAGATTCAATTATTGCAGTAAATAAGATTATTGAAAAACAAATATCTCCAACAACAATTGATTTTATGGATAAAAATGCAATACAAACTGTAGAAAAATATTATCCTACAGGACTTTTGTGTGACAAAGAAGCAGCATTAATAATAGAAATTGATGGACATAATTCAATTATAGAAGATATGCGCCAAACAATATGTTCAACACTTAGAGATAACAAAGCTTCCAGCATACAATTTTCTACAAATAAACAAGAAGCCGATCACATTTGGTCAGCAAGAAGATCCTCAATGGCAGCTTGCACAAAATTACGACCAAATATAACAACAGATGATGTAATTGTACCAAGACAAAATCTTGCAAAATTAGTCAAAGGAATTCAAGAAATTTGTTCAAGACACAACCTTATAGTATGTATGGTTGGACACGTTGGAGATGGCAGTGTTCATCCGCAAATCCCTATAGATTACAATGATAAAGACGAATACAAACGATACAAAATAGCAAAATCTGAGATTTATCATTTGACAATAAAACTTGGAGGAATTATATCAGGAGAACACGGAATAGGTTTGGAAAAGAAAGCATATATTTCAAAAGTTGTAGATGGAGGGGCTTTGGATTATATGCGCCAAATAAAAAAAATTTTTGATCCAAAAAATATCCTTAACCCTTATAAAATATTTTAAAAACACTACAGCAAATATATTTAAACTTGAAAAAGAATTACCCGTGTGGTATCCTTATTGTGCTGAAATATATAAAGAAAGAAGGCTAAAATGTCAGAAGTTAGAGTTAGAATAGCACCGTCACCAAGTGGAAACTTGCACATCGGTACAGCTAGAACTGCATTATTTAATTATTTATTTGCAAAAAAAATGGGCGGAAAGTTCATTTTAAGAATTGAAGATACAGATGCTGAAAGAACTTCTCAAGAATATATAGATAATATTTTTGACAGTTTGAAAGCTTTAGGATTGAATTGGGATGAAGGTCCTGATGTTGGTGGCCCTTATGGTCCATATACTCAATCTGAAAGATTTGACATATATCCAAAATACGTACAAAAATTATTAGACTCAGGCTTTGCTTATGAATGTTTTTGTACCCCAGAAGAACTAGAACAAGAAAAAGAAGCAGCTACTGCAGCTAAAAAACCTTATGTTTATTCAAAAAAATGTGAAAACTTAACAGAAGAAGAAAAAGCTAAATTAAGAGCAGAAGGAAGAAAACCTGCAATAAGATTTAACATTGCAAAAGCTCAAAAAGCATTTCATGATTCTTCTATATTAAAATTTGATGACCTTGTAAAAGGTGAATTACATATGGATACAAACCTATTAGGTGACTTTGTAATTCAAAAATCAAACGGAACTCCTACTTACAACTTTGCAGTTGTTATAGATGACGCATTAATGAAAATATCTCACGTTATCAGAGGGGAAGACCATATCTCAAACACTTACAAACAAATTTTAATATTTGAAGCTTTAGGTTTTGAAGTTCCAAAATTTGGACACTTAGGTATGATCTTAGCTCCAGACAGAAGCAAATTATCAAAAAGACACGGAGCTACTGCAGTTTCTGATTTCGTAAAAGAAGGATACTTAACAGAAGCTTTAATTAACTTTGTAGCACTACTTGGTTGGTCACCTTCAGATGGAGAAGAAATTAAATCTGTGGATGAAATTGCTAAAGATTTTAGAATAAACGAAATTTCTTCTTCAAATTCAATTTTTGAATATGACAAATTAAAATGGATGAACAGCCATTATATAAAAATGCTTCCAATTGAAAAATTGAAAGAAATGTTAAAACCATATTTAACAAAATACAACCTAAATGAATTAACAGATGAACAATATACAAAAATGGTAGAAATAACAATGGAACCATTAACATTGTTATCTGATATAACAGACGCTGTTCCTTACTTCTTTGGTAAAGATGTAGAAATAGAACCAGAAACTCAAACTGGAACTTTAGATACTGAAACTTCACAAAATGTATTAAAAGATTTTGTTGAAAAAGCGAAAGATTGGGAATGGACAGAAGAAAATCTACACCACAAACTTGAAGAATTCAGAGGATTCTGGAAAGAAAACGGTATCAAACCTAAAGTTACAATGTGGGCAATCAGAGCAGCTATAACAGGTAGAACTAGAGGCGCTGATATGGTTGGAATTTTAGAAATTCTTGGAAAAGAAACAAGTTTATATAGAGCTCAAAAAGCTATTAAATAACTAAAAATATAATTTTTATAAACAAAAATACAGAAGGCAAACACCTTCTGTATTTTTTTATTACTAAATATGTAAACATTTGTAAAAAAACAATAGAAAAAACTAAAGAATGACCAAAAGTTATCCGATATAAAAAATGTGGTTACGAAAAACGAAAGAGGTCACTGAAATGGAATTTAAATTTGATGAATCAACATTATTAGAACATAAGGATAATGCCTTAAACGATACAAATTCATATTTAATTTTATCAAAAGCTGCAACAGTTGCAGATACTGAAATGCAAAAAGTAATTCAAATTATTGATGAAACAGGCGAAGAAGTTAACTGCACATATGATAAATTCTTAGAAATATTTGATCAGGAGGGCTTAGCAGGCTTTATAATGTAAAAACTGAATAGCTAGTATGAACTAAAAAAAGAGATACATTTTGTATCTCTTTTTTAGTTTTATTTATGCTAGTATTAAGTTATGTCAGAATTTAAACATTACACTGTTATGAAAAATGAAGCCGTTGATGCACTAGAATGTAAAGACGGATTAGTTTATGTCGATTGTACTTTAGGTGGTGGCGGACATAGCGAACTTATATTAAAAAGGATATCACCAAACGGAAAATTGATAGCCTTTGATATAGATCAAGATGCAATAGACGCAGCTTCAGAAAGATTAAAAAACTATAAGAATTTAACAATTGTAAAAAATTCATATACAAATCTAAAACAAGTATTAAAAGAACTTGGAATTCCTAAAATTACAGGCGGAATTTTATTTGACTTAGGTGCATCTTATCATCAATTAACAAAACAAGAAAGAGGTTTTTCCTTTTCAAAAGAAGCACCTCTAGATATGCGATTTAATAAAGATTCAGACTTTTCAGCATACGATGTCGTTAATAAATATTCTGAAAATGACTTGGTAAAAATTTTTTCAGAATATGGTGAAGAAAGATTTTCAAAACGCATCGCAAAAGCAATAATAGAACAAAGAAAAATAAAACCTATACAAACAACTACAGAATTATCTGATTTAATTGTTAAATCAACACCAAAGATAAAATCATCTATACACCCTGCCACAAGGGTTTTTCAGGCTATTAGAATTGAAGTAAACCATGAGTTACAAAATGTTAAAAACACATTAAATGATGTATTGGATTTGTTAGACTTTGGTGCTATAATTAGTGTAATAAGTTTTCACTCTCTTGAGGATAGAGTTGTAAAACAGGTATTCAAATACCATTCGACTCGATGTCATTGCGAAAAAAATCAAATGATTTGCAAATGTCCTCCTCCGATTTTGGAACTTGTAAATAAAAAGCCAATAATGGCAACAGAGCAGGAGATAGAAGAGAATCCACCTTCAAGAAGCGCAAAGCTAAGAATTGCAAGATGTATTCGAAGGTAATTAAGTAACAATATTTAGTGGTAGGTAGTTTAGGGAATGAATTTGAATTCAGCAAGATTAACAATTGAAACTCAAGACAATCTTTACAGACAATCAGGTTACGTAAACAACCCGATAAAAGAAGATTCTTCAGTTATTGAAGGCGATTTTTATCAAGTTAAGCCTATGACAATAAGAGAGATGGTTACAAGAAAAATAAACAAATCTTTATGCTTTTGTCTTGGTATAACTATTGCAATAACTTTTGTTAGCTATTATATTGCAATGAATTACGAAGCTAAACTTAATAATCTTGATAATGAAATAGTTAGACTTAACGCTGAAAACCAAGATTTACAAGCTGAATTAGATAAATTCAAATCATTTAACAATGTTGATAATAAAATTGGCGAATATAACCTATTACAAAAAGCAGAAAAAGTAATTGAAGTTACTGCGTTAAACGCATCTCAAAAACAAGTTGTAGCTCCTGTAAAAACAGCAACAAGCAACTTCAAATGGGCAATAGGCTACTAAAATATCAAGCATAAAATATTTGTTCTGCAATAGGTATAACCCCAAACAAGTAGTAAACTTTTTTAGTTTGCCATTCGTAAATTTTTAAAAAAGTTACGCCAAAAAGTTTTATGCAATCTTTTTTCATAATCATATTTTTTGATTTTGAGGTCAAATTATGCTCTTTAAAAAACTCCAGCATATACTTTTTCGACAGTAAAGAATCAAATCTTTTTTTATCAGAATAACGCATAGTTTTTACTGTAGAATTAGAATTCGTCCAATAATGATAATAAGTTCCCGGCACTGTTACTATCTTATTAGAAAAGTACACAGCCCTTGTAACAAAATCAACATCTTCGAAATACATTCCTTCAATAAATCTTAAACCAATTCTATTCAAGAAATATCTTCTATAGACTTTATTCCAAACATAACACATATTTGGAACTTCTGCGACATCAATTTTCTCTTGAGCCAAAGTATAACATTTTTCAGATTTATAATTAATTCGATATTTTTTTAAATATTTTCTTTCCCTAATTATAGATGCACAAGCAATATCAGCATCATTAGCCTCAATAGCCTTAATCATTTTTTCATAATAATCAACATCAACCCAATCATCGGAATCAACAAATGCAATATATTGCCCAATTGCATTATCCAAACCAACATTTCTAGCTTTACTTTGCCCAAAATTCTCCTGATTAAAGACTCTAATTCTATTATCTTTCAATGCAAAATTTTTACAAATATCTAAACTACTATCTGTTGAACCATCATTAATCAATAATATTTCAATATCTTGCACATTTTGTCGTAATAGACTTTCAATACACTTATCTAAGAACTTTTCAGAATTATAAACCGGAACAATAATACTTAATCTAACAAAATTTACCATAAACACATTATTACAAAAATCAACCTCCAATTTATATTAGGCACATGGGTAATATTTTAAATATTAATAAATTTTACAAAATTTACTAAACAAAAGTTTGAAAAATACCATACTTTAGTATGAATTTTTCAAATTAGCACTAAAGTTATAAAAAAATCTGCCGTATATAAAAATAGAAGGCATGTATTTAAAGGAAACAATATGGATAAAGAAGAGAAAAAGCAAGTAGGTGTGTCACTTTTTGGTCAATCAGAGCATCTTATGGGCAGCGATCCACTAGAAGAAATGTTTGCTCTAAATCTTGGTGACTTCATTTCAGAAACTCTAATATCTGAAGATTTAGCAAAAAAAATAAGTGTTAGCGCAAACAAAAAAGAACGCTTGCAAAATCAATTAAAAGAACTTATTGATATTTATTCTTCTAAAAACACACTATGTGTTTTAAACTTTTCGACAGGTGAAGAACATGCTATATACACATCTATTGCAAAATCCATAGTTCAAATGCTTGAAGTTGAAGAATGCGAAATCAGTTTGATAAAAGATAAAACAATTGTTCCTGTTGGAAATTCAACAGAAAAAGAATCTCAAAATGATATAACAATAGAAGAACTAACTCACCAGGAAATTATAGAGAAAAACAGATATACTATAATTCCAATGAGAAGTTCAACTATGCCTGTAGGTATGATTAAAATCAAAGTAAATGAAAAACTTGATAAAGATTATTTTGAACTTATCTTTAGCATTGCAAATTTACTAGGAACAACAATAACATTACAAAATGAAATCGAGCATACAAATGCTTTAATAAACAATCCTGACACAACTGAAATTGAACTAAAACAAGATAGAGCAACATTAACAGCACTAATTGGAGATTTATGTGACTATCAACAAAGTTTTGTTGAAACATTAGCTAATGCCGTAGATAGAAAAGGTCAATACACAGTATCACATTCAAGAAATTCTGCAAAATTAGCAAGAAGCATTTGTAAAAAATTAGGCTTAAATGAAAAAACAACAGATTTGATATACTACGCAGGATTACTTCAAAATATAGGAAAAATAACACTTCCAGAAAAGATTTTTGCAACAAACGGAAAACTTTCACCGGAAGAATTACAAAAGATTAAAAACCACACAAATGTGGGCGTAAACCTACTTATGAATATTAACTTCCTATCAGAAGTTGTACCTTATATAACCTACCACACAGAAAGAATTGATGGTAGCGGTTCTCCTGAAGGATTAAAAGGACAATCAATACCTTTGGGTTCAAGAATCATAGCTGTAGCTGATGCTTATTCTGCTATGACATCTGATAGACCTTATAGAAAAGCTATGGAAGCAAAACAGGCTTTAGACATAATAAATTCTGAAGCAGGTTCTAAATGGGACCCAGATGTGGTTAATGCACTTGCTCAAATAATTATGAAATAAATTATAAATCCATATCAAACTATAGAAAAATCCCTGACTTATATATAAAGTCAGGGATTTTTCTTATAAAACAACTTAATTATTTGGTTTCAATATATTCAATATTTGGAGTATATTCAGCTTGTTTACCTTGAATATTCAATTTATTAACTATACTTGCACGTTTTTTACGGAACAACATATCAACAAAAGCCTCAATACGAGTCACAAAACCAGCTTCTCCGGTTTGTTCGTCAATAGTTAAATTTAATAATGGTTTATTAAATTGTTTAGCTTTTCTTGTAATACGTTCAACCATCAATGAATCAGGTCCACAACCAAATGCAGTGATTGTGATTATACCATCAACCTTATTATCTTTTAAATAATGACCAGCAGATCCTGTCATTTCATCTTCATTTGCCCAATATTTATCGTTACCAAGGCTTGCAATACCTTCATCTAATTGTTCATCTGACAATTGTAATGAAGTACAAACTTCAACGTCCATTTTTTCCAGTTTATCAAATATCTTCATACATACACGTTCGTCATAAATATTATAACCATGACCTACTAATGCAACTGAAATCGGATACTCTTTATTTTTATTAGCAATTACAACTTTACCTTGCAATGCATAACTCAAAGCTTTTGAATAAGGCATACCGGATTTTGTCATAACATGGAAGTTGTTATAACATCTCCAACCTGCTTTTGAAGCTCTTTTTATAACCTTCATATCTGTAATTCCAAAAGGTTTTACAGCTTCTGCCAAAAATTCATACAAACCTTGATTTTTTTCAGACTTGTCTAATGTTGCTTCTATCATTGTAAATGGTTTTTTAATAACATTTCTTACTAAATCAGGCAATCCTCTGATTTTTGAGCAGTTATAAATTTTATTATCTATAGATTGTAGTGATGGAACGAAGATTTTATCCACACCTTTATTCAATAAATTCAAAATATGTCCAATATAAACTTTAATAGGTAAACAAGTTTCGGTAACAACCAAACCTGCACCTTCAGACATAGTTTGTTTTGTTGTCACATCAGACAATATTATTTTAATGCCTAAATCATTGAAAAATCCATAATAAAAAGGATAATGATTATAAAAAGACATTGCTCTTGGAATACCAATTACTTTTTCTTCTGTATTATTTTGTGTCATGACAAATATCCCTAATAACTTCTACTATGTATATAATAGCTCAAAAAAATAAAAATTAACACCTATTATGATGATTTATTAATATTGTGAACATGATTAAAAAATTTATTAAGCAGGTGGGGAATATACTTTGAATTTAAGGCACTATAATCAAATACAAATTCATTAATTCCTGCATTATACAAATCTTCAAAACTTGAAAAATCATCAATTATAGAATCCTCAAACATATGCATACGACAAAAACCATCGCAAACAAACGGATACAATTTTTTTAAAGAAGGATCCTTCATTGCATATTGACCTTTATAACAAGGAGCCTTACAAGATAAACGAGAAACTATAGCACTATCATTATTTAATGGGCACAAACCCATACTTGAAACTCTTATATTTCCTGCGATTGTGTATTTTTTATTTAAAATATCATTTTTTAATTTTTTTAAAATTTTCATCAAAGAATGAAAATCTTTGAATAAAGTAAAATCTACCGTATCAATTGACGATAATTCATTTAAACATTTTATAGACATACTGTTTAATAAATTAATACCTTGTCCTATTTCAAAAGGAATATGATTAACTTCAGCATCATTTATAAATGCCCAAAAATATCCGATATTATTAATTATTAAAGTATCAGGTACAGGTTCTTCTAACAAAAGATTTTTTTCATACTCATAAACTCTATCAAAATCACGTTCTATCAATATACTCGGGGTTGATAGTTGAAATTTTATACCATACTTGTAACAAAAATTTTTAACTTTTGTTATTACTTCTGAAAAGCTATTTGTAGATAAATCACATGTCGAAACAATTTCACCATATTCAATAGAGTAAATAGGATTAAAACCAAGCTCTTTTATATATAATTCCAACTCTTCAATTTGAGCCAAAGCCGTTAATCTTAAATTTATCCTATATTTTTTTGCATATTCTAATACAAAAGCTTTAGGAACATTTAAATTTTCACAAATAAATTCATTATTTTCATTCCAATCAAATGATTTTATATTTCTACTAAATTTAAAATCTTTACCTTCTGCACTAACCATATCTCCCGAAAAATGATTAGTCTTATAAATACTTTTTCGTACATGTTTAAAAGGTAATTTTTGATTTTTAAATAACTTTGGCTTATCCAAAATTTTCTCAATCAAAATAATCCCATCTAAAATATCTTCAGAAGTTTGGAATTTTCCTTTTATAACTACATTATCAATTGCTTTTAATTTTATAATATCTTCAGCACACCAAGGTAAATTATCAGAATCAATAGATAATGGAAGTTTTGTATATTTCTTTATCTTAAGAATATTTTTCAGATAAATTTCTTCAGTAATAATAACACCATTAACTTTATGAAAACTATTTATAAAATCAATACCTGACAAATTATGTATATCAAAATAGGAATCAACAATTACTTGAAAAGGAAACTTAAAAACTTTAATAGCTTCTAAAACTGCATAACTGTTTATATAAATTCCATCAATTCCTGTAGTTTTTAAATATTTCAAGAACTTTTTAATTTCAACCAATTCTTCTTCTTGAATATCATGTTTAAAATTTACAAAAATTCTGCAATTACATTCTTTAGCCTGATTTACAAAATCATTTATATACTCAAAATTATTATTCAAAAATTTTGTATAATAGACATAATAATCCCTGCATCTTGTATTTTGAGAAAACCTAAGGATATCTTCCGGCTTTTTAACCGGTGCAGTAATAACAATCTCTTTCATAAGTTTATTATAGCATATAACATTACTTTAATTAAAAACTGTTATTTTTTATTAACTTCGCTATAATCAACATAATGTCTATAATCTTCCAAATCTTTTAGTGCCATCATATCTGCAACTCTGGAAGCTTTTTTCTGAGCCTTTGTAGTATAAATATCAATTGCAATAACAGGTAATAATACAAATGCAAATGGCGCTAATGATTTAGCAATAGTTTTAACGATAGATGCATTCTTAAGACTTTCTGGATTTTCTAATGATTTCAACATAGACATCATAGATACACACATTGCACCTAAAGATCCAAACAATGAAACGCCTTGTTTTGTCATTTCTCCCATAGCTTCAACACTTTCTGAATATGTTTGAGATTTTTCATCAACTTTATTGAAAGTTTTAAACACATTCATCTGTAAAGCTTTCGCGTCTTTTAATTGTTCATCAGAAAGATCTATTTTTTCTATTGCTTTTTGCAATTTTAAATCATTAATTAACTCTGTTTTTCTATATTTATTATATTCTTTACTATCTTTAACTAATTGTCCAAAGAATTGGAATAAATTAGGCTTTTTAGTTTTCTCAGGAGCTTTTACATCTTTAATTCCTGACAAATTTTTATCATCTACATATACAAAACCTTCAGGATTATTCATCATTTCTTGTTTTGCTTTAAATCTACCAATTCTTGATGCTTGCTTTTGAATTTTAGCAGAATATATACCCATAACAAGAGGAATACTAGCCCCTACTGCCCAAGGAATAAATTTTGCAATAGAGTTTGATTTTACTTTTAATAATTTTATTAACTTATTAGAAGCCCAACCAACCAAACCACCTGTTCCAAGAGCTAAAGTTGTAAGTGTATTTGTTGCTAGCTCTGCATTTTCAGAATAATCTTGAGACGCAATATCAATTTTGCGAACCATATCCGCCAAAATTTGCTGATCTTTTTTCGCTTTTATTATTTGAGATTCAGAAAGTTGAGTATTAAAATTTTTTTCTGATTCTTTTAACTTTTTATCAAATTCTGCTTTTTGTTTAATGTATTCGCCATCTTTAGAATAATATTTTCTCAAAGTTTTGAAAGAATCTGTTGGGTTAACGCCCATGCCAGTTTTCTTATCAATGCGTTTCTTTACTTTGTCATCTAAATTTATATTTTTTGCATCTGCCTCAGCTTTTTTCATTTGTTCAGGAGTTAAAACCGCAAATATTGCAGGATTACTTAAATCTTTACGCATTGCTTCAAATCTGCCGTGTCTTGATGCACTAACTTTAGTTTTAGTAGCCCAAGCAATTACTGGGAAACTAACAGCAGTACCAATTAACATACCGACAACAGATGGCAACATCTGCACAATCATACCTGCACCGTGTACATTTTTTGAAATTTTTCCGGCTAATCTTTTTACAAATTTTAAATTTGCTAATGGTAAACCTGCCAACATACCAAGCCCTGTTGAAATACCAACAACTTGACCTGTAGCAAATTCTGTAGCAACCTCCATATCTTCAGCATTTGATTGAGAATACTCATCCATTACATCTATAGCATGTAATAAAATTTTTCCGCGCTGAATATCCTCTTTATTCATAGAATTTGGATTACGTTTTACATACTCCAATCTTTTAGCACGATTTTGCTCTTGAGTATTTCTCCAAGATTCATATTCGGGGTAATATTTTTTGTATTCTTTATAATTATTCACAAAATCCATAGCAATCAATATAATGAAACTGAATGTTGAAAATTGCCATGATATTAAGAAATGTAAACTTAATTTTATCAAAAAAGGCAATTTCTGATAAACAAAAAACTTTAATATTATATAAGGAATATCTAGGATATATTTTTTACAGGAACAGGATACACAAATCAATAGGGAGGACTGCGCATGGGCGTTGGAGCAGAAGACTACATCGATAAGATGTTGGTACAAAAATATCAAGAAGAACGAGTTGATAATCACGATAATATGGAATCAATGGTAGATCCAAATAAAATGTTAGAAGCAATGAATGATTATGCATCAACATTACGAAACATGATGGAGCTACGACAACGATTAAATATAGCATGTTATGCAATAAATGCCAGAACCGCACGATATCAAAAATCAATGGGTCAGCATTAACAAAAGTTTTGTGTTGAATTGTATCTGTTTTTGGTTGACAATAACAGAAAACAAGGAGAACACACAATGGGAAAAATTATCCTAGGCTCTTCTTCTCCCAGAAGAGCAGATATTCTAAAAAAGCTAAAATTGGATTTTGAAATTATTCCGTCTTCTTATGTGGAACCACATGACCAGACGGATTTCTCTTATGCATACGTTGAAGATTTGGCCTATAACAAAGCATTAAATGTTGCCAAATCTATAAATTATCCCGCAACAATAATTGGTGCAGACACTATTGTTGTAATCGATAATAAAATTCTTGGGAAACCAAAAGATAAACAAGATGCATTTAATATGCTAAATTTATTATCAGGGAAAACCCATTTTGTAGTAACAAGTATTGCAGTTATTGATTCAAAAACAATGACATCTGAAATAAAATCAACCACAACTTATGTTACCTTTGAAAAACTTACGCAAGAACAAATAAATTACTATATAGACACATACAAACCATTTGATAAAGCCGGATCTTATGGAATACAAGAAATGCCAAAAGGTTATATAAAAAAAGTAGAAGGTTGCCTTGATAACGTAATTGGCTTACCTACAGAAACTCTTTTGGAACTTTTAAATAAGCTTAAAAATACTATACACAATTGACAAATATCAAAAATAATAAATAATTATAATAGGTAACATTTATATGGCGGTTTTGGTTATGCATAAAAAATATGGTTTTACTCTTGCAGAAGTTTTAATTACATTAGGTATCATTGGCGTTGTTGCCGCGATGACAATACCTGTTCTTATTTCAAATACAAATGGTGCAAAATATAGATCACAATTTAAAAAAGCTGTTTCTACAATGAACCAAGCCGCATTAATGTCAGAAGCACAATTTGGATATAATTTTGCAAGCACAACAGAAACATGTCCAGAAGACAAAAGCATTGCAGGAGCTTTGCATCCGGAAGAATCAATGTCTTTCTGCGCAATGCTTAACGGAACACTGGAAGGTAAAATGTATTATGGAAAAGTTTCCGATATTGTTGTAAACAAAAAGAAATCTTTTGGACCTTATGTATTAAATACTAAAGATACTATACCAGATAATTATACAGATTATTTTGCTTACGCATTAGCTGATGGATCTATTATTGCTTTTCACCCTGATGCTATGAATTGTGAATTACCAATAGGGCGCAGAATTACACAAGCAATGTTCACAGGAAACGATAATGGAGTAGATTTATCTCATTGTGTAGGTTTTATCGATGTAAACGGTCCGACATTACCAAATAGAGAAGTTAACTGCTCTTCTGGTGTTAATAGCGTTGATGCTGGCTCTAATTGTATAGTTGAAAACACTGCAAACAGATTACTTGATGTATTTCCTGTAGTTTTTCACGATACCACTGTAGAACCAGCCTCTGGTGCCGCTCAATTTGTACTTGATACAAGCAAAATTTAATAATTAATTATACCATACCCTCTTTAACAGCTTTAACCGCAGCTTGAACTCTATCATTTACACACATTTTTTGTAAAATAGAACAAACGTGAGCTTTTGCGGTGTGTACACTTACAATTAATTCTTTAGCAATTTCCGTATTACTTTTTCCCGCAACTAAATGTTTTAAAACCTCAAATTCTCTTTCTGTTAAAGGTATTCTTGCTTGATCAGAAACTTGAGAACCCAACAAACCTACATTTTCTACTTTTGGAATAGATCTTAAAGCCAAATTGGCAACAACAGAATCAATCCAACATACACCTTGAGAAACATCTCTTATTACATCTGCTAATTTTGCAGGATCGATATCTTTTAAACAATAAGCATTAGCTCCAGAACTCAATGCTGCTACAACTTCTTCTTCTCTATCATGAGATGTTAGTGCAATTATTTTTATATCAGAAGAAAATTCTCTTATTTTCACCATTGCTTCAATACCATTCATCATTGGTAATCCTAAATCCATTAAAACAACATCTGGATGTAATTTTTCTATTTGTTTTAAGCCATCAATTGCATCTTCAGATTCTGCTACAACATTTAAATCAGGATTTGCATTCAATGCACATCTTAATCCAACTCTGGTTAATTTAAAATCTTCTACAATAACTATCGAAATTTGTTTTTCTTTTGTAACCATTTTTTAATCTCCATTCCTATCAATAAACGGGCTAGCCCTCTCTATTCACCTACAAATTTATATCTTAAAGGAGTTTATTCCATTAGTCTGTTAGGTAATATTTTCATGTTGCAAAATAAAATTTTTCTTATGCTATAATTTTTATTACACATAGGGAGATATTTATGTTGAATTTATTATTTAAAAAAAGAGAGCAAGAAAAAACTAAAGATGCAGAACTAAATAGTGTTTATGAAAAATTAAAAGAAGCTTATCCGTTTGACAATATTCCTGAAATTAGAAAGAAATATTTGTCTATGCACATCCAAAAATATGGCTATCTTACATATTCATTTCAAAAAGCACTTGAAGAATTAACACCTGAAGAAACACTTTTTGCACTTGAAGAAAAATGGAAGCAAAATAATGTTTTCAAAAATGGAAAATTCCACTTCAAGAATAATCAAGTTAGTGTACTTGCAAGACACCAAGAAAAAAATTCTGATTGGTTTAAAAAAGAAGGTCATAATATTAAATTAATAAACCTTGCAGCTTTGGGCAACGGAAATCAATCAAAAACTCCGGGAAAATTCTTTGATTGGTTAAAACAATTATTAATTCTCCCTACGGGAAATTTAAATTCTAAAATATACAACACAACAATTTATCTAATACCTTTCCACCCAAGAGAATTTGGCTGCGCATACCTTCCAAAAAGTAGCGAAGTAAGTCCAAAATTAAAAGATGAAAACATTGAAAAAATTACAGGTATGGATGAGAAAAAACAAGTTCAAACATTTATAGAAATGGCGCAACTTGCAGGTCACCCTGTAATTTACGATATCCTTCCACAAACCGGAAGATTTTCTAAATTTGTACTTGCAAATCCTCAAGTAGCACGTTGGTATGACATTACAGAACTTCAAAAACAATTATTAGCAAAAGTTGATGAAGTGGCTGAATTTTTATCAAAAGATCACGATCAAGATGATATACAAATTGCAAAAGATGTTTACAAACAAAGATTGCAAGGAAATTCAGGAGATCTTAGTCCTGCATTTCAAGAACTTTACAACAACTTCGAAGGCATAATGATAGAACATAAAAAACAGTTCTCAAATACAATGCTGGAAAAACCTTATCAAACTAAATTGCATAAAAGGGTAAAAGAATTAGTTGCTAAAATTCACGAGTTTAAAAATGATAAAAAGAAACTTGAAGAAAGTGATATCACAAAACAAATAGAAACAATCCAACTACTTATGAATGAAGGACTTTGGCCTGCTCCGGGCGGAGCTTGGTGTTCTGCAGGAATTCCAATATATGACGGAATGAGTGAATGCGGAGGATATCCTACATTTAAACATTTTGATTACAAAGGTGATGATGTTACAGCTTTCGCTAATTTAGATTGCCAAACACCTTATTATTTTGTAAACCTTGAAAATGGAAAATATAACGAAGATGTAATTGAGTTATTCATAAATAGTATGAAACAATTACAAAAAGATTATAACTTTGATGGTTTTAGAATTGATCATATTGATCACGTTGTAGATGAAGTTTCTGAACGTAACGGAGTACCTATCAGTTACAGAGCTCCTAGATATGTTCTTAACAAGCTCAATTCTACAATGAAGAAAAAAATCCCATATTTTGCAACACTTGCAGAATATATGCTATGGGACAATTACCTTAAAGAATATCATAAGGATATGAAATTTGATTTACTTTGGGGTAATGATATAGTATCTCAATTTGATAAAACTCCTGAAAGAATCTGCGAAGACAATCAAAACTTATCAAATTACAATATAAAATTCAAAAAAGGTAATATGTTGTCCATCCTAAAAACTTATAACAACCAAGATGGAGAATTTCATTGCATAGACCAATACCCTGGTCAACTTGGAGAACAAGGAGCTTTATACAAATGGTTTAAATATAAATTCTTACCAGGCGGACGATATGCTCAAAGACCAATGTTATATGTTGATGGTGATGAAAACTTCACTCAAGGTGGTACAGAATACACTATAGGTGAAGAAGTTGCAATGAAACGTTCAACTAATGAAAATTTCTACAAGAAATTCGATGCAATTGATAGATTTGTAAAAAATAATCCTGTTATAACAGGTGGAGAAGCTCAAATTATAGTAGATGATGAAGATGGATATAGTGCTTGGTTAATAACAAGAGAACCTATGAGAAAAGCTTATCTAATAGTATCAAACCACAAATATCCAACTGAAAAAGTTACAAAAACTGCTGCTACAGGAGAAAACTACAGAGAAATCGTTGAAGGTTATGCAATATTTGACAAAGAAATCTTTATTCCAAGTGATTATAATCTAAAAAAAGAATATGTATTCCAAGATAAAGATTTTGAACCTCAAGATATTGAAAATTCTGATAGTATTCACTTTGATAAATTGGAACCTAGTGAATTTAGAATATACGAACTAGAACGAGGTTAATTCTTTTGTATTACAAATCTTAATATATTTGACAATTTATATAAAATTTTAATAAAAATTTACAATAAGTTAAAATTCAATATTTACAATAATTTTAAGCATATTACAGAACAAAAAACTAATTCTTAAGAATTAGTTTTTTGTTATTAATGTTATTTGATTAGTTAATTTGGGTTTATATAAAGTATAACCAATATGAGGAATTATTATATGTTTATAAAGTACTACTTTAACAGTACATAACCCCGAAAATCTGTCAATCTTGTATAAATCATACATATGGTTGACAGATTTTTGAAAAAATAGTAATATAATCGGTATGTAAAGCGTATGTTATAGTTAATTTTATTTAAAAGAAAGGTGAAAAGATTATGACAAAAAGATTCGGTTTTACTTTGGCAGAAGTATTGATTACACTAGGTATCATTGGTGTAGTTGCTGCAATGACTATTCCTACATTGATTGCGAATACTAACGGTGCAAAATTCCGTTCTCAATTTAAGAAAACAGTTTCTACATTAAACCAAGCTGGTTTGATGTCACAAGCTCAATATGACTTTGACTATGCTGGTACAGTTGGTGTTAACAATGCTGCTTGTGCTGCAGATAAAGACGCTGCTGCTGCTGAACATCCAGAAGAAACAATGACATTTTGTGCTATCTTAAATGGTACTTTAACTGGTCAAACTTTCCAAGGTACAGTTGCTGATTTAAGACGTAACGTTAACGGTACAGCTCAAGCATATACAATGGTTAGACCTGCAAACTTCCAAAACGTAA
>CALUYT010000056.1 GCA_944325085.1 Candidatus Gastranaerophilales bacterium | reverse complement strand
AAACTTATTTTGAACATTTTGACAATATTGGTCTGAGAGAAAAAATCGATTATAAGTGGGTTAGTGCTGAACAAAAGTTAGTTTTTCATAATGGATCTGAAATTTTATTTAGGCATTTTGATGAGCCGAACAAATTAAAATCACTAAATCTTGGTTTTGTGGAGATAGAGGAAATGTCAGATGTACCTTATGATACGTTTAAAATGTTGTTGGCTAGAATGAGGCAACATGTTAAACCGACTTGGAAAAATTTTACTTACAGAATTTTTGGACATACAAACCCTGAAGTACAAAAGGGCTGGATTTATAAAACATTTTTTGATAATCCTCCGCCAAATTATAGAGTTATTTGTGCGCCTACTACGCAAAATACACATTTACCTTCAGGTTTTTGTGATGAATTAAGAAAATTATATGACAAAGATTATTATGATATTTTTGTACTTGGTAAAACAGGAAATTATAATAGTAATTTAGTTGTAAAGGATTTTTCTGATGAAAATATAAAGGATATAAAATATCAACAAGATTTAGATGTTCATATAAGTTGTGATTTTAACGTAGATCCGATGGCTTGGGTTTTAGCGCATAAAACTGAGGATAAGGTGTTTTATTTTGATGAATTAGTTTTAGAAAATACGACAACAGCTAAAACTTGTGATGAATTTTATAACAGATATCCAAATCATAAAGGAAAAGTAATTATAAATGGTGATGCCTCAGGAGATAATCGAAGCTGCACAAGTGAATATACAAATTATGTAATTATAAAAAAGAAATTGGAGGCTTACGGTTATGATGTCGAGATTAAAATTAAAGCTTTTAATCCTCCTATAAAAAATAGAGTTGCAGCATTTAATGCAAAGGTTAAAAATGCAAATGGAGATATTAATTTGTATGTATCTCCAAAGTGTGAAAAACTTTTGTACAATATTTATAATCTGAGGTATGTAGAGGGTTCATCAAGAATAGATGTTCCTACATATAGTCAAATAAAACAAACAAAAGAATTAAAGTTTCTATCTCACCCTTTCGATGCTGCTTCTTACTTGGTAGATTTTTATTGGCCAATTGTTTTATAAATTTTATAAGGAATATCAAATTTATGGAAAATTTAATATATTATTCTCCTGTTATAATAGTTGTTTTGGTGTTTTTAATCCAAGAAAGAATTGTTGTTACTCCAGAACAGCTAGAGAAGAAACATAGAGAAATTTTAAAAGATGTTGAAAAAAAATTTGCAACAATAAACAGTTTTGAAGATTTAAAGTGTCAATTTACTGAAATGAAAGATAAAATAGATAAGATTTATGATTGTATAATAATTTCTAAGTAAATCTATTTCAATGGTTATTGCAAGAGGTATGAGCCTCTTGCAATTTTTTTTTATAGATACTATAATAATATCTATAAAATGAGGATTAATAAAGGATGAGTGACTCGAGTTTGGGAATAATTATTTCCAATTGGCTAGTAGTTTTTATACTATTACTTGTAAACGGTTTTTTTGTATCTGCCGAATTCGCTATTGTAAGAGCTAGAAGAGTAAAAATAGAACAGCTTACTAAAGATGGTAATGTTGATGCAAAGCTTGCATTAAAAGCATTAGAAGATATGAACTTTTTTATAGCTGCGGTTCAGGTTGGTGTTACTATCGCAAGTATTGGTATTGGTTGGTTCGGATCCCCTACTATTGAAAAGATGATGAATCCTATATTATCAAACTTATCAGCTACTAATGCTTATGTTGCTCATACAATTACTGCTGTTATAGCATTTTTAGTTATTACATTTTTACATGTTGTTATCGGAGAACAGGTTCCAAAATGTATAGCGCTTCAGTATCCTGAAAAAATTTCTTTATATGTTGCAAGACCTATGGATTTGTTTATGACTATTTCAAAACCATTTGTTTGGGTTTTGAATGTTGCTTGCAATAGTATTTTAAAATTGTTTAGAATACCTGTTAATTCAGCAAGAGTTGTTCATACAATTGAAGATTTGGATTTGTTGGTGGATACAAGTTATGATGAAGGTGTTTTGAATGAAACCGAAAAAGATATGATTCATAATGTATTCAAATTCTCAGATTTAACAGCTAGAGAAGTTATGATTCCTAGAACAGATATGATTTGTGTCCCAAGTGATATTACTTTTGAAGAATTGAATAAGGTAGCTACAGAAAATCAATATACCAGATATCCTGTTTATGATGGTGATATTGATCATATTACAGGTTTAATTCATGTTAAAGATTTATATTCTTTATCTATAAAAGATGAAGAATATTCAGTTGAAAAAATACAAAGAAAAGTTATGTTAGTTCCTGAAACAATAACAATGGATAATTTGGTTAGAGAATTTAAGAAAAATAAAAGTCAAATGGCTGTTGTTGTTGATGAATTTGGTGGAACTTCAGGTATTATTACATTGGAAGATGTTTTAGAAGAAATATTTGGCGATGTTCAAGATGAATTTGATGAAGAAGCCGAATTTGACATAAAAGAAATTAGACCAAATTTGTATTTGGCAAATGGTATGATGCGTCTTGATGAATTGGCAAATTATTTTGATTTGCCGGAAAAAGCTTTAGAAGATGAAGATGTAGATACAATTGCAGGTTTGGTTGTTAAAGAACTTGGACGTATTGCTCAACTTGATGATATTGTAAAATATAATGAATTTACTTTTACTGTTAAAGAAGTAGATGGAGCTAGAATAACAAAACTTCTTATTGAAAAAGTTAAGTCTGAAAATGTTGCTGTTAGTGAATAATTTTTAAAATATTATTCATATATTTGTTGGGTTTACTTTTTTATAAAATTCATTATTATAAAAGTATTATGAAGAAGTTGTTGCAAGCTTTTATTGTTTTTATTGCTATATTTTCAATATCTACAATTTCAGTATTGGCAGATGATGTTGATATGCCTGCAACCGGAGATTTGTGGGATAATTGGGGCGCTAGTCAGGATTTTTATGGCCAAGATAAGCCAGTTACAGATGAGGATTTTGATAAAGCTATTGAACAGGTTAAAGATAAACAAAATCGAAATTGGCTGGGTTTGAAAAAAAGAAATAAAAATGTTCCAAAAGGTGAAGAATTTAGCCAAAGTAATGAAACCGAGATTATAAATACTAATTCTGATAAAAATAGTTTGCCTGTAATATCTTTACCTGTAGCATTAAAAGTTGGGGAAGATGTATTGCCGGTAGGTCACTATCAAATTAAAGGTGAGAATGATGCCGGAAATTTAGTTTTAAAATTTTATCAAGCTCAGTATGTGATGGCTCAATTCCCAGCTAAAGAAACGACGGATGATTTTGGGGAAGAAACTATTTCTTTTGCAAAATGGCTTCCGGAAGGGGATAATAAAATAAAAGTGATATATGGCTCATTAGATTTTAATGCATATACTGTTATAGATATAGCGAATTAAAACGTGTAACAAAGTTGTAACGAAATGTAACAATAAAAGTCTTTGATATTAAAGTTTATTAGTGAAAATGCCGTAGTTATGATTAATCAAAGAATGACTGTATGTCGAAAGGATTACGAAAATCATGGGATTGGCAGCTTCACAAGCAAGATTTTTATGTATAACAGCAAGAAAAGCTGATTGTGAATACAAATCAACGGAATTGGCTCAGCAAAAGCTTGAAATAACAAATCAGTTGTCTGACATTTCTACTGAGTATTCTAATGCTATGAATGCGACTAAATTAGTTTGGTCAAATGATGCAGTACAAGGTGATTTTGGAGTAACTTACGGTTTGTTAATGATGCCATCTGCCGCAAATGATTATAATCCTTATATGGTTACAACTCCTTCTGGTGCAATAGTTTTGAATTCAGAATATGCAGCTGCAGCAAAAGCTGCCGGTATTTCAAAAGCTGGTGGAGTTGGCTCTCAAGCTTCAAGAGATAAATTTATTCAAGCATTAGCATATGGAGGAATTGTTACTCAAGAAACAGCTAATGCAATAACAAAATTAGATTTCGAAGTTGATAAAGATAAAACACTTCAAGGTAATGGTATAGTTTTCAAGTCAAACAATGTTTCTGAGACCGTTGGTAAATCTTGGAATCCTTCAGCAGGTATGGGTGCTGAACCTTTAGATAAATCATCTGTTAGTGCAATGACATTATCAGATTTGATATTGAGTGACATTGGGCAACAAAAAATAGATTGGGGTCAAATGTTTGTTGCGGAGGGAAAAGTCACTGCTTTAGAATTAGAAAAAGAAAAGAAAAGATTAACTTCTTTAGTAAAAAGTGCAAACAATAATGAAATTAATAATGACATTATATCTCAATTAACAAGAGATTTAAACGATAATGAAGCTAAGAAAGATAAAGTCAATATCTCTGATAAAAATCAATATGATGCAGAAATTGCTCGTATAAATGCTGAATCTGATAGAATAAGAACATTAATTTCTAACGCAAAGAAAATAATGTCAGGTAAAGTTGAAGACGGCTATATTTTAGATGATAATGGAAATAAATCTTCAGTGACTACTGGTGATATATATGCTAGTATCCAAACTCAGATGAATACAGATTTGAGCGCTGTTGTGGCTATGAGTGAAGATAGCTCAATACAAGCTAGTACTGGTTATGGTAATAATATCAACATAGGCTCTAATTCTTTATCTGATAGTATTTATTCAGTTGTTCAAAATGGAGTTGTAAATCATTATGCGACTGAAATATCTGAGATGACATTAGGTGATATTTTGTCAGGGAATATAGTATTGATTGCCAATAAAAATGTCAGCAATGGACCCAAAGCTGATGATATGAAAGCGTTTAGGGAACAAGTTTTGAAATTATTTAATTCTTTGGCAGAAGCTTTGGGTTATTCTTCTGAAAAAGATTTAACAGGACAAGGCTTAAATGTTGATGAAGCATCTGCTGATGCTTTAAAATTCGCTTATGATATGGTTGTATCTCAATACTTATCTACTAGTAATAAGCCTGCAGACCAAGGTGATAGAACTAATAATAAAGCTATGACTGAAAATAGTGCATATCAAAATGCTGTAAATTACAATAGAATTGGTTCAGATAGCAAGGGTGAATATTATGGTGTAAGTTTATCTAATATGTTAGCGGCATTTTTAACCTATTACGATAATGGTTTAGCAAAAGCTGATTCAGATTACGTTGTTGGTAAATCAGTTGATACATCTGTATATGTAACTGATAATTCAGGTTATTATTATATAGCACAAGATGACCCTGATGCAGTTACTTCAATAGTTGATAAATCTGCAGATTTCTTTGATGAATTATATAACAATATTTGTGAATATGGTTGGAGAGAAGATGATGCTATTGATGATGGTGAATATCTTGAAAGTATGATAAAAGATGGAAGATATTCTATGAGTTCTCTTAACCAAGATGGTTATTATTATCAAACAAGATATAATGAAACCGGATATATTACAGAAGTTTCTGATACAGATGCTATTGCACGTGCAGAGGCTGAATTTACATCTAAAAAAGCTGAATTAACATATAAAGAAGATTCAATTGATTTAAAAACTAAACAATTAGATGCTGAAATTTCATCATTAACAACAGAATATGATACGGTTAAAAGTTTAATATCTAAGAGTATTGAAAAAACATTTACTCTATTCTCAAATTAAAACTAATAAGTATTAATTTATTTTGTATATTTTTTATTCAGCAGTTCATCCGGCATGAACTGCTGTTTAATATCCGGTGCATCATGTGAATATATATATCCGTTTCCAAATCCGTATTTTGAGGCATCTTTATAATGTGCATCCCTTAGGTGCATTGGAGGTGGATAGTCTTTACCGTTAGCTATATCAGATAGTGCAGCATCAATTGCACAGACTGTTTCATTAGATTTTGGTGCTCTTGCAACATATATAACGGCTTGAGCTAGTGGAATTCTACCTTCCGGAAGTCCTAAAAGTTCTACTGCTTTATATGCATTTATTGCGATATTAAGTGCATTTGGATCTGCATTCCCAACATCTTCAGCTGCACAGGTGATAAGCCTTCTTGCAATAAATCTTGGGTCTTCTCCTGCTGTTATCATTTTTGCTAAATAATATATTGCCGCATCAGGATCACTTCCTCTTAAACTCTTTTGAAATGCTGAAGCGCAATCGTAATGTTCTTGTCTTGAATATCTAGTATTTCTTTGCTGACAAATTTCTTCAATGGTTTTAACAGTAAGTATTTTTTTGTTATCTTTTAAATCACTTGCAAAATAAGCATTCTCAGTTATGTTAAGAGCATATCTTGCATCTCCTCTTGCCAAATTAATTATAAAATCTAAAACTCCACTTTCACATTCCATTGGTGTATAGGTAGTAGCAAGGTATGAAAAGCCTTTTTTTATAATTTTTGACATGCTCTCATCATCTATAGAATTTAATCTTATTACTTGTAATCTTGATAAAAGCGCCGGTACAACTTGAAATGATGGATTTTCAGTTGTAGAACCGATTAAAAATAATGTTCCATTTTCAAGATGAGGTAAAAGTGCATCTTGTTGAGTTTTTGAATATCTATGTATTTCGTCGATAAATAATATAGTTTTTGTTCCTGCACGTAAGGATTCTTTTGCTTTATCTACGGCATCTTTTATATCTTTTACTCCTGAAGTTACAGCTGATATTTCAATAAATTGTGCATTAGTTTTAGTGGCAATTAATCTTGCTAATGTTGTTTTTCCACAACCTGGAGTCCCCCATAATATTAAGGAAAAAAGTCTGTTAGTTTTTAGCAAGTTTAATAGAGGACTTCTTGGTGAAATAACATTACTTTGTCCTAAAAAATCTTCTAATGTTTTAGGTCTTAAAATTTCAGCAAGAGGTATTTGTTTATTTTGGTTTTCAAGTTCCGTAAATAAATTATTCATAGTATAATTATAGCAGGGGTAGATGTATTTTACAAAGGAATATTAATTTGAATAAAACTTTTTGGATAATAGTTGTTTCTACGTTAATTTTAGTAACCGGTATATTTTTTGTATTTGGTAAAAGGCAAAGTAATGATGAAGTTGTATTTTGGACTTTGCAAATGAGTGATTTTGCACCATATATAAAAAATGTGATTGCAGATTTTGAAAAAGAAAATCCTGAAATTAAGATAAAATGGGTAGATGTTCCATTTTCTGAGGGAGAAAAAAGAACATTAGCTTCTGTATTAAGTGATAATCCGCCAGATTTAGTTAATTTAAATCCGGATTTTTCTGCAACTTTGGCGCATAAAGGAGCTCTTTATGAAATTCCTCAACCTGAGTTAGAACAATTTAATACTGAAATTTTAAAATCTTTAGAATATGATGGTAAGATATTTTCTATACCTTGGTATGCAACAAGTGCAATTACAATATATAATAAGGCTTTGTTACAAAAATCAGGAGTAAATGTTCCTGAAACTTATTCTCAAGTTGCGCAATTTGCACCAATTGTAAAGGCTAGAACTTTGTCTTATATTATTTTGCCAAATTTGACCGAGAATGATACTATGCTAAAAATTTTAAATAAGTATGGGGTTGCATCGTCATCTTTGGTAAGTTCTGAAAAATCTGTTGAAGTTTTTGATATGTTTAAATATTTATATTCAAAAGATTTGATACCAAAAGAGTCTATAACGATGACATTGCAAGAAGCTTTAGAAAAATATATGTCAGGTAATATAGTATTGCTAAATGCAGGTGCAAATTTTTTGAATATGATTAAAGAAAATGCTCCATTAACTTATTCAAATACAGATGTTGCACCTCAAATAAAAGGTGAATTAGGTCAAAATGATTTTTCACTTATGAATTTTGTAATTCCATTAAGGGCTAAGCATAAAAACGACGCTTTAAAATTTGCACTATATTTAACTAATGAGAAAAATCAACTTGAACTTGCAAAATTAACAGGTGTTTTGGCTGTTAATAAAAAAGCTTTAAAAAATGAGTTTTATACAAATTATACAGAAGATGATTTATTCGCAAAAGCCAGAGTTATAAGTGCGAGTCAGTTGAATAAAATTCAACCGGTATATAAAACTCAACGAGGGCAAAAAGATATTAATAATATAATGAATGTGGCAACTCAGAAAATATTGTTAGATGAAGATACTACTGAAAATATTTTAAAAAAAGTTGCTAAAGATTGGAAATCAATTGAAGAATAAGGAGAAAAGATGAAAGCTGTAGTATTTACAAAAGATAATGAATTAAAGTTGGTAGATAATTATGAAAAACCAGTTTTGCAAAAAGGGGAAGCTTTAGTAAAAGTAACTCTTGCTGGTATATGTAACACAGATTATGAAATAACAAAAGGTTATATGGGATATGTTGGTGTTTTAGGACATGAAGCTGTCGGAGTTGTTGTTGATGTAAATTCAGAAGATAAATCTTTGATTGGCAAAAGAGTTGTTCCTGAAATAAGTTATGGTTGCAAAGAGCCTTCTTGTCCTTGGTGTGCAGAAAAATTATATAGACATTGTCCTAACAGACATACATTAGGTATTTTTCATAAAGATGGTGTTTTTGCAGAGTATTTTACAATGCCAACAGAAGTATTGTTTGAAGTTCCTGATAATGTATCTGATGAACAAGCTGTTTTTGTAGAACCATTAGCTGCAGCCTTAGAAATAACAGAACAACATCATATTAAACCATTTGAAAAAGTTATTGTTTTAGGTGATGGAAAGTTAGGTTTGATAACTGCTTTAGCTTTAAATGCTCAAAATATAGATGTAACTTTGGTTGGTAAACATAAAAATAAATTGGATATTGCTTCAGCACAAGGTGTGCAAACAGCATTGTTAAATGAATTTAAAATTGAAAAAATTTATGATGTTGTTGTTGAAGCCACAGGCTCTATCTCTGGTTTTGAAACCGCATTAGCTTTAACTAAACCAAGAGGAACATTGGTTTTGAAAAGTACTGTTGCAGCATCAAAAGAATTTAATTTGGCTCCAATTGTAATAGATGAAATTACTGTGCTAGGTTCTCGTTGTGGTCAGTTCCCTGCTGCATTAAGATTATTAAAATCCGGCAAAATAGATTTTTCACCATTGATTTCGGCAGTGTATTCTGTTGATGATGCAATTGAAGGTTTTGAAAAAAATAAAGAAAAAGAAACCTTAAAAGTTTTATTGAAATTCTAAAAAAAACGGGATTTTAATCCCGTTTTTTTTATTTGTAATTAATGTATGTTTTCCAATATGTATCAGAACTTGTAACAGGTCTATTTTTGGCGGATCTACCTGGAGAAGAACTATTCATTGGAGCTATATTTTCTACAGGTTCAAAAAATGGACAAGCATCAAGTGCAACTCTTTTGTTATTTACATTTTTAACATATGGTTTTTCAGGAATAGCATTAGATAGACCTTTACCAATAATAACATCTAAGTCACATGGAATAATAGAACCTGAATAATTGTCAGGGTTATCAGGATCTTCATATACCCAAGTTGCAACTTGTTCAGCACTCATTGGAATATATGCAAATGTATCTATATTTATTCTATTAGGGTTTGCAATACCATTAATATCAACACAGATTATTCTGTTTTCAGAGTTGAATGTCCAAATTCGACCTTTACTATCAAGCCAAATCGATCCGTTATCACATATAACAGAAGTTTGAACTCTACCTCTTGCGCCTAAATTAAATCTGTAAGGTCCAGGGCTACCTCCTGCATTTTTATAAATTTTTCTCAATTCACCGGTGATATTGCCAGGATTTAATCCATTAAGAAGGTTGTTACCACCATTTATCATTGACATAAATTCTCGTTGCCAATTGTTAAAATCTGTATTGTTTGCGTATGTTCCTACATCACCTTTATCATAATTAAGGCGGGAACCAATTTCTCTGATTTCACTATATGTCGCTCTAAATTGTTCTTCTAAAACTTTTGCTCTGTAATTGTAAGCTAAAGTTGGAATAGTCATAGCACTTATTACTCCAATAAGTCCCATTGTTACCAAAATTTCTGATAGTGTGAAACCAGCATTTTTCTTAAATTTAATCACTATAAAAACCAATCCTCATCAATTATATTATATATTTATTATATCGTATTTGTCAGATTATAGCAATACTTGAGTTGCTAGAATAATTTTGTGGCTGTCTGGTCGATTTTGGCTATCACAGAAAACGTAATTTAATATGACTTTTAGCGCTTGTCCTTTTATAAACCAATTGAGTCCAATAGTATATTCTCTTTTTAGGTCTCCGGAAATATCTCTATTTGGATCAAACTGGTCAATTCTTCCAATAAGTTGAAGCTTAGGTGTGAATTTCCAACCTGCAGTATATGCAAAACCACAGGCTTTATTTTCGCTTACTCCTTGCGAACCATTGTATCCATCCGCAATTGCCGCTTCAAAATTTGTCCATAATTTTTTATGTCTGTAACCTATATATACGCTTCCAACACCGTAATTTATTTGGTTATGTCCGCCATTAAAACCTCCACCAATTGTTAATTTACCATATTTATGATCTAAAGAACCAAAAGGTTTAATATTTAACCACCCATTAAATTCTGTTCCTGGGAAACCACTTATTAAAGATCTTCCAGAAGAACCAAAAGAAAGACTATAGTCTGCATATTTATAATTACCCATTACTTTCACTGATAATGATCTTGAGTTTCCGAAGTTTCTTGCAATTTGTGATCTTGCAACAAATGGTAATACAAAAGATGATGAGCCACCTTCTATACCGGTTTGAACTCTTGAATAACCTGCTACAATTTGGTGATTAGGGATAGAGCTGTTCATAATATATGCATCTCCCCAAATTGAATCAAGATAGTTTCTGCCAGATGATGGGACAGGATTTATATTAAATTTGAATTTATAGTCAGGATTTCTAAATGAACCATATACACCAAGTTCTGTTGTTGCATTATCATATTCGGTTGAGTAGTTTTGGTTAAATAGAGCATTTATGCCCCCTCTATAACCTGCATAAATTTGAGTTTTATGAAGAGGTCCTTCTTTAAATTCATGTGATAATTCATCTTTGAGTAAGAATGATTGAATATCAGTTCTTGTTATTTTAGTATGATAGATTTTACCAAGTAGTGTGTCTTCATCAATTTTGTTATCGTTATCTTTATCAAATCTTCTAAATATTTCAAAATCCAATTCGTTGTTATCCAAGATGGAGTCTTCTTCATCTGGTTTATCAATATTTGAATTTAACCTAAAAAGATCTTTAAATTGTTCCTTTGGACTTTCTGTTTGTGAATTTTCTGTTTCTAAACTATCATTTTTACTTTGTTCTATTGCTATTCTTTTATTAAATTTATTATTATTTTCTGTTGTTAGTTCATGTGGATTTGTGTTAAGAACAATTTCGTCTGCAAATTTTGTTTCCAGAAGTTCGTCAGCTATGTCTTCCGCAGCTTTTGCATCTAATGATGGGATAAATATTAATGTTGAAATAAGTATGAATTTTAATAATTTTTTCATATGTGTAAAGATTGTATCATAATACATGTAGATTTTAAAGTTTTTTGTAGTATATTTTTACTATGCCCAATAAAATTAAAAATGATAAACAAGTAAAAATTCACGCCCCGATTGTAGAAGCACTTAAAAAAGCTTATGACAATCCGACTTTTCAGTTTCATATTCCTGGACATACTAAAGGTTTGGGAACTTTACCTGACTTTAGAAATCTTGTCGGGAAAAAAGCTTTGCTTGTTGATACAACTGATGAATTTGATAATTTAGGAACATTGACTCCTGCGACAGGTCCTATAAAAGAAGCTGAAGAATTGGCTGCAAAAGCTTTTGGTGCTAAAAGAACATTCTTTTTATTAAATGGTTCTACTATTGGCAATCTTGCTATTGCTATGGGATTAACTAAAAAAGGTCAAAAAGTTATTGTAAATAGAAATTGTCATCGTTCTATATTGACTGGATTAATAATATCAGGAGCTGAACCTTTGTGGATTGTTCCTGAAAAGTTAACAGATTGGGGTTTGTGGGGTAATGTTGACGCTAAAGTTATTGAAGATTTGTTGAAAAATAATGATGATGTTTCAATGGTATGGATAACAAATCCTACATACGAAGGCGTAGTTTCAGATATTCAGACTATTTCTAAAGTTTGTAAAAAATATAATGTACCTTTAATTGTAGATGAGGCTCATGGCTGTTTGTGGAATTTTAATGATAAACTTCCTACTACATCTTTAAAATTAGGTGCTGATATTGTCGTTCATTCTTTACATAAAACCGGTGGAAGTATGAGTCAATCTTCAATGTTACATATAAGTGAAGATTCAATGATTTCAGCCGAAGATGTAGAAAGAGCATTGATGTTATTGCATACAACAAGTCCATCTTTAATGTTGTTGGCAAGTTTAGATGCGGCAAGAGCAAATTTACAAAGTCAAAGAGGTCAAAAGCAATTAGCAAAAGCTATTGCTAATGCAAAATATTTACGTTCAGAAATTGATAAGATGCAAAATATTCATCAGTTAAAATCTGATTTTGGTTATAAAACTGATGTTACAAAAGTATTCATAAAAGCAGACGGGCTTTCTGGTAAAAGATTAGAATCTATTTTGGAAATAGATTTTGGTATTGAAGTAGAAAGTGCTTCTGATGTTGGTATATTGATTTTATGTAATATTGGTAACAAACGTTCTGACTTTGAATATCTTGTAGATTGTTTGAAAAAGATTGATACACACAATTATCAAGATATATATTATTTGGAGAATAAAAAGCATATGCCAATGTTAACTCCAATTATCAAAAAAAGTCTAAGAGATGCTTATTTCTCAGAAAAAGAAATTATTCCTACAAAAGATGCTGTTGGCAGATTGTCAGGTGAAGTTGTTGCAGAATGTCCTCCTGGAATTTCGATTTTATTGCCTGGGGAACTTATTACAGAAGATCACTTGCCATATTTGACAGATTATAGTGTTATTGAAGTTTTAAAATAAATATTTTAAATAATATTTGCAAAGCTTAGGAAGTATTCTTCAATAATATTCATTAACATTGGTAATATCCAAACAAGTATTGCTGCGCCTAAAACAGGTTTGAATAAGAAACTTAGTTGGAATACGTTAACTTGTGGTGCTGTTCTTGAAATTACGCCTAAGATAATATCTTGAGCTAATGTTGCCAATAATACAGGAGATGCAATTTGAAGCCCCATATATAAAGTGTTAGAAGACATTTTAATTAGTAAATCCATTTTTATAAGTTGAGGTAGAGGAATATGAGAAGAATACATTGGAAATATTTCAAAGCTTCTTAATAAGGCTTTAAATAACCAGTAAACGCCACCTAGGTGAATAAAAATTAATATTCCCATAAGTGAAAACATTTTTGTAAGTATAGAAACTTGTGCTGAAGTTGTAGGATCAAGAGTTGTAGCAGAAGTTAAACCCATTTGCATATTAATCATTTCAGCACCACAATCTATTGCAATTGTTATTAGTTGTGCCATATAACCAATCATTGCTCCTACTACGACATTTAAAAGAATAGAAAGCATAAAAGAATCACATTGGGTAAATACTTTTTCAGGTGATAAAAATGGGACAATAAATATTGTTACAAGTAAGGCAAATGGAACTTTTACTAATGCCGGAAAATCTTTTCTATTAAAAATCGGAGCAAATCTGAAAAATCCGATGAGTCTTGCAAAAACTAATGCACCTGCCATAATGTAGGTGTTAATTGTTGGAAACATTTTCATTAGTTCTGTAATAATATTATCCATTAAATTATCTTCCGAGTATTCTGTTTGTTTCAACTAAATCAGGTTTTGGCATAGGTGTTTTTGCTGCCGGAGTATATTTTTCTTTTTTATAATTATCGATATATGGAACTTTTCCAGGATTTTTGAGCATTTCGTCCATTGACTCGATATTTTTAAATTTATCTCTCATTTCGTGTTCAAAAGGAGTTGTGTATTTGTGGTAATCAGAATCTAGGACAAAGCTTTCGCTATGCGGTACAGTATTAAAAGCCAGTACCATACCTTCTTGGAATAAATTGGTTAATAATTTAATAAACCCAACTCCGCCTATTATGATAACAAGAAATACCCCAAGAATTTTTGGAGCAGCTGCAATTGTTTGTTCTTGAACCTGAGTAACAGCTTGCAAAATACCTACAACAAGACCAATACCTGCTGCAACTAATACGCAAGGCATTGATATTGCAAGCATTATTAAAAATCCTTTAGCTAAGTATTCTAGTAATATTTCCACGATTTAGTATCCTTTTTTAGTTATAACTTGAGACAAGTCCTTGTACAATTAGAGCCCAACCATCTACCGCAATAAAGATTAGCAGTTTGAACGGCATTGAAATAATTGTTGGTGATAACATAAACATACCGAGAGCAAGTAAAATATTTGCAACTACCAAGTCTAATATGATAAATGGAACAAAAATTATGAAACTTATTTCAAATGATGTTTTTAGTTCACTAATTATATAAGCAGGTGCAACTTCCCATATAGAAATATCATCAGGTGATTTAGGTTTGGTTTTATGAGATAATTCTACAAAGAATGTTAAATCACTTTCTCTGGTTTGTTTTAGCATAAATTCTTTTAAAGGCTTGGAACCTTCCTGTATTGCTGCAATCATGTCGTGATTTTTCTGATATGGAACAGAACCCATATCATACATTTTTTGGAATGTTGGTCCCATTGTAAAAAATGTCAAAATTATAGATAACCCGATAATTACGATTGCAGGTGGAACTTGTTGAGTTCCCATTGCAGTTTTTAGCATTGAAAATACAACGACAAATCGTAAGAAACTTGTCATTGCGCAAAACATAAATGGAAGTAATGAAAATAATGACATTACTAATAATATTTGTAATACGGGATTCATATTTTGTAGTTGGTCCATTTATTTTTGTCCTTATGTTTATTGTTAAATTTAAAGTTCGTTTATTTTTTTAGCCATTTCTCTCATTGTTGAAAAACCGTGGTTTGCTGGTTTATCAAAATCTAATGTTACAACTGCCGGATTATTTTGGGGCGGTTGTTGTGTTGGAATTCTTCTGTCCATTTTACCTACGGCATTTCGAGGTGCTTTGTTTTTTGTTTTTATAGGTTCAAGATGTACTTTATTTTGGGTTTGAATTTCTTGTGTTGGTTGTACATCTTCTATTATATTTTGTACTTGTTCGTATTTTGGTTGAGATTTTTGTATTATTTCTTCAAAATTAGTGTAGTTAGTATTTTGTGTTGGTTTTGAATCTCCTAATTTTGATATAAGGGTTGTTCTTTCTATATCTGAAGCAATTAAAAATTTTTCGTTCCCTGCTCTAACAACGTGAAGAGTTTTTCTTGGAGAAAGGCTCATTGAATCTTCAACACTTAAAAACTTTGTGTTGTCACTGCGCATAGTTCCGTCTGTAAATTTTTTATATACAAAAACGGCAAAACAAATTAGTCCAATCATTGCCATTGTATATACTGTAAAATTTGCTATATATCCGCCCATATATTAGTTTCTCTCCCAAGTCTTTTGTTGTTTTAAAAATACGTTTATATATTTTCATCTTCAAGTTCAAAATCACTATAATCAAATTCTTCATCTTCAGAGTGTTCTTCTTGATTGTAGTTTTCTTGATTTTCTTCCGGTTCATTATTTTCAGCATATGAAGTGTCTTCGTTTGCTTCAGGTGCTGCGGCTGATGCTTTTTTCTGTGGCGCACTGCTATTTCCGCCATCTGCAATTACATTGTTGATTTTAACGCCATATCTATCATTAACTATTACTAATGAACCACTTGCAATAGATTTCCCTTCAACTTTTAGGGTTACGTTGTTGTCGTATAAAGAGGTTAAATCTACAACAAGTCCTTCTTCTATATCTTTTAATTCGCCAAGGGTTATTTTTACAGCATCAAATTCTGCACTCATATCGACTTCAATACTGTCCCATATATTTGGTTGAGTATCACCCATATTGTCTCCTCCGTTGTTTGCTTCAGGTATTAGTAAATCCATGTTTGGATGTATGTTTACGGGAAGTTCTTCCCCATGTATGGATAGTGTTAATTTTTCTATGTTACTGTTTTCAAATACTACAACATCATCTATTTCTAAATTTTTAAGATCATATAATGAGAATTTTGTTTTTCCTACAAGAATATTAACATCTGTTTCGCTTGTCGGGAAACTTGTATTTGAAAATTTTGCACCTTTTGATTTAATTGATTCCGGAGTTATTAAAGTTACGGGAATTGTAACTATTACTTTTCCGGCTTTTTTGTTGTATTCTTCTACTTCTTTAATTAGAAATGTCAGATGAATTAAATCAAAATTACTTCTTTTTAATTCTGTGGGATGTGATATTTGAAGAGTTCTTGTTAAATTATCAAATAAATAGTTGTTAAAAGATGTAATAACTTTTGCTTCAAGTTCTGAAATTTTATTTATATTAAATTTGTTTTTTGATTGTCCTAAAACTTTGTTTAAAATTATATCTAAAGCTTTATCTGTTAGTCTGAAATACATATCATAATCTTGATTGATACGTATTTTAGTAACAAAGCAAGATTCATTATCCATAAGGCAATTGATGTTTTTACTTATGCCAATTAAGTTTAGTTTAAAGTTTTTGTCAAAAAAGTCATCACAAGTTTCCTGAATAATTGCAGGGAAAGTGTTTTGATACCAGTCAAACTCTTTGTATAACTGGTCTGTTGATATTGAGTTTTGTATTTTATCTTCTACCATAACAACTATCCCTTGATTCATCCCCGGAAAATTTGTGAATATTTTCCATATCTACAATAAAATATTATTAGAATAATTACATCAATCTTTTAATTGATATTTGTAAAAAATCAACCCTTTTTACAATATTTTTCAATATTTAAAGGATTGATTTTTGGTTGTATAAAAATTTTAAATTTTATATTTATTTTTATTTTATTTCTTTAAAAAATTCATTTGAAATTAATTGAGAATATTTTTCTTTTTCATTAGCAGAAACTAAAATTTTATCATTGCCTTTTTCATCTTTTACAACAGAAATTATACCTGAAATTTCGCCTATTGGTAATTTTTTTACTCTTGCGGTAAATCTTACATATGGAATTTCTTGTCCATAAGATTTCATTACACCTTTTTCAGTTACTCTAAATTCTTCGATAGTTGCAGCTTGATATTTAAATTTATTTATTGCATTTTTTATACGATCTTCTGCATCATTTGCTTTAATGTCTTCTTTTGAAAGTAGTGTTTTTTTACCGGAATCTACAACAAGCATTTTTTGTCCTGATGCTTTATGTTCTGCAAGTACGGCATTGTATCCTAGTATTCCGGCAGCTTTTTCTATTTCAAATTCTTTGTTGATTTTAGAAAAATCTCCTACTTTTTGAGCTCTTTCTTTTACTATATCAGGGCTTGGGTTTATAAAATTTTTAAATTGAAATTTAATCCAATTCTGTCCGCCAAGAGCCATGAACCCCACTACAACTACAGTTAGGAAAATTGCTCTTGTTACATTTTTTAAACAGCCCATGTTGAAATCCTCTCTTTTTTGATATAAAAATATTATAATATGAGCAAAGCGGAAATCAATCACATAAACAGTTGGGAAGTTAAGTTAGAAGATACCACTCCTGTTATGCAACAGTATTTGCAAATCAAACAGGAAAATCCTGGGATATTACTTTGGTATCGCTTAGGTGATTTTTACGAAACATTTTTTGAAGATGCTTTGACGATGTCTAAAGAGTTAGAATTGACTTTGACAGGTCGTGATGCAGGTCCCAAATTAGGTCGAATTCCATTAGCGGGAATTCCTGCAAAGGCTGCTGACGGATATTTAGAAAAGTTAGTTCAAAAAAATTATAAAGTTGCTATATGTGATCAGTTAGAGGATCCAAAATTTGCAAAAGGTCTTGTAAAACGTGGTGTAACAAGAGTTATTACAGCTGGAACGTTAACTGAAAGCAATCTTTTAAAACAAAATTCTAATAATTATATTTGCGCAATTTATAAAGATGAAAAGTCTGATTTATTTGGGTTTTCTTATACTGATATATCAACCGGTGAATTTAAAACAACTCAGGCTCCATTAAATATGATTATGGCCGAACTTGCCAGATTAAATCCGTCTGAAGTTGTTGCTCCTAGTTTAAAACAGGATATTAAACCTTTTCAGATTGTTCCTGATGAAGTTATAAATTTGCCTGAAGAAATTACTAAAAGATATAACTGTTCAAAAATTCCGCCTTCTGTTTTTGAAACTTCTTTTGCAGAAAATAATTTGAAAACAGTGTTTAAAACTCAAAGTTTGGAAAGTTTTGGTTATTCAAAATATAAATTAGGATTTAGAGCTGCAGGAGCATTATTAGCTTATGTTTGGGAAACTTTAAAAGGAAATATGCCAAAGTTTGATAGTATTGTTCCTTATGAGTTGTCTGAATATATGATTTTAGATGCTTCAACAAGAAAAAATCTTGAACTTGTTGAAACTCTTAGAGAAAAAAATAAATATGGATCATTATTATGGGCTGTAGATAAAACAAAAACTAATATGGGCGCAAGGCTTTTAAAAAGTTGGATTTGTCAGCCATTAAAAAATGTTGATGATATTTTAAAAAGACAAAATTCAGTTTCTGAATTGGTTGCAAAAGAAAATGTAAGATATTCATTATCTGAAAATTTGGAAAAAATTTATGATATTCAAAGACTAGCTACTCGAATGAGTAACGGTTCAGCCAGCCCAAAAGATTTTGTAAGTTTAAAGTTGTCTTTAATGATGCTTCCATCTCTTCTTGAAGCTACAGAATCTTTAGATAACGATATGTTTAGCTCTGTAAGAGAGTATAGCGAAGAAATTTCAGATTATGCAAGAATGATTGATAATACTCTTGTTGATAATCCGCCTATGCTTTTAAAAGATGGCGGTATTATCAAAGAAAGAGTTAGCGGAGAGTTAGATTATTTTAGAGATTTGTTAACCGGTGGTGAGCAATGGCTTAGTGATTTTGAAGAATCTGAAAAAGAAAGAACTGGTATAAAAAATTTAAAAATCGGTTATAACAAAGTTTTTGGCTATTTTATAGAAGTTACAAATTCTTATTTGAATATGGTTCCGCAAAGTTATGTTAGAAAACAAACTTTAACCGGTGCTGAAAGATTTATAACTGATGAATTGAAAAAACATGAAGATGATGTTTTATCAGCAAAATTTAAGTCAACTGAATTAGAATATAAATTGTTTACAGATTTTAGAGAATATTCAAAAGAATTTGTATCAAAAATTAGAGAAATTGCTGATTGTATAGCGGTGGCAGATGTTTTAAATTCTTTAGCAGAAATTGCTGTTGAAAATAATTATTGCAAACCTGAAATTGATGAATCAGATGATTTTATTGTGAAAAATGGCAGACATGCTGTTTTAGAAAAAATATTACCACTGGGCGAATATGTAGCAAATGATTTAGAATTGAAATCAAATTCTGTAGATACAACGCAATTTATGATATTAACAGGTCCGAATATGGCCGGTAAATCTACATATATGAGACAAAATGCGTTAATTGTGATATTGGCACAGATAGGTTCTTGGGTTCCTGCAGATGCTGCTAAAATCGGTATTGTAGATAAGGTGTTTACAAGAGTTGGAGCTAGTGATGATTTAACATTGGGTCAATCTACATTTATGGTAGAGATGATTGAAACATCATTTATTTTAAATTCTGCAACAGATAGAAGTTTTATTTTGTTAGATGAAATTGGTAGAGGCACAAGTACATATGATGGTGTTGCAATAGCTTGGGCAGTTGCAGAATATATTGCAACAAAGATTAATGCAAGATGTATTTTTGCGACTCATTATCATGAATTAAATGTAATGACAAAAACTTATCCGCAGATAAAAAATTATAGGATAACTATTGCTGAGCAAAACGGAGAAATTGAATTTTTAAGAAAAATTGTTCAAGGCGGAGCAAGTAAAAGTTACGGTATTCAAGTAGCAAAAATGGCAGGACTTCCAAATGCTGTAATCAAACGTTCGGAAGATTTAATGTTAAAAATGCAAAAAGATTTTTCAAATAACCTTGCATCTCGAAAGAAAATGGTAAATAATGATAGTGAAGTTCCACAGTTATCGTTATTTGGAATGTAAAGATTTGTGTATAAGTAGGCAAAATTTAAATTTTTAGTGTTTTATAAATCCGCAAGGAGTGTGTTTATGATGAAGGTAGCATTAAATCCAGTAACTTTTAGAGCAACTGATAATAAAACTGTTAATAAAGGCATGGTAGATTTGCAAAATTTGGCTCCGGAAGTGGGTGCTCAAGTTCAAAATTTATCACAAGATAATCTTCAGATTTCCAATGAACCTGAACAAAAAAATGGCAAAAAAGTAAATGAAAAAATTGCAAATGTATGGAAATTCTTTTCTGTAGCTAATCAGATGGCTAATTCAGCATTAAAAGGATTGTTCTACGGTGCACTTACTGGAGTTGCCTTCTTGAGTGGTTCTTGGTTATTTGGAACTTTACCTAAAGCTTTTTCTAAAGAAGGTCCAAAATTGTGGGCTGTAATTAGACATCCTTTGAAAAATATGCCAAAATCAGGTAAGGTAATATCAGGTATAGCTTCAGCTTCTGTTCTTGCTTACCAATTGATTGCCGGAAAATTACAAGCAAACCAAAAAACGGCAGTTATTGATCATAAATTAAAAGTTGGTCATAGAGATGTTTAATTTAAAGTTGAATATATAATAAAAAAGATGGTTTTTAAAACCATCTTTTTTATTTGCTAATTAAGTTATTATAATGTTGATTATAAAAATCTCCGAATCTGTCTTCTAAAATTGCTTGTCTGCATTGTTTTGCAAAATCTATCAGAAATTTAATATTATGAATAGATAAAAGAGTTGACGCTGTTTGTTCTTGGCATCTCCAAAGGTGGCGAATATATGCTCTTGAATGGTTTTTGCAAGCATAGCAATCGCAGCCTTCAACAAGCGGAAGATGATCATCTTCGTATTTTTTATTTTTGATATTTGATTTGCCGTTCCATGTAAAAAATGATCCGTGGCGGGCATTTCTTGTTGGTAGAACGCAATCAAACATATCAACACCGTATTTTATTCCGTTTAATAAATCTTCAGGGGTTCCAACTCCCATAAGATATCTTGGTTTGTATTTTGGAAGAAGTGGTGCTGTTAATTGGGTAAAATGATTTTTAATATCTGTAGGTTCGCCTACACTAACTCCGCCGATAGCGTATCCTACTGCATCAAATGTTGAAATTACTCTGGCACTTTCTTTTCTTAAATCATCAAAAAATGCACCTTGTACGATTGGAAATAGTGCTTGTTTTGGATTTGTTTTTGCTTTAAAGCATCTTTCAAGCCATCTATGAGTTCTTTCCATTGCAGCCTTTGCAGTTTCATAATCGCAAGGATATGGTGCACATTCATCAAATGCCATCATTATATCTGCACCTATATCTTGTTGAATTTCCATTGAAACTTCAGGTGATATAAAATGTTTTGTACCATCTTTTGGATCTCTAAATTCAACACCGTCTTCGGTAATTTTTCTTAAATGAGCTAATGAAAATACTTGAAATCCGCCTGAATCTGTTAAAACCGGTTTATCCCAATTCATCCAACCGTGAATCCCACCAAATTCTCTTATTCTTTTTGTACCTGCTCTTAAATATAAATGGTAAGAGTTTGCTAATATAATTTGAGCTCCTGTGTCTTTTATTTGATCACAGGTTAGGGATTTTACGGCAGAATTTGTTCCAACAGGCATAAATATTGGTGTTTCAATTTTGCCGTGTGGAGTTGTTAAAATTCCCGCTCTTGCGCCTGTTTGAGCGTCTTCGTGTATTAGTTCGTAATTAAAATAATCTTTTTCATTCATAGTATGTTTATTTTAGCATAAAAATGCCGTATCACATGATACGGCATTTTTTTAGATAACTTATTAAAAATTTTTATTCAGCGTCTAAGCTTTCTATTACAAGTTCAGACATACATTTACATTCTGGGAATAATTCATTTTCGTTAAAGTAAATTTTAATTTCTCTTTCTGCACTTTCTACGCTATCAGAACCGTGTACAATGTTGTATTCTTTTACTTGTGCAAAATCAGCTCTGATTGTACCAACTTCAGCAGTATTTGGGTCAGTTGAACCCATAAGATGTCTTGCACCTGCAACAGCATTATAACCTTGTATTACCATTGCTACAATAGGACCACTTTGAATATATTGGATAAGTCTTGGATAAAAAGGTTTTCCTTCGTGTTCTGCGTAATGTGCTTTTGCTTGTTCATCAGTTACTCGAATCATTTTTAGTCCGATAACTTTGTATCCTTTTGTTTCAAATCTTTTAATAACATCTCCTATTAATCCTCTTTGAACACCATCAGGTTTTACTGCAATAAAAGTTCTTTCTTCTGTGTGCATTATAAATCTCCTTCTTAAACATATATAGCGCAATTATACCATAAATCTTTTATTTTTGCACTATTGGGGAATTGTTTAGTATTTTATTTTTAATTATTTTGTTAATAGCTGCAAAGGTTACAGTGTCTATATTTTTTAAACTATAAAACAAGAAAAATCCTGAAATAATGAAGAAAAAGTCAACACATACATTGCAATGATTAAACGTTGGAAATAATAAATATGGTAAGACTGAAGCCTTCCGTCCATGATACATTACAATAAGTATTGCTAATATAAATCTCAAAAAATCTATATTTTTAAAGTGTTCTTTTACAGTTGTTTCTGGCACTACTATCTATTAATCCCTTATACAATAATAATTAATTATTTATATGGTATCTTAAATTGCTAAGTCATGTCAATAAAATAATGGTTACAAATCTATCCACTTGAAGGCTGGATAATTTGAGTTTGTATATTCATTTTGCGCTTCACATATTGCTTTATAAAACATTTCATTAATGCGAATTTCTTTTCCATTTTCTAAAATTTTAGTTTTAGGAATATTTTTTAATACTTCAAAACCTTGTTCGCCGGTTCCTATATAGTGATCTATTGTACAGGTAAATTTTTTTGTATCATCTATTGGATTTTGATTTTTGTCTAACAAGTTTTTTCCATTTATTGTTATTTGTAAAATCTCATAAGGATTTATATTTAAATCATTTGGATTTGGAATGTTATTTATGAATTCTTTTTTTATTCGTCCTGTAATGGTTATATTTTGAGAACATTGGACAAATCTTGAGTTGCCTCGGGTTTTGAAAATTCTATATTTTGCTGCATTTTCAAAAACTTGTTTTAATTCAGATGTTGTTATTTCTATTTTTTCAATTATAGAAGATGATTCGCACATAACTTGTTTTAAATCATATTGCGTTATAACATTACTATCTTCAAGTTTTAGAGGATACATTGTAAATCCTGTAGAGTGAAATGCAATATCTGTATTTCCAAGTTTTCTCATTGTATCTGATATAAATGTTCCTAAAGGGCAAGGATCAGAGTATCTCTTTGTTAAGTCTAAAACTCTTTTTGCTAAAGGCTTTTTTAAATTTGTTTTTTCTTCATATTCTCTTATTGGTTTTTCAAGTTGTGGGATAAATTTGCATTCTTCAAGCGGTATTTCTACAATATCATCAATTTTATTATCAATTGTCATTTTGTACATTGTACGCGCAAATGATAATGGATAATATATATTATTTTCAAAGTCAGGTTTTATAGGAGAGTGTTCATGTCCACCAATTATTAAATCAACATTTATTCCATTTTCTTTTGCTTTGATAAATAGATTTTTACTGTATGGATACCAATGATGATTTAGTATGATTATTTTGTCATATTTGTCTTTTATTTTTTTTATTAAATTTATAAAACAGTCTTCCGGTTGTGTTAATTCACATTTGAATTTTTTAGCGCAGGAGTTATTCAAGCAAAAGCCTGTAATAAGTATTCTTTGTCCATTTATGTTAATTAGTTCATACTCAGAAACAAAATCCAGGTGTTTGTTTTCGTTTTCATCGGTAAGATTTGCACAGATTACATTTATTCCGGCTTTTTGGAAATTTTTTATTGTAGTTTTTAAATATTCAAAATCATCTTTTTTAAAACCAAAGTCGTTGTTGCCTAATGTTATAAAAATCTGAGCTTGAGGGAGTAGTTCTTTTATTTTTAAATATGCATTTACAGATAAATCCTTATCATATATACCTTTAAATAAGTCTCCGCAATCTAGAATTAAAAATGGAGTTTTATTATTTATTTCTAAATTATATATTCCACTTAATAAAAGACTTAAGTTATGACTTTCTTGATGAGAATCTGTTAGTGCATAGATATTAGTTTTCACTTTTTTATCCTTCCTTATTAAATAAAATAACAGAAATTGTAAAGCTTATCAATTTTATTAAATAATGGTATAATTTTTTTATGAATGACAGGTTAAAAGAAAGTTTAAAATTATTACCATCATTACCGGGGTGTTATATATATTACAATTCTGATAATGAAATTATTTATGTTGGAAAAGCTAAAATTTTAAAACGTCGAGTGATGTCATACTTTAATAGAAAACATCATGATAGTGTAAAGGTTAATGTTTTAGTTTCTCAAATTGATCATTTGGAATATATAATTACTAACACCGAAGTAGAGGCTTTAATACTGGAAAGTCATTTAATTAAAAAGCATAAGCCAAAATACAATATTTTATTAAAAGATGATAAAAAATATCCGTATTTTTTAATTACGGATGAAGATTTTCCAAGAATATCTATTGTAAGAAAAAGAAATATAAATCAAGAAAAAGGTAGATATTACGGTCCATATACAAATATACGAGCTATGCATTCTACGTTGGATTTTTTGAAAAAAATATTTCCGCTAAAGCAATGTAAAACTCCAAAATTTAAAACAAGACCATGTTTATATTATCAAATAGGTAAATGCCTTGCACCTTGCCAAAATCTAGTTACAAGTGAAGAATATAAAGCTGTGGTTCATCAGGCAGAATTGTTTTTATCAGGTAAACAATCAGAATTGATGAAACAGTTGATGGAACAAATAAAAAAATATTCTGATGCCGAACAATTTGAAAAAGCTGCAAGACTTCGGGATAGTTATTTAGATCTGCAAAAAACTTTAGAAAAACAAAAAGTAGTATATGAAAATACAAAACTGAATGAAGATATAATTTCACTTCAACATGAAGACGGAATTTTGGCTATTGTCATTATGATGATTAGAGAAGGTCGTTTGATTGACAAAAAAGATTTTACTTATGATGTTGAAGAAGAAGATAAAACTGAATTTTTTGCAACATTTTTCAAGGAATATTATAATACTTTGTCTTTAGAATTTCCTGACCGTATTGTTTCAAATGAGTTAGAAGCAGTTGGTGATAAGGCTTTGTATGAAGAATGGTTGAATATAATATCCGGTAAAAAGGTTAAAATAAGTTACGGTAAATCAGTTCAAGGTAAAGAATTACAAAGCTTAGCAGATAAAAATGCAAAAGTAGTTTTAGATAATGCGAAGCTTTCTAAAATGTCTAAAATTCGTGATGATTTTAATAATATCGGTTCTTATCTAAAAGAAAAACTTAGATTAAATAATTTTCCATATCGAATGGAATGTTATGATATTTCGCATATTCAAGGAACAAATACTGTAGCTTCAATGGTAACTTTTATCAATGGTTTAAGTAAAAAATCTGAATACAGGAAATTTAAAGTAAAATCTACAGAAGGCAAACCTGATGATTTCTTGTCAATGAAAGAGGTTTTAACAAGAAGATTGTCTCGTCTAGGTGAAAAAGGTTGGGATAAACCTGATTTGATTATTATAGATGGTGGTAAAGGTCAATTATCAAGTGTAATGCAAATTGTGAAGGAAATGGGTGTTAGCGGTATTGATTTTGTAAGCTTAGCAAAAAGGCAAGAAGAGGTTTTCTTACCTGGGCAGTCAAAATCAATATTGTTGCCACGAGATTCTAGTGCATTGTTTTTAATTCAACGCATTAGAGACGAGGCTCATAGATTTGCTATTACATATCATAGAAAACTTCGTTCTAAAAAAAGTATTGAAAGCTAAATCTTATAAGCGTCTAAACATAGCTTTTAAATAGTCTTTTAAACCTTTTTTTACTTCTTCAACAGTTTCAGGTTCATCATCTGGTACTTCTTTTTTCTCAGTTTGATGAGTGCTTTCTTCTAGTGTCATCAAACCAGGACTTTCATCTTCTGAATCTTCATCGGTTTCTGCTGCTTCTAGTGGGTTAGTAGGCATTGCAATATCGAGAAGTTCTCTGAATTTTTTCTTTCTTGGTGCATCTTTTTTTACTTCATCAGCTTCACCTTCCATTGATATTGCTTTATCTTCATCTTCAGCTTTGATCAAGTCGCTCATAGCAATCCAAATCTCTTTTAAATCTGCTATAACTGTACTGCTACCAAGCCATTTTCTAACATATTTTTCATCAGGTCCAAGACCTCCATCAGTTTTTGTTCCGTCTGCAATATTGAATGTAGCTTCTGAAATTCCTATACATACAATAATGTTTGGATAATGGTGTCTTGTTTCCATTTTTAGTTTCAAATTATTATATTTGGTCACGTTCATATTTGTTTCGTTGTGAGCATCTGATTGAGATTTAATAATATAATCTTGTAATTTTATAGCTAATTCATGTAGTGTTTTCATAATATAACCTTTTTATTTATAATTCCTTATTCTTTTTAACATCTTTTTTGAAGCCTGCAAATCTGCTCTTTTTTCTTTCAAGTTCTTGTTTTTTTGCTCTGTTCAAACCTGTACTTGTCATATCGACATCTAAATCAGCATTTGAGTTTTCAGCTCTTCTTAATCTTACTGTATTTGCAGTTTTTTTACTAATATCTTCTTCTTGTTCTGCCGAGATTGCTTCTTTTAATATTTTCCAATGAGCTTCTAATTCCTTATGAATGTTAGTTCTTTCGGCCCATCTTTTAACATAACCATCTTCTGTTCCAAGTCCACCTTCAATTTTTTTACCATCATCTATTGAGAAGCAGGCTTCAGAAATCCCTATTGATACGTAAAAATGTGGCTGAGCAACTTTTTTAGGATCCATATAGACTTTAAGGTTATTGTATTTGTAAGCGTAAGACCTTGCATCTCCATATTTGTCAGCTAATGCGTTGATTAAAAATTCAGTTAATGAATTGTCAAATTTCGTAATTGAATTTGCTTTTGCCATCGTTTTCTCCTAGTTATTTAAGCTGTGAATTGGTGCAGGAATTCTGCCGCCTCTTTGTACAAATGTTGTTGACGATAGTTTATTTACAGGCATAATTGGAGCTTCTCCAAGTAGTCCTCCGTATGATATTTTATCTCCAACAGTTTTGCCATATGCCGGAATTACTCTAACGGCAGTTGTTTTTTTATTGATCATTCCAATAGCCATTTCATCAGCAATGATACCTGCGATTGTATCAGCTGGGGTATCTCCAGGAATGGCAATCATATCAAGTCCAACAGAACATACAGATGTCATTGCTTCTAATTTGTCAAATACAAGGTATCCTTTAGTCGCAGCTTCAATCATTCCGGCATCTTCAGATACAGGAATAAATGCTCCTGAAAGTCCTCCAACATGTGAACTTGCCATAATTCCGCCTTTTTTAACGGCATCATTAAGCATTGCAAGAGCTGCTGTTGTTCCGTGAGCTCCTGCATGTTCTAGACCCATTGCTTGGAATATTCCAGCTACACTGTCTCCAGGTGCTGGGGTTGGCGCAAGTGATAAATCTATAACCCCAAAAGGAATATCTAATTTTTTTGCTAATTTCCTACCTACTAATTCTCCGGTAGAAGTAATTTTATATGCGATTTCTTTTATTTTGTTCGCTAACTCGCTCATATCTGCGTTCTTAGGTAGAGCTTCCACTGCAGCTCTTACAACTCCAGGGCCTGAAACACCTACATTTAAGGCACATTCTGGTTCACCCATTCCGCAGAAAGCTCCTGCCATAAATGGATTGTCTCCAGGAACATTACAAAAGACTACTAATTTAGCTGCTCCTATACCGTCTCTATCTTTAGTTATTTCTGCTGATTTCTTAATTATTTCAGACATTTTTAATACAGCATCCATATTTATTCCGGCTTTTGAAGATGCTAAGTTTATTGATGAACATACTCTTTCTGTAGTCGCTAATGCTTCCGGAATACTTTCAATAAGAAGTTCATCACCTTTGGTACAGCCTTTTTCTACTAAGGCAGAAAAACCACCGATAAAATTAACGCCTACTTCTTTTGCTGCTTTATCAAGTGTTTGAGCAATTTTTACATAATTTGGATTTTTGCAAGATTCTCCGATAAATGATATTGGAGTTACTGCAATTCTTTTGTTTATAATAGGAATTGAATATTCATCAGCTAATTCATCTGCATATTCTACCAGATTTTTAGCATATTTTTTTATTTTATTGTATATCTTTTCGCATACAGTATCTGTGTCTTCAGCTATACAATCTCTTAAACTCAATGCCAGTGTTACTGTTCTGATATCAAGGTTGTATAACTTTATCATGTTTATTGTTTCTAAAATATTATTTTCATCTATCATCTTTGTAATCCTAATGCTGTTGATACGTCCCAATTTTTAACTTGTAGTTTTAATTCTACTCGTCTGCTTTTATCAAAATCTTCAATTCCGTTTACTAATACAGGTTCATTATAACTTTTTCCTTGAACAACTACAATCTTTCTAAATTGTTCTGCGTATTTTTTGTCATAATTTGTTTTGAAGATGTAATCTGCTACAGCTTGAGCTCGTTTTAAACTTAAGTCCATATTTCTTAAAAATTGTTCATCTTTTGATGTAACACCTGCAAACATTTGAGAATCAGTGTGTCCTTGTATAATAATGTATTGTATTTGTTCAGCCAATTCTTTGTCTGCAAATATAGAGTTTACATATATTGGTGCCAATTTGTCAAGTAGTTTTTTACCTTTTGGTGAAAGTACATAACTGTTTAATTCAAAAAGCTCAACATCAGAAATCTTTAGATCACCTGTCATTTTATCAACGTCAATAAAGATATTTTCTTTTTTTAGTTCACCAGAAATTCTTTCAGAAACTTCCATTTGGACTTTTTGTTGTTGTATTGATTGTTGAGAAAAGCCTGTCATAGCAAGGACAAATAGTGTGATAAAAACAATAGCCAAACCCAAAAGCAAATCTGCCATTGTTACCCAGAAGATATTCTCTTCGCTTCCGTCGCCTTTTCCTTGTCCTCTTAATACTATACCCATTGTAATTCCTTATTAAAATAGTTCATCAACAACATCTGATGCTTTTTTCTCTTTTAGTGATTCTTTAAGTTGTTTATTTAATTGGTTCAGTCCAAAAATCAAATTCTCTAAATATGGAACCAAATTTGTTGCCATACTTGCATTGAATGCTGTTTTAAATTGTCCAGGCATTCCAGCCATAATATTTGCTGTTGAATTGTTTTGTATTTTTGATTCTCTTAAAAGTTCGTATAAGAATTTTTCTGCTGAGATATTTGCAAAAAGATTTCCCATTATTTCTTGAACTTTCATAAGCGGAATTTTGCACATTTTGTTATACATAATTCTTTCAATCATAAGATATACAAGACAAGAACCTACCGCAATTACAGAAACTAAAGCTGCAACTTGCATTGTTCCCATAAAGTTGGCTACTGATTCAATAGTTTTTTCTTGAGAAGAAAAGTCAATTTTACCAAATGCAATTGCGATATTTAAAAATGTAAATAAAGGTCCAAAACCTGTTAAAACAGTAGGTATTGTTTGTATCATTTTAAAATTGAATTTTGATGTAATCAAAGTTTCTTCGTTAAAATAATATAAAGGGTCGGTAGTTGTTTGAATATTTTGAACTGTAGAAGATACATCTTGATATTTCAATGAACTTCCTTCTGATTGGATTGGAATTGATTCAGAAAAAACCAAAGTGTTTCTAAATTCAGTCCAAATATTTGAAACATAAGGATTTGATTTCATCCACTCATCTATTTCTTTAAAGCGGAAGTTTAAATCATTTTTTTTGAATGTTTCCATAAAATTTATAATGATTTTAAGGTTTTTTCCGGTTTTCAAATATTTAGTAAAACAATATATTGTAGATATAGTGAATACCGTCAATACAATCAATATAGGTATATCACTTAAATATTTCATAATATTCATAACAAGCCACCATTCCTTGTACTGCATTGTAGCATATTATTAACGTTGTGGCAATTATTAATCCATAATAAATTTTAGTAAAGAGTGCATATATTTGCCTACTAAAATCAAGACAAAACTGGCGATAATATCATATATAATTTTTAGACCGCTTTGCGCGTATATCCAGCCTGATATAAAGCTTGAGCCAGAATGTTTTAATAGTGCAATTATGCACATATATAAAATTCCTAATATGTGGATTGTTAAAACACCTAAGAAAGATGCTTTAATCATTTTAGGAAAGGAATATTTTTTTTCTAGTATATTTCCTGCAATTATTGCTGCTGGAATATATGCTAAAATATAACCAAATCCGTATTCGAATATATATTTTATCCCACCGCCAAGTGCAAAAATCGGCAAGTATGCTAGTCCTGCAATTATGTAGATTAATATACTTGTTAAAGCCATTCGTTTTCCTAAAATGGCGGTTATAAACATAACTATTGGAATTTGAGGAATTATATAAAAGCTAAAAATAAAATCTTCTAAATTTAGATTTTTATTTGAAAATATATTACTTGGTATAATGTAGTGCTTGATATCTATATTTATAAATGTTGCACCAACAAGTATTAGTGAACAAAAAAGTATAATTGCAACATTGAGCAAAGGTATTTTTATTTTCTTTTTGCTCTTGCTGATTCGGGTCATTTTAGGTATTAATACTTCTTCGCTCATTTAATATGGATTTCTCCTTCCAATTTTTTAGTGATTTCTTCATATTGATTTTTAAATTCGTCAAAAAATATGTTTTTGGTCCACATTATAATTGCATCTTCGTTGTTGTCTTGGTAGTAACCTTTTCTTGTTCCAAATGAAGAAAATCCATATTTTGAGTATAAATTAATTGCTGGGGTATTACTTATTCTTACTTCAAGTGTAATATATTTTATTTTTGCCAGGTAACAATCGTCAATAATCCTTTTTAAAAGAGCTTCTGCAAATTTTCTTCTTCTAAACTGTGGAGCAATTGCGATTGTTGTAATGTGAGCTTCATCCAGAATGTGCCAGCAACCGGCATATCCTGCAAGTTCATTATTAACTGTGTATAAAGAATAATATTTTGCTAAATCGTTTTTTATTTCATTCAAAAAAGAGCTTTTTGACCAATGATGGTCTCCATAAGCTGACTCCTCGATTTTTATAATGCCATCAACATCTTCCGGCTTCATTCTTTGAATTGTTACAGTTTCAATATTGGTTTGCATATTTTTTATGTTAGCACGATTTTAAACTCCTTGCAATAATTTTTTACTATTATTTAAGGTGGTAAATATTTGAACAATAAGGTTATAATTTTATTTTTGTTAAAATTTTAAGGGACAAATTGAAATATTTAGTTGCAATCCATTGAGATTGTTTAATTAAAAATTCACACAATAGAAATTTTAATAAAAATTTACAATTAAACCAAAAGTATTATAATAAAAGCATTTTACTAACTTGTTGAAATTATTAGTTGTGTGGTATTTTTACAAAAACAATAAAGTAAAAATATGTTACGAGAGCTTAAAATGCCTTGAAAAATTGCTTGCAAACAAATATTTTGCAAGTATTATTAAAATAGCTCCATGTCTATGGGCTGGTTTACAAAGCCGAAAAATGAGGAAAATATGGCAAAAGACGTAATAGAACTAGAAGGTACGATTATTGAATCAATGCCAAATGCAATGTTCAAAGTTAAATTAGAAAATGATCATGAAATTTTGGCACATATATCAGGCAAAATTAGAAAGAATTTTATCAGAATATTGCCTGGAGATAGAGTAAAAGTTGAAATGACACCATATGACTTAACAAAGGGTCGTATAACATTTAGATTAAAGTAGTAGAAATCTCACGTACAAATAACATATAAAGGAAAAGAAAATGAAAGTAAGATCATCAGTAAAGAAAATGTGCGATAAATGCAAATGCATTAAAAGAAAAGGCAGAATCGCAGTAATTTGTGAAAATCCAAAACACAAACAAAGACAAGGATAATTACTTATCCGGCTGAACTTACGGGCTAAAACGGTAGGTGGTGAGGAAGTATTTAAGCCTCATAACAAAAAAAATCTAACAACAGAAAAGGAGAAAAATAAATGGCAAGATTAGTAGGGGTGGATTTACCTCGTAACAAAAGAATGGAAATAGCGTTAACTTATATCTATGGTATTGGACCAACTAGAAGTAAGAAAATTTTAGCAGCTACAGGTATTTCACCAGACTTAAGAACAGACGATTTAACAGATGAAGATATTAAATTACTTCGTAACGAGTTATCTAACTATCACATAGAAGGTGACTTGAGACGTGAAGTAACAATGAATATTAAACGTTTACAAGAAATCGGATCATATAGAGGATTACGTCACAAACGTAAACTTCCATGCCGCGGACAAAGAACAAAAACAAACGCTAGAACTCAACGCGGTAAAAAGACTGGCCCAGTTTCTAAGAAAAAATAAGGTGTGTAAACATTAAATAGAAACTTAGCGTAGTTAAATTTAAACAAAGATAAAATTATAAAAGAAAAGTAAAAAAGATAAAGGATAAAGAAATGGCAAGACCACAAAAAACAAAGAAAAAAGAAAAGAAAAATGTATTACAGGGAGTTGTACATATTCAATCAACTTTCAATAATACAATAGTAACTTCTACAGATACTCAAGGTAATGCTATTGCTTGGGCAACAGCTGGTGCATCTGGATTTAAAGGTGCAAGAAAAGGAACTCCATTCGCAGCTCAATCTGCAGCTGAAATGGTAGCTAAAAAATCTATAGACCAAGGTATGAAAAAAGTAGAAGTTTATATCAAAGGACCTGGTTCAGGTAGAGAAACAGCAATCAGAGCTATTCAAGCTGCTGGTTTAGAAATCACTTTGATCAAGGACGTAACACCAATTCCTCACAACGGATGTCGTCCACCTAAAAAACGTAGAGTATAATCTATGTTTGCCATATTTAATGGCAATCGGTTAATACCGAACAGATGTAACATAGGCGGGGGCTTGCGTAATTAGTCCAAACGTAAACCATAGATGCCCCGCACAAGAAAAGGAGAAATTTAAAAAATGTCAAGATATACAGGACCAACCAACAAATTATTTAGAAACAAAAAAGTTAAAGACTTATCAAATAGAAAGTTAACTTCTTCAATGAGACAAACAGCTTCTGGTCAACACGGTGCTGTAAGAAAGAAACTTTCTGAATATGCAATTCACTTAGCAGAAAAACAAAAAATTAGATTCACATATTTGGTAAGTGAAAAACAATTCGTAAGATACTACAATGAAGCTGCAAGAAGAAAAGGTGTTACAGGTACTATTCTATTACAATTATTAGAAGCAAGACTAGACAACATCTTATTCAGAGCTGGTTTCGGTATCACTCGTAAACAAACTAGACAAATCGTTAACCACGGTCACGTATTAGTTAATGGTAACAAGGTAGATATTCCTTCTTACTTAGTAAAACCGGGTGATGTTGTAACAGTTAAAGCAAAAAGCGCTAAATACTTAAATGATGTTATTGCTATGATCGATATGGCTTGTGCTCCAGCATGGATGACAATCGATAAAGAAGCATTAAAAATTACATTCGATAGAATTCCTGAAAGAGAAGAATTAGATCCAGAAATCAAGGAACAACTTGTAATTGAATATTATTCTAAGTAGAAATTGTAAGTAGTTAAGCATTAGCTTATATAACTAGCAATTAAGTAGGATTTTAACTAGGAGATTAAAATAATGGAATTAAAAATTAAATGTGTTAATACAGCAACAAGTTCTGACGGTTCTCAATATGGTAAGTTTGTAATAGAACCATTAGAAAGAGGATTCGGTACTACTATCGGTAATTCTTTAAGACGTGTATTATTATCAAGTCTAGAAGGAACTGCTGTTACAAGTGCAAGAATTGAAGGTATTACTCACGAATATACAGCAATTCCTGGTGTTTTAGAAGATGTAATTGACGTAATGTTAAATTTAAAAGGATTAGTTGTAAAAACTGATTCTAAAGAATCTCAACACTTAAGAATTGACGTGGATAAACCTGGTCCTGTATTAGCAAGTGATATTCAATTACCTGCAGGTGTAAAAGTTGTAAATCCAGACTGGTTAATATGTACAGTTGCAGATGGCGGATCATTCCATGCTGACATTATTGTTGACACAGGAAAAGGATACGTTCCAAATGATGTTCCAAGAGATGCTAAAGATGCAACAATCGATATTTTACCTATCGATGCAACATTTATGCCAATTAAAAGAGTTAGTTACAACGTAGAAAGCGCTCGTGTAGGTGACGCTTTAGACTTTGATAAATTAACTTTAGAAATCTGGTCAAACGGATCAATTGATGTTCAAAATGCATTAAGCCAAGCTTCAAACTTACTTATCGAACACTTTATGCAAATTGCTTCAATTACTGGACAACCAACAATTGCAGTATTGCCACAAGTTGAAGAAAAAGTAAGTGAAGAAGAAGAAGCTCCAACAATGACAATTGAAGAATTAGAATTGTCAGTAAGAGCATACAACTGCTTAAAAAGAGCAAGCATCAATTCAATGGCTGAATTATTGAAAAAATCAGAACATGATTTATTAAATATTAAAAATTTCGGTAAAAAATCATCAGATGAAGTTATCGAAAGATTACACCACTTTGGTTTAGACTTAGCTCCAAGCCCAGTGGAAGAAGAAGATATGATTGGTTAATCCAATTAAAATAAATAGATAATACAAATTAAATTAAGTAAAGGATACAGAAAAATGAGACATATGTGTAAAAAACATACGCTAGGGAAAGCACAAGACCAAAGAAAGGCATTGTTGCGTTCATTAGCTACTGAACTTTTTGTACACGGTGAAATCACAACAACTATGGCTCGTGCTAAGGCTTTGAAACCATATGCTGAAAAGATTATCACTCTTGCAAAAAAAGGTGACCTTCACTCAATTCGTCAAGCTGCAAGATATATTTATAACAAAGAAACTGGTAAATATATGGATTTAGCTACAGGCGAAGTGTTTGAAACTCCACAAGCTGATAAAAAATTAGCTTCACAAACAGTTTTAAGAAAATTGTTTGTAGTAATTGGAAAACAATATTCAGACAAAAAAGGTGGATATACTAGAATATACCACTTACCACCAAGACGTGGTGACGCTTCTGAAATGGCATTAATCCAATTGGTGTAATTTCTGATGCGATACGCATTTCAAGTTCAGTATATTGGAAAGAATTATGCAGGAAGTCAAATTCAGTTTGAAAATGGCAAAATGATAGATGCTCCTACTATACAGGGCGAACTTGAAAAAGCACTTTGTACATTGATATTAGGAAAACGGTATATAAACCGTGATTCAAATGATAATAGCCGGCCAATAAAGGCAATTTTTTCCGGCAGAACAGATAAGGGTGTAAACTCTTTAGGTCAGGTAGTTCATTTTGATACTGAGAAAACAATTGTTGCTTCAAAGTTTCTCTATTCTATAAATGAAATTTTACCTGACGATATATCTGTTTCAGACTTGAAAGAAGTTGATAAATCATTTCATGCTCAAAAGTCTGCTAAAAAGAGATATTACAGGTTTGAATTTATAAACAGACGTTGTAAAAATGCTTTTGATGGAGATTTGTTGAGGGTAAAGTTTAAAATAGATGATGAAAGGATGCAAAAGTCTTTGGATTATTTATTAGGCGAACATGATTTTTCAAGTTTTAAAAGTTCCGGAACGCTAAACCCGAGCAAAATTTGCACTATATATGAAACGAAAGTTTCAAGGGTCGGAGACAGAGTTTTTATTGATATTGTAGGGAATAGATTTCTTTATAATATGGTAAGAACAATTGTCGGGACACTTCTAGAAATAGAAGGTCATAATTTGGCTCCGGAACATATGAAAGATGTTTTAGAAGCTAAAGATCGCCGTAAGGCGGGAATGACAGTTAGTCCTTATGGATTAACATTAGTGAAAGTAATGTATTAAATTAATAAATGGAGAAATGCGATGAAAACATATTCAGCAAAACCTCTAGAAGTAGAAAGAAAATGGTATGTAATCGATGCAGATGGCGAAACATTAGGTCGCTTAGCTGTTAGAATTGCTAACATTTTAAGAGGTAAAAATAAACCTGAATACACTCCAAACGTTGATACTGGTGATTTCGTAATCGTTATCAATGCTGAAAAAGTGAAAGTTACAGGTAAAAAAGAAACTGATAAAATTTATTTACACCACACAGGATATCCAGGTGGTTTGAAATCTGCTAGTTTTAAAGAATTGATGGAAAAAGATCCTAGAATTGTTATTGAACATGCTGTAAGAGGTATGTTACAACACAATACTTTAGGAGCTGAACAATTCAATAAATTAAAAGTATATGTAGGACCAAATCATCCACATGCAGCTCAAAAACCTGTACAATTGGAAAAGGAGGCTAAATAATGGCAGATGAAATTAAAGCTACTGGTCGTAGAAAAACCTCTATCGCAGTTGTAAAATTGGTTAAAGGTAGCGGCAGAATTTTTGTTAACGGCAGAAAGTTAACAGATTATATCGGTAATAGACCAGCTATTGAAATGTTAGTTTATAGACCATTGGTTTTAACTGAAACTCAAGATAGATATGATGTTAGAGTTAAGGCTGTTGGTGGCGGTATTGTTTCACAATGTGGTGCAATCAGACACGGTATTTCAAGAGCATTGGTTAAATCTAATGAAGAATTCAAAAATGTTCTAAAACTTGAAGGTTTATTAACAAGAGACCCACGTGTTAAAGAACGTAAAAAATATGGTAGAAAAAGAGCTCGTAAGAGATTCCAATTCTCAAAACGTTAATCTTTATCTATTATTGGATTTACAAAAAGACCGACTTTATGTCGGTCTTTTTATTTGTCATTATTTCAAATTGTGTAATAAATTTATCAGAAGATAAGAAAAAAGCTTTGTCTGAGGCATATAGAGTTTTAAAAGATGGTGGAAGAATCGCTATAGCAGATGTTGTGTCATTAAAGGATGTATCTGAAGATATTAAAGAGCAAGCTCAACTTTGGGCTGGTTGTATATCTGGTGCTATAAAAATTGAAGAATATAAAAAAATTCTTGAAGAAGTGTGGTTTAAATCTGTTTCAATAGAACCAGCTTATATTTATACAAAAGACATAATTACTGGGTTGGAATTTGATAAGAGTTTATTGTCAGAAGATAGTTTAAATCAGATGGATGGTGCGTTTGCTGGAGCTCCTATAAAAGCGTTCAAATAATTGATAAAAAAAAGGACAAGAACTTTTAGTCTTGTCCTTTTTTAGGTTGAATAAATTTATTACATTTTTGATTTATGTACTAGTTTTAGTAGGCCTCTTTCATTCAAAGCATCTAAAATTCTAAAGTTTAGTAAATTTCTAAAATCATACATTGCAGGAGTGAATGAAGACATACTTTTGTTTTCACCTTTTAGGGTTTTTACCATTTCTTTAACTTTTTTCATATCATGAATTAAGCCTGTTTTAAATCTATCCGGTTTATAAACTGTCCAGGTTTCGTGAGGATAATATGTTGATCTACATTCATTTGTATTTTGATTTATTAACATTTCTCTGAACATTTGATAATCCATATTATAGAATTCTTGTTTTATTTCTTTAGAATATGGTCTTAATTTTTCTGGCATTGGAACTTTTGGTATAGCAATATTTTCTGCATATGGATCTAATTCTTCCATATAGTCAAGAGATCCTATTCCAACGATTTGAATAGATTTTGCAAATTTATCTAGGATTCCTAAATCATCAGCGTATCTTGACATAATATCAAGGAAAGAACAAGCGCCTTTGCCTGAACAGATATAATCGGTTATAATAGTCTTTTTACCAGTTTTTTCCATGTTGTCAACAATTGATTGAGGATCTGCTTTAATACGTTTTAAATACTTTCTGTATGCAGCTTCTTCTTTTTCTGTAGGTGCAACAGATTCCATACGAATCATACCTTCTCTTGCGTCAGGTCTATGCCAGAATTTTGAAAATGCAACAAATTTGTAGTTGTCTATACCGTCTTTCATCCAAAGAGCAGCATTTAAAAACCACTTAGGGCTTCTTCCAAGACATATAATTGGTTGGTCTTTGTATTTGTTATAAATTTGTGCAGTTTTTATAAATTCATCCATTGTGCGTTCACTTTTTAGGGGTAGTGTTGGCATTTTTAAATCTACAAGTTCCTCTTTATTAACTTGTTTATCAAATGTCATATAACGTTTTCTGAAACGAGTTTTTGTAGCAGGTTTCATTGCCATGTATTCTTCATAATCTATATGGGGAACTGTTCTGTTAGGATCGAAAAATTCTCCAAATGAAATGTTAGCATTGTATCTAAAATTAGTTGGTATTTGTTTATTACTGTTATTTGTTGCCGGGGTTGTGTAATTTTGGCGGCTTTGAGTTTTTGTTAATTGTGCTTGAGGGGTTGTAAAATAGTTTGCTTGAATTCTTGATATTTGCATAATATCTCCTATCGGTTGTTTTTTGTATGTAAGCATTAAAACACGTAAAATAAAAATTTGCCACTTATGTAGTATTTATTTTACATAAATGGCAAATTTGTAATTTGTAATTGAAAATCGTTATTAGATAATCATTTTTCCGTTTTCATAAATAAGTTTATCATCGGCGTATATTTTTCCGCCATTTTTCATATTTTTGATCAGATCCCAATGAAGTCCTGAAACATTTTTACCACCTGTTTCTGGGTATGAAGCGCCTACTGCCATATGAATTGCTCCACCTATTTTTTCATCAAATAGAATGTTTCCTGTAATTTCTTGGATCTCATCGTTTGTACCAATTGCTATTTCACCTATTCCGTGAGAGCCTTCATCCATGTTTATCATTGCATTTAGGAATTCTTCGCCTTGTTCAGCTTCTGCTTTTACTACAAGCCCATTTTCAATCCATAGATGAACTCCGTGAGCGCTGTTTCCTCTATAATTTTGTGGATAGTCAAAGTAAATTTCTCCATTTATACCGTCTTCAACAGGTGATGTAAATACTTCACCATCAGGGTAGTTGTTTAAACCTGAGCAACTAATCCATTTTCTACCTTCAACATTAAAAGTTATATCTGTTTTTTCTCCAACAATGTGTAATTTTTTTACTCCGTTTAAGTAATTTGCCCAGCGTGTTTGTTTTTCATCTAGTTCTTTTAATTTTGCAACCGGATCATCTAAATCCAGGTAGCAAGATTTGAATAAAAATTCTGAATATTCATCTAATGACATTTTTGCTTCTTGAGCTAGAGCATTCGTAGGGACATCTGCGATAACCCATTTTGCGCTTCCTTCTGCTGAGCGTTTCATCAGTTTTTCTGATAAATGTTTTGTTGCTTTTCCTCTTCTTGCTAGTTTTGTAAGATTTGCTCTTGCCATATTTTTAGTATTTAAAGGTGCGCCAATTGAAATGAATTTATCAGCTTTTTCATATTCTAATTCTGTCATTGGATCGATATAGTCCAGTTGTTCATCTGATGCATTTTTTAAAAATATTTCGCCTAAATTCCCAACTGTAGTTCTGGCAACAGGATTTCCACCTTTTTCTAATACTCTTTTGTATATAGCTTTAACAAGCTCTTGTGCCTCCGGAGATTCTGCTCTTATAACTACTAGATCTCCTTTTTGAACATCTGTCGAATAATCGACAAGTACTTTTGCATATTTGTCCCAAATATTTTCGTGCATTTTTATTACCTCTCTATTTTATAAGGTAATTTTATTATATTTTATGATAGTTGTAAATCCTTATTTTATATGGTTGGTTAGCTATTCTTTTGTCGCAATTATTAGTTTGTAGTACATTTCAAGTTCTTTTCTAGATGCAGTTTTGATTATTTCAAATAATTCATCTTGTAATGCTTGTCGTGATTTCATATGACCAAAATCAAATAAATCTTTAACATTTACTTTTAGCGCTTTTGCTATTTTTTCAATGTTTTCTTCTTTTGGTAATTGCCCGCCATTTTCAAGTTTACATAGGTTGGTTGTTTCCATTCCTATAGTTTCTGCAAGTGTGGCTTGCGTCATTTTTTGACGTTTTCTAAGCTCTTTTATTCTTTGTCCTAGTAGTTTACTTAATATTGCCATATATCCCTCTTATATATAGGATACAATTAAGTTTTGAAAGAAAATATATCTTACTGTAATAATTACACTTGACAAAATTGGCATGATAGAATAACATGTGAATAAGAAGTTGTTATTAATCCATAAGTATTAGCTTAAAACTTGGGTTAGTACAATAAGATTAAAAAAGAAAGGTGAAAAGATTATGACAAAAAGATTCGGTTTTACTTTAGCAGAAGTATTGATTACACTTGGTATTATTGGTGTTGTTGCTGCAATGACTATTCCTACATTGATAGCGAACACTAATGGTGCAAAATTCCGTTCACAATTTAAGAAAACAGTTTCTACATTAAACCAAGCAGGTTTAATGTCTCAAGCACAATATGATTTTGACTATGCTGGTACAGTAGCACCTTGTGCTGCAGGTCAAGCTGCGGGTGCTGCTGAACACCCAGAATCAACAATGACATTCTGTGCTATCTTAAATGGTACTTTAACTGGTCAAACTTTCCAAGGTACAGTTGCTGATTTAAGACGTAACGTTAACGGTACAGCTCAAGCATATACAATGGTTAGACCTGCAAACTTCCAAAACGTAA
>CALUYT010000055.1 GCA_944325085.1 Candidatus Gastranaerophilales bacterium | reverse complement strand
ACAAACAAAATACAAAATAACTTACAAGATATACTCAAAAAATGATTATTTTTGTAACAAAAAAACAAACTGGATGGGATCATTCAAAAATCCCTCTTATGCACATTACTATAATAATAAAAAAGAGTTAGAGTCAATTATATTAGGAGCAAATACAATACAAAATTTCTGTAATAATAACAATATAAAATTGTACATTTTAATAGCCCCAGTAAAAAGTACAATATACCAAGATAAATTATATCCAATAATAAAAATATCAGATGAAGCTGAAATAACTAACAAAATAATTTTAGCCATAAAAAAACAAAATAACATCAATATAGTATATCCTTATAATGAAATAAAAAATTATTCATTAAAAAATAAAGAACTAACTTATTTTAAATCCGACCACCATTGGACTGATTCTGGAGCTTACATCGCCTACGTTGAATTAATGAAACTAATAAAAAAAGATTTTCCCAATATATATATAAACAAACCTAGTGATTTTAATTATTTTTATAACAACGAAATAAGAGTAAGTTCTGAAAAGCCCTTTCATAATGGTAGAACATATGAAAAACTATTTATCGGAGATAGCAATACTAAAGTTTTAGATACAGAATATAAATATTTTTCTCATAAGAACACCTCTAAGCTAAATTTTAATGAAGAAAAATTAAAGTGGAACTATTTTATAGTAAAACATTATAAATATATAAATAACGCAAATAATAAAATATTTTTATTTGGAGATTCAATGGGTGAGAATTTACTTCAAATGATTCCTTTCAGTTTTAAAAATACAGATAGAATTAATAATTGGAACCCTGAACTTCTAACCTCTAATAAAAAAAATACAGAAACAGTAAAACAGTATATTCTAAAATCTCAGCCAGACATATTAGTAATATGTTTTCGTGATATACATAGACTTGAATATTTAAAATACTTTAATAACAAGGAGAAATAAGTAATGTTATTTAGTTCAATGACATTTGTATTTGTGTTTTTACCAATTGTTTTGTTACTTTATTTAGTTACAAAAAAAGAGCTTCATAATCCTATTTTACTTATTGCAAGTATTATTTTCTATGCTTGGGGAGAACCTAGATATCTTGCAATAATGCTTTTAACTATACTTATAAATTGGCTTGGTGCTATTGCTGTTGACAAATTTAAGAATCATAAAAAACTTTATTTAACTCTAACTATAATTGCAAATTTAGGATTTTTAATATACTTCAAATATTTCAATTTTCTAATTGATAATTGCAATCATATCTTCCACGCGCATATAGATCCGTTAAATATTGTTATGCCAATTGGTATATCTTTTTACACTTTCCAAGCTTTATCATATGTTGTTGATGTTTATAGAGGGGATTGTAAAGTTCAAAAAGATATTTATAAATTAGCACTGTATATATGTTTATTTCCACAGCTTATTGCAGGTCCAATCGTTAAATATCATGATGTAGCAGAACAAATTGATTCGCGTGAAGTTAATTTTGAAAAAGTTGATCTTGGTGTAAAAAGATTTATTATCGGATTATCTAAAAAAATACTTATAGCAAATACAATGGGAGCCATTGCAGATAAAATATTTATTCAATCACCTGATACCTTTTCGCCGCTTATAGCTTGGTTAGGTTCTATAGCATATACATTCCAATTATACTTTGATTTTAGCGGATATTCAGATATGGCGATTGGCTTAGGTTTAATATTTGGATTTAAATTTATGGAAAACTTCAATTATCCTTATATTTCAAAATCAATAACCGAATTTTGGAGAAGATGGCATATATCACTATCCACTTGGTTTAAAGAATACGTTTATATTCCTCTAGGTGGAAATAGACACGGTAAACTAAATACTCTTAAAAACCTTGGAATTGTATTTTTATTAACCGGTATCTGGCATGGTGCGGCTTGGAATTTTATTTTCTGGGGTATGTGGCACGGATTTTTTATCATTTTAGAAAAAATAATTAATATTAAGGAATTTGAAAAGAAATATACTCAAAAATGGGTACACTGTTTACAACACATATATTGTATATTAGCATTTGTAATTGGCTGGGTTATGTTCAGATCTGACAATATGAATTATGCTTGGACGTATATAAAAAATATGTTTGGCCTTGTAAAAATACACGATATTGTTTATGGTTTAAGTTATTATATAGATACTTTTGAAGTTATAATATTTTTCTTTGCAATATTATGTTCTATTCCTGTATTTGCAAAAATACTAGATGTGAAAAATAAATTTGCTAAAATTGCTATAAATATTTGGTTAATTATATTATTCATATTATCTAGTGCAACTATTGCAGCTAGTACATATAATCCATTTATTTATTTTAGATTTTAGATAATAAATAAGTCTAATGGTTTGACTTAAAGTATTGTTTATATTATATTCTACAGAGAGAGATTTTACACTATAAGATGAGGATTAGGGACAGTGGATTTCATTACGTTAACTATAAAGTTTTTAAGTTTACTAGCTAAATTTGTTGGTAGCTATGGTTTAGCAATTATACTTTTGACAATCATTGTAAGAGCTGCTATGTGGCATTTGAATGTGCAACAGCAACGCTCTATGAAAATGATGCAAGCATTGCAACCTAAAATGAAAGCTATACAAGATAGATATCAAAGCAATCCGCAAATGATGCAACAGAAAATGATGGAGTTCTATAAAGAACATAAATTTAACCCTATGGGTGGATGTTTGCCTCTTTTAATTCAAATGCCGATATTTATTTTGTTATATTCTGCATTGATAAGTCCACAATTTATACAAGTTGCAGGCGATCAACATTTCTTATTTATAAAAAGTTTAGCTACTACAATGAGAGCGACTGCAGGAATTTCTCAAGATGGTAAACTTGGTGCTGCAAAAGGTGATAAATTTATTTTAGGTAACACCGCAACTGTTTATTTACCTGGAGAAACTCTTAAAAATGTAAAAGTTAATGACCCGACTCAAGCAATCGAAATCCAAGGAGAATTAGTACCTGGAGAAGATGTTACTTTAGAAGTTAGCCTAAATAGTTTCAACAAATTAAAATACAGTCAACTTAATAAAATTGAAAAAGCTGATTTAACAATTACAAACAGCAATATTAGAGAAAGCGAAACAATTACATTTGTAAGAGACCAAAATCTTGATGACGGTATTTTAAGAGCTACAATCCCTACAGTACCGGTTAATAAAACTCTTCATTGGGATGTTATATTATTAATTGTATTATTTGCTATCACAATGGTTATTTCTCAAAAAATAATGATGGCAATGAACAAAACAGACACATCTGACCCAACTCAGCAAGCTTTACAAAAATCTATGGGAACATTTATGCCTCTTATGATTATTGCAACTTTTGTTGTAATTCCTATTCCAGCTGGTGTTCTGCTTTATTTAATTACAAGTAATATAATTCAAATTATTCAAACTATTGTTATCAACAAACAAATAGACGATGAAGAAGCTAAGAAAAAAGAAGCTGTTGATGATAACGAATTAAAAAATGCTAAAAAAGTTAAAGAAAAATAATTAAGAAACAAATAACAAAACAGCTCCAATAAAACTTATTGGAGTTGTTTTATTAACAAAAGGATTAAAAATGAACATTTCAGAATTTGACTATATTTTACCAGAAGAACTTATTGCACAAATGCCTTCAGACAAAAGAGATAACTCTAAAATGCTTGTACTTGATAGGAATAAGCAAACAATCGAACATAAACATTTCTATGATATTGCAGATTATATTGATGAAAATAGCATTTTAGTTTTAAATAATACAAAAGTACTTCCTGCCAGACTCTATGGTAAAAAAGATACAGGAGCAAATATAGAAGTCTTTTTATTGGAAAAAGCAGAAAATTCTTCTGATAAATGTTTATGGAAAGTTCTAATAAAACCTTCAAAAAGAATAAAACCAGATACTATCATAACAATAAGTGAAGAATTATCTGTTAAAGCAATACAAAGATTAGAAGATGCCGGAGAATGGCTTGTTGAACTTATATATAATGGAGATTTGCTTGAGATACTACATAAAGTTGGAAATATTCCATTGCCTCCATACATAGAAAGAAAAATGCAAACAGAAGAACTTAAACAATTTGATATGGAAAGATATCAAACTGTTTATGCAAAAGACGAGGGTTCTGTTGCTGCACCAACTGCAGGATTACATTTTACCAAAGAAATTCTTGATAGATTAAAAGAAAAAGGCGTAGAAATAGTATATGTAACGTTAAATGTTGGACTTGGAACATTCCGCCCTGTAAAATGTGAAAATATTTTAGATCACAAAATGCACTCCGAAACTTTTGAAATAACAAAAGAAGCTGCAGACAAAATAAATAACGCAAAAGCCCAAGGTAAAAAATTAATTGCAGTAGGAACTACAACTGTTAGAACCCTTGAAACCGCATACCAAAAATATGGCTGTATTAAAGCTTGCCATGACCATTCTGAATTATTTATTTATCCTCCATACGAATTCAAAGTTATAGATAATTTGATAACTAACTTTCACTTACCAAAATCAACTTTATTAATGTTAGTTAGCGCATTAGCAGGAAAAGATTTTATATTTAAAGCTTACCAAGAAGCCATAAAAAATAATTATAGATTTTTTAGTTATGGCGATTGCATGTATATAAAATAAAAATCGACCACAATTGACTTTTTTTACTAAATCCTTAAACCATATGGAGGATACATTATTTTCTAAAGTTGATTAGAATAATAATGTATATGGGAGGTAGTATATAGTATTATGTTCTCTGAAATGATTCAAAGCTTACTGAATTCAGGTGGAAAGAGTGCTGCAATGCAAAGAGCTGCACAATTAAATAACTATGTTAATAATGCAAACAAGCAGGTTTCAAATCAACAAAACCTTCAAAAATCACTTGATGCAATATACCCACCTAGTGCAAACAACGTGCAATCCTTTGAAAAAGTTTTAGCAAGCACAACCCAAACAAACTTTGGCTCATTACTACTAAATCCAAAATCTTTAAATGTTAGTGGGAATATATACGATGACGATATTGATACAAGTAACATTCAAAATGCTACATTAAGAAGAGCTATTGAAGAAGTTAATGACGCAACAAGAGTATATAATCCACAACCCAATGCATCCAAAACACAACTATTGGGAATGATTAATAAAATAGCACAACGCCATGGCATTGACGAAAAACTTGTACAAGCTGTTATAAAACAAGAGTCTGGATTTAATCCTAATGCCACATCAAGAACAGGTGCTATGGGATTAATGCAATTAATGCCTGAAACAGCAAAAGCACTTGGCGTAAATGAACCATACAACCCAACTCAAAATGTTGATGGCGGAGTACGCTACTTGAAATCAATGTTAAACAAATACAATGGCAACATAATATTAGCACTAGCAGCATACAATGCTGGCCCTGGAGCTGTAGATAAATATGATGGAGTTCCTCCATATAAAGAAACACAAAATTACGTAAGAAATATATTATCAAATTATCTATAATTTTGATAAAACATGCTGTAATTTATCTAATTTTTTATTATCCGTACCTAACCCACACAACAACATTGTAGATTTTTCATTTGTACGCTCATCTTCAATACCAAAATCTTCATATAACATTTCTGACAATTCATATCCTGATATTCCAGGTACACGAATTAAAACTTTTGTAGGGTCATCACCAAAAAATTCGCAACCTCTACATTTTTCTCTAATCTTATCAAGACGAGTAATCAAATGATCAATTTCTTTTCTACCTTCTCTGGAATCCAAATAATTTATATTAGCCTCAATTGAAGCCAATAATGGATAAGATGGTGAAGTTGTCATAAACATATTTAAAGCTGGAGTTACATCAATTTCACAATTACAATGCAATAATGCAGTTGGATTTAGCCCACCTGCAGTTTTATGCAAAGACTGTACAGTGAAATCTGCAATATTAACAGCTGACAACGGTAAATTATCAGAAAAAGGATACAATGCTCCATGAGCTTCATCTACAATTAAAAATGCACTATGTTTCTCACATATAGCCTTAATTTCTTCAATATCAGATATTATACCTTCATATGACGGTGAAGTAATAATAACTGTTCTTATATTATATCGGCTTAAATAATAATCAATAACTTCCGGCTTAGTTTCTAATGGAACACCCCAATCCGGATTTATCTCAAGATCATAAGTTAAAGCTCTTGCTCCGGCCAATCTAACAGCATTAAAATGACAAGGATGGGAATTTGAAGCTATTAAAACCTTATCCCCGACTTGTGTACAAGATAATACAGCAGCAATAATACCACTTGTTGAACCATTTGTTAAAAATGTAGTTGAATATGTATGATAAATAGCTCTAGCTCTTAACTGAGCCATTTTCAAAGCTTCTTGAGGATCTTGACATTCAGTTTCTGAATAGTCAATTTTACACATTTCTTTTAAAGGTTCATATATAGACAACTTTTGTCCATGCGAAGGGGTAGTAAACAGTACCTTCTCAGGTTTCTCATACAATAATTTAACTAAGCTCATTATCTACCTATTTATTCTTAATTTCAACGCTACGTTTAGCACAATATTGTGTAACTATCATTTTGTCCTGATTTGAATTATAAACAAATTGTCCAGAAACAGTATAACCACCTTCTGAACGTTTTTCTATTCTTATTGGTTCGAATTTACAATTTACAATAGTATTATCACTCAATGGTAATGCTATATCATAAGCTTTTTCTATATTTAAGTTTTCAGAAGTTTTTAACTTCATACCACCAGCTGATATATCTAATGTCGAAATATTAAATTTATTACCGTCATTAAATAACTCTAAATCATTCATATATTTAATACGAGTATATTGACGTCTTTGTAAAAACTTATGTTTTGCAGGACTTGCAATAATCAAAGTTTTTCCATTAATTTCCTTTGCATAAGAATCGAAATACAATTTTCCATGAGAAGTTTGAGTATAAAATTCGCAATAAGTGTTTTCTAAAATACCATCCGGCTCATAATCAAGTTCCAATGTAAAATCACCGGCTCTAACTGCGGTAACTTTTCCTCTATTTGCGAATTTAAAATTTTGTGGAATCATTAAAATTTCTTGATTTTCAACAACTAGTTCTCTCATATTCAACCTCTCAATATGTAAAATAATATAATGAGATTATACAATAATAAAAAAAATATGGCATAATGTTAAGAGAAAGTAAATAAAGAAAAGCCCCCCTTTAAACAAAGGAAGGCAAGCTGAGCAATCAGAAGAGTTGAGGATTTACATAAATATAATAAAATTACCCCTAACGATTTTCATTGACTGAAATATCAATCATTTATCTAAAATATTAGCCAAAAGTATTGATATAAAAAAACAAATACTGTAGAATAAGAAAAAAATAAGGAGTTATATATGAAAAAGATTTTATTATTTGGGATATTAACACTATTGATAAGTTTAATTAACTTACCTATAGCAAACGCATATCCATCAGGATACCTTGATGTTCCAAACGCAGGAAACAGAAATTTTCAACCATTAATGCAACAAAAATTTGAAAAAGAAGACTCTTTGGATTTTATAAACAGTCCAGAAACTTATAAAGAAAAGCGAAAACAAAAAGATGCTATTCTTGACTATCAAGAAGGAAAAACTACAGAAGTTCCTGAAGCTTTAAAACCAAAAATTAATATTCAAAGCACAAGACCAGCAAATAACAATATGGAATTTACAAAAGACGAAAATGGTCAAATAAGAATAAGAGAATTAAAATAAAAAATATCATATGTTATAATATATATAAAGAATAGCTAAAAATATAAGAGGATGATGAAGATGAGAAAAGCAGCTGGAAGTATAGCCGCAAAGAGTTTAATATTAGCATCGATTTTGACGTTAAGCATGACTGGAGTGTATGCTTCAGAAGATACAGCAAAAGGAACATTGGATAAATTAGCAGGACAAGATATTCCAAACACAGATCCTGTGCAACAGTATCCAAGTAGCGGAAGTGCATATACATTAACAAAATTACAAGAAGGTGGCGAAAAGCCGACAATTGCAAATGTAATAACTAAATATGTATATAATACAGAAACTCAAACAATGACTCCTATATATTATAAGTTAGATTTAAAACAAACAACTTATGGCGAAGGCAGTGCATCACAAACCTTTACTCTAGATACAGAACCGGTAAAAGACGTAGAAATCACAGCAAAATATAATGATTTGTCAGATAAAATTTATGATACAGAATATAAAGACACAAATTATACAGGAACTGTAACAGAAGGTGGAGATTATTCAAACCCAAAACAAGAAATCCATAGTGCATTGCAAAATACTAGTGGAAATACAATCTCAATAGAAAATGCTATATTTAAAAATAATTCAACAGTAATAAATTTTAATAAAACATCCAGGGCCTCAAGTACAAATTATTTTGAGGTACAAGGTGGAGCGATATATAACGCTGGCACAATAGAAAATATAACGGCAGACTTTGTAAATAACTCAGTAACAGTAAATAAAACAGGACGTTATGGTTATCCTGAAGCCCATGGCGGCGCGATTTATAATGCTAACACAATAAGCGATATCACGGGCAATTTTATTGGTAATTATGCTTCTGGTTATAGTGTCTATGGCGGCGCGATTTATAATACTGGTACAATTACAGGTATCACTGGCAATTTTATTGGTAATTATGCTTCAGCAGTGCATAATGCCTCTGGCGGCGCGATTTACAATTATGATACAAATGCAAAAATCAAAGATATCACGGGCGATTTTATTGGTAATTATGCAAAAAGTTCAGATTATCCTTCCAATGGCGGAGCGATTTATAATTACAGTACGTCGCAAATTGGTAATATCACAGGTGATTTTATTGGTAATTATGCAAAAAGTTCAGATTCTTCTTCCAATGGCGGAGCGATTTATAATGGTAGTAGTTCGCAAATTGGTAATATCACAGGTAATTTTATTGGTAATTATGCTTCTGGTTATAGTGTCAATGGCGGAGCGATTTATAATAATGGTACAATTACAGCTATCACTGGCGATTTTATTGGTAATTATGCTTCAGCATCTTTTACTGCCTATGGCGGCGCGATTTATAATTACGATACAATCAATAATATCACGGGCGATTTTATTGGTAATTATGCAAAAAGTTCAGATTCTACTTCCAATGGCGGCGCGATTTATAATACAGATACAATCAATAATATCACTGGCGATTTTATTGGTAATTATGCTTCATCATCTTCTAATAATGCCTATGGCGGAGCAATTTATAATGAGGGTACAATAGGCGAAATCCAAGGTCGCTTCATAAATAACTACGTAAAATCAGAAACAGGTGAAGCTAAAGGTGGAGCAATATATACAACTAAGGATATAACAATAGTAGCAAAAGACGGATTTCAATCGATATTTAGAGGAAACTATACAGAATCAAATGGAATAAAAGACGATAACGCAATATATTTAGATAACCCAGAAGGTACCTTGAATTTTAAAATGACAAACGGCGGATCAATCTATATGTCAGATAATATAGATGGTACCGTAAAAGAAACAGACGGGACAATAACATCTGCATACAAAGTTGATATTCAAGGTGATAGTAAAATACAATGTTTTATATGTTGAATGACATAAGAAAAGCAGATGTAACGGTAGGCAATACTACATTAAATACAATAAATAATCAAGCCCATACATATTCATTTAATACATTTACATTAACTGGTGATACAAATATGTTAGCAGATGTAGATTTAGCCAAAGGCGAAATGGATAGATTTAGTGCAAATAATTATGGCACACATCAAGGTAACTTACATGTATTAGGAATGAATATGCTAAGTGATGCTCCGGAAGGTCAAGATGTAACAGAAATATATTTTGCCCAAGTAGGTTTAAAAGATAACGTAATAAACGGAGTAAATGAAACCCCAACAGCTAATCAAACAACAGCGGACACCCCAATCTATAAATACAATGTAATGTATGATAATAGAGAGGATGCAGGTTATTTCTTATTTACCAAGGGTGATAAAGTCTTTACTCCAGGTGGCGGAACAGAAAATACAGGTAATCCAAGCGATGCATTTAACCCAAGTGTATTAGCTTCATCTGTAGCTTCACAGGTAGGAACCTATGCAGCACAGAATGCGGCATTTAATTATGCATTTTCACATTCAGATAGCTATATGCCATTGCCTTCAAGTGAACGATTCGCAATAAGTCATTCAAATCAATATGCAATAAATGAAACTCCAAACTATACCACAAACTTAGGAGATTATGCGAATAAGGCAATCTGGGTAAGGCCATATACAAGCTTTGAAAATGTACCATTAAAGAACGGACCAAAAGTAGATACAATAAATTATGGAACCTTAATAGGTGGTGATAGTGAATATAAAGAACTACGCAATGGTTGGGGAACGGTATTTACAGGTTATATGGGTTATAACGGAAGTAGCCAAAGCTATAGTGGTGTAAACACATACCAAAATGGCGGTCTAATCGGAGCAACTCAAACTTTTTATAAAGGTAACTTCTTTACAGGGTTAACTGCAAGCGTAGGCGCAACAGCTGGAGAAAGCCATAATATGTATGGACATGAGAACTTCTCAAGCTTGATGGCTGGTATTGCATCAAAAACGGGTTACAATTTAGAGTTTAAGAACGGAAAATATATAATTCAACCTACAATGATGTTAGCTTATAGTTTTATAAATACCTTTGACTATAGAAACAGTGCAGGAGTAAAGATAAACAGTGATCCTTTACATGCAATTCAAATAAATCCAAACATACGATTCATAGCTAATTTAAAAAATGGCTGGCAGCCATACGCTAGTGTCGGAATGGTATGGAACATATTGGATGATACCAAGGTAATGGCAAATGATGTAAGATTACCAGAAATGAGTATAAAGCCATATGTACAATATGGAATAGGTGTTCAAAGACGTTGGAAGGATAAATACACCGGCTATGTCCAAGCAATGATTAGAAACGGTGGAAGAAACGGTATAGCAATTACTGGCGGCTTTAGATGGGCGTTAGGTAAAGAAGGTAACCCAATCCAAAAGGTTTCAAATCCATTAAATAAAACTGCACAAGTACTAGATACAACGAATTCTCGAAAAATAATAAAACAATTAAGCCAAGATCAACGCACGGTATTAGGTGCAAGAGCTCAAAATACAACCAAAACAACAAATGTAAAAACATTAAAACAAATATAAATAAATTCAAAATGTTTATAGCAAAGTAAAGGCCAGAAATTTTATTTCTGGCTTTTGTTTATGTATTATGCCCCAAATACGATTAATTATAATTGTTTTAATACACCAACATTTGTTGTTCTTGTTGT
>CALUYT010000054.1 GCA_944325085.1 Candidatus Gastranaerophilales bacterium | reverse complement strand
AATTCAGCGCTTAGAGGGTTGTACAAAAGCTTATCCTTGTTACGAAATTAAAGTGAAATAGTTGTTTGAATTTTATAAACATTATATTTATGTTATTGTTAGTTTGGGTAAAATTATGATTTCACTTTGTACAAATCCAATAATAATATCAGTAATATTACTTTGCATATTATGTTTATGCAGAATAAATGTGTTATTAGCATTAATTGTTTCAGCAGTAGTTGGTGGACTTGTTGGACATATGAATTTATCTGAAGTGATGAATATTTTTATTCATGGAATGGGTGGAAATTCAGAAACAGCATTAAGTTATATTTTATTGGGTGCTTTTGCTGCTTCAATGACTCATACTGGCTTAGCTCCTATATTATCTATGAAAATAGCTAATGCGATTCAATCTAAAAAGTATTTATTAATATTTATTCTTACTGGAATGGCAATATTATCTCAAAATTTAATACCTGTTCATATTGCATTTATTCCTATTTTAGTACCTCCATTATTAGTAATTATGAATAAATTAAATATTGATAGAAGAGCTGTAGCTTGCGGGTTAGCTTTTGGTTTAAAGGCGCCTTATATTATGATACCTGCCGGTTTTGGTTTAATCTTTCAAGGTTTAATTGCTGAAAATCTTATGCAAAATGGGGTTGATGTAATAAAAAATGATATTTGGAAATCTACTTGGGTTTTAGGTTTTGCAATGTTTATAGGCTTTTTGGTTGCAATATTTATTTCGTACCGCAAGCCTAGAATTTATCAAGATTTAGAAGTGAAAACTTATGAAGAAAAAGATGATTTAAAATTAAATAAAAATCACTATATAACATTATTAGCAGCAGTTTTAACAATGGTTGTTCAGTTGTGGACTAATTCATTGCCATTAGGTGCATTAGTTGGTTTAGCTGTTATATTTGGTTTAAAGGCTATTGATCATGATAAGATGGATAAGCTAATCAATGAAGGTGTTGGATTAATGGGGTATGTTGCTTTTGTAATGCTTGTAGCTGCAGGTTTTGCAAGTGTAATGAAAGCTACAGGCGGTGTTGATACTTTAGTTAATGCAATAACTCCATATATGATGTCTAGTAAAATAATTGCAACTATTTTAATGTTATTTGTCGGATTATTCATAACAATGGGTATTGGAACTTCTTTTGGTACTATTCCGATTTTGGCAGTTTTGTATGTTCCAATATGTTTAAAATTAGGTTTTAGTATTCCTTCGATGATAATAGTTTTAGCTGCAGCTGCAGCTTTAGGTGATGCCGGTTCACCTGCTTCTGATACAACTTTAGGACCTACTGCAGGTTTAGATGCCGATGGCCAGCATAATCACATCTGGGATACTTGTGTTCCAACATTTTTACACTATAACATTCCACTAATTTTAGCGGCAATTATTTCTGTATTAATTTTTAAATAATTTTAATATTATAAGATTTCAAAATTTTACTATGATAAAATATTTTTATGGCTGATGTAGAACAAAAGTATGTTCCATTGCACTTACACACAGAATATTCATTGTTAGACGGTGCAATAAGGATAGGGGAATTAATAAATTTTTGTAAGGAGAACAATTTTCCGGCTGTTGCGGTAACAGATCACGGTGTAATGTACGGTGATATGGAATTGTATGAACTTGCAAGAGATTCCGGGGTTAAGCCTATTATGGGGTGTGAATTTTATGTTCATGATGGTGATATTGAAGAACATGACAAAACTCACAATCCATGCTATCACTTAATATTACTCGTAAAAAATAATGTTGGTTATGCTAATATCCTTAAGCTTACCTCTACAGCTTGGTGTAAAGGTCGTTATGTAAAACCTAGAATTAATTGGGAATTGTTAGAAAAGCACCATGAAGGGTTGATTTGTTGTTCAGCTTGTTTAGGTGGTGAAGTTTTGCAAAGCTTATTAAAAGGCGATTATGATGGCGCAAAAGCTATTGCAAAAAAATATAAAGATTTGTTTGGCGATGATTATTATATAGAATTACAAGATCATGGTTTGGAAGAACAAAAACGTACAAATCCTGATTTGATTAAAATCGCTCAAGAACTTGGAATTGAAATGGTCATAACTAATGACTCTCACTATTTGAGATTAGAAGATGCAGATATGCACGATACATTATTATGTATGCAAACAAATAGTGATAAAGATGATCCAAACAGATTTCATTTTCCAAATAATGAATTTTATGTAAAAACTCCATCTCAATTAAGAGATTCTTTTAAATGGATGGATAGCGATATGTTTGACAGATGTATGAAAAATACTGTTGAAATCGCTGAGAAATGCCATTTAATGCTTGAATTAGGCAAAAGTCCACTACCACAGTATGATGTTCCATCTGGATATACTATTGAAACATATTTAGAATATTTAGTTCATGTAGGATTGAAAAAACGTTACGGCGAAATTTCACCTGAATTGAAAGAGCGTGTTCAGTATGAACTTGGTGTAATTGAGCAAATGGGTTTTGCTGCATATTTCTTAATTACGTGGGATTTTATCCATTATTCTAAAACTCATGGAATCCCTGTTGGTCCCGGTCGTGGTTCAGCTGCGGGTTCAGTTGTTGCGTATGCTTTAGAAATTACAGATTTGGATCCGATTAAGCATAAACTTTTGTTTGAAAGATTTTTGAATCCAGAACGTTATACAATGCCCGATATTGATATCGATTTTTGTATTGAACGACGTGGTGAAGTTATTGATTATGTAACAAAAAAATATGGCGAAGATAAAGTTTGTCAGATTATTACATTTGGTACTTATGCTGCAAAAGCTGCATTTAAAGGTGTTGCAAGAATTTTAAAAATACCGTTTTCTGAAAGTAACAAATTAGCAGGTTTAATTGATCCTGCAATTGAGCTTGCAATGAGTATCAATGACAAAGCTAAAACCTTAAAGAAAGCCATGGAATATGAAGGTTCTGAATTAAGAGCTTTGTATGATAAAGATGAGCAGATAATGATTGATCCAACAGAGGGGAAAACTGTTGGTATGAAGAAGCTTATCGATTTGGCTATTGGTATTGAAGGTTTAAAAAATAATACTGGTACTCACGCTGCAGGTGTTATTATTGCGCCAAAACCATTAGATGAAATATTACCTGTTCAACCGTCAAAAGATGGTATTATTCAAACAGGATATCCGCCTCATGCAGTTACTGAGGTTTTAAGTCTATTGAAAATGGACTTTTTAGGCTTAAGAAACTTGACGACAATTTATAAAACTGTTGACATGATAAAACGTCGTCAAGGAATAGAATTAGCAATAAATGATATTCCTTTGGACGATAGACCTACATATGAAATGTTAATGGCAGGAGATACTGACGGGGTATTCCAGTTAGAATCTCAGGGTATGAAAAATCTTGTAAAAAGATTGAAACCGGACGTTTTTGAAGATTTAGGTGCATTGGTTGCATTATTTAGACCGGGTCCTTTGGATTCAGGCATGGTAGATGACTTTGTTGAAAGAAAACATGGTCGTCAAGAAATTTCTTATGCACATCCGTTATTAGAACCAGTATTAAAAGATACTTACGGAACTATTGTTTATCAAGAGCAAATTATGCAAGTTTTCCAAGTCTTGGCAGATTATACTCTTGGTCAAGCCGATATGGTTCGCCGTATGATGGGTAAGAAAAAAGTCGATGAAATGGAAAAGCAGAAAGGTAAGTTTATTGAACGTTCTGCAAAACATGGTATGACATCTGAAGCTGCTGAGGCTTTATTTAATCAGATTTTAAGTTTTGCATCTTACTGTTTTAACAGATCTCACTCTGCTGCATATGCGTTTGTTGCGTATCAAACAGCATATTTAAAATGCCATTTCCCTGTTGAATATTTATCAGCTTTGCTATCAAGTGTTGCAGGTGATCAGGAAAAAACTCAGTTATATATTGAAGAAGCTTTGAAAAAAGGTATTAAAGTTTTACCTCCTGATATAAATCACTCTTTAGCAACATTTACACCTGACGGAGATAATATCAGATTTGGTTTAGCTTCAATAAAACAAGTAGGCGAAGGTGTTATTGAAGATATTATAAAAGAACGTGAAGCCAACGGTGATTTTAAATCAATATATGATTATATAAAAAGAGTAGATCCTAAATGTACTAATAAAAGAACTTTGGAAGGTTTAATTAAGGCCGGAGCTTTTTCAACAATTGAAAAAAGTCGTAAACAGTTAATGGAAAATCTTGAATATATAACAGCTACCGCATCTAAAGAAGCAAAAGAAAAAGAATCCGGTCAAGGTAGTTTGTTTGATATGCTAGGGGATACAGCATCTATTGATGATGCTAAATTCCATTTGTCAGGTTCAGATGAAGAATATGATGCAAGACAAATTCAATTATTTGAAAAGGAATTTTTAGGTTTTTACGTAACAAGTCACCCATTATCCACAATTAGAGATAAATTACCTTTCTTGATGACACATAAAATTTCTCAAATCCCAGATGTGCCAAATGAAAAGGTTGTTACTATTTGTGGGCTTGTTACTGCTACAAAACAAATTCCAACAAAAAATGATCCAACAAAGTTTGTTAGATTTGTTACAGTTGAAGATTTGACAGGCAGAATTGATACGTTAGCTTTTAATTCAAAAATAGCAGAGTATAATGATTTCTTACAACCGGAACAAAGAATTATAGTATCCGGTAAAGTTAGCAGAAGAAGTGATGAAGATCCTGCAATAATTTTGATAGATACTATAAAACCAGTTGATAATTCTAATATTTTTACAATAAAAGTTAATCAAGATATGAAATATGAAGAATTCTTTTTGTTAAAACAAATGTTATGTCAACATAATGGTTCAGATCCTGTAATGCTTAAATTAAAAGATTTGACAGGAGATGTTAAAATTTTGACGTCATCAATGTTTTGGGTTAATTCTTCTAATGATTTAGTAAATTCGTTGAAAAAAAGTTTTGGTGATAAGTTGGAAATCTCAGTAAAATCAATGGATACAGATTTAAAAGAAGAAGCGGTTTATTAAAATTAAACCGCTTCTATTATATATTTATATGTTTGATTATTTTAAATTTACGTTTTTAGTTAAAAATCCGGATGCATCAATGTTTTTACCTTGAGCTTCAGCATTTTTTAAAATTTGTGGCAGAATTTCCATATTTTCTCTTATAACTCTTGTATCGCCAAGTCTTATGTCATCAATATTGATAGCAGGATTTGTTTTTTTGCTAATTTTATCTGTCATTTCTAATAATTTATCAAGAAGTTTTAAATTCTCAGGTTTGCTGTCTTTAGAGCATAAATGTGAGATTAAGTTTAAAAATACATTTTCTTTGCAATTTGGACCTAAATCCATAGATGGCATGCCCTTTAAAATATCTTTTGCAAATGTTGGAATTAATTTTTCAGTTAATCTTGCTTGTTCAGGGGCATTTGGTGCTTTTTCTAAAAATCTGCTTAAGAAAAATTTTGAATTAGCATCATCAGAGTGAGTAACAACTGCTTCTGCTAAATCTAATGCTTTTGGGTTTTCGTTACTTATTTTTGGTAATAAATTTAGTATATAACCCATTAAAGTTGTTTGTTTATTGTTTTTATCTATAGCTCCTATAGTGTTGAAATTTACACTTGGGAAAATATTATTATCTATAAAAGCGTGTGTATTTGATAAATCGATAACATCTTGGGCTAGGCTTAAATGTCTTTGAGGCATATTTTTTGCATTAGCTAGAAATTCTTGAATTTCATTGGCTTTTAATTCTGCAACTTTTGCTTCTACTCCAAGATTTTTAAAGAAATTGAGAGTGTTAGCCATTTTCTGTTCTTCTGGTGTAAATCTTCTTCCTAAATTTTTGAATTTTTGGGCATAAGATTGGAATATACGCATTACTGTATCAAAAATGGTACTGTTTTTTGCTTCTTTTTCTAAATCTATACCCAAATTTTCCTTGGCAAATTCAATTAATTCTGATGTTATATTTTTACTTTTTGTTTGTTCATTTTTAGCTAATAATGTGATGGAATCAAAAATTTCTTGAGCAGAGTTAGTACGAGGTTCATGGAAAGTTGCTCCCATTTGCATGAAACCACCTTTCCCAATTATTCGGTTTGGTAATGGGCTTTGTAATGAGGTTTTAGGTAATACATCACTAGCTCTAGATGTAAGTTTTGAAATAATAGACATTTGAAAAATCCTTTCTTTTTGGGGTATTGTTGTATCTATAAAGTTAGAACATATTATTTTTTGATAATAGAAATTAAATATTACAAAAAATTTACAACTTTTTTATAAACAAAGTGCTTGAAAAATAAAATTTAGCATGTAGAATAAAGGAGTAACCCAAATATGCGGGGGTAATTCAGTGGTAGAATGCCTCCTTGCCAAGGAGGATGTCGCGAGTTCGAGCCTCGTCTCCCGCTCCATAAAAAGAGTCTGAATAAGGCTCTTTTTATTTTATTAATTTTATTGTATAATTGTATTATTAGGTATTTACAGGTACAGTATGAAAAATTTGGTTATTTTTGTCATTTTATTAATCTTTTTTGGAATAGCAATGCAAGATTTGCCTATGTTTCAAAAGACTAGGAGTGGTCAACCTTTTGAATATTATAAAACTGTAACTTCTGATAATATTCCTCCTGTATTATCAAAATATCTTTTAGACGAAAGTATCAGGTATTCATTATATAGAATTCCTAACTATGTAAAGGATCTTCTTGTTTATAATAAAGATTTTGAGTCTGTTTATAAGTCAAAACCCAAATATTCAATTATCCTATTATCACCAAGTAATTATTTAAAATCCGATCCTAACAATTATTCCCGTTTTTATAATAAAATTAAAGATTTGCAGGCTAAATATAAATCTGATTTCAATTTGATTTCAATTAATAATACTGAAAATATCAAATATCCTATTAAGTATGATAATCAAGGCTTGAAAGGTTTAGCTGAGCATTGTGTTGGCTTTTGTATAGTTGATCCTTCAAGAGATATAATGTTTACTTTTAAAAGAATTTCTGCAAGTGAAACTAAAGCTTTAGATGTTTTATTTCAAGAGTATAGTTATATGCTTCATTAAGTATGTCTTATTGTAAATTCTACTATTGTATTTTTCTATATTTTAATTCATGTTTATCATATACTCGATATAACGATACGATAGGAGAGTATTATGAAGCTTTTTTTAAAGGTTGTAGGTTATATATTTGTATCATTGTTAGTTTGTTTATATCTAACTTTTTTATTTGTGGTTCCTAAAAAGATAGATTTAAACATTTATAAACCTGAAATTCAAAAGTATGTTAAAAGTAATACAAACTTATTACTTGATTTTGATAATGTAGATGTTGTAACCAGTCCTTTATTGGAAGCTGGAGTAAAAACTAAAAATATTAGTCTAAAATTACCGGACGGTTCTGTATTATTTAGTGCAGATTCATTTAAGGGTAAAGTATTTCTGCCGAGTTTGTTATGGTTAACTTTAAGAGTGACTCAAGCAAATGTTGAATCTCCAAAATTAAATATTGAAATCGTAAATGGCGAAAAGTATAAAGTTGCTAAAGTTTTTGAAGATTTGATTAATAAAAAACGTGCAGAACGCAGGTTGAAACCTCCTAGATATTTTGAACAGGAAGCTAAAATTTCTTTTATCGATCTTTCATCAATAAAAGTGTATGTTCCTAATATTAATATTAGCGATTATAATGCAGTAATTAATGATACAAAAGCATCTCATAAGCTAGTTTTGAAGGGTGAAAAGTTAAAGCTTGGCTATTATGATGGTAAGTTTTTAACATTAAAAACAAATGCCAATTTATTAAGTGATAATGAAGAAAATATAACTGCAAATTTGGATATAAATACATTTATTCCAAAATTAAATATGTCATATATTGATGATGATATTGATGCGGTATTAGAACTTCCTTTTGTAAATCCTGTTAGTACATATCGTTCTTATGATTTGAAATCAAATATTGATGCAAAATTAAAAATAAGAAAAAATAGTAAAAATGGTAAAATTTGGTCAAAAGGATATTTAAATATAGATAATACAACTTTAACTTTATCTGAACTTCCTTTACCTGTATCATCTTTTAAATTAGTAACAAATGGATATTTATACAAATTTGATACAAGTTTATTTGTTACAGACAAGGAATATATAAAATTTGATGGTTTATTTAATAATGGAAAAAATCCATATATCGATTTTTCATTAAAATCTTCCCAAGTTCATTTTGCAAATCTTTTAAAAATTGCAAAAGCTTATCTTGATACTGTTCATATTAAAAATGATATTGGTATGATGAGTGCAAGTGGGTATATGTTATCAAATTTCCATTTGAAAACAAATTTTTCGGATATTATTTCTGATGGTAAGTTTGTTATTAGAAATGGTAATATTGTCGATAAATATATTGGTTTATTGTTTAACGATATAAATGTTAATATTAATTTTGATGATAATATTTTTAGAGTTGAAGATAGCCATGTTCTAATTAACAAAAGACCAGTTTATCTTTCAGGAAAAATTGATTCAAATTCAATAGCTAATGTTAATATTAAGGCAGACAAAGTTCCGCTTCCTGAATTGTATTTAGCTTTTGCTCCTAGAAATATTAGAGGTTTGTATTCTTTAAATTCGGGCTTTTTAACATTGAATGCAAAAATTGTTGGTGAAATAAAGGATATTGCCGCTTTATTTGAATCTGATATTGAGAAATTCAGGTTGACTGATAAAAAGGGTAATTTTGTATTGAGCAATAATTTAATGCACTTTGGTATTGTAAATTATGCAGGAGAAATTAGCGGTAAGTTTAAAAATGAAGGGTTTAAACTTGAAATCCCAACTTCAAATTCTGTATTTTATAATAAATTACTTGTAGCCGATGTTGTAGATCAAAGAGTTTTATTTAAAGATTCTGTTTTGAAGTTTAACAATCATTCAAATATGATTTTGAAAGGTGAGATAAATGATTATTTATCAGATTTGAGGGCTAACTTTAGTTTAGATGGTTATTTATCTGCAAATGATATTAAAAATTTCAGTGGTGTACAGTTTGCCAAATATCTTGAGGCAAAAGGTAATATACCTGTAAAAGCAAAATTTGCGTCAAATGGCAAATTATCAAAATTATTAGTTCAAATGCAGTCTGATATCAACTCATATATTACTCCTGTTAAATTTGATGAATTGGCTAATAGGCAAGTTTTATTCCAATTGTTGGCTGAAAAAAATGATGATGTGATTAAAGTTTATAAATCAGGATTATATTTGAGAAAACCTAATTCTAAGTTTAGTAATAATTTGCGCAGAAATTTCCTTAATGCAAGGCAAATTATTGGTATAAGAGCAATGTTTTCAAATTTAAGTACTTCTCCTTTTATAAACATTATTAAAGTGACAATACCTAAGGATTTGAATGGTTCTATTTGTTTATATAAGAAATCAAAATTTATTATGGGTGGAGATTTGTATATTTTTGGAAAACTTTCAAATCCAAAAATTAGTGGCAGTTTTAATTTGAAAAGATTATCAATCCCAGAATTGCTTACAAATATCAGATATATAATAGTTAATTTGAATAATAAAGATATAAGAATTAATGTTAGTGATCTTTTAGTGAATGGTTCAGATTTTAATTTGAGTATGCATACAACTTGGGATCAATTATCAAGTTTAAAATTCTTAGAAGTAAAAGCTTACTCTCGTTATATCGATTATGATAAATTGGAAAAAGCTTATGAGTTATATTTAAATTCATTGCCAAAAATTAGTAGTGGAAAGTTATTTAATAAAACTAACATAACTTCGGTTGATGTTTTACGAGGAATAATTAATTTTAAATATGTTAAATCAGGTAAAATTATTGTAAAAAATGCAACAAGCAGATTTTCAGTGTTTAATAATGTTTTATATTTAAACAATTTGAAGTGTTATCCGGAAGATGGTTATGTTAATGGCGATGTTTCTGTAAATTTAACTTCAAATTTAATTAATGTAAAATTAACAGGTAAAAACTTCGAAGTTGGAAATTTATTAAATGACTTATTTGCAATAAAAGATACATTATCAGGTAAAATGAATTTTGTTGCAGATATTTCTATGAAATGGTTGTCAAAAGAAGATAGAATTCGTTCATTGAAAGGTTATGTTGATATAAATATTAAAAATGGTAAGTTGGGTCCGTTTGGAAAATTTGAAAACTTTTTGATGGCTGAAAATTTGAGAGAAAATGAAATTTTTTCTAAATCAATTAGCTCTGTAATTTCTAACATAGCCTCAACAGATACTTCGTATTTCAATTCATTATATGGACATTTAATATTGAAAAATGGCATTGCATATATCTCTCCTATGAAAACTCAGGGAAATATTATGTCAATGTATATTCTAGGAAAACTAGATTTACTTGACTATAGTGGAAATTTGAATTTACGTGGTAAAATTGCCTCTGATTTTGCGGATAAATTAGGATTCTTGATAAATATTAATCCGGTAAATATCATTGAAAATTCTTCTGGTTTGAATGTAATTGCTGTAAAAGGTTTTGATGAATTTTGTGAGGTGGTTTCTGAATTAGATATTAGTGCATTACCTCAATTGAATAAATCAGATGAACTTGCATCAAATTTCCAAGTTGTTTTACGTGGTGATACCAGAAAACCTTTGAAAATGATTAGATCTTTTAAATGGTTAGTTTTAGAATCTGCACTAGAAAATGCAAAGAATTATGTTGAAACAATACCAACACCTGAAGATAATGAAGAAGATTTGACTGTAGATGAAATAATTCAGCTTAGACAACTTCAAAATGTTGAGCAAGGTGGTAAAAATAAGCAACTTAAAACACCAAGTGATAATGTTGAAAACAATAATCAAATAGAATCACTTGAACCTTCTCAATCGTCTGAAGTACCTGTTGAAAGTGAATCTTTAGATGATAACAAATTAAAGGAAATAGCAGAATAATAAAAATAAAAAACGGAGGAGACTCCGTTTTTTATTTTTGAAATTTATTATTTTATATTTTATTTTATTATTTCGTCAATAATTAATACAGGTTTTGGAATTTCATTTAGAGGCTTTTTATCTTGTTCATAGGTTCCTGAATTTAGTAAGTCTTGTTCAGCTAAATCATTCAATCCTAATTTTTGATAAACTTGAGCTCTTTCAAGATATAATCTGTCTTTTAGCAAGAAAATTTGATCGTTTTCTGCTTTTACTAAGAGTTCTGTATAAAGCGCCAGAGCTTCTTCATAATGTTTTATGTTATATAAGAACTGAGCTTTATCCCATAAAAAAGAATCTTTTTCAAAATCACTGTCAGCTTTATTTATTTCAGTATCAAAATCTTTAATAGCGCTATCGTATTCTCCGATATAGTATTTAATATAAATTTTATTATCAAAATTCATAATATTAAAACCGTCAGCTCCTAAAGTATATGCTTTGTCGTAATCATTTATTGCCCCTTTAAAATCTCCGATTTTAAATCGAGCATATCCTCTTAGTGAATACCATTCTTGAGCTATTGGGAAAATTTTTGATCCAATTGTTGTTATATTTATTGCTTCTTTGTATCTTTTATTTTTTATAAGCTTATGGGTTAATTTGAAAGGTGAAATTGCGCAAAAGCAAGTTATTACAACTAAGATGATAATAATAGCTTTAGATAATTCGGTTTTAAAAAGTTTATAAAAACTTTCATCAATTTCTCCAGATGGTTTAAAATTAGATTTTGAAAATTCTCCATAGTCCTTTTTTAAACTTTTTTCAAAAAATATAGTATTAAAAGCAATTGCAATTTGAAAACAAATTATAGAAATTGCTAAAATTATTATTAAATTTACGTACCAGTTGTTATTTACAATAAGAGTGTATTTTGGGAATATTATCACGTACATAAGTACCAAAAATAATAAAAATATCATAATGGTAGATATTCTTTTATGAAGTTTAATTTTTTCCCAAACGCTAAAAATCTCGTCTTGAGTAAATTTTTTATTAAATTTATACCCTAAAGGCGTATTGTTTGTGGATTTTATAATGGTTTGTCCATCATCTGTAAATGTATAAAAATCCATCGGTGAACGTTTATATAGCAATTTTAAGATGTTTGTTTTTAGCATTAAATATAAATTCCCTCGTAATTTATAATATCATAAATTTAATATAGTACATTAAAAATAATTCCGATTTTAAGAATTGTTGATATTATTGCTTTTAGCACTGTTGGGTGTCGTGTTTTTGCTTAATAATCTGTTACAACTTACTAAATTCCATTATTTTTTCAAGAATATCATTTTCTTCAAGACCTTTATAGTTAATTCTAGAACTTGTGATTGGTTGTTTGTAATCATATTTGTTTATTGATCTTGAGTCAACTATAACTGATGGTGGTAAAATAGACCATTTATATAAAGCTGATGACATTCTTCTGTAGAATTTATCCAGCCATTGAATTTTTTGCTCTTTAGTAATTTCGTTTCTTTCTTCATATAAAAATTTAGAATTAAGCATATCATAATAGTGTTCTTTTTTATTTTCAATTCTCCATATAATTTCATCAAGAAATTCATATGGCATAAGGGCATCTTCAGCAATCAGAGGTTTTCCTGTTTTTGGATCTATTGCAAGTTCTGCACCTGGTTTTTTCAATATAATTGCTTCTGGAATAGCATTTTTAACTTCTCGATTTTTATTTAGCCAATGAGCAAGAGCAAATAATTTTGTTTTTGGAACATCTGCAATTGGCGCAAAACCTCCTGACATATCACCATTAATTGTGGCATAGCCCATATATAATTCTGATTTATCTGAGGTTGCTATAGGTAAACATTTTGCAAATTCATTACTTATTCCCCATAGAAATATTGCTCTTGAACGAGCTTGAATATTGTCCATGGTAAATGATTGAGTATATCTGCCGTCCCATTTTGTTTCAACGGTTTTAAAGAGTGATTGAAGACAGTTATTAGTTGTTTCTACCATTTCTTTTATTGGCGCTTCGGTAAAATTAATCCCTAAATTTTGAGCAAGTTCTTTTGCATCACTTTTACTTTCAGAACTTGTTATTTTAGACGGCATACTAACACCAAATACATTTTCAGGACCTAAAGCATCAGCTAATAAAACTGCACAAATTGTTGAATCAAGTCCGCCTGATAGGCCAAGTACAGCTCTTTGAAATCCTGTTTTCTTAAAATAATCTTTAATTCCTTGAATGATTGTTTTATAAGTTCTTTCTAGATCCGGTTCATATTCAAGAGTGTAGGCTTTGGTTTCGGTAAGAGTTTTTTCTAAACCTTTTGTTAATGGATATATTTTTCCAAGTTCCATATGCGGATTAACAATTAAAAATTGTTCTTTAAAAGATTTGGCTCTTGCTAAAAGCTTTCCGTTTTTGTCAAAAACCCTGCTTGAACCATCAAAAGAACTATTATCTATTGCTCCTACTTGGTTTACATAAACAATAGGTGTTGAATATTTTTTAGAAATAAATGATAGCATATTATGTTTTAATTGTTCTTTTTTAGCTCTTGTTGGTGAAGCTGAGCAATTTATAAACACATCAGGGTTTTCTTTTGATAATTCTTCTATAGGGTCTATTGAATATAGTGTTGTATCATTAAAGAATTCTTTATTATTCCAACAGTCTTCACAGATAGAAATACCATATTTAAGATTATTTATTTCATTTGTCATTTGACATTTTTTTATTTTTCCATTGTCAAAATCTCCAAGGGTTTCACCTGGTTGGTTTCCTATTACAGGTGAAGGTTCTATATATCTGTAATCATTAAATTCAGAGTATGTTGGAAGTAGTGATTTTCTGATAATTCCTTCAATTTTTCCATTTTTAAGAACGGCAACAGAATTAAAATATTTTTTGCCTGTTAGGTGATCATATTTTCTAGGTTCCACAAATCCTACAATGGCTGTTGTTTTTGTTGTGATTTTAGCAATTTGTTTTAGCCATTTTACATTTTCTTCCACTATAATTGGGTGTCTGTCAATTGTGTCTTCAATTGGATAGCCCATAAGTGTAAGTTCTGGAAATATAACTAAATCAAGTCCTATATTTTGTGCATGTTGAATATATTTAACGACTTTTTTTGAATTATATTCAATATCTCCGGCGATAGGATTAATTTGTGCAAGTCCTATTGAACCTTTTTGGTATGGTTTTAATAATTTTTCCAGTTCGTTTTCTAAAATTTTTGATGCTTCTGTTGATAGATTTCTGTCGTATATTTCAGATATTTTATAAATACTTTCTTTGTCTGTATATTTATTTAAAATATTTTGGATTTGAAGTTTTAATTCCTCTAAAGTAAGTTTTTCATATTTTGTCATTATTTGTATAACCTTTTATTTCATTCTTATTATTGTTTTTATTATATCCTAAAAATAGTATAAAATTATTGCAAAATTAAGATGCTTTAACTATAATTTAGTTATAAGCATATAGCGGTATCGTCTAGTGGTTAGGACGGGAGATTCTCATTCTCCAAACACGGGTTCAATTCCCGTTACCGCCGGGTTTGTGTTATTTTAGATTATTTTTCTATAGCTATTTTTAAGCAGTTATCTTTTTGAGTTTTAAATAAGTCGTAAGCATCGATGATATTATCTAATTTGTAGGTTTGAGTGATTAAAAAGTCAGTATTGATTTTGCCTTCAGATATGTATTGAAGTAATTTTTTACAATGAATTGCATCAACTCCACCTGTTTTAAATGTAAGATTTTTCCCATACATATGAGGAAGAGGTAATATTTGATTTTCTTCGTACATTGCAACAACGCCTATTATAGCGTTTGGTCTTGCAATTTTCCAAGCTAATTCAAGGGTGCTATCTGATTTATAATCATATGGTTTTGATGGATTGAAATTGTGGTTTTCTTGAGTGTTTTTGTAATTAGAATATCCTGCAGCTTCTATAACTCCATCTGCACCTTTATTGTTTGTTATGTTTTTTATTTCTTTTTCAATATCACAATTTTTAGGGTTCAGATAATAATTTGCCAAGTTATTTTGTTTTGCAATTTCTAATCTTTTTTCATTTGTATCAATTGCAATAATTGTGCTAGCTCCAAGTAAATTAGCGCAAATCATAGAGCACATTCCAACTGGTCCAGAGCCTATAATTGCTATTGTGTCACCTGTTTTTATTTCGCACATTTCTGCACCAAAATATCCGCTTGATAAAATATCTCCAACAAATAAGGCATTTTTATCACTTACATTATCCGGAATTTTAGTTAATCCCATATTGGCATATGGAACTCTTACGTATTGGGCTTGACAGCCATCTATTTGGCAGCCTAATTTCCAGCCTCCAATTTCACAGTTATTAATGTATCCTTTTTGGCAAAAATAACATTTTCCGCAAAATGTTTCACAATTAGCACTTACTCGATCACCAATTTTTAAATTTTTAATATCTGAACCAATATCAACGATTTTTCCTACAAATTCATGTCCTAAAATTATGTTATTATTAGCTTTAGGAACCATTCCATTCATTATATGCAAATCACTTGTACAAATTGAGGATAAAGTAACTTCAACAATTGCATCTTTCGGGTGCTGAAGTTTTGGTATTTCGCGTTGTTGAAGTTCTATTTTTTTAGGTAAATCTTTGTTATATACAAGTGCTTTCATAATTCTCTCCTGATTTGTATTATTTATAATTGACTTCTTTTATTATGTAATCTTGTTCATCTTTTGTTAGGTTAAATTGTTCATAGATTAACTTGTCTATGTCTGAAATGTTTGATGAGTTTTGTAGTATTTCTTTTAAGTGTTGTTTTGTTTTTTCATTTAAGTATGGAAATGGTAATTCCATAAGGTTACCTTTTAAGATTTTTAGTTCATTAAATTTCTTCAAGTAGATGTATTGAAATAATGTTGAGTTTAAAAATGCTAATATTTCTTTTATTGAATAATTGTCAAGTTTTGGGATTAAAATATTGGCGCTATTTAAAAATAATCTTTGTTGATTGTCGTATGCAAAAATTAGTTTTTTTGATATAAATTTGTAAACTAATTTTTCTGGAGCTTTATAAATTTCATCTGGGGCAACTTGTTGAAATTTCTTTCTATCATAGTTTATGTATTGGTCTGAGTCTGAAATATTATATTTTTCTATGTTTTTCCCAGAGTATATTTTTTCACCGGAATTGGGATTTTTTGAGATAAATTTAGCATTATTACCTGTCACAATGCCTAAAGCCCAGAGACTATCATTATTTAGTGTTTTGTGTGGAGTTTTGTATATTTTATCTAAAATTTCAGTATCTTTAGCATTTATTAGAGAAAAGTTTTTGTTAGTATTAGTTTCATAGTAAGATTGTAAAATTTGGTTTGTTTCATTTTTATAAACTATTTTTATAATTTTGTTTTTCGTATTTTTGTCTAATACTAAGGTTATAACGTTACTTAAAACTGAAGAAAAAGCTTTTCCTTCTTGTTCTATTTTTTCTATATGAAAATTGTCAAGTATAAATGTTCTAATATCTTGATGAGTTTTGACATTTAGTATGGATTCAGGGAGTACAAAATACATTTTTCCGTTAGGTGTTAATTTATTTGCGCAATTAACAATAAAATAAGAATAAGATTCTGTTGATTTTATTGTTGGATATAGCGTTTTGTATTCTTCTTTTGTGCAGGCTCCCCAAGGTGGGTTTGTTGCTATTATGTCAAAATCTTTATTGGTTTTATCTTTTAAAAAGTCAGTGTTGAATATTTTAGGTCGGAATTTAATGTTTTTAAATTTTATTATTAAATTTATCTTTGCAATAAAACATGCGATTTCATCTGTATCATATCCGTATAAATTTTCAGGATTATTAATTATATCTGCGGCTGCTAATAAAAAACTTCCTGTTCCACAGCAGGGATCTAAATACTTTGTATTTGGTGTGAAATCTGATGTTATTTTATTTATAATTTTTTGTGGGGTATAGTATGAACCTTGTTTATTTTTTGAACCTTCTTTAAGTAGTGATTGATAAACTATTCCAAGAAAATCTTTTTCGTCTGTTGGAATTTCTATTTTTAAAAGTTTCTCATCTGGAGTTAGGGTTTTATAAGGTTCTAAAATCTCGTTTATAAATTCATTTTCAGAGATATATTCTTCGGAACGTTTATTAATAAGGTTGTTTTTCAAGAGAATATTTATTGTAAGGGTATAAATACAGGTTTGTATGCTGTTTTTGTTAATGTTTAAAATCTCTTGTAAGATAGTAATATTTTTAGGATTTGAAAAATATTCAAGAGGAATTATATTCTTTTTAGAGTATCTTTTATTTGCTCTTTTTGTTAATTTAGATTGAATATCTTGTTCACTAAAATTAAGCCTAGACCAATTATTTTTTGTAGCTTTTGAAATAAGTATTTCTGTTTGCATAAGTTAATACTAGCATAAATATTTCCTAAATTTCTATTTTGTAATATTATATAATTGGTAACATATAGAAGGAGTGATAGTATGAAAAAGGTTTTAATGTCTCTTTTTATTGCATTTGCAATAGTTGTACCGACTCAAGCAGCAACATATAATGCTGCAAGTAGAGTATCTACAGTTGGAGTAAATTTATTAAATAAAAGTGGAATTCCATCTACAAATGTAAAATTTATGGTGGTTTCAGGTGCGGTAGATAATTCTAATTATGCAAAAGACAAAGTAGTAAATGTTTCAAGTTCAGAATTATCATATGCCGGAAATGATAACGAAGTTGCAGCTGTTGTTGCAAATGAATTAGGACATATAATAAGTGGACATGCTTCAAAAGGCAAAGTTGTAGCTTTATTTACCGGTTCTACTACAGCAAGTGAAGATAGTGCAGCTTCTACATTAGTTTCAAATTATAAATATACAAAGGAAGAAAAAGAAGCTGATATTATTGCAACAAATTTAATGGTAAGTGCCGGTTATAATCCGCTTGCTATTATTGTTGTATTAACAAAACAAACAGGTACATATTGGGAAACCCTACAAGGAAAACCTGCAAATGCTGATAGAGCTATGAGTGTTTATAATTATGTAAGTTTTGCTTATCCTGAAAAAATTAAGGCAGGATATGGTTGTAACGAATATAGAAATTTTGTATCTTATGCAACTCCAATAGTTGAAAAACGTAATGCTGATAAAAAACAACTTTCTAAATATGAAAAAGAACAAGAAAAAGCTAAGAAAAATAGTACTTCTCAATTAACAAAATTTAAAACAAGAGGCGGATTAAGCGGTTGGGATGCAGCATTTGAATTGTTACAAGCAAATTAAAATAATGTAGAATTATAAAAAGGGCTCTTACTATTTTAGTAAGAGCCCTTTTGTTATATTTTTATAAGTAAGAATTTACTATCTTTTTTTGCAAATACTTTATGTTGAATATCCTTTTTAAACAAAAGAATTTCACCTTTATCAAGTGTAAATTTTTCTGCATCAAAATGTAGTTCAATTTCTCCATCTAAAACATAAACGGCAGCATCTTCTAAAGATGTATGCGTATCAATTATTTCTTCTTTTTTTAACGCGATAACACTTAAGCTTGAATTATTATTTTCCATTAGTGTTTCTTTTTGAAATTTTTCATTATCAAGATTGACTATATCTTTTGCTTTTAGAACATTATAAAACATTTAGAACCTCCTTTTGTTGTTTACAATATAATTTATTCTTGAAAGAATAGAATTTTCATCGGACAACTTGGGGTTTTGAAAAATTATTACTATATTAGAAGCAATTTATATATATAAATTTACTTTATATATATAAGGGGATATTTATTAGAATAATTATGGGCAATGAATTTGTAAATATAGATTTGGTACGATTATCTCAAAAGGCTTTGCCGGTTGCAAAACCTTTTGATGCAGATCATAATGGAAATCTTGATAAGGCAGAATATAAAAAATTTATAGATATTTGGAATAAGGATCACAAAGAAAATCCTTTATTAATGCAGTTACATATAAAAACACTTAGTGCCGAAGCTCAAAAATTAGCTCAGATATGTGATGAAGATAATTATAAAGGTGTATTAACCGAAAATGAATTAAAGAAGTTTATGGAACTTTGTGAGAAAAATGGTATTAAATCACCTTTTAAACAAGGCGTATCTTTAAAAACAGTTCTAACCGGGGAAGAAACTCCTAAGATTGTATCTCATAAGCAATATAAAGATAACGAAGATTCTTTTATAAATAATTATATGGCACGTTGTGCTTTATTTACTAATTGGTTGAAACTGGATGTAATCGGATATAAAGGTTCCGATAAGTTTTTCCATGCAGTTGGAAATTATGAGGCAATGATGGCTGGTGCTGAAAAAACAGTAAAACAAGTTTGCGCAGGTCAAGATAAAGATAAAAGAGAAAATTCTAAAAGACCGGAAGCTGATTATACAGAAGATTTATATGCAAATTGGTTAGGACGAGAATTTGCAAAAATGTATCCTAATGAGTGTCCGCAGGAGTTATTTAGTGCATTGGCTCCAAATGGATTTGATATTGAAGAAAGTAAAAAATCTCCAACTAAGTTAATGTATGAGAATACTAAGGAAAAAGATGGTTGGATAAAAGGTCAGATAAATAAATATATAGATTTCTTTAAAGAAAAATATGTAAGAGAACGCTTTTGGGAAGAAATAAAAGAGTCGTTTTAAAAATATAAGATAAATCAGGCTTAGTTCTATTGTGCAATATACAAAGGACTTGGTGACTAATAGTAAGATTATAGTGAATAAATAATATAAATTATATGCGAAATTATAAAATAATCTTACTTGGAGCTTTTCTTTTATGTGTAAATTTGACTTCTATAGCCAATGAAATTCAAGTTCGCACATTTGAAGAATTAATAAATTCTCACCCCAATAGTGGTGATACAATTGAAATTTTAGATGATTTAGTATCGGATTCAACTATTGGTTATCATTTTTATGGGTTAGATATAACTTTTCAGGGTCAAAATCATTCGATTGACGGCGGAAAAACTTTGGGTGGTTTTGTTTTGAATAAAGATAGTTTGTTTAATCAAATAGAAATTGCAAATTGTAAGGGACAAGAGTATAATAGATCAAATTTTGCTGGTGCAATATATAATTCTGGCGGAAATTTGGAAGTAAATAATTCTATTTTTAATCAGAATTTTGCAGATTCAAATGGTGTTAATTTTGCTGTAGGAGGTGCTTTATATAATCTGAATGGTGGTCAAATTAGTATAAGTGATACAAAATTTTTCAATAATTATTCATACGGAGCTTCTTCTTATGGTGGGGCAATAGCAAATGGGTATTTGCAAGGTCAGCCTGTTGTTATGACTATAAATAACAGTATATTAAATAATAACAATGCAACAGGATCTGTTTTTTCTTATGGTGGTGCAATTTATAATAATGGAAATTTATATGTAAAAAATAGTCAGTTAAATGACAATTATTCACAAGGCTATCAAGGAGCATATGTTTCTGGTGGTGCTATATATAATGAAGGAGATGTCAGTGTAAATAATTCTACAATAGATAGTAATAAATCTGTTGGATCTTCTTATTCCGTAGTTTCTGGTGGTGCGATAAATAATTCTAAAGATTTAACAGTATTGGATTCAAATATATCGAATAATCAAGGTGAAGCTTCTGATGATGCAATTGTGATTGGTGGAGCTATATATAATACCGGAAATACTGTCATTAATAATTCTAATCTTTCAACAAACAAAGCTATAGTACAAAATAGAGCAACTGTTTTAGGTGGAGCTATATATAGCAATAATAATCTAGAGATTAATAATTCAGTGGTTTCTCAAAATTTAGCAAAAGCTGGTGAAAATTCTGATGTTGCAGGTGGTGCAATTTATAATTTAGGAAATTCTGTTATAAATAATTCAGATATTTCAAATAATACGACTCAAGGTGAGGCAAATACTCCTGTTAAAGGTGGGGCAATTTATAATGCTTCCAGTTTAGTTATTGAAAATTCAAATATCAACAATAATAGTGTGGTTGCAGATACTGTAGCAGAAGGTGGAGCTATATATAATAATACAAATGGTGTTGTAAATTTAAGTAATTCTAATATCGAAAATAATACTAGTAAATCATCTTCAGTTTCGGAAGGTGGTGCAATTTATAATCTAGGAAAATTGATTGTTGACAATACTGTATTTAAAAATAACTACGCTAATAACAATTCAAATGATATATACAATGCAAATGGGGAAATTGAATTTGTTGGGAATGGCGCAAATTATATATTTAGCGGTATTTCCGGTAATGGTGTTATAAATAAAGCTGGAACGGGGTATTTAAATTTGGGTGGAAATAATGAAAATTACAGCGGAGTATTTAATTTTTCGCAAGGTACATTAAACTTGATGTCTAATAGTAGTTATTTTAGAGCATCTGATACCGTATTAGGTTCAAATACTACTTTTAATATGCAAAATGGAACAATTGACAATATTAATTTTGGAAATTTAACCGTAAATGGTCAAACTAATTTTTTTGTTGATGCAAATTTATCAACTAAAAAAATGGATACTATAAGTGCAAGCAGTTTAAATGGCTCAGGTGTGATATATGTAAAAGATCTTAGACTAGAGGGTACTCCTGAGCAAAAAGATATAGTTTTGCCATTTGCTAATTCTGTTTTAAAAGCTGATGTAAAATATACTCCGGAAATTTTAGCAACTCCTATATATAACTATAAAACGAGTTATGATTCTGCTAGTGGGGATTTTAATTTTATCAGACAAAATTTTAATTCTTCAATTTTTGCATCAGAAGTATCTGCTCAATTGGGAGGTTATTTTGCTCAACTAGAAACTTATAAAAATGTATTTTCCAATTTAGATATGTTAATGGTATCTCCTAATAATGTTAGTAAAAGTATGCCGTTTCAGAATAAATATGCGGATTTAGACGGTAAATTTACATATTCTCCTATATTTATGCCTGAACAAAGAAAAGGAATATGGTTTAAACCTTTTTCTACATTTGAAAGTGTTTCATTGAAAAATGGTCCAAAGGTTTCAAATGTTTTATATGGAGGCTTAGTTGGTGGAGAAAGTAATTTAAGAAAGTTGAAACACAATTGGTATAATATATATGGTGTATATGCTTCTTATAATGGATCTCATCAAGCTTACCAAGGAAACAGTATTTATAATAATGGTGGCTTGATAGGTTTAAATACAGTGTTTTATAAAGGAAATTTTTATTCAGCTTGGACGATGAATGTTGGGGCAAATGTTGCAGAATCAAATACAGAATTTGGAAAAGATGATTTTGCAATGTTAAATACTGGTGTGGCACAAAAATCGGGGTATAATTTTATGTTATTTGATAATAAGTTTGTTGTGCAACCTAGTATATTGACTTCATATTCATTTGTAAATGTCTTTAATTACACAACAAATTCCGGTGTAAGTTTTGATACTAAACCTTTGCATGCTTTGCATATTGAACCGGGTGTAAAATTTATTGGTAATTTTAAAAATTATTTACAGCCATATTTATCAGTGTCTATGGCTTGGAATTTAATAGATCATGCACAATTTCAGGCAAATGATGTTTATTTACCTGATTTATCTGTAAAACCATATGTTCAATATGGTTTAGGTGTACAAAAGCGTTGGGGTGAAAAAGTAACGGGATTTATCGAAGGAATGATAAGAAATGGTGGGAGAAATGGTATAGCATTACTTTTTGGATTAAGAATTAGTATATAGTTATTGAAGTTAAATACTTTTACGCAATAAAAAAGCGGGTTTTAAAACCCGCTTACTTTTTATTAATTTACCCTGGATGCGATTTGGATTGGATTGGCAATAATATTATTTAATGTTAAAAAGGGGACTTATATCGCAGTTTACCCCCAGTATTTTTTGAAAAACAGTCATAATGTCATTCCGAACTTGTTTCGGAATCTATTTCAATAGGGATCCTGAAACAAGTTCAGGATGACAATTTTTTTTGTTTTGTAGGTTTAAAGTGACAATTTTAGCTATTTAGTGTAAATAATGGACAAACAGGTATTTATATAAAAGGGGCAGGAAAGTAAAAAAAAACAATAAGGTTAAACCAGTTGCCGTTGATGGAATAGAATAATAGTTTTATATAGAGAATTCATTTAGTTCGTAAAGCAGGCGGTAGGCGAGGTTTAGTTTTTTATTATCCATAATATTGATTAATTCAAGAATATCTTTTTTTGTATTTTCGCTGCGAAGGTTTCTTTTATCAAAAACAAACAGCTGGTAAGGTTCTATATTTAAGGTTGAACAAAGTTTAGGCACTTTGTTTAGAGCAATATAATTATGTCCGTTTTCCAACAGAGAAATAGACTTTGTATTAAAATCCATAATTTCGGCAAGTCTTTCCTGAGTAAGGTTTTCTTGTTTTCTGTAATATTTAATTCTTTCACCGATTAGTTTTTTGAAAGTTTTTTCATTCATAACTTTTATTATTATTTATCATGCTGAAACTTTCCACCAAGTATTTAAAGTAAATATGTATTTATACACCTAAAATCATCTAAAAAGACTATTGTAGTCAATAGTTTAATATGGTTATATATTTAATGTGGTAGGTTAACTAAATATATAACTTAATAATATTGAGGAAATATTTATGAAAAAGATGGTGACTTATATAGTTTTTGCATTCTTATCCGGTTATTTTGTTGCGAATATATTGAGTCCAAAGTTTGGTTTCCAACCTGCAAAGGCTGAAGTTGCAGGCATGAATAGTTATGATCTTAAGTATAATTATGATTTTAAACAGGCAGTCAGGATGGTTGTTGAGGACAGTTGCGAAATCGTAAGTTACGGTCAGGGGTTTGAGATTGAATGTCGTTAATGACAGGAGAAGTAATTATTATGAAAAGAGTTGTATTGTTATTGATAGTAGTTTATATATTCGGAGCTGGTTTAGCTCATGCTCAGTACCCCTCTCAAATGAATCATTCATATTCATTTGGAACATGCACTCCTGCAAGGCTTAATTATTTACAAAATCAATATGACAAAATAGTAGAAGAACTCGAGTCTGCAAATCCTTATAATCAAGCTTATGAGGCTACTAATCCAGCAGGTTACAGTATAGACCCAGAACAGCTAGCTAGAACTAGAGGTTTGAATATT
>CALUYT010000053.1 GCA_944325085.1 Candidatus Gastranaerophilales bacterium | reverse complement strand
TAAATTCAAAATGTTTATAGCAAAGTAAAGGCCAGAAATTTTATTTCTGGCTTTTGTTTATGTATTATGCCCCAAATACGATTAATTATAATTGTTTTAATACACCAACATTTGTTGTTCTTGTTGTATTTTGTGGTTTTGCACCTAGAGCTGTTCTTTGTGCTTGACTTAATTGTTTTATTATTTTTCTGCCATTTGTTGTATTTGTTACTTGTGCTGTTTTATTTGTCTTTGTTTGGACTTTTTCTATTGGCTTGCCTTCTTTTCCTAACGCCCATCTAAATCCTCCTGTTAAGGATACTCCATTTCGGCCGCCATTTGTTATCATTGCTTGTCCATAAGCTGTAAATCTGTCTTTACATATCTTTTGAACACCTATTCCATATTGTACATATGGTTTTATGCTCATCTCCGGTAACATTACATTATTCGCTCTTACCTTTGATTCGCCTAACAAATTCCATACCATATTTACGCCGATATATGGCTGCCAACCATGTGGTAAGTTTCCAATAAATTTTACACCTGGAGATATTTGAATTGCATTTAATGGATCACTATCTATCCTTACACCTGCTGAATTTGTATAATCAAATGTATTTACAAAGGTATATGACAATAACAAGCTTGGTTGAACTATAAATCTGCCTTCTTTAAATTCTAAGTTATAACCTGTCTTGTTTCCGATTCCGGCTATTAACATTGTCATATCTTCTTTGCCGTACATATTTGTATTATTTGCTACTGATGCGCCGGCACTTAATGTTGTTGCGTTAAAGAAGTTTCCTTTATAAAACGTCATTGTTCCGCCGATTAAACCACCATTTTGGGTTGAATCTACTCCGCTATAGCGTTGACTTGCGCCGTTATAGCCTACATAACCACTTAATACGCGTTCAAAACCACGTTTTACTCGTTTTAGTTCACCATCATAACCTATCAATGTTCCATAGGTTATATTTGATACTTTTGGACCGTTTTTCAACGGAATACTTTCAAAACTTGCATATGGTTTTAACCAGATACCTGCATTGTTTTGCTTTGTATATAATGGAGAATACATTCCCATATCTGTTGATTCTCCTGTTGGTGATAGCGCATATTGGTTCTCATACTTCATTGCTATTCTTTCTAAGTATGGAATATTCATGAAGCTATCTGAATGATTAAAAGCATAATTATAAGTCTGCAATTGTGTAGAATAAGCACCAGCCTGTGCAGCTACAGATGGAGCTAAAACACTTGGGTTAAATGCATCACTAGGATTTCCGGTTCCTTCAGTTCCGCCTCCAGGTGTAAATACTTTATCACCTTTAGTAAATAAGAAATAACCTGCATCTTCTCTATTATCATACATTACATTATATTTATAAATCGGGGTATATGCTGTTGTTTGATAACTTGTTGGAGCCTCTTTGACACCATTTACAACATTATCTTTTAAACCTACTTGTGCAAAGTAGATTTCGGTTACGTCTTGATTTTCTGGTGCATCACTTAGCATATTAAAACCTACAACATGCAAGTTTCCACTATGAGTACCATTTTTTACCAAGCTTAGTGGTTTTTCTTGACTTTCTTCTTTTCCATAACTTTCAGCTGTAAATCTATCCATTTCTGCTTTTGATAAATCTACATCCGCTACCATATTTGTATCTCCACCTAGAGTTAAATTATTTAATGAGGATACGCCAACTTGGTTATTTACCATATTTATGGTGCCTGAATTTAATGTCAGATTATTACCATTTAGGACTGAATCTTTTCCTAAATTCAACATTATATCAGATAAGTTTACATTAGCAGAACCTTTTGCTCCTGTACTATAATCTACTGATTCAATATTATTATTTAAATATACAGTACCTGTTTCGTCACCCTTTAAAGATACAGTATAACCATCTAAACCGTTTATTTTATCGTCAATTATAAATTTACCTTTTGTTTTTGCTGATATAGTTAATTCAGATAAATTATCTACATAAATAGCTTCTGGGCGCTTGCCATACTTATCTTCAACATAATTTCCACTAATAATTGAAGTATAACCATCTTTTGCCATTAAACCAAAATCTTTTACAGTATAAATCGCACCACCTTTTGCTTCTGCGTTTAATGATTTCGCATAGTTCAGTAAAAAACTAGAATTTGTAATACCTACAGTAGTATCAACAAATTTATCTGCAGAAAATTCACTCTCAATATTTTTATCAAAAATAATTCCTGCAGAAATATACTCTTCTAGCTGCGTTAAGATTTCATCCCATTCGGCAGGAGAAACGTCCTGTATAAAGTATCGATCTATGTATATTTTATAACCTTTTGTTTCCACTAAAGATTTGATTTCTTCAAAACTTAGAGCTTCATCTGAAAAATCAAATTGGGAACTATACAAATTTAAAACTTCACCTGTCTTTTCATTTTTAAAGGTAAAATTGTAAACTTTAATAATTTCATCTATAGGAATATCAAACCCGATAATATCACCAGAATTATAAATCGCTCCACCGTATGAATTTACGGCAATACTTGACGCATAATTACCTATAAAAGTTCCATGTAGAGTTTCAATTCGAGAATTATTAAATAAAGCCCCACCATATGCTCCAGCATCAGAAACAAGTTTATCTGACGTATTTAAAACATAATTCCCTATAAAATCAGCATTTATAGATAATATTTCAGATTCATAATCGTTATATAGAGCTCCTCCCGAAACATTCCTGGTACCATAAGTATTATTATCTATAAAAGTAGCATTAATACTATTAATTGATGAACGATATAAATTATTAATACTACCACCTCGTTGTAATGAACCTTCGTTTGAATTCTTTATAAATAGACCAGTAATACTATCTATATCTGAACCGGTATTTAAAATTGCAATATCATTTCCAATAAAATCTCCAATAATATCTCCGATGTTACCAGAATTATATATACTACTATTATGAATAGCTGTACCTTTATTTCCTATAAAATCAGCTTCAATATGAGATATATTATTTGCGTTCAGTATAGTTCCACCTTCTTTGCCTTTACTCGTATTTTCTACAAAAGCCCCCTTCACGATTCCAATATTTCCCTTATTATAAATAGCTGCACCTGAACCCTTGTTAATAGAATTTTTTATAAAAGCACCTTCAATTGAAGAAATGCTACCATCATTATAAATAGCCCCACCAAAAGAATAACGATCATCCGCATCACTATAATTAGAAATAAAATTTCCTTTTATACTACCAATGTGCCCACTATTATATATTGCACCGCCCATAGTTGTATCATTGTTACCATAAGTTGAAGTTCCTGAGAACGTTACACCATTATTAACAAAATCAGCATTTATATTCTCTATAGTTCCAGAATTAGCAATTGCTCCGCCTTTTACATAAATATATGCATAAGAATCTGAATTGTACCTAGACACGGAAGATGTAATTTTATTATTTATGAAAAGTCCTTCTATATTATTAATCTTTCCTGTATTTTTTACTGCACCCCCGTTGGCAACACCATAAGAATATCTATTCTTTGGACCGCCTGTTAATTTAACTGATAGGACATTATCTTTAAATAAAACTGAAGAAAGAGAATCTACGTTCTCTGCATCATTAGAATAGGCAACACCACTTTCAAATTCATATGGATCATTATATTCTGTATTCTCTGGATCTTTCATATAAAAAGATTTACTTATTTCTTCATAAATACTATTATAAGAAGATGATGAATACTTATAGTCAATATTATCAAATGTTAACTTAGTATCGCCTTCCATATTTCCAAAAGTCGTTTGCTTTAAATCTAAACGATAATACACTGGAGTCATAGTTTTTGTATCGGAATTATATGTAAATTTTGTGACAATATTATCCCCTGCAGGTTTTTCTCCTCCAGTTTGTATTTTTGTTAATGTATATATTTTTTCAGAGTTAGAAGAATTTTCATCAGCTATAGTAATTTTATTCGAATCATCGTTTTTTTGAGGTTCTTGCACTAAATCTTCAGCATAAGCACCATTCATACTTAATGCTAACAATGACGCAATAATTAGTGCATTTGAGGTTTGTTTTGAAACTCCTAAATTACAAGAATACCCTGACATTTTTATAATTTCATTCATATCCATCATCCTCAATTCACCATTATCGATACTTTTCCTATCGACTAATTTTCCTTAATCCTTTAGTATTAATGGGCAAAATGTTACATAATTACATACAGTATATCTAGTGTATATCTATATTATAACAATGTTTTTTTAAAAATACAAGTATTTTTAAATATAAAGAATTAATCCACAAGAATAAGCAGCATTAAAAATGCATAAATGTCAGTAACAGATACAATACAATACAATACAATAGAAACTTAGTTCGTAGAACCTTCAATCCATGAATTATACTCTACAAAATTAGACTTTTTAATCTTCTCAAAAATATTATAATTACGTAACTTTGGATAAATTCTACAATCTAAATTTCTTTTTTCTGCAGAAAGCAACCTCATCTTCATTTCATTATAATAACCTTGTTTCAATTCTATAGGACAATACTTATAATGTGAAGAATAAACATTATACTTAAACTGAAATAGTGCATATTTATAACTTTCATACAAATTTAAACTATCTAATTCAGCTTCAATTAAATCTACAATTTTAAATATATCAAAAACCTTAGGAGTTACTGATAAAGTTGAAGAGGTTTCATTCATATTACGATACCTATAGAAAATATCATCATTTATCATTATAGATTTTGCTCTCAGAAAAGCTTTTATACTAAAATACTGGTCTTCATATTTTAAACCTTCAGGAAATTTTATATCATTAGCAACCAAAAAATCTTTCCTATAAATTTTATTTGCTGCAGACAAATTTCTTGAAAAAGGTCTCATACAATCATTAAAAACATGAACAGTGTATTTATCATTATGATTATTCCAATCTGCCAAATCAAAAAATACCTTAGGTACAACATCATTGTAGCCTTTTATGTATGCAGCGACATTAAACATATATATATCAATAACTTCTGAAACTTGTGCAATATAATCAACAAAAGTTTGATACAATGTCAACAAAACCCAATCATCAGAATCTATAAACGAAATATAATCGCCGGAAGATTTTTCTATACCAAAATTTCTGGAACAACTTGTACCTTGATGATCTTGCGCAAAAACTTTAAACCTTGAATCTGTTTTTTCATACGTTTTCAATATTTCTAAACTATCATCTTCAGAACCATCATCAATGCATAAGATTTCCAAATTATCATAAGTTTGAAAACGTAGCGAATCCAAACATTTTTTTAAATATTTACCCGTATTATAAACAGGAACAACAATTGATATTTTAGGATTCTTATTCATAAATCACCTCAAAAGGAGCCTCCAGAAAAGTTTTATAATCACTATTATTTAATAAATCAAAACGCCTTAAACAAGCTTTTTCTACAGGTGATAAAGTATCAAAATTGTATGAACTCATATCAATAGTTTTATTCATAGATTTCATTGCATTAAACAATTCTTCTCTTAGTTCAGGTTTTATAAAATTAAATTTTTGCAAAAAATCCATTGACATTAAAAGTCTAATAACGGGTTTTAATGTTTTCCACAAACCGGCATCTTTTAATATTGCCTCTACCCTTTCATATGCTTTTATAACATCAAATACAATTCTGCCCTTATCAGAAGTTATAGCACCTTGTCGATTACTCCTATAAAAATAAAAAGGCTCAGATAAATAGGAATTAAGTTTAGAATGGGAATATACATATGCCCAAAATGGAACATCTTCATATACCATATCTTCATAAAATGTGACTTTATCTTTAATTAAATCTGCCTTATAAAATTTTGACCAAGTATTAACCGGAATATATTTATATGAAAAAGGATCCATATCTTCTAAACAAAAAGGCTTATTGTCATATTTTCCTTTATATTCTAATAATGTCATAACTAATTTATTTTTTGTTCTAAAATCTTCACTTACAAAATCAAATATAACAATATCAGAATTATATTTTTTTGCATTATTATACAAATGTTCAACGGCAACAGAAGATATCCAATCATCAGAATCGACAAACATAATATAATTCCCGTTTGCAACTTTCATCCCTGCATTTCTAGCTGAAGATAAGCCACCATTTTCTTTATTAAGAATGATTATCCTATCATCTAAGCTCTTATAATGTTCTAATATATTTAATGATTTATCAGTAGAACCGTCATTAACACAAATAATTTCAATATCAGTATATGTTTGATTAATTATTGAATCCAAACACATTGCTAAATAACTCTCTACATTATAAACAGGAACAATTATAGATACTTCTGCCATACAATTCACTTTACAATTAAAACCAAATAGTGTCAATTTGATTTATTAAAAATATATAAAGAGATAGATTTATTATCTTTATGATGTATAATGATTGTGGATATATTAGTTAAAGAGATTAAAATTATGCAAAATGTTTTAGAGAGAAAAGCCATTAAAAATATAGACTTTAATTGTGACTTAGCTCAAAGTTTCGGGATATATAAAAACAGCACAGAAACAAGACTTTTAGACTATGTAAGTTCTGTAAATATTGCTTGCGGATTTCATGCCGGAGATCCGTTAACTATAAAAGAAGCTTTGCTTGAAGCTAAAGAAAAAAATGTTGTTGTAGGTGCACATATTGGTTACGATGACATACAAGGCTTTGGTTACAGACAAATGGAATTAGATCCTGAAGAATTAGAAGCACTTGTTATGTACCAAGTAGGCGCAATAATGACTTTTGCAAAAGCTTACCATATGGAAATTGAACACGTTAGACCACACGGTGCAATGTATCGCCAAGCTTCTGAAGATATCGAAACTTCAAGAACAATAGCTCGAGCTATTAAAAAATGTTCTCAATGGCTAGTATATTATGGAGCAACCGGAGATAATCTTGCTCAAGTTGGAGAAGATGAAAATATTCAAGTTGCTCATGAAGTTCATATAGAAAAAATTTATGACGAAAATGGAAATATTGACTTTTCAGCTAGAGATTTAGAAAATACTCAAATTTCAATACAAAGACTAAAAGATTTGTTACAGAATTCTCAAGTTACGAATAATATCGGTGGCAAAACAGTCGTTAGAGCAGATTCAATCCATTTTTCAAACAAACTTGCAAATGCAAAAGAGTTAATAATACAAGCGAAAGAAATTATAACTCCAATACCTTATAATTATAAAAATGCACAAAAATCAGGCTGGGTAGAATAAGTTTTACAAAAAGGATAAGTATGATTAAGAAAATAAAAATACCGAAACAAGCAGGATGGTTAATTCCGGGACTACAAGTAAAAAGATGGTTTGCTTTAATCCTACTTGGAACAATATTAATGACTATAGGTATATTAATATTATTTGATATAAAACCTGTATATTACACTATGCAATTTATAAGTGAAATTGCCAATAAAATTTCAACAGAATGGCTAGCTTTTGGTATTGTTATGATTGGTGCAGCAATATTTTTTAAAGGTTGGCAAAAAACTAATTTATCTATATTAGACATTGAAGAAGATAAAAACAATGATGTATTACTTGAAAATTTATATAGAAGACGCAAATTAAACAGAGGACCTCGCGTAGTTGCAGTTGGCGGCGGAACAGGTTTATCTATGTTATTAAGCGGGGTTAAAAATATAACAAATAACCTTACTGCAATTGTTACAGTTGGCGATGACGGAGGAAGCTCCGGAAGACTTCGTGAATCAATGGGGATTTTACCTCCTGGTGATATTAGACACTGCATAACAGCATTAGCTGATGATGAAGATTTAGTTAATAAACTTTTTAAATATAGATTTAAAAATGGTGAAGGCCTTGAAGGACATAGCTTTGGAAACTTATTCATTACTGCACTTTGTGCTATTACAGGAGATATGGTTTCTGCAGTTCAAGCATCATCAAGAGTTTTATCAATAAGAGGAAGAGTACTTCCTGCAACATTAGATGATATGAAACTAGTAGCAGAAATGGAAGATGGTAGAATCATTCATGGTGAATCTACTATTCCTGAAGCTCAAGGCAGAATAAAGAAGTTATATACAGAACCAGCAAACTGCAAAGCTTTAGAAGAAGTTTTGCAAGCTATTAGAAACGCAGAATTAATTATATTAGGACCTGGAAGCTTATATACTAGTGTTATTCCAAACCTTTTGGTGAAAGAAATTTCAGAAGAAATAATCAAATCAAAAGCAAAGAAAATATATGTTTGTAACATAATGACTCAACCTGGTGAAACAGATAATTATACAGTTTCTGATCACCTAAAAGCATTGATTAAACACGCAGGCTCAAATAAAATTGTAGAAGCTGTATTAGTTAACAACTATCTACCTGATAACTTAGCTGACAAATATCAAAAATCCGGTTCTTATCCTGTTAAATTAGATGCCGCAGAAATCAAAAAAATGGGAATAAAAATTGTTGCACAAAAACTAATTGAAAATAGTAAAGAAGGACTTGTTCGTCACAGTTCAAACAGAGTAGCAAGAGCTGTTTACTATTGGTTCAGAAAAAGTCAGAAAAAATCCGGCTTTTTAAAATAATAAGGATTAAAAATATGACAAAAAAAGTTACCCTCAGAACTCTACAAAAATTAAAAGAGTCTGGTGAAAAGTTTTCAGTATTAACAGCATATGATTATTCTACAGCTAAATATTTAGACGAAGCAGGAATAGATATCATACTAATTGGTGACAGCTTAGCAATGGTAGCTTTAGGATATGAAACAACTCATAGTGTCGGAGTTGAAGAAATGTCCATATTTACAAAAGCTGTAGCAAAAGGAGCACAAAGAGCAATGGTCGTAACAGATATGCCTTTTATGAGCTACACTATAGACATTCCAAGCGCTCTAACAAATATTGGTAATATGATAAAACTTGGAGCCAATGCTGTAAAAATTGAAGGTTGTAACGATTATATTTTAGAACTAATAAAACGAACAACACAAATGGGTGTACCTGTTATGGGACATATTGGGTTCACACCCCAATCTCAAAATATTATAGGTGGACATTTTATACAAGGAAAAACTCAAGATGCAGTTGAAGAACTTTTAAAACAAGCAAAACAACTTGAAGAAGCCGGCGTTTTTTCTATTGTATTAGAAATGGTACCGGAAACCTGCGGAAAATATATTACAGAAAATCTAAAAATCCCAACTATTTCATGTGGAGCAGGAATATATTGTGATGCTCAAGTTTTAGTTTCTGATGATATATTTGGTAAATTTTCAGATTTCAAACCAAAATTTGCAAGAAGATATGGTAATATGAAAGATTTAATTTTAAATTGTGCAAAACAATTTAATGAAGACGTAAAATCTGGCAAATTTCCAAATAAACAGGAGGTATTTTAAGTAATGGTTGAAAGTTATGATTTAATATTTTTAGTAATCACTTATACAATTGCAATTATTTCTGTAATAGTTTTTATTTTATCAGCACTGTTTA
>CALUYT010000052.1 GCA_944325085.1 Candidatus Gastranaerophilales bacterium | reverse complement strand
CTCAAGCCGGAATTCAAACAGATGCCTCAATTGTTGATGGATACAAAGGCAGAAGACTAGACATTGAAAAATGTAGAAAAATAGCAAATGACTTAGGCGCTAATTTAAGAGTGAGAGAGTGGATTGTAAACGGGTACTAAGATAAGGAGTAAATTATGCAAATTCCAGCAATCTCAAACACACAAACAAATAATCAAAATTTTCAAGGTCAATTAAATATTGTAAATGACTTAAGCTATTTACCTTGTAAATATACAAGAGCAGCATATGATGAAATGTCTAAAATTATCAAAGATAAACCATTTGATTTATTTATAAGACAAAATCATAAAGAAAATACTCTAAGTTTTATTGCTAAAAAAACAGAACACTTAAGCAAAAAAAATAAACCTTTTGTAGAGAACATAATTACAGATATCTCTACAATGGACAATGGAAAATACACAACAGATTTATATAAATCTGTAGCAGAAGATACAGTAAATACTTATGACAAAACGTATCCAACAAAAAATAAGAATGAAAAAATTAAAAATTTTATAAATAAATTTATCGAAATATTCCAAGATAAAGATGAAATATAATAATGCAAATTAAGAGGAAAGGACAAAACATGAGCAATTTAGACAAAATTATGAAACCTAAATCAATTGCAGTTGTCGGTGCTTCTACAAAAGAACACACAATTGGTTCAGATATCATGAAAAGACTTCAAGAATACAAATTTAACGGAAAAATTTTTCCAGTTAACCCAAAAGGTGGTATTATTGAAGGTTTACAAGCATATACTTCAGTATTAGAAATACCAGAAGAAGTAGATTTAGCAATCATCGTTGTTAATGCAAAATTTGTATTATCAACAATTGATCAATGCCACGAAAAAGGTATTAAAGGTTTATGCATCATCACAGCAGGTTTCAAAGAAACAGGCAAAGAAGGTGCAGAAGCAGAAAAACAATTACTTGCAAAAGTTAGAGAATATGGTATGAGATGTGTTGGTCCAAACTGCTTGGGTGTTGTAAACACAGATCCAGCAATTAGAATGGACGGATGTTTCGCAGAAAGCTTACCAGAACGTGGACATATCGGTTTCGTATCACAATCAGGAGCTTTAGGTGGCGGTATTTTGAATATTTTAAAAGACCTTAACCTAGGTTTTGCTCAATTCATTTCTATTGGTAACCAAGCTGATGTTAACGCAGAAACAGCTTTAGAATACTGGGAAAATGATGAAGATGTAGAACAAATCTTGTTATATATGGAATCAATCCAAAACCCAGCAAATTTCAGAAAATTAGCTTCAAGAATATCTAAGAAAAAACCTGTATTAGCATTAAAAGCTGGAAGATCAGCTGCAGGTGCTTCAGCTGCATCATCTCACACAGGTTCATTAGCTGGTGCTGATAAAGCTGCAAATGCATTATTGGCTCAATCTGGTGTAATCAGAGAATATTCTTTGAAAAACTTATTTGCAACTGCAAAAGTTTTTGCTAATTGCCCAATTCCAAAAGGTGATAGAGTAGCTATTATCACAAACTCAGGTGGTCCTGGAATTATGGCAACTGACGCTGTTTGTGAATATGGTATGCAAATGGCTAAAATTACAGATGAAACAAAAGAAAAATTAAGAAGTTTCTTACCTTCTGCAGCATCTGTTAAAAACCCAATCGATATGATCGCTTCAGCTCCTATCGAACACTATAAAGAAACATTAAAAACAGTTATCGCTGATCCTAACGTTGATATGATAATTACAATTTACTTACCATTCTTAGGATTAAAAGATATCGATGTAGCAAAAGCTTTAATGGAAATCAAAGCAGCACATCCTGAAAAACCAGTAATTGGTGTATTCATGACAAAAAGTGATTTCTTTACTAAATTGTCAGATATGGAAGTTAATATGCCATTCTTTATGTATGCAGAAGAAGCTGCTGATGGTTTGAACAGATTAAATCAACAAAGATTATGGATGGAAAGACCAGAAGGTAAAATCCCTGTATATGATGTAGATAGAGAAAAAGCAAAACAAATTATCAAACAATCATTATCAGAAGGACGTGCTCAACTAACAACTCGTGAATCAATTGATGTATTAGATGCATACGGAATAAGAGTATGTAAATCAGGATTTGCAACAACTGAAGATGAAGCTGTTGAAATCGGTAATTCAATTGGTTACCCTGTAGTTATGAAAATGACATCAAAAACAACTTCTCACAAAACAGATGTTGGTGGTGTAAGAGTTAATATCCAATCAGCTGAACAATTAAGAGCTGAATACCAAGATTTAATTGCAAAATTAACAGAAAAAGGTTTAATTGATGGTTTGGAAGGTGTAATCATCCAAGAAATGGTTAAAGGTAACCGTGAAATGGTTTGCGGTATTGCTACAGACCCTCAATATGGCCCAATGATGATGTTTGGTTTAGGTGGCGTATTTATCGAAGTTATGAAAGACGTAACTTTCAGAATTGCTCCTTTAACAGATGTTGATGCTGCTGAAATGATTAAATCAGTAAAAGCATACAAATTATTAGAAGGTGCTAGAGGTACAAAACCTGCTCAAATGGATCAAATCCAAGAAACTCTATTGAGATTATCTCAATTAGTTCACGATTTCAGCTTCATCGATGAGTTAGATATTAACCCATTATTGATTTCTGAAAAAACAGGTGAAGGCATTGCAGTTGACGGACGTATTAAAGTTCGTATGGAAGAAGCTTTACAATCATTAGGTTGTGAATGTGGTTCTTGCTGCGGATGCTGCAAATAATTAGTCATTAGTTTTTAATATTTAAGCCGGTCCGGATAACTATTCAGACCGGCTTTTAACCCCAAAAGAAAGAGAAACCCCAAAATGTCAAAAGTAAATAGAGTAATAAATGCCGCAATTGGAGCAACTATGGATAGAAGATTTATCTCTAAAGCGGCAAAAGGTAAAATACCGGCAGACGAAATAAACTATAGTAAAATTTTAGTTGATATATCTGGACCTTCTGCAAACAATTTTAAAGATAGTTGCGCAAGATGGCATAAAGCTTACCTTTCAAACTTAAGCAGAATTAAATTAATAGAAGAAGTTAATGCCCCATTTAAACAAGATAACAGCGCAATAAGATTTATCAAAAATATAATACAAAGTATAAAAAATAAAATATAAATATAGTGTTATATCTTTATTGAAATAAATAATAATATAAAATCTTTTATATTATTATTTATTTGCATAAAATAAAGATTTAAACAATTTTCCTACTTTTTGTACAAAATTTAGTTTATTTTGTCTATTAAAAAAAGCTAAATCTACAGTAGCCTTCTCACCTGAATCAACATAACGCATAGATCTATATGCTTGATTTATAGATTGACAATTTGTAGATTTTTTAGGTATAAAAATACGATGAACATTTAGTTTTATCATATTGTTATTCTCCTTTTAGGGTATGTATACTTATTTACAAACACAATAAATAATTTATTGAAAATTATTAGTAATTTCATGAATATATTCTAACATTTGGGCAAAATATTTTAAATCAGAATTACCATTAATAACCAAATCAGCTTCTTTTCTAAATGGTTTTACATATTTTTCGCCGGCTTCAGTTATATAATTCCAATGTTTTTGAGCATTATCTTCACTTTGATTTCTTTCTTCTACAGCTCTATTCATAAATCTTTCTTTACGAATACTATTTTCTGTTTCAACATATATTTTTATATCGAAAACATCTTTAACTGCATCATACATTGTTGCAATACCTTCAACAACAATAATTTTTTGAGAATGAATATCAATAGCTTTAGGCATTGAAACTCCAGTACCATTTGGCAAATACATTGGAGCCTTTATGTCCAAGCCATCAGATAAATCCTCTAAATCTGATCTTAAAATATCTAATTGAAAACTTGATGGAGCATCTACGTCATATCCATTATCACGTAAATTATCAAAACTTCCAAACTTATTTATTAAAACAGATATATCATTAAAATAATTATCTGTACTTAATACTGTAACTGGCATTGATAATTGCTCAATTACATTTTTTATTTCATGACATATCGTTGACTTTCCAGAAGCAGATTCTCCTGTTACACCAATCAAAAGACGTTTTGTTGGTTTATTAATTAATCTTTTTGAAAATCTATTGATAAAATCGGGGTTAATTTGATTGATTATTGGATTTTCTTGTTTCTTGTCAAATAAAAATATTTGTCTGAACTTTGTCTGCAAATAAAATGCCAATAATTCCCTTCCGGACTTTGAATTGAAATCAGGTTTAAAAATTTTATCATTAGAATTTAATTCTTTTCCTATTAACAATTGCATATTCTTTCCGTATTTTGTGAGATATAAAAAATATAATACACGAGAAAAAAGTTTTTTGCTAGTAGTATAAAAAATTATTAATATTTAAATCTATGGATACTTTCTAAAAATTTTTTCTTGATTTATAATTATAACGTAAATTAAAAAGAAATTTTAAATATTTAGAGAGGGGTAAATATGGAAACATTAACCGCAACAGAAGGTATAATTACTAAAATTATCGGTCCTGTTATCGATGTGGAATTTCCATCCGGTGATTTGCCAAATATATATACAGCATTAAATATATTTCAAGAAGACGGAACAAAAGTAGTTGCTGAAGTACAACAAATGCTTGGTTCTAATAAAGTTAGAACAGTTGCTATGTCATCAACTGACGGTTTGAAAAGAGGTATGAAAGTAATTAATACTAATGAACCAATAAAAGTTCCTGTTGGTAAAGCTATATTAGGAAGAATTTTAAATGTTGTAGGTGATGCAGTTGATAATATGGGACCTATTGAAACTGATACTTATTTACCTATCCACAGAGAATCTCCAAAACTTGTTGATCAAAATACAGATATCGAAATATTAGAAACAGGTATTAAAGCTATTGACTTATTACAACCTTATCAAAAAGGTGGTAAAATTGGTCTATTCGGCGGTGCTGGTGTTGGTAAAACTGTATTAATCCAAGAATTAATACATAATATTGCAATGGCCCATAACGGAGTTTCCGTATTTGGCGGTGTTGGAGAAAGAACACGTGAAGGAAACGACTTATGGAATGAATTTAAAGAAAGTGGTGTATTAGATAAAGTTGGTCTGATATATGGACAAATGAACGAACCACCAGGAGCCAGAATGAGAGTAGGATTATCAGCTCTTACTGCTGCTGAATACTTTAGAGATTATTCTAAACAAGATGTATTGTTATTTATTGATAACATCTTCAGATTTACTCAAGCAGGTTCTGAAGTATCAGCGCTGTTAGGTCGTGTACCATCTGCCGTTGGTTACCAACCAACTCTTGCTACTGAAATGGGTGAATTGCAAGAAAGAATTACATCTACAAAAGATGGTTCTATCACATCAGTTCAAGCAATTTATGTTCCGGCAGATGACTTGACTGACCCGGCACCTGCTACAACATTTTCTCACCTTGATGCATCTACTGTATTATCAAGGAATATTGCATCTTTAGGTATTTATCCAGCAGTTGACCCTCTTGAATCAAGTTCTAGAGCTTTAGATCCTAATATCATAGGTGATGAACATTATGAAGTTACTAGAAAAGTTCTTGAAATTCTTCAAAAATACAAAGATTTACAAGATATTATTGCAATTTTAGGTATGGATGAATTATCAGAAGAAGATAAAGAAACTGTAAACAGAGCAAGAAAAATTCAAAAATTCTTATCTCAACCATTCTTTGTTGCAGAACAATTCTCTGGTATTCCTGGCAAATACGTTAAAATTGCAGATACAATCAGAGGATTTAAAGAAATTATCGAAGGAAAACATGATAATCTTCCTGAACAAGCTTTCTACATGGTTGGAACAATAGAAGAAGCAGTGGAAAAAGCTAAAACTATTGAGGAATAATTTATGAAATTAAAAATTATTACACAAGAAAGAGTTGTTTTTGATGAAGAAGTTGATGCTATATATACAAAAGGTATTGACGGAGAATTCGGTATTTTAAAAGGACACATACCTGTAATGAGTGCCCTTGATATCGGAGTTACAAGAGCGTTTATCAATAACGAAATAAAAACCTTCACAACTATGGGTGGCATCTTGCAATTTAAAGATGAAGAATGTCTTATTCTTACAACTTTAGCTGAACCAGGAGAAGAAATAGATGAAGCAAGAGCAAGAGAAGCCTTAGAAAGGGCAAAACAAACTCTACGTAACGCTAATGCCAGAATGGAAGCTAAAAGAGCTGAAGCTGCTATCGCAAGAGCAGAAGCAAGATTAAAAGCAAAATTATCAAAATAAAAAGGATTAAAACTATGGCGGGATTCAATCCAAAATATAGACTTGCACTTAGTTGGGGAATGGTTTTCTTCAGTATATTATTTGCAGCATCACTATTACCAATTACGACTATCGAATGTAGTGAAAATACAAATACTTGCTCAGTTTATAAAAAACAAACTTCATATAGCAAAAAAGAAGAAATACTGGTATTTTCAACAGATAAGATTAAATCTCACGCTTATAGAAAATTCCTTGTCGGGAAAAATTCTACATCTTATAATCCTGTATTTATAATGGAAGATAAAGAAGAAGTTGAAATACCATTAATGGCATCTTATAAAACAGCAAAAAATGTCATTAATGGTATAAATAATAACAAAAATTATAAAGCATCGTTTTGGCTTGGAAAATATAGTTTAGGAATACTTACCTTTTAAATATTATCCAAAATAAATGTCAAATCTTTATAATCAATAATAATATCAGCTTCTTTTTTCAATACCGGTTTTGCACAAAATGCAACTTTTTTGCCGGCATATTTAAACATGCTCAAATCATTCGCTCCATCTCCAACAGCAATAGTATTTTCGGCAGTTATACCTGTAACACTTTGAATTCTTTTAAGCATTTCACCTTTGCTATCATTGAAAAGCATTCCTCCACCAACAAGCCCTGTTAAGACTCCGTCTTTTGAGTGCAAAATATTAGAAAATTCAGCATCTAAACCTACTTTTTGAGCAAATGGAATTGTCGCATTTTTAAACCCTCCTGAAAAGCAAATAACTCGATAACCTTGCTTTTTCAATTCATTTACAGTTTCAAATGCGCCATTCATCATTGGTAAATTAGAACAAACTCTATCTACCACCTCAACATTTAGACCTTTTAAAAGCGCAACGCGCTTTTGTAAACTTTCAAAAAAGTCTATTTCACCGCGCATTGCACTGTCTGTTATTTCTTTTACTTCTTGCTCTATTCCAATTTCTCTTGCTAAAAATTCTAAAGTTTCGCCATCCATTAACGTTGAATCAAAATCAAAAGCAGCTAATTTCATATTTAGTCCTTTCTATTACTGCGCATTCAATTTAATATATTTTGGATTATGAACACCATCAATTTTTTCTATTTCGGATAATACACAATTACTTACTTCTGAATCAACGTTTATAACCATTATTGATTCTGTTTCGTGCTTATCATTTTTTTGAACAACGTTCATTGAACCAATATTGATATTATTCTCACCGATAACCTGAGCAACTTTTGCAATCATAGAAGGTTTATTAACGTGAGGAACTATAATCATATGCTTTTGAGGTCTTATACTTGTTTCATAATCGTTAATTTTAACAATTCTTGGGATATCCTTTGCAACAAGCGCACCGGCAACTATATTTTCGCCTTTATCAGTTTTAAATTTGATTGTTAATAAACCTGCGAAATTACATTTTACATTTGATCTTGTTGAAATTATATCAATTCCTCTTTTCTTAGCAATTACAGGTGCATTAACATAATTTACACCTTCTAATCTTGAAGATAGAGCACCTTTTAATACTGCTACTTCCAGTGGTTGAATATCTAAATCTGCTAAATCTCCTTGTGCAGTTATTTCAATAGTTTTTACTACACCTTCTGAAATTTGAATACCCAATTCTCCTGAATTTTCTGCAATTTGCATATAATCTTTAACAGGTTCTAATTTATCCGGTCTTAATGACGGTATATTTACAGCAGATGAAGCAGAACCACCTGATAAAACTTCTTTTATCTGATTTGCAACATCAACAGCTACGTTTATTTGAGCTTCTTTTGTACTTGCGCCCAAATGAGGCGTTAATACTACATTATTGCTACAATGAATTAATGGACAAGAAGTTATATCAGGTTCATTTTCATATACATCAATAGCTGCACCTGCAACATCACCTGATTCAATAGCGTCTTTTAAATCTTGTTCATTGATAATTCCGCCTCTTGCACAATTTATAAGTCTTACTCCTTTTTTCATTTTGGCAATAGTAGATTTATTTATTAAATTTACAGTTTCTTTAGTTTTTGGGACATGAACTGTTATAAAATCACATTTTCCCCAAAAATCATCTAAATTCTCAACATATTCTGCACCCATTTTTTCAACAACTTCTTTTGATGCATAAGGATCAAATACAACAAGTTTCATACCTAAAGCCATTGCAACTTCAGCTACATGTGAACCTATTTTACCTAAACCAATAATTCCTAGGGTTTTACCATACAGTTCACAACCTGTAAATTTTGATCTATCCCATTTACCTTCTTTGGTAGATGTTGCAGCAGGAGCAATATTTCTTGCCATTGCAAGCATCAAAGCTATAGTATGTTCTGCTGCTGCCATTGTGTTTCCATCTGGAGAATTTACTACAATAATACCCTTTTGCGTTGCTGCATCGATATCTATATTATCAACACCAACACCTGCTCTGCCTATAATTTTTAAATTCTTTCCAGCTTCAATAATTTTGGCTGTAACTTTCGTTTGACTTCTTACCATCAAAGCATCATATTCACCAATAATTTTAACTAATTCATCTTCTGTCATTGTAGGTAAAAAATCTACCTGAGCTGCAGATTCTATAATTTTTCCAGCAGACTCATTTATCTTATCTGTAACTAAAACTTTCATTAAATCTCTCTTTCTATTTTTTCAATTCTGCAATAAGTGTGCTTACACCAATTCCAGGTGTAAATTCATGACCAAGCTTGATTAATGTAGCTTCTAACGCTCCAACTGATGCTATCAAATCACGATCGCAAACAAAACCTAAAGTACCCATTCTAAAAATTTTATCCTTTAACTGGTTTTGACCATTTGCGACAACAATATCGTAATCTTGCTTCAATACTTTCCTAATATCAGGAACAGATACGCCATCTGGCGGTAATATTGAAGTTATTGCATAGCTTGCGTGATTGTCATCATCTACTAAGAGTTTTAAATTTAAAGCTCTTATTGCAGCTCTTAATGCCATAGCATGTTTTTTGTGTCTGGCATTAACTTCATCAATACCTTCTTCTTTTATCATTTTCAATGCAGTGTTTAATCCTACAATTAAATTTACTGCAGGTGTGAATGGTGTTGAATTAGCTTGGGTTGATTTTTTATATGCACCCCAATCGGAATAAAAACTTGGGAATTTACATTGTTCATAGACTTTCCAAGCTCTTTCATTAGCAGTTAAAAAAGCTAACCCAGGCGGAATCATAAAACCTTTTTGAGAACCGGAAACTAATACATCAATACCCCATTCATCAGGTTTACAAGGCATTGCACAAACACTGGTAACACCATCAACAACGGATAATGCCCCATGTTCTCTTATTATTGAACATAATGTTTTTACATCATTAGCAGCACCTGTTGAAGTTTCACTGTGAGTAAGTGTCACAATTTTTATTTCCTTGTTAACATCTTTTGCCAAACGGTCTTTCAAAACTTCAGGTGAAATAACTTCTCCAGGCTCTACCTCGATTTTTTCTACATCAGCACCGCGAGATTGTGCAATTTTTGCCCAGCGATTTCCAAAATTACCGATAACTAAGCATAAAACTTTGTCTCCAGGATTTATAAGGTTTTCTAACGCTGCACACATTGCTCCTGTACCGCTTGCTGTGTACATAAATACATCATTTTTTGTTTGAAAAACATATTTCAAATTTGCATAAACTTCTTCTAATACGGAGGAAAATTCCGAACTCCTATGACCTATTGGGTGCTTTGCAATCTCAAGCATTACAGATTCAGGAACTGGAGTTGGACCAGGGATCATTAAAAATGTTTTGTCTTTCATATTTTCTTTTCCTCCTTTACTTTCCCTATTATTACCTATATTTTTTCTTTTGGATAGTATTTTATAAAAGTTAATTATTTATATTTCTAAAAATCAAATGTTGCAGGATCAAAGCTTGTTCTATATCCATGATCCATGTTATTTAAGATTTCCATATCGTATTTATCTAATTCAAATGAAAATATATCAGCATTTTCAAATATTCTTTCTTTATGTACTGATTTTGGAATAACTATATAACCATCTTGAATATCCCATCTTAAAACAATTTGCGCCGGAGTTTTTTTATATTTTTCTGCTATTGCAAGAATTGCAGGTAAATCAAGTTTTCCTCTCATTAATGGCGCCCAAGCTTCAAGTTTTATATCTTTATCCAAACACCAAGTTTCTAAATGCTTTTCATTTAACAAAGGGTGTCTTTCAACTTGATTTATTGCAGGTGGAATTTCACAATTTTCAAGAATCCACTCAAGATGTTTTATTTCACAATTACATACACCAATTACTCTAACCTTACCATCTTTATATAAATCTTCTAAAGCTTTATAGGTTTTAATTAATCGATCTTTCTGCTGCCCCGGCCAGTGAATTAAAAACATATCTAAATAATCTGTTTTTAAATTAGCAATACTTTTCTGAAAAGAATTTATAGTATTTTCATAACCCATATTTCCTAAATTAACCTTGCTGGTTATAAAAATTTCTTGTCTATTTACTTTCAATTCTGCTAATGCATTTCCTAAAATATCTTCATTTTTATACATTTGAGCAGTATCAAAGCTTCTATATCCAGCTTCAATAGCCCATTTTACGGCATTCAACATCTCCTTGTAACCATTTGTATTATATACACCTAAACCAAGTATAGGAATTTCTACAGCATTATTTAACTTTACTGTTTTTAAAACCATATAAACCTCCTTACAGAGAAAATCATGTTTGTTACTACAATTGTACACATTTGGGTAATGCTTTGCAATAACCTATTTGATACGATTAGTAAAATTATAAATATTTGATTTTGAAATTTTATTATAAAAATCGCTAAACTGTTTACATTTCTTAATTGTAATTCCTACACTCAATATGTTAACATTTATTTGAATATTTTAATAAAGGAATTTTGTAAATGATTAATACACTCAAAAAAGACTTTTTAGCTTCAATAATAGTATTTTTAATTGCACTACCCTTAGCAATAGGTATATCTATCGCTTGTGGGTTGCCAATATACAGCGGAATTGTGGCAGGAATAATCGGTGGTATTGTTGTTGGCGCATTTTCCGGAAACTCATTACAAGTTTCCGGACCCGCAGCCGGATTAATACTTATTATTGTTGATATTATTCAACAAATGGGAGTAGATAAACTTTTCCTAATTATATTTGTCGTTGGGATTATGCAAATTACATTCGGGATATTATCTTTTGGAAAATGGTTTAGGGCTATTTCGCCGGCAATAATTCAGGGGATGCTTGCGGGTATCGGTGTTTCAATATTTTTATCTCAATTTCATATTATGCTTGATAGCAACCCTAAAAATAATTTTATTGGTAATATTACAGATCTATTTAGTGTTATATATAATTCAGTTTTGCCACTTGATGGTTCAGTACACCACCATGCGTGTATGATAGGTCTATTAACTATATCAATAATTCTTCTTTGGAATGCTTTACCTTTTAAAAAATTAAAAGCTATTCCTGCGGCTTTAGTTGGTATAATAATAGCTTCAATAGTTGCTAATGTAATGAAATTTGATATTAACTATATTCAAGTTAGTTCTAATTTCTGGAGTAATATCAATTTTATAAAAATGTCAGAATTTTCTAACATATTTAATCTAAACATATTAATAAATGCTTTAGTTATAACTTTTATAGCAAGCGCCGAAACACTTTTGACTTCCGCAGCCATAGACAAAATGAGTGAAAAATCTAAAACAAATTATGATAAAGAAATTATTGCTCAAGGGATTGGAAATTCAATTGCAGGTCTTGTTGGCGGCTTACCTATCACAGGAGTAATTGTGAGAAGTGCTGCAAACATCAATGCGGATGCCCAAACTAGAATGTCTGCAGTTTTACATGGGGTTTGGCTATTATTATTTGTTAGTATATTCCCTAATGTTTTAAATTATATCCCAATTTCAGCTCTAGCTGCTATTTTAGTCTATACAGGTTATAAACTTATTGATATAAATGCTGCAAAATATATATTTAATCTTAGCAAAGGTGAATTTGCTATATATATGATTACACTTGTTTCAATACTATTCACAAATTTGTTTGAAGGAATATTGATAGGTTTTGCTTGTGCTATCATTAAAAGTGCATATAAAGTTTTAAAAGTAAATATTACAACTGAAGACACTGAATCTGAAAATGGTATTGTTGCTTACCTACACGGTAATATTACATTTTTACAACTACCAACACTTATTGACGCATTAGAAAATCTACCAAAAGATAAAAATATCACTTTATGCACTCAAAAGCTTCATTTTATTGACCATGCTTGTATAGATTATATCAAATCTTGGGAAAAGGAAAGAACTACCAAAAATCCAAACTATAAAATTAATATAGCATGGGAAGAAATGAGTAAAACTTATCCAAGTTTTAAATGGACTCTGTTCCACGACGAAAACTACAAAAAACCGGATTCTCACTAATTATATAAAAATACATGAAGATTAAAATATTTTAATCTTCATGTAATACAACTTTACCCTCTTTTAAAGTTTCAACAACATTTATAACTCTTTGATTGGAACTTCCAACCCAATGAATATTATTATCATTCAATTCTTTTACAAATCTACCGTCGGCTAATACATCAATATATTGCATTCCAACTTCATCTTTTACATCTTCCCACAAAAAGCCTGTATAAGCCCAAACAGATTTATCTGGGAATAATTCCTTGCACTTTTTAGCCAACCTAAATACTTCAGAACGGTTAAACGGATGCAATGGATCACCACCGCTAAATGTAATACCTGCACAATGAGGCTTTGCTAAAGCTTCAAACAATTCTTCTTCTGCAGCTTCGTCAAATGGTAATCCACCTGCTAAATCCCATGTTATAGGGTTTTGACACCCATCACAATGGTGAGTACAACCAGAAACCCATAACACAACTCTTAGACCATCTCCATTTAACATGTCATCTTTTGTTATATTATGATAATTCATTTTACATACTCACTCTATCTCTAATTTCTTCCATTTTTGCTTCGTTTAGACGAGTATCACCATTTACTCTTGAATATGAAAGATATCCATTCATACGATCTATTTTGGTTAGATTTTTACTTCCGCACTTTGGACATACATCCATTGACAACTCTTGGTGTCCACAATCATCACAATATGCTAATGATAAATTTACACCTTCGTAAAAACCTTTATCCATAGCTCTTTTAATTAAAGTTTTTATAGCATCTTTATTATAAGAAATTGGATATTTTACATATTGAATTTTACCACCGTTAAACAAATCCCAGAATCTGTTTTCTAAATCCTGCTTTTGTATTGGAGAAATTTGTTCTGCTACGTGACAATGGAAACTGTTTGATACATATCCTCTATCAGAAACTTTTTCTTTTATACCAAATTTCTTTCTAAACTGTTTTACCTGTAAACCGCATAAATTTTCTGCAGGTGTACCATATATAGCATAAAGATTACCATCTTCTTCTTTAAATTGGTTAACTTTATTATTGATATATTCCATTACTTCAACTGCAAATTCACCATCTTCAACTAAAGATTTGCCATTATACAATTCTTGCAATTCGTTCAATGCAGTTATACCAAATGAAGCGGTAGCTGCTTTTAATAACGGTTTAATTTTATCTGAAGGTTTTAAATGACCTCCATAGAATCCACCTTCACAATATGCTAATGGATTTACTGAAGCTTTCATTTCACCTAAATATTCATAAGTTCTTATATGAATTTTTCTGATAAGTTCTAAATAATAATCTAAAACTTCATAAAAATCTTTGCTTTCTTGTCTTGCTTTAGCCAAAATCATTGGTAAATGCAAACTTATAGCACCAATATTAAATCTACCTACAAATATTGGCTGATCATTTTCATCAGCAGGCTTCATTCCACCTCTTTCATACCAAGGTGATAAAAATGCTCTGCAACCCATTGGTGAAATTACTTTTTTATATTTTTTATACATGCTTGCAACATATCCATCACCGGTTAATGATAACCAATCTGGATACATTGTTTTTCTTGAGCACTCAACTCCTGCTTCAAACAAATCTTCTAATTCTTTACCTTTCCCATGAAGATTTTCATCATATAAAAATACAATCTTAGGGAATAATACAGGTTTTTTATTATCTTTTTTACCTTGACCTTTAGCATGTACTTTTAACATTGTTAATGATGCCATTTTTTCAAATTCACCGGTGCCAAGACCAATTGTCATTGTAATAAATGGATAATCACCTCTTGATGATGCTACTGTGTTGAACTTATATTCCCAACCTTGGAAACCTTGTTCAAAATCATTTTGAACATCTTTTAGAGCTTCTTGTCTTGCATTTTCAAAAGATAAACCCACACATAAATATCTGTCATATTGTTTTTCATAAGATTTTTGAGCATATGGAGCTAAAATCTTATCAACTTCGGCAACCGTAAATCCGCCATATTGTTGACTTGCTGCTGCCATGACAATATCACCGATTACATCAAATGCTACATCTAAAGTTTTTGGTTCGTTATACCATAAATTACCCATTTCAAATCCGCCTTTTAAAACTTCGGCTACATTGAATAAACAGCAATTCATAGTATCACGACGAGCTGACATATCATGAATATAGATATAACCTTCTCTAATAGCTTGTAAATCATCAACTGTTAAGAAAAACTTTTTATACAATTCTTTATTCAACTGGTTGAATATTAAAGATCTTTTTGTTGAAACCAATGCTGAATCAGAATTTGAATTTTCTTTATCGCCAATATACATGATTTTTTGGCTTTCTTGATATACTTTATCAAGCATTGCAACAAAATCAGTTTTATAATTTCTGTAATTTCTATAACTTTTTGCAACTTGCGGATTAATGCTTTCTAAAGCACTTTCTACAATATTGTGAATTTCTAAAATATTAACTTCATTTTTTTGTAAATCACTAACATTTTTATTTACAAAATCACATATTCTTTGTAAATCTTCATCTGAGAACTTAACAAGCATTCTTGCTGCAGATTTTTTTACAGCTTCTACAACTTTTTGAACATTATATTTTTCTCTAGTACCATCTTTTTTAACAATACAAACTGTCTCTAATTTTGATGCGCTCTCAATAATTTGCTTAGCAAACATCGCATTAGATTCATGAACTCTTTTAATAATATCGTTTACATGCGAATTGGATATACCAACTACATTTTCATTCCCATTCTGATTAACCGCATTTTGCATAATAAAATCTCCTCAGTCTCGTAAGTCATGCTCTCATTAAGTATTCCGACTTTCACGGTTGCGGACCAGTGAGGGACTTTCACCCTTACTTCCCTTAATCTTTATTCAATTATTTTATCATAAAACAGAGTAAATATTAATAAACTTTTGAAAAAATAAATCTATTGGCGGATAAAATTTGTTACTTATTGAAATATTTGTAAATTATTTTTTTAGAAACCGTTAATTGACAAGGGGCATGGTGCATGCAAGTATTTATCTGAAATATTAATTCATGATAAGAAGCTTGAACATTTGTAAAATTCACACTTATTAAATAATATAAATAATACTTGACTGATAGTAACTCTCAAGTTGTAATGTAATTAATAGAAATTATCATATCGAATAAATAAGGAGAAATATAATGGCAATTTTAGAAAAAATTAACTCACCACAAGATGTAAAATCTTTAAATATTGATGAGATGAATGATTTATCTCAAGATATTAGAGACGCAATATTAAAAAGAGTAAATACCATAGGAGGACACTTAGGACCTGATTTAGGTATAGTTGAAGCAACTATTGCACTTCATTATGTGTTTAACTCTCCAGAAGATAAATTTGTTTTTGATGTTTCTCACCAAGTTTATCCTCACAAAATGATAACAGGTAGAAAAGAAGGTTTTACAGACCCTGAGGAATATTCAAATATATCAGGTTACTTTAACCCGGAAGAAAGTGAACATGACCCATTTGTTATAGGACACACTTCAACTTCAATAAGTTTAGCAACAGGTTTAGCTAAAGCAAGAGATTTAAAAGGCGAAAAATATAATATCGTAGCTCTTATAGGAGATGGTTCATTAAGCGGCGGTGAAGCTTTTGAAGGTTTTAATAACGCATCTGTATTAGATAGTAATTTTATTGCAATTATAAACGATAATGAAATGTCTATTGCAGAAAATCAAGGAGGTTTGTATAAAAACCTTGAAGAATTAAGAAAAACAAATGGTAAATGTGAGAATAATTTTTTCAAAACATTTGGCTTTGAATATTACTACGTAGAAGAAGGTAACAATATTGAAGCACTTATTGAAGCTTTCAAAAAAGTAAAAGACACTAATCATCCAACAGTAATTCATATACATACATTAAAAGGTAAAGGATTCCAACCTGCTGTTGATAATAAAGAAATTTACCACTGGCAATTACCTGGATTTTTAGACCCTGAAAAGAATAACAATTCAGTGGAAACATATGATTCTATTACAACAGATTATATTTTAAAAAAACGAGAAAAAGATAATACTGTAATTGCAATAAGTCCGGCTACACCTGGAGCTTATGGATTTACAAAAGAATTTAGAAACAAACTCGGTAAAAACTATACTGATGTTGGAATAGCAGAAGAACATGCTGTAGCATACGCTTCAGGACTTGCAAAAAATGGCGCTAAACCTATTCTTGCCGTATTAAGCTCTTTTATCCAAAGAACATACGATCAATTATCACAAGATTTGGCGCTGAATAATTCACCGGCAACACTCCTAATTTATTGGGGAGCAATATCACCAGCTGATTCAACTCATTTATGCGTGTTTGATATCCCATTAATTTCTAACATTCCAAATATTGTATATCTTGCTCCAACTACAAAAGAAGAATATCTAAAAATGCTTGATTGGTCTGTAGAACAAAATAAATATCCTGTAGCAATAAGAGTCCCTGCCGGAGAACTAATTTCAACAGGAATTGAAGATACAACAGATTACTCTATATTAAATAAATTCGAAGTTAGTGAACAAGGTGAAAAAGTTGCAATATTAGGACTTGGTAACTTTTTCCACTTGGCAAAAGAAGTTAAACAAGAACTAAAAGCAAAACTAAATATAAATTCAACTCTAATCAATCCTAAATTTATAACAGGTATTGATAAAGAACTTCTTGAAAATTTAAAGAAAAACCACAATCTTGTAATCACACTTGAAGATGGAGTTATCAATGGAGGTTTTGGTGAAAAGATTTCACGTTTCTACGGAAACAGCACAATGAAAGTCCTTAATTTCGGTGCTAAAAAAGAATTTACCGATAGAATTCCAATTGAACAACTATATGAAAGATATCATTTAACAAAAGATTTAATTGTCAAAGACATAGAAAAAAATCTATAATAAAAAATGGCCGGAAAAATTTTCCGGTCTTTTTTTTAATCTAAATAGTATTTATCTACCATATTTATAATAAGATCTATAATCCTCAAATTTATAATTGGAATTATTATTAACTTTTTCTTGTCAAATTGAAGTATTCTATTTATATAAAATGATGAAACGAGGTAAATAAATGCTAACAAAACAAGAATTAATTGTACTGAATTATTTATGCCAAGGATTAAACAATAATGAAATTGGAGAACTTATGTTTATCAGCAAACATACAGTCAAAGCACACGTACAAGCTATCCTCAGAAAACTTAAAGTCGCTAATAGAACAAGAGCTGCATACATAGCCGGAAAAAAACTCAATCACCTAAAACAAATACTATAGTTGTATTATAATATTTTTATAAAATACAAATAAATATGAATAAATTCTGGAATAACAATTTAATAAAAAGAATATTACTCTATATACTTGGAATGAATATTATGGCCATTGGAATAGTGCTTAATACCAGAACTGACTTGGGAGTTGCGGCTATTAGTTCCGTTCCTTTTGCGTATTCAATATTGTTAAATATGTCATTAGGTTTAACAACCTTTATCTAAAAAAATTTGATTTAACAATATTTTTACAAATACCAATGGCAATTTTAGTTAGTATATTTATTGAAATATATGATATTATAATGCCACATACAAAATTAGTCTTTGCTATTGCATTTATAATTCTATTAATATCTAATACCTTAACAGGACTAGGTGTTTATCTAATGACTAAATCAGACTTAATATTAGATCCTGGAAATGGTATAGTAGAAACTTTATGCAAAGTTTTAAATAGACCATTTTCGTATTTAAGAATAAGATTTGATATTATGCTAGTTATATTCACTTGCTTGTCAGGTTTAATAATAAAACATAAAATAGTTGGAATAGGTATAGGTACAATAGTCTCAGCATATTTAATAGGAAAAATGGTTGGAATAAGTGACAAAATTCTTAAATTAAACATTTAAGCTAAAAATTATTATTTTCTTCTCCAGACCTCTTTGTAAAAAACACCCTAAATGATTATTTGTAACACTCAAAATGAGTATTTAATTTTATATATTTTTTTATTATATAATTATAATTAGAATATAAATTAAGCTCGAGCAACAAAACAACCACCCAGTATGGGTGGTTATTTAAACTTATATCTTCACTAACTCCTAATCCTTATACTAAAAAACGGAGAAAAAGAGATTTAAACTCAAAGGAAAAATTTATTCCATTTTATCATCCTGTGTCAAGTATTACTCTGAATATCAATAATATCAAGTGTATTTACACTTCTTGTCTCATTAGGACACAATTATATTAAAAAAAATTTACAAAATTTCTGTAAAATTTCAAGAAATGAAAATTCGATTTAATATTGACGGATTTCGCAAGTAAATGGTATAATTATAATATACAATTAAATAT
>CALUYT010000051.1 GCA_944325085.1 Candidatus Gastranaerophilales bacterium | reverse complement strand
AATTTCCTATTTGGATTGGGTATGGTAATGGCTATGGTTCCTCTTGTAGAATTATCTTGTAGAACATTAAGAAATGATCAATTGACAAATGCCAGTGGCATTCAAAATTTGTTGAAAAACGTTGGTGCAGCAATAGGTACTTCTTTAGTTACGACTTGTATATCAAGATTTAGTCAAATGCATCAGTATATGATGGTGGGTAAATTATCAGATTTGAATTCGGCATTTATAGCGCGTTTGCAAAATTATGCAGGAATGTTGATGGGTAATAATATGGAAGCTTCAAATGCTTTATATGCTGCTAAAAGTCTTTTATATAATCAGTTAATTCAACAATCAACTTTGTGGGCTTATATAGATACCTTTAGATGGTTTGCAATTGCAAGTTTTTTAATTGCACCTTTAGTATTTTTTATGCGACGTAATAATTATTCTTAGTTTTTATAAATTTATATTAAATTCCCAATTTATGTTACTAGGCGGGGTGTTTGCAACTCTCCCCGCTTTTTTTTATTTAAATGTTTCAATTATTTTTTTAGCATAATTTTGATTGTTTAATGGTAGTGCAAGTAGTGGGTTTAGAAATTTTGCTTCTGGAAAATCTTTTGGAAAAATTTTCCATAGTTGTAGTATGATAAATTCTTCTGCTAATATTTTCGCTATGGTTTCATCTTTTGGATTTAAGGGATAGCAATATGGAATTGATTTAGGGTTTTGGGGTAATTTTATATTGTTATATTTGTCAAAAATTTTTGCATATTTTGGGTAATATTCTTGGCGAAATAATTTATCTTTTGCTTGGTCAATTTTATTAAAATTATCTAAAACATTATTATCAATTAATTTTATTTCCTTTTCTTGATTTAAGAGTAATTCATTTTTTATAAACTGTTCGTAATTTTCTTCGATAAAAATAGGTTTATATAAGAATTTATCAATGTTTGTAATTTCTAGTATTTTTTCATTTTGAATAAATACTTGGGCTCCATTTTGAAGCTTGAAAAATTTTCTTAGCGAATTAAATGATGCTAAGCCTCTTGGAGGTGAATAATATGCTTGAGAATTATCAATTATTAGATTAGGGTATTTGTTGTATAAATTTTCACAAATATCATCGCATAATCCAAAGTAATTGACATATAAGATAAATGCTTGAGGTTCAAACTCTTGTGTTGGATAAAAGTTTGAATTTATATGATAAAATTTTATTTTGCAATTTTCTGATTTTATAGCTTGCCAGACTGTTGGACAAATATAATACGGGATAAAAATTTCTTTTATCCCGTAAATTCTAATAATATATTTCAAGCAATTTCTTGCAAGGTTCAAATTTAATATTTTATACATATATTATTTGTTATGAGCTTCAAATAAACGTTGAAGTAACTCTTGTCCTTTTATCATTGTTTTATAATCTACATATTCACTGCTTGAGTGCATATTCTTTACTGTAGCAAGTCCAATCAAATATGGTGAGAATTTTTCGCCATTAGCATTTGTTCTGTTTGCATAAATATGAGTTTCTGCACCGGCATGGAATGATGAAATTTCAGGTTCTATACCAATTTGTTTTGCTACTGTTTCAAATAAAATTGACATATATTCATCTTGATTTTTTTCAAACATTGGCATTTTTTCTGTGAATTTAATAGTAGCAGTAGCTATACCTTCATATTCACGATTAAAACTATCAACACAGTCTTGCATCATTTCAATAAGTTCATTTTCTTTATCTTTTCTGGAACTTCTAATTGAATATGTTGCATGAGCGTCAGTGTTGATAACATTTGTAACTTTTACATTTCCTGCACTAATTCCGCCAATATTACAAGATGTAATAACTTGTCCGTTCTCGCTATAAAAAACTCCTTGAGGCATATCTGATACCAAGTCTGCAATTAGTTTTGCTGCATTTTCTCTTGTAGAATCTCCAATATCATTACCTGAGTGACCACCTTTTGGTGCATTTATGGTTAAATCAACCAAAACATAGCTGGCTCCTGATATTAAACATTGGCCAAGTGCATCACTATCTAAAACTAAGGCATATTTTGATTTGATTTTAGAAAAATCGGTGTTTTTAATTCCGCTCATTCCGTCTTCTTCATCTCTTGTGAAATGAAGTTCTAAGCCACCATGTTTTAAATCAGTTCTTTTGCTTAGTAATTTGGCAAAATATAAAGCATTGGCAACACCTGCTTTGTCATCTGCTCCAAGTGTTCTGTTTTCGGCTTTAATTAAGTCTCCATCTAAATATGGCTTTACCGGTGAATCATCACCTATTACATCTAAGTGTGAAGACAAAAGCAAAGGTTCTTTCCCTGAATCTGTTGCAGGGATTGTAATATATATATTTTTATAATCGTCTTGTTCACATTGTAAATTATTTTCTTTGCAATAATTGCAGATCCAATCAATTACTTTTTCTTCCTTTAAAGAAGGTGAAGGAATTTCTGCCAAATTGCAAAATAAATCAATAAGTTCGTTCTCTTTTCTTAATTCTGATAAATTCATAATTTTCTCCAATCATTTGTAACTATATGATAGCACATTTTTTAATTATATCAATTAGAGAAAATTTAGTTTATATCAACAACGCTAACACCATCTCCGCCTTCGGTGTCTTCTCCCGGTCTAAATTTTGCAACGTATGGAGAATCTTTTAAAAATTCTCTGACAACTTGTTTTAAGACGCCGGTACCGTGCCCGTGAATTATATATACAGGTGTTAGATTAGCTAAACTTGCTTTATCTAAATATGCTTCTAATTCATCTAGTGCGTCTTCTGCTCGATATCCTCTAAGATCTAATGTTTGAGACATTTCAAGTCGTCTTAATTCAAATTTTTTAAATGACGTTCCTGGTATTTTAACTTTAGTTGGTTCTTTATAGTTTTCGTCTAAGACTGCTAATTCATCTTTTTTTACTTTCATTTTCATATTGCCCATATCAACAAATAGTCTTTTGTTTTTATCAGGAAGGGAAAGTACCGTAACTTTTTGGTGTAAATTTTTTAGCATTAAAGTGTCACCAATTTTTACTTTATCCCAGTCAATTTCAAGATATTTTTGTTTATCTGTAACTTTGTCTAATTCTTCTCTAAAATCGCTTTCTAATTTTGCAAGTCTAGAGTATGCTCTACGGGCAATTTTTTCGGATTTTTCTTTTCGTAATTCATCTAAAATTCGTTTTATTTCGCCTCGAGCTTCGAGCATTTCGCCATCAAATTTATCTTTTATATTTTTTATTGTTTTTTTCTTATCTTTTTTTACTTTATTAAGATTTTCTTCGTATTCTTTTTTTATTGTAAGAGAAGTTTCTTTTAGTTCTTGTGCTTGTTCTAAGTTTTTAGATAATTCTTGATGTGTTTCTTGTAATTTTTCAACTACAGCAACGGTTGGGTCTTTTTGTGTAATTAGTGTGTTTTTTGCTTTTTCAACTATGTCTTTATCTAAACCCAGATTTGATGCTATTGATATTGCGTTACTTAATCCTGGAATACCTATCAAAAGTTTATATGTAGGTTTTAGAGTTTCTGTATTAAATTCTACAGAGGCATTTTTGAAAAATTTATTTGTATATTCTAAAGCCTTTAATTCTCCATAGTGTGTTGTAATAACAGAAGTTACATTTTTATTCGCAAGTTTTTCTAATATCCCTTGTGCTAATACTGCACCTTCAACAGGATCAGTTCCAGCGCATATTTCATCTAAAAGAACAAATGTATCTTCATTACTTTGTTTTATTATTTCTATAATATTTGTCATATGAGAAGAAAAAGTGGATAAACTTTGTAGGATACTTTGAGAATCTCCTATATCCGCAAAAATATTTTTAAACGGATATAATTTTGCATAGGTGCAAGGTAAAAACATTCCGGCTTTCGCCATAAGAATAAATAAACCTATGGTTTTTAGAGTAACTGTTTTTCCACCTGTGTTTGAACCTGTTATAATTACTGATTTATAATCTTTTCCGATTTCAAAATTGTTTGCTACAACTTCTTCGCTAACTTTCAGAAGTAGAGGGTGTTTCATATTTTCAAAATATATATACTTATCATCTGTTAATTCAGGTTCGGTTGCTTGAAGTTTTACGGCATATCTGGCTTTTGCGAAATGAAAATCTATTTCTGACATTATTTTTTCACAAAGGACAAGTGTTGGCATATGGATTTTTACCATATCTGTTAAATCAACAAGAATTTTTATACATTCTGCGTGAATTTTAGATTTTATTTCTCTTACTTTATTATTTAAAGGTACAAGTTGCGCAGGTTCTATATAAAATGTTTTGGCAGATGATGAAACATCGTGGACAATTCCCGGAACTTTTGTCTTGTTGGATGCCATTACTTGAAATACAATTCTGTCATCTCTTTGCGTATAAATGTTTTCTTGAAGATACTTTGAAAAGTTTGGATTATTTAGTAGTGTCGTTATTTGATCTCTAATATTTTGTTCTGTATCTTTTAAAGATGAATATAAACCTTTTAATTCAGGTGTTGCATTTTGTTTTATTCTTAAATTCTCATCAAAAGTATTAAAAATTCTATCTTCTATTTCTTTTTCTGAAATAAGTTGTGATGCTAAATCTTTTATTAAAAAATTTTCTTCAGAATTTTCTGTAATAAATCTTTTTAGAAGTCTTGAAGATCGCATTGTTTTTGCTAAGTCATCAAGTTCTTCTTCACTAAGATATGATACTGCTGATGTGTTTTTTATTTTTTGTACGTTTGCTATAAATTCCGTTGGGGTTTCTTTTGCTAAATCAAGAATTTTTTTTGCTTCACGGGTTAATTCTATTTGTTTTTGAATTTGATTTTTATCGTTGTATATTTTTGCACAAAGACATAGACTTTTACTTTGTGCAAATTTTGCATAGTTTGAAAGTTCTTCTTTTACTTTATCAAATTCTAGGGTAGTATAAGTTTTTGATGTGATATCCATAAGTTGATTGTAGCACAAAATTTTGGGAAGTAATTATTCTTGAGTTATAATTGTAATATGGTTAAAAGTTGTTATATACATATTCCTTTTTGTAAGTCAAAATGTAATTATTGTTCTTTTGTTTCATTTAACAAATTAGATTTAAAAAAAGATTATTTAAAAATGCTGGCAAAAGAAATAAATAATTTTTATGATGGAGAGATTTTAAATACTATATATTTAGGTGGTGGAACACCTTCTGTGTTATCCGTTTCAGAGATTGAAAATATTTTAAGAATTTTAAAATTTAATGATAAATCTGAGGTTACGATTGAGGTTAATCCTGATGATGCGGATTATGGATATTTTAGAGGTTTGTATGATTTAGGTGTTAATAGAATCAGTTTGGGTTGCCAGACTTTTAAGGATTCTATTTTAGAATTAATAAATCGCAGGCATAATGCAGGTCAAGTAATTGACTGTGTAAAAAAAGCTCAAGATGCAGGATTTGATAATATAAGTTTAGATTTGATATATGGATTGCCAAATCAAACAGCGGAAATGTTTTATTCTGATATAAGTACGGCTTTAAATTTGGGGATTCAACATATATCTTTGTATGGTTTAAAAATTGAGCAAGGATGTTATTTTTATAATAATATGCCTCAAAATTTACCTGATGATGATATGCAAGCTGATATGTATTTGAATGCAGTAAAAATATTAGAAGAAAATAAATTTGAACAATATGAGGTAAGTAATTTTTCGTTGAAAGGTTTTAAATCACGACATAATAGTGCATATTGGAATAATGAAGAATATTATGGGTTTGGTGTAGCAGCTCATGGTTATAAAAATGGTGTAAGATATTCAAATAAAGATACTATAGAATCATATTTAGAGGATTGTTTTAATCATAAAGAATCAAAATTTTTAACTGAGCAAGAAAAACTTGAAGAAGAAATATTTCTTGGCTTAAGAAAAAAAGAAGGAATTGATATTTTTATGATTAATTCAAAATATAATATAGATTTTGAAAGTAAATACCATAGCGTATTGCAAAAGTATGAAAACTTAAATCTTTTGCAAAAAACCACAAACGGTTATGCCTTAACATTGCAAGGTGTATTGGTAAGTAATGTTGTTTTGGCTGATTTTTTAGAATAATTTATATTTCAAATCTTTTATAAATTTCATCTATATTTTGTAAAAATATTTTTTTATCAAAAATGCTATCGATTTCATCATTAGATAAAAGTTTTGTTACTTCAGGATCTTTATGTAAGTTTGCTTTGAAATCTCCGTGGTTTTGGAATGCATCAAGAGCATTTCTTTGTACAATAACATAAGCATCTTCTCTTGATAAACCTTTTGAAACTAGTGATAATAAAACTTTTTGAGAAAATACTATTCCACCAAATTTATCAGTGTTTTTAAGCATATTGTCTTTATGTACAACAATATTTTCCATAACAGAATTAAATCGGTTTAGCATAAAGTCAACTAATGTTAAACTGTCAGGGAAAATAATTCTTTCAGCTGAGGAATGAGAAATATCTCTTTCGTGCCAAAGTGGTATGTTTTCTAAAGCAACGATAGAATTTGCTCTGACAACTCTAGCAAGTCCGCATAAATTTTCACTTAATACAGGGTTCTTTTTATGAGGCATTGCTGATGATCCTTTTTGACCTTTGCCAAAGCCTTCTTCCAATTCTAGAACTTCTGTTCTTTGCAAATGTCTGATTTCTGTTGCAAATTGTTCTATTACACTGGCGATTAACGCTAAAGCTTGCATAAAGTATGCGTGGTAATCTCTTGCAATAATTTGAGTAGAAATTTTTGCAGGTTTTAAATTAAGATGTTTGCACGTGATTTCTTCAACTTCAGGAGAAATGTTGCTGTAGGTTCCAACAGGACCTGAAATCTGTCCTACTCTAATTTGTTCTAGTGCGTGTTCAAAATTTTCTTTTTGTCTTTCTAATATATCTATCCAAGAGCAAAGTTTTACCCCAAATGTCATAACTTCTGCGTGTATTCCGTGAGATCTTCCTATACAGATTGTATCTTTGTGAAGTTTTGCAAGATTTTTTAGGGTTGCAATAGTTTTTTCTAAATCTTCTTTGATAATTTTTCCGCTATCTTGAATTTGTAGAGCAAAAGCTGTATCAATAACATCAGAACTTGTCATTCCAACGTGTACATAGCGACCTAAATCACCTAAACTTTCATTAACGCAAGTTAAAAATGCAATAACATCATGTCTTACTTCTTTTTCAATTTCGTCAATTCTGTCAACTGTAAAAGATGCTTTTTGTCTAATTTCTTCAGCTGCATTTTTAGGAATAGTTCCAAGCTCAGCGTATGCATCACATACTGCTAATTCTACTTTTAAATAGTAATCAAATTTGGAATTTAATTCCCAGATTTTAGCCATTTCTTCTCTTGAATATCTATCTATCATTTTTATTATCCTTATTATTTTATACTTTTACGAAATTAGGCAATTTATTTTTTGCCATTTGCATTTGAAGATATTGTTGTCTTAGTTTTTCTTTTTCTTCGGAATTTGCATTTTTAGCTTTTTCATTCATTTGAGTGTATAAATCTTTTTCTATTTTGTTGCCTTTTATATATACATCCATTTCTTTTTTCTTTTTAAAGGCATTAACATTACCGTTATAATTTATATTCGGAGCTTTGAATAGTGTGTATAATAAAGCAAAACCCCCAATGAACATTGCTATTAACCCTGCAAAAGCACCAAGATGAAGCAATAATTTTTTATTTTGTGAAACATTTTGATGTTGTTTGTTTACAATGTTTTCAGCAGAATCGCTTAATTTTTCTACAACAAAATCACCATCCATCAATTCACATAATAATCTTGCTCCAATGCCAAGTCCTGCAATAAATGTTGCATAAACTAAATTTGCTTTTTCTCCACTTTTGGAGATTGGATTTTTGTTTTGATTATTTGTTTTAGAGTTTTGACGGGTGTTTGTTCCGAATGAATATAGGTTATTTGATATCGGGGTTACTTTCACCGATTATGCTCCTTTAACCAAAATTCCTTGTCCGTTATTTGCCATTTGAACCGTTGTATAGTGGTTTATTTTTTGATCTAAGTCAACGTCTTCGTTTTTAACTTCTTTATCGACTTCTTCTAATATATTAGATTTTAAATCTTTTTCTCTGCTAAATACGTCCATTTCTTTTTCTCTGGCAAAAGCTCTTAATTTAGTGTTATATAATTTTGCAGGAAGAGTTAAAGCCATAGTTAAAATACCAACAGCAGCACCGATCCCACCAAGTTTTAGAGCTCTGCTTTTTGCACCGCTTTTGATAAAGCAGCTGCCTATCCCAGCAGCAGTTACTCCTGCTAATGTACTTGCTCCTATTGAACCCCATATAGCAAGTCCTTTTTCTGTATTTCTGTTTACAGGATTTTCATAGTCATTATCTTTTTTTGATGAAAATGCTAATGTTTGATAATTTGAAGAAATAGCTGAAATTTTCATAATACACACTCCTTAAGTTTACATAATTATGATACCTGAAAAGTTCATTTTTGTAATTAATATATAACTAAATGTTTAGATTTATTATGATATTTGTGTAATTTGGTAACAACATTTGCTACTAATTTTGAAAAAATATATTTTTGTGTTATTATTGAAACACTAAAAGAAGATAGTTTTTAATAAGGGGAAAAATATGATATCAGTAAACGATTTTAAAACAGGTTTAACCGTAGAGTTAGACAACGGATTGTGGTCAGTAGTAGAATTTTTACACGTTAAACCGGGAAAAGGTGCAGCATTTGTAAGATCAAAATTGAAAAATGTTATCACCGGTCAAGTTGTAGAAAAAACATTCAGAGCTGGTGAAAAAGTTGCAAAAGCTACATTAGACAGACGTGAAATGCAATACTTATACAAAGAAGGTTCAGCATATGTAATGATGGATAATGAATCTTACGATCAAATTCACGTAGAAGAAGGTCAAATCGGTAGCGGTGTTAAATATTTGAAAGAAAATATGAATGTAATGGTATTAACACACGAAGGTAGAATTATCGGTGTTGATATTCCTGCACACGTTGAACTTCAAGTTGTAGATACTCCACCTGCTGAAAAAGGAAATACAGCTCAAGGCGGTACAAAACCAGCAACATTAGAAACAGGTGCTGTTGTTAACGTTCCATTCTTCGTAGCAAATGGAGATATGATAAGAGTTGATACCAGAACAAATGAATACTTAGACAGATGCTAGTATCATTTAAATAATGTTTTTAATTCGGTAATAAAAAGGATGTAAATATGAAATTTGAAACAGATTATATAGAAAAGTTAGCAAAAATACTTGCAGAAACTGATTTAACAGAGATTTCATTGGAAGATGGCGAACAAGCAATTACATTAAGAAAAGATGTTATTGTATCTTCAGCTCCTCAAGTTGTTGCAGCAGCTCCACAAGTAGTTTCTGCTCCGGCAGCAAGTTCACCTGCTTCAGCTTCTCAAGAAGCTCCAGCTGCTCCGGCTAAGAAAGGTACTCCAATAACTTCTCCGATGGTTGGTACATTCTATAAATCTCCATCTCCTGATGCTGATGCATTTGTATCTGTTGGTCAATCAATATCAAAAGGTGATGTTGTTTGTATCGTTGAAGCGATGAAGATGATGAATGAAATTGAATCAGAAGTTTCAGGTAAGGTTGTTGAAATTTGTGTTGAAGACGGTCAACCTGTTGAATTCGGTCAAGTTTTAATGTATGTAGAGTAAATTTAAAAGTTATGAAGAAGTGAATAGTTTTAGACTATTCACTTCTTAGTTTGATAAGGGATAATTGGAAATGTTTAGAAAAGTATTAATCGCAAACAGAGGCGAAATTGCAGTAAGAATAATAAGAGCTTGCAGAGAGTTGGGGATACCAACAGTTGCAATATATTCTCAAGCAGATGCAAATTCTCTTCATGTAAGATTGGCAACTGAGGCTTATTGTATAGGACCTGCAAAAAGTGCTGATAGTTATTTAAGTATCCCAGCTATAATGTCTGCAGCAATGGTTGCAGGGGCTGATGCAATTCACCCTGGTTATGGTTTTATGTCAGAGAGAGCAGATTTTGCAGAAATTTGCGAAAAACAAGGTATAAAATTTATTGGTCCAAGTGCTGAAGCAATGAGAAAAATGGGAGATAAAGCTACAGCTCGTAAGACAATGATAGAAAATGATGTTCCTGTAACTCCAGGTACAGGCATTGTTAAAACAGTAGAAGAAGTTCAGGAATTTGCTAATAAAGTTGGGTATCCGATTATATTAAAAGCAACAGCAGGTGGCGGCGGAAAAGGTATGAGAATTTGCCGCAGTGATGAAGATGTAAAAGTTAATATGGAACTTTGTCAAACTGAGGCTAAAAACTTCTTTGGTAATCCTGATGTATATGCAGAAAAATATCTTGAAAATCCAAGACATATTGAAGTTCAAATTTTAGGTGACAGTTTTGGAAATGTTGTTCACTTAGGTGAAAGAGATTGTTCAATTCAAAGACGTCACCAAAAATTGCTAGAAGAAGCTCCATCTCCTGCAATTGATGAAGCAACCAGAAAAGAAATGGGTGCAGCCGCAGTTAGAGCTGCTAAGGCTATAAATTATGAAGGCGCAGGAACTTGTGAATTCTTACTTGATCACGATGGAAAATGGTATTTTATGGAAATGAATACTAGAATCCAAGTTGAACATTGTGTTACAGAAATGATATCTAGTGTAGATTTAGTAAGAGAACAAATTTTGGTAGCTTCTGGTGAAAAATTAAGCTATACTCAAGATGATATTCATTTAAGAGGTCACGCAATTGAGTGTCGTATCAATGCTGAAAATCCTGCAAAAGGCTTTATGCCTAATCCTGGTACTATTTCAGGATATTTGGCACCAGGCGGATTTGGTGTTCGTGTAGATTCTCATGTTTACCAAGATTACGTAATTCCTCCATATTACGATTCTATGATTGGTAAGTTGATTTGTTGGGGCCGTGATAGAAATGAAGCTCGTAGAAGAATGTATAGAGCATTGAAAGAATATGTTGTTACAGGTGTTGAAACAACTATTCCTTTCCATCAAGCTATTATTGAAGATGAAGTGTTTATGAGTGGAAAATTTAACACAGGCTTCATTGAAGACTTTTATAAACGAAAAGGTTTAGAAGATAATTAGATTTTATAAAAGCTCTCAATTTTGAGAGCTTTTATTTTAAAGGATGGTTATTTTATTATGTCAAAAAGTTATCAAAATGCAGTTGAATTATTGACTTCAGTCGGGAAGTTTCATATTTCATTGGGTTTAGAAAGAATTTCTAATATTTTAGAGTTGTTAGGTAATCCTCAAGATAAATTGGATTGTATTCATGTCGCAGGTACAAATGGCAAAGGATCAGTTTGCGCGATTTTAGCTTCAATTTTAAAATGTGCAGGGAAAAAAGTCGGTTTATATTCCAGTCCGCATATTTTTAAATATAATGAACGTATTAAAATAAATGGAAACTCTATTTCAGATGATGATTTTTCATCTTATGTTTTTGAAATTTCTAAATTGGCAGATGAACATAATATAGATTTGACAGAATTTGAAATATTAACAGCTGTAATGTTTAAATATTTTGCAGATAATAATGTTAATGTTGTTGTTTTAGAAACGGGTTTAGGTGGAAGATTTGATGCAACAAACGTAATAAAGAAAAATTTATGTTCAATAATAACTCATGTTGATTATGATCATACAGAGCGTTTAGGAAATACATTAGATAAAATAGCCTTTGAAAAAGCAGGAATTATAAAATCAGGTTGTCCATGTATCGTTGCAGAAGGAAAAGAAGTCTATAAAGATGTTGCAGATCAAAAATGTGCAATGCTAATTTTAATTTCTCCAATGGCAGATATTTCGGAACTTTCATTAAAGGGTATCTATCAGCAGGAAAATTTATCTTTAGCGTTGGCTGCAATTGAAACAGTTTTCCCTGAAATTACAAAAGAAGTTATTGATGAAGGTTTGAAGCAGGTTAAGCATTTATGTAGATTTCAATATATTGCAAAGAATAATTTAATAATTGATGGTGCGCATAATCCAAACGGAATTGAGATGTTAAAACAAAGTTTAGATATGTATTATCCTGGTCTAAAACGTAGATATGTGTTTGGATGTTTGAAAAATAAAGATTATAAAAAAATGGTTCAATCTCTTTTTGAAAATGGTGATGAAATTTATTTTTATAAGTTTAATCATAAAAATTCTTGTGATGTTTCTGTATTGCAAGAATGTTGCCAATTTGAGTCAAAAGAGTTATTACCTGATACTAGGATTGATTTTAGCGATGGAAAATTAAATATTTTTTGCGGGTCATTGTATATGTTATCTGAGTTGATTGAAAAATTTGGTATAGAAATTGATGAATAGTTTATACTTAATAAATATTAACCAGTTACTTGCAAATAAAAATTTTTCATAATATTATGTAAACAGCCGAAAGTTATAGGCTTTGGTATGCCTGTAATTTTTTAGTTACTAATTAAAAAAAAAAGGAGAAGAAAATGCCAAAAATGAAAACACACAAATCAGCTGCAAAACGTTACAAAGTAACAGCATCTGGTAAAATTATGAAAAGACAAGCAGGTATAGGCCACTTGCTCCAACACAAGTCATCATCAAGAAAACGCAGAATTTTCAAGATGGTTGGCGTTTCTGAGTCACATGTAGCATTGGTATCTAAAGA
>CALUYT010000050.1 GCA_944325085.1 Candidatus Gastranaerophilales bacterium | reverse complement strand
CATCACTTGGATTGCCTGTATTTTCAATTCCTCCTCCTGGGGTAAATATTTTATCACCCTTGGCAAATAAGAAATAACCTGCATCTTCTCTATTATCATACATTACATTGTATTTATAGATTGGGGTGTAGGCTGTTGTTTGATAACTTGTTGGAGTTTCTTTTACTCCATTTACTACATTATCTTTTAATCCTACTTGAGCAAAATAGATTTCTGTTATGTCTTGACCTTCCGGGGCGTCACTTAACATATTCATGCCAACTACATGTAAGTTGCCTGCATGTTCGCCGTAACTTGTTGCCTCAAATCTATCCATACTTTCGTTAGCTAGATCTACATCCGCAACCATATTTGTATCACCATTTATTGTCAAAGTATTTAATGATGATACTCCGGCTTTATTATTTACCATATTAATAGTTCCGGAATTTAGAGTTAAATTGTTATTATCTAATACGTTATCTCGAGCGCCTAAATATAAAGACACAGTATCTAAAGATATTTTTGCATTTTTCACATCATTATTTAATATAACTTTACCCGTATCATCACCCGTTATCTTCATATCATATGAATATTCCGGAGTTTCTAAGATAATAAGATCATTTTCAGTAGCACCATTTTTTATTGCACCACCGCTAATTTTATCATCAAATTGAATCACACCATTATTAACAGCCTTTAATGTAAGACTTGCAGTATTTTCTTTAACTAAATTCCCATCATTTTTTGGATCTATATAACCTGAATTTCCATTTTCATCAGTGTTATAATATCCATAAACACCCAAAGCATTATATTCTGTTTTTCCTTTTGAAATTGTCTTATTACCAGAAAATATAGATTTACCATTATCAGCTGTAATATTTAATGGAGTTGTACTAAAAATGGCACCACCAAGAGCAACATTGTTTTTAGATTCTGCATAGTTATCATAAAATGAAGAATTTATTATTTCTGCATATTGAAGAACTTTTGATTCTTTATCATAAAAGCCAATATATCCCATAAAATTAGCTATAGCACCACCTAATGTATAGCTTGAAGCAGAAACTCTATTATTAATAAAATTCCCTTTTATATTTCCAATAGTACCAATAGAGTTTGTTATTGCACCCCCTATTGCAATAAGTTTTGACTCACTATAGTTTCCTACAAAATCACCTGTAATATTGCCTACAGAACCCAACGCATTAAGGACGGCTCCGCCCATTGTTTGTAAATCGGCAGATGAATAATTTTTATAAAAATCACCAGTTATATCACCAATACTACCACCATTTGATATTGCACCAGCGCCAAAAGATTCTTTACCTACTGCACCATTGCCAACAAAATTTGCTTTAATATCTCCGATTTCTGCATTTATGCCATTAAATATCGCAGAAGCCCCACCATAACCTTCTTTTAATTCAGCTTTTGTTGTTGTATTATTTATAAAATTACCAGAAACACTGGATATTTTACCATCATTATAAATAGCGCTACCTTTTACATATGAATACCCCAATACTTTATTATTTGTAAAATTAGCATCTATACTATTTATACTAGCATTACTGGCATTGTAAACGGCACCACCGTATGCATTACCAGAGTTTGACTTTATATAATTACCTGTAAAATCTCCAGAAATTTTATCAATACTACCAGTATTGTATATAGCTCCACCATTTACTTCATTATTATTAGACACAACATAATTATTTAAAAAATTACCTTGTATAGATTTTATTTGACCAGTATTTGCAATTGCACCACCAGCTGATAATGCAGTTTCAGATGAAGTATAATTGCCTATAAAATCACCTTGAACTTTATTTAAAGTACCTCTATTATATAAACCACCACCATAAGCTACACCAGAACTTGTTTGAACATAATTACCAATAAAATCACCTGTGATATCATTTATTTGAAATAAATTGGATATAGCACCACCATATCCAGTTCCAGAACCTTTTGCTATAACATTATTGCCAATGAAATCGCCTGTAATATCTCCTATTTTATCATTATTACAAATAGCTGCACCTTGAGCATCAATATTAGAATATACATAGTTTGCAATAAAATCACCAACAATATTATCTACAGTTCCATATAAATGAGCTATAGCTCCACCTACTGAAGTGGAGTTTGTAGATTTTGCATAATTACCTATAAAATTACCAATAATGCTATTTACGCCTACAGAATCGTTAATATAAATTGCTCCACCATAGGAATGAGCATCTGAAGAAATTGTAGCATTTCCGATAAAATCACCTTTTATAAGATTAGTAGCCACATAAGTATGAATAGCTCCACCCTCTGCACAATTCGAAGTTACACTATTCCCAATAAAATTACCAACAATATCAGAAACACTACCAGCATTCAAATGGATAGCTCCACCAAAACCAACATTGTTCTGTCCTAATGAACTATTCATATAAACATAGTTACCTACAAAATCTCCAGTTATATTTCCTAATTTTCCATCTGAATATATCGCTCCACCTCTGGCTCCTTTTGACCCTGTAACATAATTACCTACAAAATTACCAGTTATATCGCCAACAGTGCCTGCATTATAAATAGCTCCACCATAAGCAAGTTGAGCTGAATCACCAGCATGAATACTGTTTCCGAGAAAATCACCTGAAATATTATGGATTTCAGAACCGCTAAAATTGGCAATCGCTCCTCCTGTAACTTGGGAATTAGCTAAATTTACAGTAATTGAATTGTTTATAAATGAAGAATTTATATCACCTATATTTCCACTATTATTTAAAATTGCACCACCAAAAGAGTTTGTATTATTTGAAATTATTGAATTATTTATAAATAACGAATTTATATCACCTATCTTCCCGCCATTATTATAAATCGCACCGCCATAAATACCAGAACCAGATGATTCTATACCAACAAAAGTTTTATTAATATTAGCTCCATTTTGATTTGATGTAATCCTTGTTGTAGTTTTTACTGCCGGATCAATAGCAACTTTTATATCATATAAATTTTCAGACCCCTCAGTTAATTCGTAATAATCCTCTTTTGTTTTTGTCCACTGCAAATATTCAAATTCTGCTCCTGCTACACTACTATCACCATAAGAGTTGTTATATGAATATTCTATAGAATTATCAGAAAGTTTTGAATCCCCTCTATTCAAGACATAATTACCATCTTCTAACCAATTGTAATAAATTTTTCCATCTGTATTCTCTGAACCATAATTAGTCTTCTTTAAATCCAAACGATAATATTCCGGAACCATTACGCCTAAATCTTTATCATATACGTACTTTGTTATTGTATTAGCAACCGACTCATCCACTTTTGTAAGAATATATGAACTTTCAGAATAATTTAATACAGGATCAGTTCCCGGGATATCTTGACCTGCTAATTTATCCAATGTCCCTTGTGGGTGATCTTCTGCAACTTTTGGTACTGGTGCTAATTCTGCTGAATATACACCATTCATACTCAATGCTAACATTGAAGCTAAAATCAAACTCTTTACAGATTTATTCTGTACAAAATCCATAGCATTATTCATCTTCATCATCCTCATTCACTACTATCGATATTTTCCCTATCGACAAAATTTACTTAACTCTTTAATAAATTCAGGGGTTCTTGTTACAGTTTTAAACATTGTATATCTTGTATATATCTTCTATTATATCAATGTTTTTATAAAAATCCTAGTGTTTGAGTAATTACTAAGAACTACACACAAACACTAGGATTAAATTAAGGTTTTTAATCTAATTATCTTCGTTATAAACAAGTTTCTTCCTTAAATTCCATTGTATTAAGGTTAAAACTAAAATGATTGCAAATAAAACATATGCGATAGCACTTGCACTACCTACATTAAAATATTCAAAAGCTTCCTTATAAATAGAATATACAAGGACATTTGTACTATCAAAAGGACCACCTTGTGTCATTAAAAATATCAAATCAAAAACTTGAAATGAACTTATAGCCGTAACGATTACAACAAAAAATATAGTTGGTGATAATAATGGAATGGTGACATTTATAAATGTCTGAACAGAATTTGCACCATCTATTTTGGCAGCCTCAAACAAACTTTGCGAAATAGATGTGAACGCTGATAAAAAAATTATCATGTTATAACCAATTAATTTCCATACAGAAACAATAATTAATGCAGCCATAGCATAATGTGAATCATACAGCCAATTTATATTAAAATGTAAAACCTGGTTTAATAAACCAATATTTGGATCAAATATCCACGTCCAAATTATACCTATTACTACCATTGGAGTTATAAATGGTAAAAAATAAGCCGTTTTAAAAAATTCGCTTCCTCTAATTTTAGAATTTAAAATTGCAGCTAAAATTAACGGAATTATTACGCCTAATACAGACGTAGAAAGCGCAAAAACAATTGTATTTAATAATATTTGATAAAATAATTCGGAATGAAATAATGCTTTATAATTTTGCAACCCTACAAATTGTATAGGATTTAACAAATCCCACTTGGTAAAACTTAAACCAAAAGAACCAATTACAGGAATTACAATAAATATTAAGATACCAATAAATGCTGGCAATACAAATATTAAACCTGCAGTATTATTACAATTTAATAACTTTTCCACAATCTTTTTCATGATATGATTTTATTATATTCTAAAGATTAGGAGAAGTGAATTATGCAAAAATATGAACACGCTTTTGGTAAAAATGATATTCGTGGAATTTATAATGACGATATTACAGAAGAACTATTTTACAATATAGCTACAGGTTACATCAAATGGATTATTAATCAAAATAAAAAAGACCCAAAAGATCTTAGAATCAGCATTTGTATGGACGCAAGACTCCATTCTCCATCTTTGAAAGATGCACTAATAAATGGACTTGTAGAAAATAAAGTTGGACATATTGAAGACTTAGGTCTAAAGCCAACTCCTATAGGATACTATTCAGAAGTTGCTCACAATTTAGATGGAGCAATGATTATTACTGCAAGCCACAACCCAAAAGAATATAATGGGTTGAAAATGACTTTTAACAGACAAACCCTTAATGAAGTTCAAATAAAAGAAGTTAAAGAATTAACTTTTAATAATTGGAAAAATTTACCTGAAAAATTAGCTAATTATGATTATTCTACCGAAATTTTAAAAGAATATATTGAAGAAATGAAAAAGAATTTTGGTAATATCGGGCATGGAATAAAAGTTGTTGTAGATAGCGCTAATGCAACAGGTGGTATTGTCGGACCAATTTTATATAAAGAACTTGGTTGTGAAGTAATTGAGCTATTTTCAGAACCAGATGGAACATTCCCAAATCATCACCCTAATCCAAGCGTTTTATCAACATTAAAAACACTTTCAAAAACAGTTGTTGAAAACAATGCAGATTTTGGTATTGCTTATGATGGTGATAGCGATAGAATAGGAATAGTTGATTCTCAAGGCAACCCTTTGACTGGCGACAAATTATTACTTATTTATGCGATGGACATAATTGATAAACACCCAACTGTTGTATCAGAAGTAAAATGTTCACAAGTCTTATACGATACAATCAATGAAGCTGGCGGTAATGCTGTAATGTGCAAAACAGGCCACGGTTATATCAAAGACAAAATGAAAGAAACTAACGCCATACTAGGTGGAGAAATGAGTGGACATACTTTCTTTAAAGATAGATATTACGGATTTGATGATGCTATTTATGCAGGCTGCAGAATGATTGAAATTGTAGCAAAACACAAAAAGATCAATCCTAATTTCAAACTAGAAAGCTTACTTGAACCTTTCACCAAAGTATATACCAGCGATGAAGTACGTTTTCCTTGTCCAAATAACTTAAAAAAAGAAGTTTTAGAGGAAATGAAAAATGAAGTTCAAAGTAATCCGCAAATATTTGGTTCACCTATAAAAGAGATTATTACATTAGACGGTATGAGAATCGTTTTTAAGGGCGGTTTTGCATTAATTAGACAAAGTAATACCGAGCCGGTATTTACTCTCCGTTTTGAGGCAAATAACGAGGCTGAGTGTAATAAATTCAAAGAAGTTATGACTAGCCAATTAGACAAAATTATTAAATCAAAACAATAAATGATTATTCTAATAAAAAAGGTATAGCATTAAGCTATACCTTTTTTCTATTCTTTATATTTACTATAATCTTTAGCAACTTCTCGCCATTCATCTTCTTGAACACTATATGCGTGATTCCAAAATTTTTCTATTGCATAAGTTTCACGTTCTTCTTTATGCAAAATATGAACAACCACATCACCGTAATCTATCAAATTCCAACGGTTTTTATTATCATTTTCTTGTCTTAATGGCAATCGCGCAAAATCTGTTTTAATTTTATCTTTAACAATTTCCATTAATGCTTTAACATGTGGTGTCGAATCACCTGTTGCAATAACAAAGTAATCTGCTAATGATGATACATTGCTTATATTTAAGATAGTAATATCTTTAGCTAACTTGTCATCTAGAAATTGAGCAATAATACAAGCTAATTTATGAGATGTTAATGTTTCCACTGTATAATCCTCTTACTCAATCATATCAACACGACGTTTATGTCTTCCGCCTTCAAAACCTGTTTTTAGCCAAATATCAACAATATCAAGAGCTAAATGTTCACCAATAACTCTTTCTCCTAAACATAAAATGTTGGCATTATTATGAGCTCTGGAAACACGTGCAGAATATGTATCGCCACATAATGCAGCTCTAACACCGTGTACTTTATTTGCCGCAATTGACATTCCAATACCGGTTCCACAAACTAATATTCCTCTATTTACTTCACCTGATATTACTTTTTCAGCTACTTTGTGTGCTATTACCGGATAATCACAAGACTCAGGAGTATGAGTTCCAACATCAACATACTCAATATTTCTTGATTTTAAATAATCAATAATACTTTCCTTGTAGCGAAAACCACCATGGTCTGAGCCAATTGCAACCTTCAAATTTTCCATACGTAACTCCTTTTATAAACTAAAAACAAAAATAATATAAATACATTTTACAATTATTTTTTAAAGAAGTAAATACTTTAAACAAAAAAGAGGTCAATAAGACCTCTAATATAATGGAGTTTAACATCTTAAATATTACGAACTGCTTACCATCTGCATAGCTTGTTGTAATAAGTCTTTATTTGATGAAATCAGTTTATTTACAACTTCCATTTGTAATTTTGCCATTTGATAATATGAAATATTACCTTTGAAATCAGCATTTGAAAGTTCTAATAAGCCAGAACGAATTTCACCACAACCTAAAACGGGTTTGCCTGAAGCTTCTGTTTCTAGAAACTGTCCGTCTTTATATTCATACAATCCGGCAGAATTATGGAAATTTCTTGTTGTTATACGATATAGAGGAACAATTTTCTTACCGTTTTCAGCTTTACCAACAATGGTACCATCATTTTTTATTTCATATTCATCATATTTTCCAAGATATTTACCATTATTAGGATCAATCCATAACTTAATATTTGTTGTAGGAATATCAAGTGCACCACCTTTTAAAGCAGTTTCTTGATATAAATCAGCACTTATAGGCTTGGTACCCTGCATTATTTCGCCCTTATCATTAAGAATATAGCCTTGAACAGTGTTTCCATTTTTCGCTCTGTAAACACCTTCTCCATCAAAGGTAAATTCTCCCAAACGTGTATAAACACTCTTTCCTTCAGGAGTTTTTGTTAAGAAAAAGCCTTTACCTTCTAAGAAAACATTATCCTTTGAGGTACCTGGAGTTGATTTGCCTTGACCCATATTTTTATTATAATCATCAGTTATTGCTCCACCTAAAAAAGTTTTAAAATTTACTTGCTTTTCTTTAAAACCAGGTGTATAAACATTTGTCATGTTATCTGCAATAACATCCATCCAGTTTACAGTGGCATATTGTGTATTTATTGCTGTAATAAAAGCATCATTCATTGAGCGCGCTCCTTATTATTTATTACGTCTATTTTCTTTTTGTTGCTTACTACCTCTATTTGAGTAAGATAAATCAGAATATGGTAAATCATTTTGGTTAAATGTAGCTTTTAAAGACTCGATATTGCTTTTTAAATATTGCTCTACAGCCTTATCTCCAGGAATAAAGTTAGCAGCAATAGCACCGTCTTTACCTACTCTCAAAACTACTGAAACATTTTGATCAAAATCAATTCTTATAGGCTGATTTGTTTCTCTGGCATTTGCTAAAGCATTTAATAATGTTTGAGATACCTGAACATTTTTATTTGTTTCAGAAACAGACGCACCCTGGTTTACCATATTTTGAGCTTGCGATACAACATTTTGCATTGATACATCATTCTTTTGAGTTAAATTTATAAAGAAATCAGCGTCATTTTGATCCATTGTAATACTTTTTGAAAAGTCAAAAGATAACATTCCTGCATTCTTTGAAATAGAAGCAGTATTAGACATCGCGTTTATCTCAGACATAGAATTACTATTCATCATTGCTTGAATATCATTTGAAAGCATAGAATTTACATCATTCATAGATAAAGACGCAAATTTTGAATAATCAGCTTGCCCCTCTAAAGTTAAATTGTTGTTATCAGCATTATTATCTTGTGAACCTGTCTTATCACCAGACAACTTGGAGCTATCTTTTTGAGAATCATCAGTCTTTTCACTAACTTTATCTACCTTCTTATCAGAATTAGCCTTATCTTTATCCTCAACTTTTGACTCTGAAGATGATGAAACTTTATCCATTTCTTCTTTAAATGAAGAATCTGTTGATGATTTCTTTGCATTTTCAGAATTTGAAGCACTTGAAACTTGAGCAGATGATGTTGCTGCTGATGAAGATGATACAGATGATGATGTTGCGTTAATACTCATTTTAAATACCTTCTATTTCATTTAATTGTCTTAATATATCTTTTTCTTCTTCTTCCATTCTTTCTTGGTTTTGTTTGAAGAATCTTGTAACACCAAGTTCAGAAAATTGTTTTAGTTCTGCGGCTTTTTCTTCTGCAAAATATAGTTCTTTGTTCTTTTCTTTGTGTTTTTCCAGAACTTTCACAGCCTGTTCACACTTTACGAGTTTTGCGATTTCAATATCTAATTTCTTTTGTAAATCTACTCTCACTGCCTCTAATTGTTCTGCTTTCTTCCATAGATGCTTTAGAAAATTATCATAAAATTCATACATCATTGGATCAGCGTGCCGCATACCTTCTTTTGTATCCAGAATATCTTGATTATTTTTCTTGATATCCTGTTCTGCCTGATAGACTGCCTGTTGAGCTTTTTGAACGCGCATCAATTGCTCTTCTTTTTGACTTATCCTAAAATCTAAAATCTTTTGCAATCTATATCGAAATGGCATGTTAATAATCTTTCTTGACTAATTATCAATTAATTATCAAGAGTTATAAACATCTAAATGTATGATATTGCTTTAATGATTAAATTATGAAAGTCAATAAAATTAAAAAACCTCAGAGCAAATTCATACTCTGAGGTCATTTATTTTTAAAATTTAAAATTATTATTCTTCTTCAGAAGCAGTTTCACTTTCCTCTGGTAAAGAAGACTGATCATGAACTGATAATGCAATTCTCTTATCATCAGGATTGAATTTCAAAATATAAGTACTAATTGTATCACCAACTTTTAATATAGTTTTGCTATCGTTTTGATAATCAACAACTTCATTATGTGGCAATAACGCTTCTACACCAGGGAACACTTCAATAAATGCTCCAAAATGTTTTAATCTTGTTACAGTACCTTCTACTTTGTCACCTTCTTTGATATTCTTAGCAGCTTCAATCCATGGATCTGGCTCTAAGTTTTTCAAACTTAAAGATACTCTTTGCTTATCGTGATCTACAGCGATAACTTCAACATCAATTTTATCACCAACTTTTAAAATATCTGTAGGGTGATCAATCCAACGCCAAGAAAGTTGAGACAATGGTAATAAACCATCTAAGCCACCAAGATCAATAAAGGCTCCGAAATCTGTAATTCTAACAACTTCACCTTTTACAACTTGACCTGGTTCAATTTGTGCAAAGATATTTTTTCTAGCTTCTTCTGCAGAATCTTCATATACCTTTTTATTTGATAAAATGAAATTATTTTGCTGAACATCAAGAGTAAGAATTTTTAATTCTAATTTAGAACCTACTTCTACTTCAGATTCTCTTGCGCGTAGTTGTGAAGATGGAATAAAGCCTCTAACACCAGAAACTTCTACTAATATACCACCTTTAACAATATTTACTACAGTACCTAAAATAGTTGCATCTTCAGCTTTAGCCTTTTCAAGTTCTTTCCAAGCATAAGCATAATCAACTCTTTTCTTAGATAGTAAAAATTTACCATCTTCATCTTCTTCTCTAATAATCAAGAATTCGCCTTCTTGACCTTTTTGATATTTGCTTTCTAGAGTTTCACCTTTTTCTACAGCTTCATAAGTTGGGATAACAGCTGTAGTTTTAGCACCAATATCAACCATTACACCTTGACTATCAAAACCGCAGACAACGCCTTTTACTAAATCACCTTTTTGAAATTTATAATCATACTTGTCTAATAACGCTTCAAAATCTGATGTTTCCTTTTTTGTTACCATAATTAACTCCATTGTCAATACGACACTACCATTATATTACCAGACAATACTAACAGATTTTGAGCAATATGTAAAGGTTTGTAACGATTGCTTAATATTTTCACCTACAAATCCAACACAAAACTTGAATTTAATGATTAATAAAAAGAACTCCGTGTACTATTAACGGAGCTCTTTAAAAATTACTAAAGAAAAATTATGCTTTTAAAGATGAAATCAAATCATTTATAGCATTTTCTTGTACATTTATTTCCTCAATTCTATCTTTTGTCTGTTGAATTAACTCAGCAGGTGCATTAGCAACAAATTTCGGATTATTTATTCTACCTTCTAATGATTTCTTTTCATTTGTAAGCTTTGTCAATTTCTTTTCTTGTCTTGCTATTTCTTCATTAAAATCTATAAGATTTTCTAAAGGAATAATAATTTTTGAAGCAGAAACAACTGCAGTTGCAGATTTTTTAGCTACTTCAGAAGAATCTTGTGCATATGAAATATTTTCAACTTTTGCCATTCTTTTTATATAACTTTCGATAGCTTCAAATATAGGTTTTTCTTCTTGTGTTGCTCTTACTTCAATATCAAATTTTAATGACATTGGTATATTAAAACTTTGTCTAACATTACGTAAAGATTTAATAGTTTCAAATACCAATTCCATTTCTTTAGCTTCATTAGGGAATGACAATTTTTCAGAATATACTGGATAATCTGCAAGCATAATTGCCTTAAATGAAGTTTCTTTTGGAATCAATTGCCATACACGTTCTGTAATATGTGGCATAATTGGATGTAATAATCTCAAAGCCATATCAAGAACATATCTTAATACTCTTTGCGTATTCAATTTTATAGATTCATCTTGCAATTGAACTTTGGCAATCTCAACATACCAATCACAATAATTATTCCAGAAGAAATCATATAAAATATGAGCAGTTTCACCAATTCTATAATTTTCAATATTTTTATTAACTTCGTCTGCAACATTATTTAATTTATCCAATATCCATTTATCAGCAATTGTAAGTTTTGAATAATCAATTTCATTGTTATCAACACCATCAAGGTTCATAAGAACAAATCTTGAAGCATTCCATATTTTGTTTGCAAAATTTCTGCCATATTCAAATCTTTCATCACTGATTTTGATATCTTGACCACCATATGTACAAAGTGAAGTCATTGTAAATCTCAACGCATCACAACCATATTTATCAATAATAACAACAGGATCAATTGTGTTACCTTTTGATTTAGACATCTTCTGACCTTTTTCATCACGAATTAAGCCGTGAATATAAACAGTTGAAAATGGAGCTTTTCCGGTAAATTCCAATCCCATAGTAATCATTCTTGCTACCCAGAAAAAGATAATATCAAATCCAGTTACAAGAGTTGTTGTAGGATAGAATTTCTTAAAATCTTCACTTTCTGTATTTGGCCAACCCATAGTTGAAAATGGCCATAATCCAGATGAAAACCAAGTATCCAAAACATCTGTTTCTTGTTCCCAAAGATTTGGATCCGGATTTTCCTTAGCTACAATCATTTCTCCGGTAACTTTATTATGATAAGCCGGAATTTGATGTCCCCACCATAATTGACGAGAAATACACCAATCTCTAATATTTTCCATCCAACCTAGATAATTCTTTTCCCAACGTTCAGGAATAAATTTAATTCTGCCATCTTTTACAGCAGCAATAGCTTCTTTTGCTAAAGGTTTCATTTTGACAAACCATTGTTCTGATAACAACGGTTCAATTGTAGTTCCGCAACGTTGACATTTACCAACATTATGCTCATGATCTTTTGTTCTTAATAAAGAATGATTATCTTCAAGCATTTTAATAATTTTTTCTCTGGCTTCATAACGATCCAAACCATGTAAATTTGGAGGAACTTCGCCACAAGCTTTCATTTTACCTTGCTCGTCGATTACCCAAATAGGTTTTAAATTATGACGTTTTCCAACTTCAAAATCGTTAGGATCGTGAGCAGGAGTAATTTTAACAGCACCAGTACCAAAAGATTTATCTACATAATCATCAGCAATAATAGGAATTTCTCTACCTGTTAAAGGTATAACAACCGTTTTCCCTACTAATTCTGAATACTTGTGATCACTTGGGTGTACAGCAATCGCAACATCACCAAAAATAGTTTCTGGTCTTGTTGTGGCTACAATTATTGCGCCACTTTCACCTTTTAAAGGATAAGAAATTTCCCACAAGTGACCTTGTTCTGTTTCGTATTCGGTTTCTACATCAGATATTGCTGATTGACAACGAGGACACCAGTTAACAATATAGGCACCTTTATAAATTAAACCCTTTTCATATAATCTTACAAAAACTTCTTTTACAGCTTCAGAACAACCCTTATCAAAAGTAAAACGTTCTCTAGATCTGTCAAAAGATGCACCAAGGCGCTTACATTGGTCAAGAATTCTTGATTTATGAGCATTTGCCCAAGACCAAGTTTCTTCCAAAAACTTATCTCTACCAATATCGTGACGAGATAAACCTTGTTCTCTTAATTTCTTTTCTACAACATTTTGAGTAGCAATACCAGCATGGTCTGTTCCTGGAACCCATAATGTTTCATAACCACTCATTCTATGGTATCTGACCAATATATCTTGCAAAGTTTCATCCAATGCATGACCCATATGTAATACCCCGGTAACATTTGGTGGAGGAATTACAATTGAATAAGGTTTCTTCTGGCTTTTTGCATCGGCCTTGAAAAATTCATTATCTTCCCAGAATTTGTAAATACTTTCCTCAGTTTCTTTCGCATCATAAACTGTAGGTAAATCTTCAATTTTTGTAGCTAGCATTCATTACTCCTCATATTTATCAATAGTTTTATATTACCAGAATAACACAAAAAAATAACATAATTTAACAATGTAACAAAAGTTGTCATATATTGAAAACTAAGCTAAAATGTGTTATATTAATAGAATAGAACAGATTTGTTTTTAAATGGAGTTTGAGTATGAGGATTAACAAAAAAGAACAAGCTTACACACTTGCAGAAATCATGGTTGTAGTACTTGTCTTATCTATTATATTTGCAGCGTTTGCTCCTATATTTACAAAGAGAAGACTTACTTCTTATACCAGTAAATATGCCGTTTGGCAGGTAGCAGATTCACAAACTTTTGATGCATTTTATAACCCTGGTGATCCTTCTTTCACAGGACAATTATTCTTTGGTGTAACGCCAGAAAATTTAGATGCAGTAAAAACTACATATTTGCCACTTTCAAAGATTGTAGTTAGATCTGGTCCAATATTAAGTGATAATATACAAAAGCAAATTCAATTCAGATATGCTAGAAGTTCTGTTGAAGATAAAGGTGAATTTGCTGGAACATGGTTTATGAATGGTAAGAACGTATTATTAGGCGGAGCTTACCGAAATATGAATGTATCAACTCAAAATGGTGCTAGAAATAACGTTGCAATTGGTTATCAAGCTTTAAATACATTAAGAGCAGCTCAAGGTAATGTTGCAATTGGTTATCATGCAGCTTTAAACATGACTGATGCTAAATATAACGTTGCAATTGGTTATGAAGCTGGTAAAAGTAATAATTCTAACTCCAATACATTTGTTGGTGCCGGAGCTGGTACTTCAAGCTCAGGTTCAGGTATTACCGCAATTGGTTACAATGCTGGAAGATCTAGTGGTAGCTACAACCTTTATATTGGTTCTTATGCTGGTAATGCTTCAACTTCTGCAACAAAGAACGTTGGTATTGGACATAAAGCTCTTGCTAAGTTGAATAGTGGTAGCTACAATACTGCAATTGGTTATAATGCTTTAGGTAATCTTACAACAGGTAGTTATAATATTGCAATTGGTTATAACGCTTGCTCTGAAGTAACAACAGCATCTTATAAGACTTGTATAGGATACAATTCAGGTCCTCATAATAATTCTTCAGCAGAAAGATACCTACAAGCAAGAACAAATTCATCTTCTCAAACTCAAAGAACATACATTGGTAGTCAACCAGGCGATGGGTTTGGTGGTGATGCTGTATTAGAAATTCATAACGTTAAGGGCGGCAATAATATGACATCAGTATCAAAATACACAACGATGGAAAGTGCTGCTGTAATGTCGAATGAAACAACTGTTATCAATGGAAACTTAATAGTTAGAGGTCGTCCATATTTTACTGTTGGAACTACTTTACACCATTTCCATGACAAGAATGCTTCTAGTACATCATCATATGTTTATGGATACAAAAATACAGCTGATTCATATTACAAAAAATGTTCAAATTCTCAAAAAGGTTATAATTTTTCAACTGGTTGTGTTAAGCTAGACACATCTGACCGTAGATTGAAAAACATTGGAACTAGATTTACTGCAGGTATAGATGAAATTAATAAATTAAAAGTTTATAATTTCACATTTAAAAATGATCCAGATAAAAAACCTCATGTTGGTGTATTAGCTCAAGAATTACAAAAAGTATTCCCAACAGCCGTTTTTGAAGATTCTGAAGGAATTTTGAGAATTCGTTGGGATGAAATGTTCTTTGCAACTATAAATGCAATAAAAGAATTAGATAGAAAAATAGTTGCAATTACAAATAGAGTTATAAATGTTGAAAATCAAATTGCAGATCTTGAAAAAGAAAATACAGATTTAAAAAATCAAGTTGATCAAATTGCACTAAGAATAAACAAACTAAAAAATCAATAAATTTATAACTTATTATATATAGTAAAAAAAAGAAGTATGAAATAATACTTCTTTTTTTATGGTTAATATTAACTTTTATTATCAATAATCATAACAAAATTTGATTTAGAAAAATCTTTGAACTAAACTGTAGAGAAAATGGAGTGCCGGGTTGGAATTAAAAGACTTACCGGCGGAGAAAATAAATTAAGGAGAAAAAAATGACATCAAAAAATTTTTTATTTACTTCTGAATCAGTAACAGAAGGACACCCTGACAAAGTATGTGATCAGATATCTGATGCTATACTTGATGAATTTTTAACAAAAGATAAACAATCAAGAGTTGCAGCTGAAACTACAGTTACAACAGGAATGGCTTTAGTTTGTGGTGAAATAACAGCAGACTGCTATGTTGACATTCCTCAAGTTGTTAGATCAACTATTAAAAATATTGGCTATATCGGATCTAATGCTGGAGGCTTTGATGCTGACACTTGTGCAGTACTAACAAGTATTGATGAACAATCTACAGATATTGGTAATGGCGTAAATAAAGCATTAGAATCAAGAGAAAATAATGCTGATACATCAAAAACAGAAACAGAAGAACTAGGTGCTGGAGACCAAGGTATTATGTTCGGTTTTGCATGTAACGAAACTCCAGAATTAATGCCCCTACCAATCAGCTTAGCTCACAAATTATCATATAGATTGGCTCAAGTTAGAAAATTAGGACTTGTTAATTATCTAAGACCAGATGGTAAATCTCAAGTTACAGTTGAATATGTTGATGGAAAACCAAATAGAATACACACAATCTTATTATCTACACAACATAACCCAACAATTAATGGAATTTCTGACAATCAAAAAGTTCAAGAAATAATTAGTAGAGATTTAAAAGAACTTGTTATTGATAATGTTTTTGAAAATGAAAGTATAAAACCAGATTCAAATACTATTATTCTAATTAACCCATCTGGAAGATTTGTAATTGGAGGCCCTCAAGGTGACTCTGGATTAACTGGTAGAAAAATCATTGTAGATACATATGGTGGATACTCTAGACACGGTGGTGGAGCATTTTCAGGAAAAGATCCAACAAAAGTAGATAGATCAGCAGCTTACGCAGCAAGATACGTTGCAAAAAATATTGTTGCAGCAGGACTTGCAGAAAAATGCGAAATCGAATTAGCATATGCAATTGGTGTTGCTGAACCTGTGTCAATCATGGTTGATACTTTTGGCACTGGTAAAATTTCTGATGATGAAATTTCTGAATTAGTATCTAAAAACTTTGATTTAAGACCAGCTGCTATTATTAATAAATTTGATTTAAGAAATTTACCTTCTAAAAATGGTGGTAAATTCTACCAATTGCTTGCAGCTTATGGACATATGGGCAGAACTGATATTGATGTACCTTGGGAACACATTGATAAAGCTGATTTATTAAAAAAACAAGTATGCTCTTGTGGTTGCTGCTAAAAAATAAACCTGTAAAAAGCATATAATGAAATTATAAAAGAGGTGCCAATTTATTTGACACCTCTTTTATTTAATACTTATTAAATAATAAACTATTTATTATCTTCTATTTGCTCTAATTCATCAACTAATTTATCTAATCTATTATTTAACTCTGCATTGTTCTTTTTCAACTCAGCAATTCTTTCCTTATCTTTAGATATTTTAGCTGCAATATTCTTAACTTTTAAATTCAAAGTTTTTATTGAATTCATAGCTGCATAAAACATTTCATCCCAACGAATTTTATAATATCCGTCATCACCTTTAACTACAGAATTTGGGAATACTTGTTTTAAATCCTGAGCAATAACACCAACTTGAGGTATTTTGTTAGGATCATTTTTAAATGTATAATTATAAACTTTTAACTTTTTAATTTCATCAAGTCCAGCTGTAAATTTTTCACCAACATTTTTCAAACGAATATCAGAAGCCTTTAAGTCCGGACAACAGTTACCCATGCCTTTCATATGCGCATATGGTAAGTCAGTACCCTTAGCGCCATAGTTACCGCCAGAACCATTTTGTCTTGGGCTACGGTCCAATTTTACTTGGCAACCAAAAGACCCATCTGTATAATATGATGCTCCTGAAGATGGAGAATTATTATCTTGAGAGTTTGCATCACATCGCGCAACATCATTTGTACCATTATAATTATTTGTTTTTGATACCCAGTCATAAGATGTACTTACACCATAATTTGAACCAGGCGCAAATTGAGTGTTAGGACATTTACCACTAGACACTGCAGTACAAATACAATTTGGTCGGATATCCTGATAAGCATGCTGTCTACAACCATAACACTCATCAAAAGAAGAAGCTGTTCTATCAGCACCATCAAATCCTGAAAAGGCATTTATTGTATAGCCCTTAAACTTAAACGGAGCTATTCTAAAAGCAACTAGCCCTTTTGGAACACCGGTTTGAGTTGCCATAGAGTCAGCATTAATTGGTCTAAATAATACTGATTCAAGATAAGTTTGCCCTCTAACTATCAAGTTACCATTTATAACTACAGAAGCATTACCTGCATTTTTTATTGGCATAGAATTTGAATTTCTACCCTTAATATTATGTACTTCTAATACAGCACCAGGCTTCTGAGTTCCACCAACATTTTGAACAGGTCGAGTACCAATAAAGACTCTTTCATGTTCTCCTGTAAATAACCCAGAAGAAGGTTTAAACTGAGAAGAATCATTTGGCAATGGTCCTCCTGAATAAGAACCTATACAAGTCTTATAAGAACCTGAAGTAACTGATAAACATGAGTTATCACCCAATGCAGTATTAAATTTACCTGTAGTTATATTCGCCATGGCATTATAACCCACAGCAGTATTACCATCACCTGAAGATTTATTCTTCATTGCATAGTTCCCAGCAGCAGTGTTATAAGAACCAGTAACATTTTGCATTGAATTATTACCAACTGCAGTATTATAAGAACCTGAACGTCCAGAATAATTACCTACAATAGTATTATCATTACTAGAATCAGCTGCGTTAGAACTATTACCAATTAATGTGTTATTTTTACCAGTATATATATTTTTACCAGAATTAATACCGATAGCCGTATTGTATGATCCAGAAGTAACACCACTTAAAGCATTTTTAGCAATTGCAGTATTATAATCACCTTCTGTTAACGCAGACAATGAATTAACACCAAAAGCTGTATTACCTATAGAAACACGACTGCCATCATCCAAAATACCATTATAAATACCACCAACCAGCATATTACCATTACCGGCAAACAAAGAACCAACAAGCGTACCAGCTGCTGAATCACCATATCTAAATTGCATTTGATGCTGTGGTGTTCCTGAAGATAATCTATCAGAAGCCCTTATTACAAGCTTAGAATATACAGGACCTAGGTTATCTGAAGTCGCAAGATCAACATCAACCTTATTAGCCGGTGTTATACCAATAAATGCTTGAGCAGTAAGAGATTTATTAATCGCATCATAATAGGCATTGTAGTTATCATCACCAGTTATATAAGACCATACTTCGTCATTTGAAAAGTTTGTATAACGTCTAGTAAATACAGGTGCCATAGCAGCTAGCAATATTGACAATGTTAATAACAATATCATCAATTCTGCTAAGGTAAAAGCTTTTAATTTATTATATCTCATATTCTGCTCCATAATTAATCTTCAAGTTTATCTAACTTTTTATTTATCTTATTAATTCTATCTTTAATATTCTTTTGTTCTTTTGTTACATTTTTTGCATCTAATTCTAAAATATAAACATCATCACCTAAATTAGCAATTTCAGAAATTAAAGATTTTACAGAATTTATAGTTGCAAAGAACATTTCATCCCAACGGATATTCAAATATCCATCTTTATCCTCAGTTACGGAATCTGGGAAGTATTTTTGTAAATCTTGAGCTATCACACCTACTTGAGGAGTAGCTTCTTTGTCGAATTTATATGTATAGTTATAAGGTACAGTCAACATTATTTTTTCAAGAGCATCAGTATTTAAAGATTTAACACTCTTTAATCTCATATCTGATAACTGTAAATTAGGACAATATGTGCCATTTGGATATTGTTTATCAGCTGCACCACAACTATACTTGTCAGGCATAAATGATAATGTAGTATATGAAGGTGGGTCAACAGCACGTTTATACTTACTACCATTAAAGATGGAACCTATACTGCCGCCAAAACCGGCGCCCCATAATACTAAATAAATACCACCAGCAACACCTGGAGCAATTACGTTAGTCAAAATAAGTACAGCCATAGTTAGAGCGCCGACAATAGCACCCAAAATTGCACCTAAAGCAGCACATCTATCTTTTGCATACCAACCACGGCGTCTTCTTGCAATACATTTTCTACCACATCTATCAGCACCATTTTCCATACTGTAGAATGTTTCTGGTAAAACTAAACTTGGAGTAATTGGAGTAAGTCTTCCTTTTTCAGCATCAGGTATATATAAATTACCTCTTACTACCAAATTTGAATTAAGTACAACAGAAGGTCCCAACTTAGGTTTAGCTGCCAAGGAAGGAGTTGTATTAATATTATGAACTTCTAATACAGCACGACCACCAAATGCGCCTGCTGGAGTACCACCTATAAAAATGTGATCATAACTATCTTTTTCAAATGAATCTGGAGATTTATTAATCTGGTCACCACGAGTTTTAGCTGAATCGTAACCAATACAAGTTCTTCTACCAGGATTTGAATTACTAGAATAAGGTAACTGCATTGATAAACAAGAATTTGGACCAACCGCAGTTATATTTTGTGCGGTAATTTTACCACCACTAAAAGTATCATAACCTACAATAGTATTATTTGAAGCATTCGTAGCATAATATTTTGAACCTAAAACTGTATTTTTTTGCGAATTTGTACCGCCTGTAAAACCTACGTTACCAACAAAATATCCGGCAAATACGTTTTCATTGCCACCACCAGTAGCAGTACCTCCACTACCAGAACCAACAACGTTAGCTCCAACACCAACTGTGTTAAATGATTCTGTAACTTTGTTAGTATTTGCGCCTACGAACACGTTATTATTTGTATTTTTAGAATAAATACCAGAATTTACACCAATAGCTAAGTTATCAGCATAAGATGCGGATGAATTTGCAACTGTCAATGTATTTGAACCTATTGCTACATCATTTTTTCTATTAGTAGCTGATGAAAATGCACCCATACCTGCAACAGTATTGTTTGAACCGGTTATCATGTAATTGCTAGCTGCAGTACCTGGCAACTTACCAGATGCAACTATATTGCCATTATCATCAATAGCAAACAACCCAGATAGAGTACCAATACCTTCGCCATATCTAAACTGAATCATATTTTGATTCTTTTTAGCTCTCAATACAACTTTTGAATATGGCTTAGCATCAACAAGTTCTACAGCATCTAAACCGACATAAGCTGTTGTAGTATAAGCTCTTACACCAGCATCATAAAACGCATCCTTTTGGTCATCTTGGCTTACATAACTCCATACTTGCTCATCTGCATTACTAATGTTTACACTACGCTTTGTCAAAATAGGTAATGCTGCCGCAAATAAAACTGCTACGATAACCAAAACAATTAAAAGCTCAGTAAGCGAAAATGCCTTTTTATTATTTAAATTCATCCTCATCAAACTCCAAATATAGTCTATTATATTATACATTATATCATGTATCAATATAGTTTTCAACAAATGATTAAATTTGTATAAGATATTAAACTTATACCCTGAAAGTCTAATTGCACCTACAATACAAGACATAAATAAAACTTTACAAACTGTAAAATTTTATATGATATCATACACTTATGACTAATAAAAATATAAAATGGATAATTTGCCTCTTTATAATAGCCGGAAACTTTTTAGGAATGCTTGATTCTAGCACCGTTAATCTTGCTTTATATCCAATTTCTCAAGGGTTAAATATTACATTAGCAGAAGTACAATGGGTAGTTATTGCATACATGCTTGTATTAACAGTATTTTTACCTTTTTTTGGAAAACTTGGAGATATATTTCCAAAAAATAAAATTTACGGCTTTGGCTTCTTAATATTTGCATGCGGAGCATTTTTAAACTCAACAGCAAACACCTTTTACTTACTACTTGCATATAGATGCATAGAAGCAATGGGAGCATCAATCATGATTGCAAACGGACCTGCAACTATTGCAACACTATTTAAAGGTGAAGATAGAGGCAAAGCCTTAGGCATAAATGCATGCCTTGTAGCAATAGGTGGAATGAGCGGACCTGCGGTTGGAGGTTTTCTTATAAATTCTTTTGGCTGGCACACAATATTCTTACCTTCAGTGCCTATTGCAATTATTGGCGCTATTGTCTCTTTTAAAATTTTACCTTCTTATATAAAGAAGAAAACTTTTAAATTCGATTATAAAGGCTTCTTATATTTTACTATTGCACTATTTGCACTACTTTTAGCAATATCAGAAGGACACAATTGGGGCTGGAAATCGATAAAAATTATTGTCTTAGGTATCCTTACATTAATCTTTGGAGCATTATTTTATTTTAGAGATAAAAAAATCAATTACCCATTAATTAATTTTAAAATGTTTAAAATTAAAACATTTACATTTGGGAATATTGCAGTAATGACATCTTACATGTGCATGTTCACAAACGGGATTTTATTACCTTTATTTTTACAAGAAATAGTAAAATATAACGCATTTGTTACCGGCTTACTAATATTGCCATATTCAATAGCATCATCAATAATTGCACCATTTGCAGGAAGTTATGCAGGAAAAAACGGCAGCAGAAAATTAACAATAATAGGTCCTAGCATATATATTCTTGCATTAATTATATTTACAACTTTTAATGTTAATACACCTATGTGGGAAATTATTCTAGCTTCTGTAATTATGGGAGTTGGTAATGGTTGTTTTCAATCACCTTCGAATAATGCAATTATTACATGCGTCAAAAAGAGCGAATTAGGAATAGCCAGCGGAATACTATCTTTAGCTAGAAATTTAGGAAATATTCTTGGTGTAGCTATAACAATTACTCTTTTTGATAGTTTCAGAAATCTATTACAAGAACAAGGTAAAGCTTACCAATCCGCATTTTTAACATCATACCACTGGACAATGTGCTTTGGTATTTTCTTTGGAATAATCTGCTTAATTTGTGCATATATTGCTTACAAACCAGAATCTAAATAATTTAGCAAAAAAATTTTTTCAGAGGATTTAAAACAAGCATAAGGAGATCCATATGAAATTAACATTTGACCCTAAAGCAATACAAGCAAACCCAAATAAAGCTTTTAAATTATTTGAACAAAAAGTAACAAAAAGCATAAGTAGAAAAGAAAATGTAAACTTAAAATCGTTTTACGCTGAGCTTGGAGAAATAGGAGATGCTTTTGTCGCTCAAAATGATTTACAAACAATGAACAAAGGCTCAAACAGACTGGCTGAACTATTTGTAAACAAGGGATATAACAATATCGCAGGTATAATTTACAGTTTTTTAATTAAACTCAACAAAGATAATCCAACTGAAATTGAAAATTTAGCAACAAAAGCTCTTGCTATTGCAAAAAGATACAATGATCCAGTACATATAATGGCCAGATGCAATGATTTGAGAAAAATTTACTCAATAACAGAACCTCAAAGTGATAAATTACTAAAAATCCTCTATACAGAAAAAAGAGCTCTTGCTAGTATTTGCAAGAATTATAATAATGCACAAAACAGATTTCAAACCCTTGAAACAAAATTAAAACCTTTAGAAAATTATGAAATATTATTAGGGAAAGTAAAACTTCAAATTGCAGAAATAATAAAAGATAAATCACCTAAAGAAGCATTAGAAGAAGCTACAGAGGCATATAAAATATTAAAAAAGCACGGCATAGCAAACTTATTAACAAAAAATGAAACACTTTTATCAGAACTAAGCAAACAAAAATAAATTAATATGTTATTAAACATATTGAAAATATAAAATGTCTGTTTTATTATATAAGTGTAAAAAGTACACTAAACAAAATATACGATTGGCAGGATATGTATGACACGTAATGAAAACATTAGAAATATTGCAATAATAGCACACGTTGACCACGGAAAAACAACTTTAGTAGATTGCTTATTAAAGCAAGCCGGAGTATTTGGAGCTCACCAACATGTTGAAGAAAGAGTCCTTGATAGCAACGATTTAGAAAGAGAAAGAGGAATTACAATTCTTTCTAAAAACATTTCTATTACATACAATGGAACTAAAATTAATGTTGTTGATACCCCAGGACACGCTGACTTTGGAGGAGAAGTTGAACGAGTTTTAGGCATGGTTGACGGAGCCTTACTTATTGTAGATGCTGCAGAAGGTCCAATGCCTCAAACCAGATTTGTTTTATCAAAAGCTTTAGAACTAGGTTTGAAAATTATTGTAGTTATCAATAAAATTGATAAGCCTGCAGCAGAACCTTTAACAGCATTAGACAAAGTATTTGATTTATTTACAGAATTAACTGACAGAGAAGATTTAATTGACTTTCCGTTCATATTTGCAAGCAGTTTGAACGGCTTTGCAATAAAAGAACTTGAAGATGAACGCAAAGATATGGTACCTCTTCTTGATTCTATAATTAAAAATATTCAACCACCGGAAGGTGATGCTAACGAACCATTCCAATTTAGAGCAACAACTCTAGATTACAACGAATATGTTGGACGTATCGTTGTTGGTAGAATTGCTCACGGTAAAGTTAAATCTCAAGATCAAGTATGCGTAATACATGCAGATGGTTCTCAAGAAAGAGGTAAAATTGTTAAATTATTCGGTTTTAAAGACCTTGGCAGAGTAGAAATTGAAGAAGCTTCAGCCGGAGATATTGTTGGTGTTGCAGGATTTTCTGATATTCAAATCGGAGAAACAATCTGCGATCCAAATAATCCAAAAGCATTGCCTCTTATAAAGGTTGATGAACCTACATTACAAATGAATTTCTCAGTTAATGACAGCCCATTTGCAGGACAAGAAGGGAAATTTGTAACCTCAAGACAATTGAGAAAACGTTTGTATAATGAATTAGAAAAAAATGTTAGTTTAAGAGTTGAAGACACTGATTCTACAGACAGTTTCAGAGTTTCAGGAAGAGGAGAATTACATCTTAGTATTCTAATTGAAACAATGAGACGAGAAGGTTATGAATTTTCAGTATCAAAACCTGAAGTAATATACAAACATATAAATGGTGAATTATGTGAACCATATGAAAACTTAATAATTGATGTACCTGAAGAATATGCAGGAAGTGCGATAGAAAGATTATCAGGAAGAAAAGCTGAAATGAAAGATATGCAAACTTCAAAAGGTCGCACAAACATGATATTCCATATACCAGCAAGAGGATTAATCGGGTTTAGAAGTGAATTCATTCGTATGACAAGAGGTGAAGGTATTATGTATCACACATTCTTGCATTACAGACCTTATGCAGGTGATATTCCAAGACAAAGAAGTGGATCTATAATTGCTTTTGAACAAGGAGAAGCAATACCATATGCTCTTGCACAATTTGAAGATAGAGGAGTATTTTTCATCACTCCAAAAACAAAAGTATATAGAGGTATGATTATTGGAGAAGGCAACAGATCTCAAGATATTCAAGTAAACATCTGTAAAACTAAAAAACTTACTAATATGAGAAGTTCAACTGCAGATGTTATGGTTACCCTTCAAGCTCCAAAAATTTTAACACTTGAAGAAGCTCTAGAATATATCGGAGAAGATGAACTTGTCGAAATCACTCCAGAAAATATCAGATTAAGAAAAGCTGATTTAACAAAGAAAATATATAATTAAATATAAAAAAGCCGGTCAAAAGATCGGCTTTTTTATTATTCTATTAACTTACCTTCAAAAAGATCCATTACTATATTAACACTGTCAGAATGATAAGAATTTTTAGATGATTTATTAACTATTGAACTTGATTCAGAGTTATTATCCTCATCTTGACTGCTATCATCTTCAATATTTGCTTCTACAGCTTCTTTTACTTCACTGGGGGTATATTCCGGAGCTTTCTTTTCAAAAGATTTTACAGGTTTTGAAACCTCAGGGGCAGGTTTTTCATCATCTCCTGCTTCAGATTGTTCTTTTCTTATATTATCATCACCTGGTTCTGGAGAACGTACAATAACCCTTTTAACAGCAGCTCCAAACAAAGAATTAGAAGCCTCAACAATAAAGTTATGCTTAGAACCTTCAGGTCCAAATTGTTTTAACCAATTTTGATTTTTTATAGAAATAATAACTTCTTCAGGTGTTATTTTAACAGGTAAAGCTTGCTGTTTTAAAATAGCTCTTGATGGGAAACTTGAAACATTTTCTAACAACTTCACCCACAAATTTTTCAATGAATTTGGAGAAGCTGCCTTTGACATTGGAACAGCATCCGTTAAAACTTCTTCTTCAGTTAAGTTTTTACCACTATCTGAATTTACCGTAGCTTTGCTTGTTTCTTTTTGAACTACAGGTTGCGCATTAGATGTATTTATATCTTTCTTCATTGGTTTCATTACTTCAGGCTTCTTAACAGGAGAAGGTGGAGTACTATACGGAGAAGCATTTATTATCATTTTTGGAGCTTCCCCTGATTCCAATGCAGAAATTCGTCTTTGTAAATCTTCAAGTTTAGTATTTTCCACAAGATTTGACATATCTAAAATAGCAACATCTAACCATAATTTTGGATTTGTTGTAGTTTTCAAATCTTTTATATAAGAAGCGCATTTATCAATTAACGAAACTAACTGATGAACCTCTAAATTCTCTAACTTACCTTTCAAAAACTTTGTTTGTTCTTCATTTAATTGAACAACTGAATTACTAAGTTCGCTATTAACAGATTTTAAAATCAACGCATTTCTCAAATACTCTAATAAATTTGACAAAATTTGAGTTGGTTCATTCCCTTGATTATATATTGAATTTAAAATATCAAGAGCACCGTTTTGATTTGAAGAAACAATTGCTTCAAACAAAGATGTCAAAGAATTAAAAGATAATCTTCCCAACAATGAATTAATATCATCAACAGAAATTGGAGCATCAGAAGAATTCAATACACTTAACTGGTCTAACAAAGCAATACTATCTCTCATTCCGCCTGCAGAATTTTGCGCAATATAAGAAAGAGCATCATCTGTTATATTAATTTTTTCTTGATCGGAAATATACCTTAAATGTTTAGCGATATCCGAAGTCGTAATTCGTTTAAAATCAAAACGTTGACAACGACTTTTTATAGTATCCAAGACTTTATGAACTTCTGTAGTTGCAAGAATAAATATAACATTTTTAGGAGGTTCTTCAAGTGTTTTTAGCAATGCATTAAATGCTTGATTTGTAAGCATATGAACTTCGTCAATTATATAAATTTTATAACGACTTTGTACAGGCGCTAAAGCAACTTTTTGAATAATTTCATCAGCATCATTAACCGAACGATTACTTGCTGCGTCTATTTCTATAACATCAATAGGTATTGAATTAGTAATATTTTTACAATTTTCACATTCATTACAAGGTGAAATTGTAGGACCATTAACACAATTCAATGATTTTGCAAAAATTCTGGCAGTAGATGTTTTACCGGTACCTCTAGGACCTGTAAACAAATAAGCATGAGAAATTCTATCCATCTGAATAGCATTTGCCAAAGCTCGTTTTATATGTTCTTGCCCAACAATCTGTTCTATAGCCTGAGGTCTATATTTTCTGTATAAAGGTATATAATTCATATTCATGATAAAGTAATTATATCAAATAATCTCTAAAAAAGGGTAATATATGAACTTAATTAAACCAAATAAATTAAAAAGTGGAGATACAATTGCTATAATAGCAACTTCAGGTAATATTGACCTTGAGAAAACAAATATTGCAAAAGAATATCTCGAAAACAAAGGTTATAAAGTAAAATTAGGTAAAAATATAAACAAAGAACTAAGATATCTTGCAGGTTCAGATGAAGATAGACTAGAAGATTTACATTGGGCATTTTCAAACAAAAATATTGATGCCATACTTTGTGCCAGAGGTGGATATGGTGCGATTAGGTTAATTAACAAAATCGATTATGAAATAATTAAAAACAATCCAAAAATCTTTTGCGGATTTTCAGATATCACAGCATTAAATGCTATGTTCCTAAAAAAGAGTAATCTAATAACATTTTCAGGACCAATGGCTCAAAGTGACTTTTCAAATGAGATAATAGATGAATACACCCAAAAAGAATTTTTTAAAACGCTACAAAATAATAATATTCAAATTAAAACTTCAGAAACTCAAATACTAAAAGAAGGCAATGCAGAAGGAATTTTATTTGGCGGCAACTTAGCGACGTTGGCATCTTTGTGCGGACAAGAGTTTATTCCTGACGAAAATTTTATATTTTTTGCTGAAGATTTAAATGAAAATGCATACAAAATAGATAAATATATAACACAATTATTAAATATTCCAACATTTAAAAAGAATATAAAAGCCATTTTACTTGGAGATTTTTTAGACATCGATAACGAAAATTATTTAAATGAGATATTTAAAGACATAGCAAATGACTTAAATATTCCAGCTATCAAGGGTTACCCATTTACCCACAAACAAAGAAAGGCAACCATACCGTATGGCGCCTTTGCAAGTTTAGAAAATAATATTATAAAAGTTTCAAATTTTATGGTCTAACAAGTAAAACATCAGATTTTGAAGATTCTAAAACACGCTTACTTACTGAGCTCAATAGAAATTTCGAAAGATATTTTCTATTGTGAATTCCACAAATCACAAGGTCAACATTCTGTCTATCTGAATATTTTATAATTTCGTTTGCGGGATTACCACTTAAAATAGACTTAGTTTTAACAGTCAAACCTTTATCATTAAACATCTTTTCAAATTTATTTAATAAAAACATCGCTGCGACTTCTTGTTTTCTATTAACCTCCAAAACCCAATTAGAATCAATATTGCCTTCCAAAAACAAATAATCAGGTATTTCATAAACAGTAGCCAATACGATTTCCTTACTTTCAAAATCAAATTCATTTAAACATTTTTCTACAACAGTTAAACTAATATCTGTTGAATCAACAGCAAATAAAACCTTTTGCCTTTCATTAACACCTTTTGAAATATAAGTAGAAATATTAGCAGCAGATGCAACTTCTTGAGAAACAGAACCAAGCCATTTTTGAATACCGTGCTTTCCATGTGAACCTAAAATAATACAATTATAATCTTCCTTATCACAAGTATCTAATATTGCATCTACGGTTGATCCACACATTTTTATGGTTCTATTTATATTTATGCCCTGTTCTTTTAAATAGTTTTCTGAATAAGCTAAAATTGCATTTGCAGAATTTGCACACTGAGCACCAAATTCACTATCTTCAACAGATACAGAATCCGGTAAAAAACTCCAATCTACTGCACATATTATATCTACACTAAAATCTTTTACCCAATGAGAAAAATTTTGAATCGAATGATAACTTATTTTTGATCCGTCTGTACAAAATAAAACTTTCATATAATATAATCTCCTTATTTTTTAAAGAACTTAAATTATGTTAAGGAAAATTACATTAGCTAGTCATATACATTTTTTTCTGCTATTATAAAATTATAGAATATATTATATTTTTGTTGTATTAGGATTAGTTATAGTAATGTCAGCTGAAGATAATATAAAACTTCGAGAATATAAAGATTTAATAGAAATTATTGCTAAAGTTGAGTATCAAAAATTTTCAAGATCTCATCTTATTGAATTGCCTGAACTTATAAATATAGGTACTCATGCTTTATATATTCTATTCAAAAACAATGAACCGGAATCATATAATAGCACATACCTTTCAACAGCAATAAAATGGGCAATTCGTAATGAAGTTCGCAGAAGATACAAATGGTACACGCTAAAAAATAAACAAAGCTCAACAGAAGAAGATTTTGACAATGAAATAGAACTAAGAGCAGAAGTTTATAAAAACATATTATCTATTGAAGAACTGCAAGATGCTGAAATTCCAACACAAATTAAATCTAATACTAAAACCCCGGAAGAAAGTATTGAATTTGCAGAATTGAAAGATGGCATACTTGAAGCAATGAAAAAACTTCCGCCAAGAGAAAGAGAACTTATTGAATATAAATTTTTCAAAGAAAAAAAATTGAGAGAAATAGCAGAAGAATTTAATATATCTCAATCAAGAATATCCAGAATTATTCAAACGGGATTAGACAGAATAAAAAAAGACTTGGCAAAGCAGGGGATAATTTAAAGAATGAAAACAATTTTTGAAAAAAGTAACGGTACAGACGGAATAAATTTAACAGACGAAAATATAAATATCGATTTCTTACCGTCAGATTTGTTACGCAATGATGAAACAAAACTTCCACAATTAAGTGAATTGGATGTTATGAGACACTACAAAGAATTGTCTGATATGAATTTTTGCATCGAAAAAGGTTTTTATCCCCTTGGTTCTTGCACTATGAAGTACAATCCAAAAGTTAATGAATTTTTAGCCGGTTTAGAAGGTTTTAACATTCACCCAAATATGGATGATAATGATGTTCAAGGCTCATTAGAACTTATGTACAATTTGCAAAAAGTTCTTCTTGAAGTAACTGGAATGGATGCCATAACTTTACAACCTTCCGCAGGCGCTCACGGTGAAATGACCGGCATGATGATTATCAAAAAATATTTTGACACTATTGGAGAAAAAAGAACCAAAGTTATCATTCCGGATTCTGCACATGGTACAAATCCTGCCAGCGCAAAGATGAGCGGATTTGACATTGTAGAAATAAAATCAAATTCTAAAGGACAAGTTGATATAGAAGCATTAAAAGCCGTTTTGGATAAAGATGTAGCTGCAATAATGCTAACTAACCCAAATACATTGGGAATTTTTGAAGAAAATGTGGAACAAATCTCTGAAATTATGCATAAAAATGGCTCATTATTATATTATGATGGAGCGAATTTTAATGCCATAATGGGACATACCAATCCAAAATTAATGGGATTTGATGTTGTACATTTAAACTTACATAAAACATTCTCAACACCTCATGGTGGTGGCGGACCTGGTGCCGGACCTGTTGCTGTTGTAGATAAATTGAAAGAATATTTACCGGTTCCTGTAATTGATTTTGACGGAAATAAATATTTCAGAAACTACAACCTAAAAAATTCAATAGGAAATGTAAAAGACTTTTATGGCAATTTCTCAGTACTTGTAAAAGCTTATGCATATATACTTATGATGGGTAAAAATTTAAAAAATGCATCAGAAAATGCAGTATTAAATGCTAATTATCTGAAAGAAAAGCTAAAACCATATTATGACTTACCTTATGATGAACCTTGTATGCATGAATTTGTTCTTTCAGGAGAAAAACAAAAGCACGAAAATGGTGTTTCAACCTTAAATATAGCTAAAGCATTAATGGACGGTAACACACACCCTCCAACAGTTTACTTTCCTTTAATTGTACATGAAGCTATAATGATAGAACCTACTGAATCAGAACAAAAAGAAAAGCTTGATGAATTTGTTGAAACTATGATAAAAATTGCAAATGAAGCAAAAAATAACCCAGAAAAAATTCTATCTGCTCCTCACACAACACCAGTTAAAAAGATTGATGAGGTTTTAGCAGCTAGACATCCAGACTTAAAATACAATAATTAGGAATATAAATATGAGCAATGAAAAAAAACAAGAAAGAAAAAGAAAAATATCATTCCCACATATGGGTACAATTAGCTATGCTTGGTCTGCAGCATTAAGAATTATAGGTTGTGAACCATTTGTAGAACCCTACACTAGTAAAAAAGCATTGTCTTTAGGAACAAAACACGCTCCTGAAGCTATTTGCTTACCGTATAAGTTAATATTAGGAAACTTTATCGAAGCAATTGAAGGAGGTACAGATTATGTAGCAATGATTACATCTCCTGGTTGCTGCAGATTGGGTGAATACGGTAAATGTATAGAAAATGCTCTTCACGATTTAGGTTATGAAGCTAAATACCTTGATTTGCAATTATATGACGGACTAAAAGGTATGTATAACTTTTTGAAAGAAGCAAGCGGTAAAAATAACCCATTTTTATTTGCAAGAGCTATTTTTATAGCAATTTTAAAAGTTTTCATCCTTGATAAACTTGAATCAACATTGTCATATTATAGGGCAAGAGAAATAAAAGTAGGAGATGCCGAAAAACATTACCTTAAATGTTTAAAAATTATAGATCAAAATGATACTTTCTTCGGACTAAAAAAAGCTGAAAAACAAATTCTTGAAGAAATGAAAAAAGTTGAAATCAATCCGAATAAAGAAGTTTTGAATGTAGATATAACCGGTGAAATATACGTTGTAAACGATGAGTTTTCTAACCAAAACATAGAAAAAGAACTAGGAAGAATGGGCGTTCAAGTTAGAAGAAGCTTAACAGTTAGCAGCTTTTTGAAAGATGCAATTATTCCAAAAATATTTAGAAAAGGTGAAACACACTTACAAAGAGCAGACAGACTTGCTAAACCTTATTTAATGAGAGATATTGGTGGCGATGCTTTAGAATGCGTTTCTGATGTTGCCTATGCAAACGAAAGAGGTATTGATGGAATTATTCATATAAGTCCATTTACTTGTATGCCAGAAATTATGTCTCAAAATATATTTCCTGCAATGAGAGAAAACTGTGAAATCCCAATATTACCACTAATTATGGATGAACAAACAGGTAGAGCAGGTTATATAACAAGAATAGAAGCTTTTGTAGATTTGATGAGAAGAAGAAAAAGAAAACGTCAAATGCAAAACAATATAAAAAAAGATAATGATACAAAAGCAGAAGTAGCATAAAAATAGACTTAGACTATGTTTAAACTATTTAAAGATAATTTTAAAACAACACACGATTGCATAATATTAGCAACTCCTTTGATAATTTTTTTGTCTATTCTGGGTTGGTATATTAGCTATGCAATTACATCAGTTGATAATATTCCTAAACTAATACTTGCAATAGTAACAACAATTGTTATGTTTAGTGGATTTTTATCTGCTTGGCTATATATGGTAAAAAAGACTCTAAGTTTATCAAGAAAAATATTTGTATTTGATAAAGATAGAGGGAAAGCATTGCTAAACCTTTTATTATCACTACCAAAAGGTATTGGTAAATTATTTTTACCTACTCTTGCTGCTACAACTATATATCTTATATTATTCATAATTATAGTAATTTGTGCAAAATTGATTATTGATAATTTTATAGGATCTATCAATTTAGAAAATATAGATCTAAATTCGTTCTTTGTTTCCAGCAAAGAACTTATAGCAGAAGCCAGAGAATTACCAAAAGAAGAACTTCTCACCATAAATTGTTGGTATGCAATTATATCTACAGGTATAACTTTTGTTTCTTTTATAACAATCCTATGGATTCCAGAAATTGTTTACTGCGAAAAAAGACCCTTAAAAGCTTTATACAACTCAATAATAAAGCTAATCACAACATTCCCTAAAACTTTATTATTATTTGTATATATTTACTTTTTAACAATTGTTATTTCTATTTTAAATACCTTACTAATGTTTAACCCATTTGCATACTTTTTTATATTAATTCTTTATTATTATTTTTTAGTTTACATTGTTGTGTTACTATTTTCTTATTATGAACAAAACTTCATTAACTAATAACAAAATCAAAGTCATAGCAATAGTTGGAGCAACTGCAAGTGGAAAAACCTCTTATTCAATAGAACTTGCAAAAAAAATTGGTGGCGAAATTGTTTCTGCAGATTCAAGACTTGTTTATAAGGGCTTTGATATTGGAACAGCAAAGCCAACTATGCAAGAAAGACAAGGTATTCCACATCACTTAATAGACATTGTAGAACCCGAATTCGAATACTCTGCGGGTTTATATAAAAAAGATGCAAGTAAAATCATTAAAGAAATAAATAATAGAGGACATATCCCTATTATTGTAGGCGGTACAGGACTTTACATAGATATATTACTAAAAAACTACCAACTACCAGAAATAGAAGCAAACCATAATTTAAGAAATGATTTAAAAAAATTGACAAAAGAAGAACTGTATAAAACACTCATACAATTAGATTCAAATGCTGCAATAGCAATAGACTCAAATGATACAAAAAAAATTATTAGAGCAATTGAAATAATAAAAACAACAGGCAAGCCACTTGATGAATCTAGAGGCAAAAATATAGATAATGAATACGAAATTGAGTGGATAGGTAAAAATTTTGATAGAAAAACCCTATACAAAAGAATTGATGAACGCGTAGATATAATGATACAAAATGGGTTAATCGAAGAAACAAAAACACTTTTAAATAAACACGGAAGAATTCCAAACCTAGTTAACACAATCGGTTATCGAGAGATTTTAGGATATATAGACAACAAATATACCCTAGAAGAAGCTACAGATCTATTGAAAAAGAATACAAGAAATTATGCTAAACGCCAACTAACATGGTTTAGAAAAAATGAAAATATAAAATGGGACATTTATCCTGAAAAATTAAAAAAATAAAATCAGTTCATAAGCTTAACTACTACTTTTTTAACTTTAGAAGACCCATTTACACCTACTTGAGGAGCATGAGCTTCGTGAGGAAAAATCATCACAAAATTAGACGAATCTAAAGTTACATAATCATAATTTTCAACATTATCAGAATAAAATGTTATATCTTTTTGCTTATTATACTCTTGAAAGACAGATAAACCTTCTCTTTTAGTAATATAAATACGCTCAATTCCACTTAACAAAATTTGAATATCAATAAATCTATCATGAGATTCAAATTTTGCATCTTTTATATTCTTAGTATTATACATTTCAACATTGGCATAATTTACATCAGACAAATCATGACGACCACAATTTATATCTGCATTTAACTTTAATATAAAATCTTTAATTTCATTTGGAATTTCTTTATACAAAACCACATTTTCTAATTTATCAATTATCATTAAAATCTCTCCTTAAAAAAGAGGGATGAATCTTCATCCCTCTTTAAATTATACTATAAAGTTTTCAATTTACGTTTTACACTCACGTAACATTTATGTTTATCACAAGGGTTCGTTGACGTATCCGGGTCATCATCTTGCAGATACGAATCACCCCGCAAGGTCGTATTATTACTGTTATTAAAGTACTTTTGACCTAAATTCATACAATATGGTGCATATTTACTAACCAAACGTGCAGAACATACACCACGAGCGTATGAAACATTAGGGAATGGAACAACTTTTTCCCTTGAGTCATTATTACTTGTATAATAATAAACATCAACAGTTAACTGATCAGCGCTGTTACCACCTATATACAAAGCATTTGATCCTGCATTTGCAGCCTTAGGTCCGTCAAGTGGATAACCAGGATATACTGATCCGTTAGCAGCTATAAAGAATGGGAATACGTCAACCCATAATGTACCATTACCTTTGTTACCATTTATATCAACAAAAACTGTAAATCCTGCAATTGCATATGCCTGTGTATTTTTCAAATAATCATCAGGATCGTAATTTGGATCAGTCTGAGCTTGAGCAGATATATCTGACAAATCAGTAACAGAACAACAAGATCTAGCATCACCAATTGCAGCTTTACTATCATCATCTAAAGTAAAACAGTTATTTTCTGACTTACAGAACCAGCCACCTGCATTTCTACAAGAAATGTGTACGTGAGTATCTAATTTTTTACATATATTCTGAGTCATTGAAGCATTATCTGTTGTATATGTTAAACCTGGAATAGATGCTGCTTTATCACCTAAAATCCATAATTTTAAGCCATTAGCAAACACTATATTTGGTTTAATTTTATCTCTACCATTTGCATCAAGACCAAATGCACCAACTTTAGAACGAATAGACATCAATCTATTTACACCGTCACCCATTGCAGCATTATATACGCCTCTGTAAACGTTCATACCATTGTATGGCTGAAAAGCATTACAATATGAAGATGAAATGTTCCAGTTATCAACAATTTTTTCACATAATCTTTTTGCTTTAACAATTGGAGGGTTTACAACGCAAACCTGATCAGTTTCATTCCAAGTTGAACCATTTGAGCATTGTCCATTCGGTTTGCATTTTCCATTTTTCATTTCATAGCCTTCAACGCATTCACAAGTAGAACCGTTAAATACAGACTTATCAGGACAACAAGTACCAGTATTAGAATTATAATCGGTTTTACAACAAATGCAAGGATTAGCCTCTGTAGGATGAGGTAGTGCATATGCAGTTTCTTCATTATAAGAACATTGTCTGCAGGCAACTTTTACGTTATCAGAAGATTCATAATATCCTGTCTTTGGCACACAGAAAATACCTTCTGGAGCCTCAGCATTTCTCATATTATAGTAACCTTTAGCTGGTTTACAATCTGCATCACTAAAATCTGGTCTAGCAACCGGAGCAACTGCAGATCCAGAGTTATCAAAAGCAACTCTATATGAATCCGTAATAGAACAAGAACCCGCAACTGGACTTTCATTAGGTTCTACATAATCTGAAAAGATACCATCATCACCATCATCACCATCATCTCCGTCTTCTGAAACATCTTCACTAGAAACATACTTAATAGTATATGTATGTTCAATATTATTAATAGTTTTCTTTTTACCACAAGCTGTAACTATTGAATTCTCACAAAAAGACTTGGCATCAGGAGATGAAGCTGATTTTATATTATTAGCAAAAGTCTGAGCATAAGAAGCATCACAAGCATCAATAGACAAAAAAGCCTCTTTCAAATATGCATTTGCTTCTATTGTAGGGTTATTAGCAATTTCTTCAGCAGTAGCTGTATCCGGCAAACGACTTTTTCCAGATTTTGTATAACCTATACATTCATTAAAATCCGGATTTGGGTTTGTAACTGGATCATAAACAGGGTTATAATAAGCATAAGTGTTAACAGACTCACCAGTTTCTTCATCCGTAGATGTTCCAGAAACAGATTTTGGAATTTGTTCTCCATTACATACGTGATAAGCCAACCACATATCATCATAAACCGAATAATCCCAGTTTAAAACCTCATTTGAAACATCTTCATATTCATATGCAGCAAGAGCCTTTGAGAATAATGATCTGAACATATATTCTTCACTCTTAGCAAACTTATTACCTAAATTAGCAAAAAATCTTTTTAACTTAGCAACCTTAAATTTTTTCTTCACTGGAGTTGCTTCAGCTAAATGAATACGTGAAGGATTAGAAGCAATTTCTTCTTCATCTCCTAACGCAACTATTTGACCTGCCATTTTTTCAACAGTGTTATATGCCAAATAGTAAGAAAACTCATCAGCCTTCGCTAATTGTTGTCTAATTATAGGTATAGTAACAATTGTCAAGATCGCAACAATAAACAGTGCAATCATAATTTCCATAAGGGAAAACCCTCTTTTTTTGCTCTTATCTTTGCTCGTCATCCTGCCTCCATATATTTAACTTAACTCTAACTTTGCTTTTTCATAATCTTCTTTTCCCGGAGCTTTACCGTGCCATCCAGGATTATTTTCCATAAAACTTACGCCTTTACCTTTTATCGTATTAGCAATTATAGCTGTTGGAATATCTGAAAGTTTTGCTTTTTCTATTGCATCATAAATCTGTGAAAAATCATGCCCATCTATCTCTATTACATCCCAACCAAAAGCCTTTATTTTATCTGATAAATTACCCAATGGTTTAATATCTTCTGTTGATCCATCTATTTGCAATCTATTTCTATCAATAATTGCAACTAAATTATTCAACTTTCTATGAGGAGCCTGCATAAAGGCTTCCCAAATATTACCTTCTTGCAATTCGCCATCACCAAGCAATACAAAAACATTTGCAGGATTTTTATCAAGTTTTAGAGCAATTGCAATTCCGCAAGCAACAGACAAACCTTGTCCCAAAGAACCTGAAGCAACTTCAACTCCAGGAGTTAATAATGCGGGATGCCCCTGCAATCTTGAAGCCAATTTTCTGAAAGTTTTTAATTCAGATTTCTTAAAAAATCCTAATTGAGCTAAAACCGAATAATAAATTGGAGAGACATGACCTTTTGATAATACAAACCTGTCTCTATTTGCATAATCTTTAGATAATTTACCTTTTGGAGAATGCTTCATACATTTATGAAACAATACAGTCATAATATCACAAGCAGATAAAGAACCACCTATATGACCAGACTGGGCCTCATAAACCATATCAATAATATTACGTCTATTTTCCAGTGCTAAATTTTCTAACTCTATAATATCATTTTTGGTTAACATTATCTATGACATAGCCTTTCTTTTAAAACTTTTAATACAAACAAAGGGAGAGTTGGAAATATCCTCTTTATTCTACTTGGCTCATTAACTACTCGATATAACCACTCAAGACCCAAATTCTGCCATATTTTAGGAGCTCTTTTTACGACTCCGGCCCATACGTCAAAACTACCGCCTAAACCAATCATTGTTGCGTTAGGTAATCTTGATTTTAAAGAATTAATAAAGAATTCCTGCTTTGGTGAACCTAAAGCAACTAAAACTAAATCTGGATTTGCAGCAACAACTTGGTCTAAAATTAAATTATCATCTTTAAAATACCCGTCTTGTGAATAAACAATATTTATATTTGGTATTTCTTCTTTTAAATTTTTAACAGCTAAATCAATAACTTCTGGTTTTGCACCAATCATAGCAATGGATTTATTTTCTTTAGAAAACTTAACAATTAAAGCTTTTCCTAATTCAATACCTGGTACACGTTTTACGCTATGTCCAAGGATTTTTAAGCCTATTTCTACGCCAATTCCGTCTGGAACAACCATTTCAGCAGAAGTAATCACATTAGAAAAATGTTCATTCTTTTTAGCTGCAGATATCATTTCCGGGTTAATAGTCACAATTTGACCGTGGTGCGTATAAGCATATTCTACAGCCTCTTCCAAGGAAAAACTATCGACATTATAACTCAAAATATTAACCAAAACTCTATCCATAAGAACATTATACCATATTATATATAATTATGCTATAATCAAATTATGAAAAAGATTATTTTTAAAATTTTGTTAACAATACTAATTTTATTAGGAGTGAGCACAAAATCTGAAGCTATTGAATATAATATACTTGTAATTCCTACTGAAATATTCAATGTATGTGACAATTACTTTTGTTTTCCTGAGCCATCTGAAATAGCTGCGAACTACGTTATTAAAGATCTTGGGTCTTTTAAAGGTATGAATATAGTTGAATTACCGCAATTAAGAGCAACATTAGAAGAAGACCCTGAATTAAAAGCTTCTACAATAAATATGCTAAAAAGCTTTGAAGAAAGCGAAAAAATCGACTTTCAAACATTAGACAAACTTTCTAAAAAATTTGGAGTAAAATCAGTTATACTAATTTCTTGTTACGCAATAACCGACCGTTCTGCAACAAGAAGAGGTTTATGGGAAGTTTTAGAAATTGCAAGCGCATTTAAAATAACTTATCCATTTAACTTAACAACTACAGCTGTTTTAACTGACAATGTAAACAATATTGTTATGTGGAGCAGCAAATATAATAAAACTGTTTCAGACACTAATGGTTATTTTCTTGCACTAAACCAAGCTCAGGCTGCATCTCACCTTGAAAAGATTAAGCAATACTTTAAAAACAATGTTTCAAACAACATTAGTCAAAGTGTGCACCTTAGATTTTTCCCTAAAGATGTAAGAACATTTAATATAAATAAGCCTAAAGCAGAGTCATCACAAGATTCCCAATTTATCCCAAATGCGTTGGATAAACTTTCGCAACCTAAAATACTAAAAGAAATCGAAAGCACAAAACAAAATTCCAACGAAAACAATACTGATGATTTTATTTTTGAATTTTAACGTTCTGCAAAAAATTCAATTATATCAAAATTCTTAGATGCAGTTGGAATTACTTTATGTTCAAGCTTGTTAATATTGGAAATAATAGAATTAACTCTATCACAACTATCAAGCATATCAATATATGCAATCAATAAAATCAATGAAAAAAATACAAATAATAATTGTCTAGTCATAACTTAATACTAAACAATTATTCATAAATTAAATCAGACAAAATAGTAATAAAAATTAACATAATTTCATAAAGTAACAAAAAATTTCAAACATTAAACTTAATAAGAATATGATTAAACCGATAAAAATAATAAATAGCGTAATAGACGCAACCCCACAAATAGCTAAAAAAGCTGAAAACATTGCAACTAAGACATCTGAAGAAACAAAAGATTTAGTTCGTGCAGAAAGTGAACTTTTGCAATCATACCATGGCGTAAAGCCCAAAAAACTTTTTGCAAGCTTTTCTGATTTTGTTTCTGATTTTTCAGCAAAATTAGAAACCTATAGAAACAATATTCCAGAAAATTTGTTTAAACAAATAGAAGAAGCTAAAAACAATAACAACTTCTCTTTAAATAAAATAATACAAAATTATTACTCAAAATTAAACGAATGCAAGACATTAGACGATGTTAGAAAAGCTTATCCTGAAATAAAGTTACCAGACAAATCACCTCAGGATATAGTAAAAGACGAATTAAAATCCAGCATCTCGCAACAAGCATGTGAAAATCTTAAAAAATTAGGAACAAAAGAACAACAAGATCAATATTTTAAAACAATAGTAGAATCTATTGTATCTATACCAAAACAAAAAGATAAAGCAGTATTTGGTGAAATCTCAAAACTTGCAGACGAAATAAAAGAAGAAATTTTAAAAGGAACATTCAAAGGTAATCCTAATACTGAATCTTGCTCTTGCATCAATAGCGTGAGAGTTAGAATAATAGACATGTTATTAACAGAGCCGGACTATCAAAAAACAATTATTGATATCTTGAAACAAAATTATATTGAAGGTAAATCACCGACTAATATTATAATAAAAGGCCAACACTTTGACATAAGAGCAATAGTATTAAAAAAAAGTTATCCATTTTCAACATTTGATAATAACGTTAGAACATTCCTTAAAAACGCAGAAAATACAGCCGGTCAATTTAAGGATCTTGAAAAATTAAATCGTACAGAAATCAAATCAGCAATATTAACTCAAACTTGGAAGAAAAGTAAACTAAGAGCAGCATTAGCAAACGAAACTTCCTATGGTAAAGATTGGAGTCTTATACCAACAGTATGGCGCAAAACAATGTTTCCAAATGAAACACATTACCCAACAGAAAAGCTTATTGATACATACTTATTAAGTCTATTTAAAGCTGGAAATACAGAAGTTACAGCTACAAATCCGCTACTAAAACATGTACAAGAACCACAACTAAGCAAAACAAAAATAAAATTATTAAAAAGACTATACCATAATTCTAAATTATTAGAAGATGAAAAAAGATTGCTAAACAGCCCTCAATATAAAGAATTTAAAGCAAAATTTGATATTGAAGGCATGAAAAAATCAATAGAATCAATTGAAGAACACTATAAAAACGTATTTTTTAAACATTTCTGGACACCTGAAAGAATTGAAGCATTCCAAAAAGCTCTCAATGAAAATATTGAGCTAGCAAATAAAAATATAGAAATATCAGATAGTATTTTAATTGATACTATGGATAGCGTTTTTAAAGCTGAAAAATAATTTGTATATTTTTATTACAAGCCGAGTAATATTTAATAATTGAATGGTATTATTAATAAAAATCATCAAATCGTTTATATATTAAGGAGGCTTGTATGAAAAAAGTTGCAATATTACTGGGAATTATTCTCTCTATCAACTCAGCGTTTGCTTATGAATATAATAAAGATTTAACAGACAACATAATTAAAGATGAACAACAAGTTCAATTCTGTACAGATAATCAAACTTGGAGTTTAGACTGCAACAGTAACGCTGAGAATTTTACCAAAAGAATAACTTATGGTAGCGGAGGCTTTTCTATATATGAAAAAGAAAAGAAACTTTATGATACAGACACAACACTGGAATTCTTATATAATAACAAACTTTTAGGATACAATACTCATAAACTAAAATTTTACACATTACAATTTGATAATGATAAGTTTGAACCAAAAGAATTAAGTGATGAAGAAATTAAAGCAATTTTTCCAGATGTAGAAATTGTTAAAGTTTCACAATTCGATGAAAACAATACAATAACAATATATAAACCATATTTCAAAACTAAAACAATATTACTAGTAAATGATACCAATAATTTTTATTATAAATATCAATTTGAAAAATACCCAAAACAGGACGAACTAATTAGAGGAATAGTAGAACTAAACAAAGCTCAAACACTGGTATTTTCTCATTTTGGAAGTCGAGACAAACTTTTCCCTATTTTAAAAATTCAAGTTAAAAATAAATTTGTCAAGTAAATATTATCAAAATTATAACGGCGGAATTTTTGTTAAAAATTCCGCCGTTTTTAATTAACTAAAAATATTATTTATGCAATTTTTTAAATAAGCTATTACAGGTTTTCTAACATGTTCAACAACACTTATCAGAGGTTTAGTTTTTGCCATATCTACCAATTGAGTAGAGCCATGTGCCTGGAAATATTTCACATTATTTCCAAAAATATCAACTTGCGAATTTTGAGCCAAAGGTCCTAAGCGTCTAACATATTCTCTGGCTTTATTCGGCGAAATAGAAGTTATTACATCTGTCTCAAAACCATGTTTAATTGAATCATCAACAAATTTAGTTAATCTTTTTTGCGGAACTAAAGTCAGTTTATCACCAACCTTAACCGCGCCATATTTTACGCCTCTGCATCTATTAATGCCAAATTTCAAAGCATTAAGAACAATTCCCATAATTTTTCTCCTTTATAATCCCATACAAATTTATATACTCTTATAAAAACTTTCTACCTAAAAAAATTGATAAAATCGTAAAATCTTTTAACATTTAACATTAAAATTTACAAAAAACTGAAACTATTTTTATTAATAATAAAAAAGAACCTTTTGGGTTCTTTTTTATGGTGCCGATGGCCGGGGTCGAACCGGCACGAGGGTTGAACCTCACAAGATTTTGAGTCTAGCACGTCTACCAATTCCATCACATCGGCTTATTTAATTTTCATAAGATAATATTAACAAAAAAAAATAATTTTTCAAGAACAAAATTATTTTATAATTGCCATAATATTATATCCAACCGACTATTAAATAAATTCAAATATTATCAGATAACTAAACTATGAAGAGAACGATTTACACAATTTTATTAGCATTATTATTATGCAACAGCGCCTATGGCGAAATTTTTACAGGCGGAGTATCAAAAGTCGGACAACAAGAAAGTAATCAAGTAATTGATGCACAAACAAAACAAGGAGTTGAATTTGCTAAAATTAGCATTCCGCAAAAAAATTACAGGACTTACACAGATGGCAACGGAAACTTTGAACTGCCTAATATTAAAATTACACAACCAACAATAATGAATATTGAAAAAGAAGGTTATAGACCATTTTCTGTAACCATAAACAACAATGATAGCCTAAGTTCACCTATGAAAATAACAATTGCAAGAAGTGCACAAACTGATATTTCACTAGATTCTGAAATATTACACCTTGGTGATGACAGTTTTTCTAGTGATTCTGCAAACGCCGCAGATTTTAAACTTAAGTCTATGGGGCCTTACTATTCTAAAGATTTTATTATGACAGATAATGCCAAACAAAGCACTAACTATCTTGTAATAGGATCTATAGTTGGACTTGATACAAAATTGGCAAAATCTATGGGGCAAAATAGAATTAGATCAGCTTATTCTTCTCCTGCTGAAATTTACTTTAACGGCACTATGATAGGACAATTGCAAGTTAATGGCGATGGACAAAGAATTAGAATACCAAATTCACTTATAAAAGCTAATCAGAGAAATCAAATAACAATAAAAACAGGTCAAAATCTAATGCCAAGTGACCACATAGATTATGATGATATAGAAATAATGAATTTATCAATATTAAGTGAGTAAAAATAAAAGGAGATACCAAAAATATCTCCTTTCATATTATTTTTATATCCCAAATATCTAAAACAACTATCTTTTTAAGAAATCTGGAATTTCAATATTAGTAAAATTATTATTTGAAGACAAAATTGATTTTGTCTGAGTATTAAATGCACCTGAGAAAAAGTCAACAGCATTCATTTGTTTTCCATCTTGTGTAGTTGTTGATGAAGAACCGAACGAACTTGCTACTGATGCATTACTTTTTAATTCAAACCCAGTTGCAATAACAGTAATTTGAATTTCACCTTGAATAGATTCATTTACTGCAGTACCAATAATTACTGTAGCGTCATCTAATACTGCATCGTGGATAATAGAAGCAGCATCACTAATTTCGTGAATACCCATATCTGGTCCACCGGTAATATTAACAATAACACCAGAAGCTCCGTTTATTGAAGATTCTAACAATTGAGAATTGATAGCTTGTTGAGCAGCTTTAACAGCTCTACCTTCACCTTGAGCTCTACCAATACCCATTAATGCTGAACCTGATGATTGCATTACAGTCTTCACATCGGCAAAGTCAACATTGATAATACCAGGAACTGTAATAATATCAGAAATACCTTGAACACCTCTTAGCAATACTTCATCAACAATGATAAATGATTCTTGCAAAGAAACTTGTCTATCAACAACTTGTAATAATTTATCATTAGGAACAACAATTACAGCATCAACAGACTCTTTCAATTTATCCAACCCAGCATTTGCTTGGTTTTGTCTTTTCTTACCTTCCCAAGAGAAAGGTTTTGTAACAACGGCAATTGTTAATATACCTAATTCTTTCGCAATCTTAGCTACAACAGGAGCTGCACCAGTACCAGTACCACCACCCATGCCTGCTGTGATAAATACCATATCAGCACCTTCTAAAGCTTTTGTTATCTCTTGTTGAGCTTCTTCAGCAGCTTTTTCACCAACTGAAGGATCTCCACCAGCACCTAAACCTTGTGTTGAAGATGAACCCAACTGAATTCGGTTATTTGTTTTACCATTAACTAAAACTTGCAAATCTGTATTCATCAACCAAAATTCTACACCTGACAATCCAGATTGAATCATGCGATTAACGGCATTACCGCCACCTCCACCTACACCAATAACTTTGATATTTGTAGGGTTAGCTCCCAATCTTGAAGGTTGGTCATTTGATGATTCATCTTTTCTAGCAAAGATATCTGAAACGATATTTTCCACGTTTATTACCTCTTTATAACTAATTACTTTTTCCTAAAACATATAACTACTAAAAACGTAATTATAACAATATACTATTTTAAATAGAAAAAAAGTACAATAATTTTACAAAAATTATGAACAAAAGTTAATATAAAATACGCCAAAGACCATATACACAAGGGTTAGCTATATATTAGCAGGAGAAATTCCCCAATGAAGTTTATTTCTAAGAATATTGTAAAAATCATTATGCTTTAACAACGCTAAATTAGCTTTATTTTTAGATTTATTAATTACTAATTCACCGGATAATGAAAATACAACTTGTCCGTCAGCAGAAACTGTATATTCATTATTTACACAAGGCAAAATCTTAACTTCATCATCTGCAGAAACTACAATTGGTCTTGCTGAAAATGTATGAGGGCATATTGGAACAATAACAATAGCATCAACATCAGGAGCTAATACAGGTCCACCTGCGGCCATTCCATAAGCAGTTGAGCCTGTAGGGGTTGAAATAATAATACCGTCTGCTAAATATTCACAAACAAACTTTCCATTAATTGCCAAAGCAAAACGAGATGTTCTTGTTGACAAATCACCTTTTATTACAAAATCATTTAATGCATTATACCCACCAGCTTCAAGCATCATACGCTTTTCTACTTTATACTCAGAGTGTATAATTTGATTAACTGCAGTTTCTAATTCCCCTATAGACGCTTGTGATAAAAAACCTAATCGTCCAAGATTTATTCCAAAAATAGGGGTATTATACAATGAATAAAATCTTGCAGCCTTTAAAATTGTTCCATCGCCACCTATTACAAAAACAAAATCATAACCAGAATTTAGATTATCTATATCCAAAAGGTCATAATCAAGATTGTTTAAACTCAACAAGTCTTTCAATTTTTCCATAACTTCAGTTGAGTTATCCATAGATTTATTATAACAGATTGCATAAATTTTATTCATACGTTTAGTTTATACCAAATATACGAAATTATGCAAAATAAGCTAAATCCTGTTATAAAATGTAATATAATAAAATTATGAAAGAAAAACACTTTGTATATATCTTATTAACAGAAAATGACACTTTATACTGCGGTTACACTGACGACGTTAATAAACGTTTTCAAGCTCACGTGGAAGGTAAAGGCGCAAAATATACAAAAGCTAATAAACCTATTAAAATTGTATGGCAAAAGGAATTCTGTACTAAATCAGAAGCTCTAAAAGAAGAATATAGAATTAAACACAAATTAACCCGAAAGCAAAAACTGGAATTAATTAACTCTGTATAGTTTTATCATTATCTGAATCTGTACTGTTAGAATTATCAATATCCTGTGAATTTTCTTCATCTTTATACTTTGAAGTTTCACCGGTTTGCTCATAAAGTTTATCTAATTTCTTATCTACGTTCTCGATTTCTTTTTTCTTTTTATCAATAGATTTTTGCATTTTATCTATATCTTTTTTAGTTTGATCAATTAGATATTGCTTATAGGCTTCTTGAAGCTGAACATTTTCTGTAGAACCGGAAAGTGATCTAAGTTTTCTATAATCTCTATACTCGTCTTTATAATCATCATATAAGTTTTTAACTGCAGACTTATATTCACTTTTAATTTCTTGAATTTTTTGTTTTTCTTCTTCTTTATGCTTTTTCTGTAGATATTTAGTTTGTTCTTTATTAGCTTTTTCTTGTCTTTCTACAGCCTGATAAGCTTCAACACCATCTTTAATAACTTTATAACCATTCTGGCTTACTAAAGGATCAGCATTCTTATCAAAGGAAAGAAGTCTTGACTGAACACCCTTCCAATCTACACTCCATGTTCCCAAAAATACAGGTTTTTCACCCGTAAAAGCATAAGCTTGCACAATTACTCTTGATGGATTAGCTTTTTCAAATCCGATAGGATAAATATCCCACCTTTTTTCATTCAGATTAACATCCATATACTCTTGCCAAAAATAAACAACAGCATCACGTATTTCTGACAAGTCATAACTTAATTTCTTATTAAAATCATAAACATAAATTCTTGTTTGCCATATACCATCTTCCCTGCTGCCCACTTTTTGTTTTGCCAACAATTTAGTACCATCAACAGAAAAATCAACAGGAGTAATCGTTCTAAATGCAGCATAATTATCTATAGCTTTATCGGTTGATAATATAGGGTCAGGCAATCTTTTAGAAACATTTGCTTTCAATATCCTATTTAAATTTGTATCGTCACTATCCAAAGGAATAACAAACAAATCACTGGCAACAGAAGCACTATCAGTATAATAATATACTGCTGAATATACCATTTTAGAAAAATCAGGAGAAACAATTCCTTGTGTATTAATCTGTCTTGTCAAATATAGACGTTTCCCAAGTGATAATTCTACGCTTCCTGGGGGATCATTATATTTAGCAATACGATATAAAGGTTTTGGAACATATTTAAAATCAGAAGGTGTTTGAATTTTAGGAATATCAAACTCGATATTTGACTTATCCTTATATTCAGACATCTTCTCATATTCTTCAACAGTCATATACCCTGAAGGTGTAAGATTTAATATTTTACCCTCCATTTTATATTTTTCATCTTCTTTTAATACTTCATATTGATACTTCAATTCTCTTGAACGAGTATCTTTTTGTTTTGAAAAAGGATTGCTAAAATCTATAGCAAAAGATTTTAGACCAACAAATAAAACAAACAAAAGTATAAGACATTTTTTTGTCATTAACACATACCAAAACTCTACTTACACTAAACCATCTTTCATTGCTGTAGCAACAGCTTTTGAACGAGTTTTAACATACAATTTTTGCAAAATATTATGAACATGAGTTTTTGTTGTCGCAATTGTAATTACTAACTTTTTAGAAATCTGAGGATTTTTCAAACCTTCAACCAACAACGCTAAAACTTCCATTTCACGCTCAGTTAAACCATACAAATTCTTACCCTTCTGATAATTTATAACACCAGTTTTAGAATCCGGTTGAGCATTTTTTCTTATATTTGATAAAACAACTCTTGCAATTGCAGGATCTAACCAACCAACCCCTTCACTTACGGCCTTAATCGCAGATATAGTTTGTTCTGAAGTTGCACCTTTGGTAATATACCCGTCAGCACCTGCAGCAAAAGAATCCAAAATATCATCTTCATTGTCTCTTGAAGTATTCATTAATACCTTAATTTCAGGATTTGCATTTTTTATTTTTCTGGTAGCTTCAATACCATCAATTGTTGGAAGCCCAATATCCATAATAACTAAATCAGGTTTCAAATTAAGAGCTTGTTCAACACCTTCCAAGCCATCTGCAGAAGTTCCCAAAACTTCTATCGCTTCATTATTGGATAAGGCAAATGATAAACCCATTCTGGTCATATCATGATCTTCTATAATTGTAACCTTTATATTTTTAGACATATCAAACCACCTTTAAACTCTTGATTTTGCAACAACATTTGTTAATAAAAACGAAAATTCACTACCTTTATTCACTTTACTTTCAACCCATATTTTACCACCATGAGCCTCTATAATTTGTCGTGAAAGATACAATCCTAAACCTGTACCTGTCGATCTTTTCTTACTTGTACCTTGAGAAAATCTCATAAATAGATGTGGAATATCTTCTTTTGGAATACCATTACCATTATCTAACACTGAGAATATCAAATCTCCGGATTGTACTTTTACGTATATATCTATAGTTCCGCCTTTATTCGTATAATTTAAAGCGTTTCCGCATAAGTTTGTAATAACTCTCTTAATTTCTGCCCTATCAGCATCTATCAACAAATCATCATCTACATCACAATGCAAATTAAATGAAATATCCTTCTTTTTAGATAAAGGCTCTAACTCATCATAACATTGAGTAACCAAATCCTTTATTCCAAAAACAGTTTTACATAAAGATAATTTGCCACTTTCAAATCTATAAACCTCTAACAAGGCATTAACTAAACCTAATAAATCTTCATTGCTTTGCAACATAGTTGATAACAAAACTTTTTGCTGGTCTTTCAAATCGCCTAAAGATCCATCTAAAAAGAATTTCAATGTCTGAATAGCTGCAAGAAGCGGCGTTCTCAAATCATGTGTCAAGGTTGCAATGAAATCATCACGCAAGCGTTCTGTTTCTTTTTGGACACTAAAATTACGAATAACGCCTACAAATTTTTCTTCTTCAGAATATTCATTATTTAATGATGCAAAATTAATTTCTACAGGAATAGATTCTCCACTTAGAACATTTCTTATATATAAATCTCTAAGCAAAAACTCCGAATTTTCACAAGACAAGCCTAAAATAGCAGCTTTTACAGATGATTTTGGAGATTTGTTTAGCTGTGGATTATCAGTAAACGCTATTTCCTGAATTTTCTTTTTACAAATCGCATCAGAAGATAACCCAACCATATTTTCACAAGCAGGGTTAACTTGCTCAATATTACCTTTTGCGTCAATAATTATAATTCCGTCAGCACAGTAGTTTATTATCCCTGACAATTTCATATTTGCCAAAGTAAGCTCTTTTGTTCTTTCTGCAACTAAATCTTCTAATTTCTCAGAATATTGTGTTAATTGAGCTTTTGCTTCTTCTAATTGTGCTATTTTTTCTCTCAAATCAGCTAGTAAATGACTTCGTTCTATACCATTTTTGATATTCATTATTAAATCATCATTATCCCAAGGCTTTTCAATATACTTATAAACCCCGATTTCATTAATAGTTTTTATTGCATTTTCCTTATCTGCATATGCAGTAAGTAAAATCATACTAGTCTCAGGATATAATTTCTTAGCCTCACGCAAAAACTCCAAACCATTCATTTCCGGCATTAAAAAGTCGGAAATAATTAAATCTGGAGTTTCAGTTTTTAAATATTCAATCGCATCAAGCGGATTATTATATACAACAACATCCTTGAAGCCTTCAACTTTCATCAACGTAGTAAAAGTCGAAGTCAACAATTTGTCATCATCAACGTATAATATCTTCCCTAAAGTCATATCTATATAATAAAATACTTTGACGAAATAAACAAATTGTTTACAAAACCGCAATATTCTACATATTTAGTAAACAGCTTCAGAATATTCTCTTGTCTGTAATTCTCTATCAATTAAGTATAATGCGGACTTTTCAGCTCCGAAGGCTTTCAATTTAGAAATTATACGAGAAACAGAAGCTTCTTCTTCAACTTGTTCTCGCAAATACCAATCGATAAAATTCCTTGTTGCCAAATCACATTCGCCCTCTGACAAATTTGCGACAGAATCAATGGCTGAAGTAATAGAACGTTCGTGCTGATATATTTGTTCAAAGACCTCTATTGGACCATTCATTTCAAATACAGGCATTTGAATTTGTGCAAGGTGAACTTGAGATTTGCGACCAAGTATATAATTATACAAAATTAAACCGTGGTCGATTTCTTCTTTAGATTGAACTTTAGTCCAGTGAGAAAAGCCGTATAAACCAATTTCAGAAAAATAAGCAGACATTGAAAGATATAAATATGCGGAATTAAATTCCTTGTTAATTTGTTCATTAAGAATATCTCTGATTTTATCACTTATCATTATAATTCCTTTCCTAAATATTATTTTTCATTGACCCATAAACCGTGTAAATTACAATAAGCTCTTGCTTGTTCTACACTATCAGAATCTTTGAATACCGCAACCGGCATCTCTCCAGGATTAAAATATTTAGTTTGAACAAAAGATTTATCAGCTGAAATTGCTTCAACAAATTGAATATAATGTTCGCTCTCCATTGGGTGCAATACCGAGCCGACCCTAATTTCTTGACCATTTTCATTACAAGAAAAACATGGCAAATGCTTTTCATTAGATTCATCTTCAATCTTATGAGATTTTATTTTTTCCATTGGCTGAGAACAACAAACCAATTCTCCAGCCCCACTTACTACAACTTCAACAATATTTCCACAAACATTACACTTATATAATTCTAATCGTTGTGTCATAACAATTATCTCCTTTCAACATAAGGATTGATAATATTATGTAAAAAATCATCAGTTAGTAGAGGTATTAAAAAAGGATATACATGACTAGACTAAAAATTTTTAGTATGTTAACATAAAAATTAAGCCGTGCTCCACGGGGAATTGCAATCTCTCGACCCGAAGCCAATGCGGGGTGCAGAGCCTGTTGTGAGGGATTTATCGGTACATTGAAATTTAATATTTTTGTTGATAGCCGTGGTATAAATGGCGTAAACTTTCGAACCGTGTCAGGGGGGAAACTCAGCAGCACTAAGATTGAACTTACGGGTGTTTATATCATTGAAGGAGAAAATATTAAAGGACAATTTATCTATAAATTTCGATAGACAGTGGCACGGTTTTATTTTTTATTTTAATTCCTTTTCTGCAATATAACGAGGACGAGCTTTTACTTCTCTATACACTTGTCCAACATATTCTCCAACAATTCCTAAACAGAATATCTGCAATCCACCAAAAAAGCACAACAATATAATCATTGTTGCATACCCGTTTGGAGAATTGTGTAAAAATAATTTTTCAAAAACAGTCTCTAAACCAATCAAGAAACCAAACAACGCCATAAAAAAGCCTAAACAAGCTATAATTCTCAATGGATATACACTAAACGAGGTTATTCCATTAAGAGCTAAAGCTAATAATGAAAGAAAATTAAACTTTGACTGACCAGCAAAACGAGGTTTTACATCAAAATTTACAGTCGTAGATTTCAAACCAACTTCATGGAAAAAACCTCTTAAAAATAAAGCTTTTTCCTCATATAAAGCCATAATATCTAAAGCTTTTTTACTAACAAGCCTATAATCCGAATGATTCATTGGGATTTTTGCACCCATACAATTCATAAGTTTATAAAATAATACTGCAGTTGTCCTTTTAAAAACACTATCAGTATCTCTATTGTTACGAACACCCATAACTATATCGTAACCATTCATATACTCATCTACAAACTTTTCTATAGAAAGTTCATCTTGCTGCAAATCAGCATCTATTGATATTGCGCAATCACAATCTAAAGCTCTAACACCTTCAAGGCCTGCTATTAAAGCTTTTTGATTGCCATAATTTCTTATAAACTTTAACCCTTTTACTTTTTCAGAATTATTTGAGTGCAAATTCTCAATAATTTCCCAAGTTTTATCTTTTGACCCATCATCAACAAAATAAATATAACTTTGTGAAGATATTTTACCTTTAGCCACTAACATATCTATAACTTCCAGCAACCTAATACAGGTTTTTTCTACACAAAGCTCTTCATTATAACAAGGTACTACTATCGCTAACTTAGGAATTTGCATTACTACTCTCTTTCTACTATTATAATTATATTAACAGAAACACAATATTGCAAGGATTATTTAAGGAATGATTAGTAAAAAGTTTATTTTAAATGCTGACGATTTTGGTTTATCTCAACACCACAATCAGGCTGTACTTGAAGGTTATGTTAATGGTTTTTTAACAAGTGCAAGTTTATGTGCAAACGGCGAAGCTTTTGAAAGTGCAATTCATGATATACTTCCCGATTGTCCTAACTTAGGTATTGCAGCTCATTTAAACATTATGGAAGGTAATGCTTTAACTAATTGTTCATTTTTAACTGATAATTATGGTAAATTTTGCATAAGTTATGCATTGTTACTATTGAATAGAAATAATAAGACAATGCTTGAACAAATTGAAACAGAATTTAGAGCCCAAATTGAAAAAATCTTGCAACATACACAAATTGACCATCTAGATTCACATGTTCACACACATGCAATTCCAGAAATTTTTGAAATAACTTGTAAACTGGCTCAAGAATATAATATTAAATATGTAAGAACTCAATTTGAAGAATTATATTTTATTCCAAAACTAGAAAAACACTTAAATATAAGTTATCCTATGAATTTGTTAAAAATAGCTCTTCTTCAAAACTTTACATTAAAAAACAGAAAAACAATTGATAAATTTGGACTTAAAACAAATGATTTTATACTAGGTGTTGGATATACCGGCATGATGGATTCAGATGCAATAGAATACGGTCTAAAAAATATTGAAGAAGAATGTATAGTTGAAGCCTTAATCCACCCTTGCAAATACAATAGTTCAATTAAAAACTCTCATACAAAAGAATTTTCAATAACTCAAAATATGACACTTAAAGATACAATAAACAGACTTGGATTTGAAATAACAAATTACAAGAATTTAGAATAATGAAAAATATTATTACTTCTATTTGTCTAATAATTCTTTTTTGCGTATTTTCAGTATTTATTCTCATAAATAGAAATACTAACATTGTTTTGTCTATTAATTCGCCAAGCTCAATTTTAATTGACCTAAACAAAAATAACATATCTAACACAAATGAAGAAACTATATGTATAGATGGAATAGAAACATTTTCTACAAATCCAAATAAAGAATTTGTAAATACTTATTCACAAAAACTAAAAATTACAGAAGCAGATATAATAAGCTTAGGGTATCTTGCAGAAGATTTTGCACAAAAAACACTACTAGGTAAAAATATAAAATTAAAATACTCTAACAAACCCACAAAAGCACAATGTAAATTTGCAGATATTTATATCGACAATATTGATTACAAAGAACTACTATTAGAAAACGGTTTTGCACTATCAAAGGGCGAAATAAAAAACTCTGCTAAATTCAAAGAAAATCTTAAAAATGCAAGAAAACTCAACTTAGTAATTCTCAACCATCGATCTAATAAATATCATACCCTAACTTGTCCATATGGAAAAATGGCACACGATAAAATTTTAATTCCAAAAGCTCACCTTCCCAAAAGTGCAAAGCCTTGCAAATATTGCCATAATAAAGATCATAAAAATTTAAACAAATATAAAAAACACACCTATAAACAAAGCAAATACGAAAAAGAATCAATTAAATATCCTCAACCTCCATTAAACATATCTGATGGACCTATTTCAATATATCTTACAGATTTTACAAAAACGTTAAAGCCAAACAAATTGTGCACAACTGATGTTTGCAAAGCATTTATAGAACTTACAAATAATGCAAAAGAAAGTATCGATATTGCACTATATGGCTATGATGATATTGCACCAATTACAACAGATCTAAAACAAGCACAAGAAAGAGGGGTTAAAATAAGATTTGTATATGATGAAAATTATAATCCTGAGAAGACATATTATAAAGGCAACTACATCATAACAAATCTTGCAATCAGCTCAAAATCAGATAAAACAACATCTAAAAGCTTAAGTAATATGCTAATGCATAACAAATTTATTATCTTTGATAATTCAATAGTCTATACAGGCTCTATGAACTTTTCACAAACAGGACTATCAGGTTACGATATAAATGACATAGTTATTATAAAATCAAAAGACATAGCTAATCTTTACACTCAAGAATTTGAACAAATGCTAAGCGGGAAATTTCACACTGCTAAAAATAAAATATCTACATTACACAAATTTGACATTAATAATAGTCAAATCGAAGTATATTTTTCACCAAAAGACAAATCCTCAATTAGAATTATTGAATTAATAAACAATGCAAAAAACTACATTTATATTCCAACATTTTTAATAACACATTCTGACATAACAAATGCACTAATCAATGCTCACAATAAAGGAGTAGATGTAAGAATTATAATAGATGCAAACAGCACAAATACAAGAAACACAAAACATCAACTCTTACGCAATAGCGGAATTTTACTAAAAACAGAAAACTATGCAGGGAAACTTCATTCAAAAACAATGATTATAGATGATGAATATCTAATAACTGGCTCTATGAATTTTTCTAACAGCGGAGAGAATAAAAATGATGAGAATTTACTTATCATAAAAAACAACAAAATTGCCAAACATCATAAAAAATTCTTTCTCTATATTTGGTCACTTATACCTAATAAGTATTTAAAAATCAATGCTAAAGCTGAATCGAAAGAATCAATAGGTTCTTGTTTTGATGGAATTGATAACAACTTCAACGGTAAAATAGACAAAACTGAAGCATTATGCAAATAAAAGACCTTCTACAAATTATAAAAGGTCTTTTATTAACAAATTATTATTTTATCTAAATCACTACATTCTTTCTGGAGCAGTAACCGCAAGAATATTTAATGCATTAGCAAGAACCGTTCTAAATGCCCATACTAAAGCCAATCTAGATTTTGTTACTTCGATATCATCAGTAATAACTCTTGTAGAATTGTAGAAAGAATGGAATTCAGCTGCCAATTCTTGAACATATCTACATATTGTATAAACCTGTCTTGTTTGAGCGGAAGATTTTATCAAAGGTTTAAATTCTTCTAATTTTAATACCAACTTTCTACCATCTTTAACAGCTTGAGAAGCTATAACAGAATCAATATTTGAAACTAATTTTTCAAATTCACTTTCTGACAAAACAGCAGGAATAGTTTTTCCTGATTCAGTATCAACTCTATCGTTTATTGCATTACGTATGATAGAACAAGCTCTGGCATGAGCATATTGAACATAAAATACAGGATTTTCATCAGAATTAGTTTTTGCCAGCTCAATATCAAAATCTAATGTAGTATCAATATTTCTCATTGACATCCAAAATCTTGTTGCATCAACTCCAACTTCATCAATCAAATCTTCTAAGGTAACCATATTTTTACGTTTACCCATACGAACTTCATTACCGTTAATAACAAGATTTACTAATTGACCCAATAAAACTTCCAATTTATTAGGATCATAACCTAAAGCCTCAATAGAAGCTTTTACACGAGCCACATATCCATGGTGATCAGCACCCCAGATATTGATCATTCTATCAAAACCTCGTTCTAACTTATCAACGTGATATGCAATATCAGCTGTCAAATAAGTATTAGAACCATCTGCTTTTTTAATTACACGATCTTGATCATCTCCGTAATCTGAAGATTTGAACCATACGGCACCTTCTTTTTCATATATTTTGCCGCTATTTTTCAACTTATCAACACATTCTTCAACTTTACCGGAATTATGCAATGTTAATTCAGAATAAAAATTATCAAAAGAAACTCTGAAATTATCAAGTAAATCTCTTTGAACTTTTTCCTCGTAGTTTTTAGCATAATCACAATAAACTTGAAGATCAATTTTATCAACATCATTATTTACTGCATCCAATTCAGATTTTTTATCAATCAAAAATTGTTTTGCAACAGGAATTAAATAATCCCCAGGATAATAATTTTTTCTTTCAACTTCATCTTCTGGGAAATCTACATTTTCACCAAGTTCTTGTTTTACTCTTATAACCAAAGATCTTCCCAACTTCTGAATTTGAGAACCTGCATCATTGATATAAAATTCTTGATAAACTTCATGTCCATAGAATTTTAAAAGATTAGCCAATGCACTTCCCATAGCAGCCCAACGACCGTGCCCAATATGGAATGGTCCGGTTGGATTAGCTGAAATATATTCCAATATAATTTTTTCTTTATTTATATTTTCAGGTTTTCCAAAATTTTCTTTTTTATTAAATATTTCTTTTATAAGATCTATCAACAAAGACTGTCCGGCTTTAAAATTGATGAAACCGCCAATTACAGAATACTCATTATCTTCTTTATCAATAAATTCTACAATAGCATTCGCAATCATTGGTGGAGCAATTTTCGCACTACGAGCCAATGAAGAAACATTGATTGCTAAATCCCCGAATTCAGGATTTTTAGGCTTTTCAACAGGCAAAGAACCTTTTACATATTCTGTCATTTGACCTAATTTATTATTCTTTACAGCCTCTAAGATTGCTGTTTCAATTTTGTTTAAAAAGTAATCTCTTAACATACTAACCTCATTTTATTTATCATATAAAATAATTATAATATAAACAGGAATATTTGTTCATAAAAAACAAATTGGACGAAGGTAATTTAATACTTCGTCCAATTAATTTATCGACTTATTCGTAAAATCTAAAAACTATATTCTGGAATTTCAAACGGTTCATTATTTGCATCTTTTTCAACAAATTTCAAATAATAATCCATAGCATCTTGCTTGCAAGACAAATATTCATCTTCAGACAAATATTCGCTATGCAATTTAGTTCTATCTCCAGAATAATTACCTAAGACATTTGCGTATTTTTCTATATCAGCCTTATCTAATCCGCCGCCATAGGCTTTTGTTTTTGCATCAGTTCCGGAAGGTCTTATTTCAATATACTTATCTTCAAATTCCAAATAAGTACCATCACCAACGAATTTAATAGATTTCAAATTATCAAATGTCAAATTATCACTTGAAAATTTATCATTCAATATTGATTTTATTTGCTCTAAAGTAATTAAACCTTTTCTTTTTGCAATAGCCAAAGACAAATAGAACATATCATTTTTTGTTCTCATAGCTTCACCTTCAACTTTTGCTATTTTTAACTTTTCAATATCAGGCTCAGACTCATTATAATAAGCTATATCAACCCTTGTATCATATCTTCCGATAATTTCATTAGATACAAAGACATCTTCTAAATACTCAGATAAAGAAATTTGTTTTTCACTTAATTTTGCAATCAAAGCAGAAGCAACAACAATAGCTTCAGTTGCACTTTTTTCTCTCATTGCAACGGCTAAACGACCGTGTTCAGATTTTATCAATTCTTCTGTACCCATAATCATTCCGCCAGATTCTTCACCTCCAAATAACAATCTAGGATTAACACCCAAATTGATTGGATTACCAAAAACATCATCAACAATAACTTCTTTTTCAGGTGAATTTTTCAGTTTTAACTCTACTTTTTTCATAATATTAGCAATTTCTTTAAAACCGACAGGAACATTAACAACCTTAACATCATTTTTGGCAGCCCATTCATCCCAAGACAATGCTGAAGCCGTAGTTTTTATCATAAATCTAGGATGATTATTCCATAAACCTTGAGCTTTTAACTGTTTTGACCAAAAATCCATCAACATTAAAAAGGCTTGATTTGCAGTAAATACTGTTAAAACTACCTGATCACTTAAAACAACATAATCAACACCTAATTTATTTAATGCAGGAATTCTATCTACACTTTCGGTTTGAGTAATAGTTAATCTGTCATGATCCGGATCTGTAATTAATACAGCAGTTCCAACTTCAAAATCTTTTAATTTTTCAGAATAATTCAAAGTATCAATTACAGGGAAAAACTTGGTTCCATCAGACTTTTTAGCTAATACTGTAGCATCTACAGAATAATCATAAAAAGCCTTTTCTCCTTTTGGAGTAACATCATACTTACCAATCGAATGGAAAAACGGATCTTCTTCAGTATTAAACCAAACAAATTTATCTGAAATACCTAATTTTTCTAATACTCTGGATAAAGTTCTAAAAGCAGAACCCCCAACGTTTTCAATGGCGATTTTAGAATCAAATTTCTTTATTAAATCCAAATTTATATCTTTTGCTACACCGGATTTTAAATATTCAACATATAAATTAACGCCATCATCAATGGATTTCATAACATTTTCATTTATAAGCGGATTATCAAGAGCAGAAATTTTTATCTCGTAAGAACCATTTTTATTGACTTCATCAAAAATCTCTTGAATTTTATTAACAAATTCCATAGATTCTTCCGGTAGATATTGGCTTCCTTGACAATTCAAATCTTTAGTAGCATTTTTAACAGAAATACCATGACTTGATGTTATATACTCTCCTCCTAATAAATCAAGTTTAAATGCCAAAAATGAAGCTAGCCAAATTGGAATAGTTTTTTTACCGCCAGGAACCAATGTTTCAATACCATTTGCAGCTTGAATTCTAGCTATTGCATCCAAAAATAATTTAGAATTATACCTAACCTCACAACCCGCAATTTTAACAATGCGTTTGTTAGGATATTTTTCCTTTGCTACAAGTGCCTTTGCTAAAGTAGCCAATACAATACCTACTAAATTTATAGGAAATCTAGTATCTTGAGGATATAGAATATTTTGAGGACCTCTAATACCCGCAGTAGAAACTTTAGCTTCTTTTGCATAATTAGCGAACCACTCTTCTAAATTTAAGCCTTGAGGATTTGAGTTTTCATCATAAGGTTTTAAATATTCGCGTTTTAAAACAAAAGAAAATTCGCCCTCATTATCAAAATTCATTAAATTCAAAGATTTTACATAATCCGGAGTCTTTTCATAAACACTTTTAAACAATTCATTTTCCAAACTGTTATCAGATTTTTTCAATTCAAACATACCTCTCTCCTTATCTGTCTTTGTTTATACAATACAATAAAAATAGATTAATAAATAGCCTATATAAAAATTTTTATGTATAATTAAACTATCACAGATTGGAGAGCAGACTATGGCAAAACAAAAAAAACAATATTCTTCAAGAAAAGCTTCTCAATTTAATATATGGAGATCACTTTTCCAGCTTTTAGTTTGTAAAATTGGTTATATGGTTAGACTAAAACTAGTTTATAGACTGGAAGTCAACGGTTTAGAAAATGTACCAAAAGATAATGATTATATAGTATGTCCAAACCATCTTTCAACACTTGATCCACCATTAATTGTTGGAATAATGCCAAGAAGTGTATCGTTTATGGCAAAAAAAGAATTATTTGATATTCCTTTTTTAAGATGGTGGATAGATTGGCTTGGTGCATTTGCCGTAAATAGAGAAAGCTTAGGGCCATCTACTATAAAAACAGTAAAAATAATCAAAGAAAGTAACTGGGTATTAGGAATGTTCCCTCAAGGAACAAGGGGATTACCAGGAGAAATAAAAGGTGTTACAAAAGGCTTTGCAGGACTTGCCAAAATAACAAAATGTAATATACTACCTGTAGGAATAATTGGTTCAAATGAAGTAAAAAGATTACCATTTACAGGAAAAATTATTGTAAATATAGGCAAACCTATTCCTTATGACAATGATCCTGAAGTAGTAAAACAAAAATGGATAGAAGAAATTCAAAAACTAACAGGATTTAAATATATAGAAGACTCAATTGATAAAACCGATGGAGGTAATGAAAAAGATGACTAAAGAAGTGAGAAACTTCAATAGAAGATATGCGAAAGAATACAATATATTCAGAACGATTTTTTATATGAGTTTTTTATATATTGTTGTTTTCGGATTTTTTAATATTTTCTATAACTACAAAATAGAAGGTAGAAAAAATATTCCTCCGAAAAAAGCAAAATCCGGGAAATACATTTATGCAGCAAACCATGTTTCTATATTTGACCCAACAATGGTTGCAATGGCAGCTTTATGCCCAATCGCATTTATGGCTAAAAAAGAACTGTTTGAGCCTGAGGAAAAATTAAGCTGGCTTGTCAAAAGACTTGGAGCGTTTGCTGTTGATAGAACAAAGCCTGAAATAGCTACATTCAAAACTGTAAAAGATATAGTTAGTACAAGTTGGTCTTTAGGAATTTTCCCACAAGGCGGAACAAGACCTTATGGAAAACTGGAAGATATTAGAAAAGGTTTTGTTGCAATTGCAAAAAATGCTAAAGCTGATATTGTTCCAATTGCCATTGCAGATTGGGACGGATACCCAAAACTAAAACCATTTACAAGAAGGAACGTAAAAATAAAAGTAGGAGAACCTATTTCTTATCAACTTAAAGATGATGAAATAATATATGAATGGTGCAAACAAATTTCACAAATGGCAAATTATGAAAACTGTGCACCTATTCCGGAATCTTACAAACAAAAAGAAACTCAAAATGTTTAATTTAAATATTATATTTAACACAAATAAAATAAAGCCCCTTTAAAAGGGGCTTTATTTTATTTAAAGAAAGGAATTTTATTATCTATAAATCAATCATTACACTTGATTTAATCTATCTAGTGCAACTTTAGCAGACTCAGCTACAGCTGGATCTTGATCGTTTTGAGCAACTGTGAATACTGTTGTCAAATCTTTTTTGTAATCTGGGTTTTGAATATAACTCAAAGCTTCAATTGCAGATGCTCTAACCATTGGGTTTGGGTTATCTTTCAAATTATCTACAACAGTTGCAACACCTGGTAATTCAGTTAATGGAACAGTTGTATTAGATAAACGTTTTACTTCATCTGCATATAGTTTTTGCATTATTGCAGAAGTGAACAATGCATAACTTTTATTTCTTTCAGCTTGTTCTTTTGGTGTAATTGTATTTGCTAATTGTTTTTCAGCATCAGTTACTTCTTTACCAGTCATAACTTTTTCTCTAGCAGCTAATTGTTCTTGAGTTGGTCCTTCCAATTTGCTTGAATCAAAATTGATAATATTATTTAAAGCATCAAATACTTTTGTATCAACTAATTCAGCAGCTTTTTCAGGAGATTCTTTTACCATATTAGCAATTTCTTCCATACCTGCTGCTTGAGCATCAAAATCTGGGTTTGCTAATTTAGCGATAAAAGAATTTATATCAACCTGAGGAGTAACTTGTTCTGAAGGTACAACTTCAGGTTTTGCTTCAGTCTTAACAGTTTCTGGAGTAGATACTACAGGTTCAGGAACTGCTGGAGTTTCAGTTTTTGGAACTTCTACCGGTTGTACAACTGGTGGAACATTTATATTTTGTTGTTGAATAGCTGGAGCTACAGCTGGTGCCGGTGCTACAGGAACTTTTACAGGTTCTGGAGCCGGTGCTGGTGCTGGAGCAGGAACAGCTTTTGGTGCTTCTGCAACTGTTTGTGTTGGTTGAGCACAAGGAGGACAAACTACCGGTGGATAATAAGGTTGTTGTACCGGAGCTTGTGGGTAATTATAAACTTGAGATTGAGGATAACTATAATAAGGCATTGTAGTTTGAGCATATTGTGGATTGTACTGTTGCTCTAAGCCTTGAGTTCCTACTGTTGGATTATGTATGTCTATTTTAACCGCATTGTAATTTGGTTGTTGTGGAACAGGCATATATGTTGTTTGTTGTTGTACCATATAAGGATTTGTCATCGGTACAAATGGGACTTGATTCATAAATTCTTCCTTTCCTACATAAAATTGAGTCTATTACCATTCTACCGTTTAAATACGTATGAAGAAAAAATATTGCTAAAAAACCCTTATTTTTTTAATAAAACTTTACATTAATACAGAAAAAACACACTATACAAGGCTTTCAGATTGTAAAAACTTTAAAGGTGTAAATTAATGGAAAGAAAATATTTTTTATGATAAAATTCACATTATAGGATATTAAAAAGGGTAGAAATCCAGATATATTTGAGGATATAGATGAAGATAGACAAAAATAAATCAAATTCCATTAGAAAAGCTTTTGGAAAAACATTAGCTCAAATTGGTGAGATTAATGAAAAAATTGTGGTCTTGGATGCAGATTTGGCATGCTCTACACAGACAAAATTATTTGCGGATAAATTTCCTGACAGATTTTTTGACTGCGGAATTGCAGAACAAGACATGGCAGCTACAGCAGCTGGACTTGCTTCAGAAGGTAAAATTCCATTTATTGCAAGTTTTGCAATGTTTGCAACTGGCAGAACCTATGACCAAATAAGAAATAGTATATGTTATCCATATTTCAACGTAAAAATTATAGGAACTCATGGTGGAATTACTGTAGGAGAAGACGGTGCAACTCACCAAGCATTAGAAGATATTTCTCTTATGAGAAACATTCCTAACATGACAGTAATTGTTCCTGCAGATTGTAGAGAATGCGAAGAAGTAATAAAATATGCGTCTTTACATGACGGTCCAATGTACATCAGAATTCCTCGTTCTAATGTAGTTGATATATTTGATGAACATTACCATTTTAATATTCATAAAGCTGTTGTTGTAGAAGAAGGAACTGATATTTCCGTATTTACAAATGGCGAAACTCTTGTTGAAGTTTTATTAGCAGCTGAAGAATTAAAAAAAGATAATATATCTGTCGAAGTTATTAATGTTCCAGTTATAAAACCTTTGGATATTCAAACAGTTATAAATAGCGCAAAGAAAACAAAATTTTCAATTACTGTAGAAAACCATTCTATTATTGGAGGTTTAGGTTCAGCAGTTTGCGAAACTTTAGCTGGAAATTATCCGTCAAAAGTTTATAGAATAGGTATCCATGATGAGTTCGGACAAAGTGGTAAAGCAGAAGAATTACTAAACTACTACGGACTAGATGCTGAAACTTTAACAAAAAGAATAAAAACCATGTATAAAAAAGAACAGGAAAATTTATAATGATAACATTCCAAAATGTCACAAAAAGATACAAAAATAATCATTACGCTCTGAAAAATGTAAATCTTGAAATTCATTCAGGAGAATTTGTATTTATAGTCGGAGCATCAGGTGCAGGTAAGTCAACTTTGATGAAACTTTTATATAGCGAAGAAAAACCTACAAGTGGACTTATCTCTATTGGAGGAATTAATATTGCAAATCTTGCAAATAATAAAATTCCAAACTTAAGAAGATGCATGGGGATTGTTTTTCAAGACTATAAACTATTACAAAATCAAACAGTTTACGATAATGTTGCCTATGTAATAAGAACATTAGGTATTAGCAGTAAAGAAATTGATGCTCGTGTTAACGGAGCTTTAAAAATTGTTGGTTTACACGAAAAAATGAGAGCAAAACCTAGCGAACTTTCTGGTGGTGAACAACAAAGAGTTGGTATTGCCAGAGCTATCGTTAATGGTCCACCACTTTTAATAGCGGACGAACCAACAGGGAACCTAGACCCTAAAAACTCTATGGAAATTATGCAAATTCTTGATCAAATAAACCAAAGAGGAATTACTGTTATTGTTTCAACTCACGATAACGCAATGGTTGACTATTTTAGAAAGAGAGTAATCACACTAGATCAAGGAGAAATAGTAAGAGACATACAAGCAGGTACATATGAATAAAAATCTAAAATCAAATGTAAAAAAACATATACCAAAAGATTGGTTATGCGAATTAAGAATATTATATAGATTAGGGAAAGAGACATTTAATGATATTATTAGAACCGGTTGGGTTAATATCATTATTATAACAACAATGGCAGCAATACTTATGATCTTTGGTGCTTGTTTTAGATCTGCAATTTCTATATCTGCATTTTCAAAAGAACTAGGTAGTGCACTGGAAATTTCAGTATATCTAAAAAATAGCGCTGATGTTAAAGCCGTAAAAGATGAAGTTGCACAATTCCCTCATGTTCAAGAAATAACAGTTATTCCCAAAGCAGATTCTTGGAATAAGTTAAAAACAGAAATGAGTTTACCAAATATAGAAAACCCATTACCGGATACTTTACATGTTAAAGTTGATACTCCGGAACACTTGCAACCTGTCTTTGATAACATAAAGAAAATTGCTTCAGTTGAAGATATGAGTTATGCAAAAGACTTGGCTACAAAAATAGAATTAGTTAACCATGTTGTAAAAACTATAACATTAGTTGTTATAGCTATCATGGGACTTTTAACAATTACAATTATAAACAACACTATTCAGCTTGTAATCCAATCTCGTAAAGAAGAAATAGAAATTATGAGATTAATGGGTGTAAGTAATTGGTATATTAGATTTCCATTTATTATGCAAGGAGCATTTTATGGTTTTGCAGGCTCATTACTGGCAATGATTCCATTGAATTATGTACAAAACGGGCTTGCGAATGTTCATAAATTCTTTATGATACCATCACCTCCAAATGCCCAACATTTAGTAATTCTTGTTATGTTTACAATGAGTATATTATTTGGTGCAGTTGGTAGTTTTTGGTGCATTAAGAAACACTTACAGGTATAAAACTTAATGATAGATAGTAATAATATTTTACTCATTACAGATTACGAAGAAATTGCAAAATCAGTACTTGAAAAATTGATTTTGCTAAGGTCTAATGACCATATTACTGTATGTAATACAAAAAATGCAAAAAAGATTTTAGAAAATTCTTTGTATTATGTTGTTATTTTGCATGAGCTTGAAGATAACGCTCTAACATTGAAAATGATTAAAAATATAAAAGAAGTCAAAGAAGATTCTGAAATAATATTATTACTTAATGATTTAAACCCTGAATTTATACTCAATGCATATGATAATGGCATTTATGATTATTTTCTAACAGATGCAGAAGCTTATGAAATGCTTATAAAAACAATTAATTGTTTTAGATTAAGAACCCTAAAAGAAATAGGTGTTAGAAACGAGAAGTTTTTATATCAACAAGGTGTTATTGATGCTAAAACAAACTTATATAATTATAAGCATCTTAAAGAAATTTTCGTTGATATTTCTGACAATTTAAGAATACAAAACGGAGTTTTTGCAATATTAACACTTGATGATAAAACAAAAACAAAAATTTCCACAAACAGACTAGCTACATCTATAAAAAACAGTGTTCGTAAAGATGATATTATTGCTGTAGCTAGGGGTGGAAAGTTCTATTTAATACTTCCTAATATCGATTTAACAGGAGCTAAAAGTTTAATAAAAAAAATTCAAGGTAAAATGGGAGAAGAATTCTTAATAAGAGCAGGTCTATCAAAAATTGGAATACAATCTTTCGAAACCTTGGATAAAAACTCTCAAGACGGTCTGACTTCAGCTATACAAAACGACTTGCAAGCTGTTTGCCTAGAAGACAATATAGACATACAAAACAGCTGGCTTGATGATGAAGATAATACAAAAGAAACGAAAAAGAATTTTAAATTATTCAAAATGGCATTCACAAACAAAATGAATACCGTTATTACCCCAATATTTTATAGATTTCAAAAAGAATGTGAGACAAAACTTACAAATACACAAGTAAGTCAATATGCAAACAATATAGAAAGTGTTTTTAGCCTAAAAAATAATGACTTACATAGTGAACTAACAATACGTTATAACGGCTATGCAAAATTCAAAATTGAAATTACGCATAGCGGATTGGATAGCGCTGAAAATTCAAAAATTGAAATTCCGCTAAGCCAACTTACCGAAAAATTATTAAATAATCTACTAAAAAAACTTAAAGAAGAGTACAAAGAGTCAACATACAATAAGGAGTAAATATAATGTTAAACATAAAAGATTGTGCACTAGTAATAATAGATATTCAAGACAGATTAGTTTTAGCATCGAAATATGGTCCTAGCGCAGCCGAAAAAATGGCAAAAATAGCAAAAGCTGCAGATATATTATCAATTCCAACAATTGTCACAGAACAATATCCAAAAGGTCTTGGTAATACTGTACCAACATTAAAAGAAAATTTATCTCAAACAGCTTATACAATTGAAAAATCAGCATTTTCAGCACTATTAGAAGAGGAATTCAAAAATAAAATTGAAGAACTCAAAAATAATGGGATAAAACAAATTTTAATCGGCGGTATAGAAACCCATATTTGTGTACTACAAACAGCTGCAGATTTAATAAATGAAGGCTTTGAAGTTTATGTAATAAAAGATGCTTGTGCTAGCAGAAATAAAGACGAATACAAAGCCGGATTAGAATTACTAAAACAATATGGAGCTAAAATTACTTGTGTTGAAATCGCACTATTTGAATTACTAAAGACATCAAAGCACCCTGATTTTAAAGCTGTACAGGCTCTAATAAAATAAACATTTTAAGAATTTAATATAACCATTTCACAATTTTTACAATCAAATCTAAGGGCATATTTTTTGCCCTTAGCATCTGTTAGATACAAGTTTTTGCAAGATTTGCCACACAAACCTGCAGCATATTTCAAACAATGTTTTGTGCGCATCAACTCTATATTATTAGGTATATTTGAATTAACTTCGAGCGCACTATCAACAACCTCACATCCACATTCTTTATAAAACGCTGCAGCTTCATCATTATAAACGTTAGCCCTATAATCTAATTTTAGTTGAGGATATTTATTATACTTAATAGGTTGTTGCAACTCTCTTTTATAATTTTTAAGTCTTTCTTCCATCAATAATGATAAAACATTTCTTCTCAGCTCATTAATTTTTGAAACAGGTAAAAAAGTTAAATTATCATCCAGAATTTCAACACTAACAGTATAAAAATCACTATTTCCAGTCTTTTTAAACTGAGATATAAAATTTTCTTTTAACTTGTCAATATTATTTGGAACTTCTCCCTGCTCAATAGGCATTGAAACAATATTATTATCTTCATCAATTGCAGTAATCAAATTACCACCTATTTTAAAATTCACACCAAGTTTTCTTACTGTTTTTGATGAATTCAAAACTTTTTCAAACTCAAAATCTAAATTTCTATATAATTGAACACCAGATTTAATTCCATCCATTTTATTTGGATAAATTTTATGACCTTCAACTCTATTTACCAAAAAGCCTTGCATTTCACCATCTGATATAAAACAAATACCATCTTGAGGGCTTAATTGTGCATCAATTTCAAAATAATTATGAAAAACACGTTTTACTTTCCCTATTTTTTTACCTCTTGATTTTGGAGATAAAAAGTTAAAACATTGCCCTCTTTCTTTTAAGAAATAAGTTGTATAACCTCTGTTAAATGTTTTTTCAACATCTGGTTCAAAATCTAAAAACACTTTCCCTGAAGAAGTACGTTTTGCAAATTTATTTATTAACTCATTATAATATGCAACAACATTTTTTACATAATTAACATCTTTCAAACGACCTTCAATTTTAAAAGATTTAACTCCTGCAGTAATCAACTCTTCTAAATATTCAGAAGCATTAAAATCTTTTAAAGAAAGCAAATATTTATCTTTTAATAAAACCTTTCCGGTTTCATCAACCAAAGAATATTTCTTTCTGCAAGGTTGTGCACATTCACCTCTATTTGCAGATCTACCACCATTAGCATAAGACAAATAACATTGACCACTATAAGAAACACATAATGCACCATGAATAAAAGTCTCTATCTCACAAGAACAAACCTTACAAATCTCTTTAATCGTATCAATTGATAATTCTCTAGCAAGAATTACACGAGACAACCCCAAATTATCAAAAAATTCTACTTTCTCAACCGATCTACTATTACACTGAGTACTTGCATGAATTTGAATTGGTGGAATTTTTCCATCAATAGCAGCTTTCACAATAGCCATGTCCTGAACAATAATAGCATCAACACCAATATTATATAGCTTTTTAATCAAATCAATGGCATTTTCTAATTCTTGATTATTAAGAATTGTATTAATCGCAACATGAATTTTGACGTAAAACTTATGCGCATATTTAACCAGATTTTCAATATCTTCCAAGGAATTTTGGGCATTTTTCCTTGCTCCAAAACAACTCGCTCCGATATATATAGCATCTGCACCACTATTAATAGCAGCAATTGCTGTTTCTAAATTTTTTGCTGGAGCTAATAATTCAACACTTTTCATACAAGCATTTTATAACAAAATTATCAATATATTGTAATAATTAGAATAAATTTTACAATTAATGATAAAATTAAACAACAAAGGGAAATGTATGAAAATATCACTAATAAATCATGGTTGCGCAAAAAACCTTGTAGATTCGGAATTACTACTTGGTATATTAGAAAAAAACGGTTATTCAATAACCCTAGATGAACAAGATGCAGAAATTGTAATAATTAACACCTGCTCATTTATCCATGATGCAGAAAAAGAATCTGTTCAAAGTATTCTTGAAATGGTAAATGAAGGGAAAAAAGTTATTGTAGCAGGTTGCCTATCTCAAAAGCACAAAGAAGAATTAAAAGAAGCAATTCCAGAAATTTCAGGAATGATTGGCACCTCAAACCTATATGATATTGTAAAAGTTATTAAAAATATTAATTCAAAAAAAGAATATACATCAATAATAGATGAAACCCCTAAATATACCTACCCTGAAGATATAAAAAGACAGCAAATAACAATGGGAGCCAGCTCTTATCTAAAAATAGGGGAAGGTTGTAATTATCAATGCGGATACTGTATTATCCCTAAACTTAGAGGCAAATATGTCTCCCGTCCAATTGAAAATATAGTAAAAGAAGCCGAAGAACTTGTTAATAAAGGTGTAACAGAAATTATATTAATAGCCCAAGATACATCTTCTTACGGTATTGACCTATATGGAAAACAAGCACTACCAAAATTATTGGAAGAATTAAATAAAATAGAAAATTTATCCTGGATAAGAATAATGTATGCTTATCCTACACAAATGACAGATGAACTAATTGAAGCAATTGCAAGACTTGATAAAGTTGTTAAATATATAGATATACCACTACAACATTCTCATCCTAGAGTACTAGAATCAATGAGAAGACCTGTTATGGACTATAGAAAACTTGTCGAAAAAATCAGGGAAAAGATACCTGGAGTATCAATTAGAACATCGTTAATAGTAGGTTATCCGGGAGAAACTGAAGAAGAATTTGAACATTTGTATCAATTTGTTAAAGACGTTAAATTTGATAGAATGGGAGCTTTTGAATATTCAAGAGAAAAAAACACCTATTCTTACGCACTAAAAGGGCAAGTTCCGGCAAAAATCAAAAAACAAAGAAGAAAAAGATTAATGGAATTGCAACAAAAAATATCACTAGAAAACAACGAAAAATATATCAATAAGACCATAAAATGTATCGTAGAGGGATATACTGATGATGGAGTTATTATCCTTCGATCTGAACACGATGCACCAGAAATTGACGGAGTTGTATATGCTCATTCAGATCAGAATGTAGTACCAGGAGATATAGAAACAGTGAAAATAACCAAAGTTGATGAATACGATCTTTTTGGTGAAATTATAAATTAAATAAAATATAAAAGGAGTAATATGGAATATATAGAAAATAAAGAACTGGAAGAACAAGAAGTAAAAGGTATATTTACAGATATTCTGAAATATGCACCTTCCAAACTTTGCGGAATGCTTGGGAATGTAATAACCGTACCTATTTATACAAGTATATTCACAACTGAACAATATGGTATGTACACAATTGCAATAGCTATGCTATCTTTTCTTTGCATAATATTTTCTGACTGGGTTGGTTTATCCGGATTAAGATTTTTCAGACATCATCAAATCTTAGATGATTTGCCAAAATATTTAACAACCCTTGTTACTATTTTGACAATAAATATTGCATTAATGTTTGCTATATCTTTCTTATTCAAAGATAGCTTATATAGTTTATTCCATGTACCTTTTAAATACTTTGTTGCAGTGCTGTTACTTATAATTCCAGTTGCAATAAGAGCATTACTGTCTCAATTATTAAGAGCACAGCTAAAATCAATGTCTTACACTCTAACCACAATACTAAACCAATTTGCAACCATATTTTTAGCAGTATTCTTTGCAAAATTCTTTAATCTTGGTGCGGCGTCAATTTTGTTAGGTATGGGTGTATCAATATCACTAATCGATATATTATTATTCTATCAGAGTGAAATTCTCAAGGTTTTTAGATTTCAAAAAATCGAATGGAAATTCATATTACCAATTGCAAAATACGGAATTCCAATTGCTGCAACAGCACTTAGTGCTTGGATTATAACCCAAAGTAACAAATTTATTATGAACAGTATAAGTGGTTTTTCAAAAGCAGCATTAGTAGGTGTTGGATATGGACTAACTCTACCTATCCTAATGACACTATTTGCAATGATTACAGTTGCTGCAGTCCCTAGAATTATTAATTTATATGAAGCAAAAATTGATGTAAGACCAATCATTTCAAAATTTCTAGGATACTACATTTTAGTATCACTACCTATCATTACTGTAATGTCAATATACAATGTAGAATATACTCAAATATTTGCTAATGCAAAATTTGCAGAAGCCAGCACTTTGGTACCTTATTTTGCATATGGCGTATTTTTCTTGGCAATGGCCGATTACACAACATTACAATACCATTTAGCAAATAAAACACATATAGAATTTATTATTAAACTTATATCTGGAATCGTTGGAGTAATCCTTAACATAGTGCTAATACCAAAAATGGGATTGGCAGGAGTAGGGCTTGCAACATTTGCTGCAAACTTTTTATATTTCCTATTAAGTGTAATAATTGTGCTACCAAAACTAAATTTATATTTTCCTAAAAATATAAGCCTTAGAATATTACTTGCTGCAATTCCAAGCGGTATATTACTATATTTCTATAAAGGTTTTGACATCGCAATTAACAGTGCAATACAAATGAGTTCTCTACTGATATTATTCTATATCATATACTTCTTTGTATGCAGAAAACTTATCAAATCAGAACTTTAATAAAAATTAACAATTGAAGATTTAATAGCAACTTTCCTAATTTTTAGACGTTATTAATTATATTAGGCAGCATGGGGAAAATATGCCTTAAGAAATCGTAATAATAGCACATTTTCCTTTATGTGTCTGCTACAATATATAACAAAGATATCTAAACTATTAAAAATTAGGAAAGGATTCTGATATGATACGTAAGGGGAAAACGTCGAAAAGAATTATAGCAGCCTCATTAACCGGATTATTTTTAGTCCACCAAACTATGGCTTTAACAGTTGTAGCTTCTGAAATTACAGGCTTTAACGGTAACAATGGTGTATTTAATATTAAACCTGGAGCAGTAATTCCAGGAACTGACATAGGTTATACAAAATACGAAAACTTTAATCTATCAAAGGGTGATATTGCCAATTTGATATACAAATATGGAACAGACAATATCGAAACATTTATAAACCTTGTTGATAATAAAATCAATATCAACGGTGTTTTGAACACAGTAAGAGATGGACAATTCTACAACGGTCATGCAATATTTGTTTCCCCTAATGGCATGGTTGTTGGAGCTTCAGGCGTATTAAACGTAGGTTCATTAGGCGTATATACCCCAGACAACGTTACATATCAAAATTATAAAAATAACCCAAGAGCTGACTTAAATGAATTAAAATCAACAAATTCAGGAAAAGAAATAACTATAAATGGTAAAGTATTTGCAGCAAACAATGTTGAATTACAAGGTGGTCAAATCACTGTAGGAAAAAATGCAGGAGTATTTGCAGGTGTTAACGAAGCAAAGATAGCAAATAATTTAACTAATGCTGATGCTTTATTTAATCAATTAGTTAATACTGACAATTTAAAAACTGGAAATGAATTTACAAGTAATAACGGTCAAATAAAAATCACTTCAGACAGAAATGATGCATCTAACACTGCAGGTATAAACATTGCAGGTGATGTTATCAACTACGGTAACGGAAATACCGAACTTAGAAACTACGCAGGTTCTGACCAAGGTGTAAATATATCTGGAACTGTAGGAAACCTTAATGGTAAATTACTTGTAAATAACAACCAAGCTGATACTGTTATTTCTGGTAAACTTATCAACACTGGTGATACACAAATTACACATTCTACAGCTGGTGGAGACACATCAACAGGCTTGACTTTTGATGCTAATTCTGGACTTACAATTTCTGGAGAAATTGATACTCAAGGAACTTTAAAAATTCAAAATAATGGTAACGAAGGTATTAATATTTCAGGCGATATAAATCATTCTGGTGGAGATATCAGCATTCAAAACGGTTATGGTTTAAATGGTGTTGAAGCTCAACCTGAATACAACAAAGAAATTGCAGCTTTAGATATTTCAGGTAATATCACAAATGAAAATGGAAATACAAATATTACAAACTATGCTGGTGGCGGTTTAAATGTTCTAAATGAAGGTAACATTGACACAAATGGAAAACTAGCAATGCTAAATACTGGAGCTGGCGGGTTAATTATTGATGGCACAGTTAAAAATATTGGAACCGCAGAAGTTACAAACAAAGCTGGAGATTTAAACATTGGAGGCTCATTTACAAATACTGGTAATGCAACTATTTTAAATGATGGAACTCAGTTAAATATCTCTGGAAATATTGATAATAAAGATGGTCAATTAGATATTACAAATAATGGAGCTGAAGGATTTAATATAACCGAAACCGGTAATGTTGAAGCTGAAGGCTTAACAATGACAAACAATGGAGAAGCTGGCTTCAATATTGACGGACAAGTATCAAACAGTGGAAAAGCCGAAGTTATTAACACAAAAGGTGATCTAAATGTAGATGGATCAATTTCAAACACCGGTGACGCAGATATTACAAATACAGGTTCTAACCTAAACGTTAATGGAACCATAACAAATCAAAATGGTACATTAGCTATGGTTAATGAAAATGGAGCTTTAAACATTGTTGGTAATGTTTCAAACACAAATAACACAACAATAACAAACCACGGTGAAAAAGGTCTTAATGTTTCAGGAACAATTACTAATGGTGAAACATTAACTATGGATAACACTGGCAATGCTGGAGTTAACATTTCTGGTAACGTTACTTCAAACGGAGATACAACAATAACTAATACTGGAGCAAACGGTATAAATATTGAATCTTCAGCAAGAGTAACTAATAATAATTCAAACATAAATATTAAAAACACTGGAAATGGTGGCGTTAACATCAAAGGTATTGTTAAAGCTGATAACAATGTAAAAATAGATTCAAAAGGCGGTAGCGTTGTAATTGGTGATAACACTGAAAATGACAATTACGTAACTGCTGGTAACAATATTGATATCGTAGTTGTTGACGGTAATATTCTTAACTACGGTGTTGAAAAAACATTACTTAATGCTGGCGGAAATCTAAATATGAACGTTACAGATGGAACTATCGGTACAGAAGTTGGCGGTGGTTGCACTGGCGCAGCTTGCACAGGTATAGGTCCAAAAGAAGATGGTACTAGAGATTTTACAAAATCAGTAAATGCTAATGTTAAAGGTAAAGTTACTGCAATTACAACAAAAGCTAATAAACCAGATGATTTAGTTATCAACTATGCTGCAGTTGATTCTGATATGAATATTGATCAAATAAAAGCTGACGGTAGAGTTATCCTTACTGTAGATTATGGTAAAGATGGTACTAGATACAATATGGTTAACGCTTCTACTGACCCTTCTAAAGCTAATGTTGAAGGTAAAGGCATATCACTTATCTCTAGCGGAAAAATTGGTGATATGGACAATAAACTAACATTTAATCAAACATCTACTGACGGTTATGCAATGGATATCCTTGCAAACGAAGACATTGCAATGAAAGGTCTTGATGATAAATATACAAATACAGAAGTATGTGATTTAATTTCTAAAGAAGGAAATATCTACTTCGAATCTTCTGGAGACCTTCATATAAAAGAAACAACTGCTGATAAAGATATTACTATCATCGGCAGAGGTGCAAATGTTACTATTGACTACTTAGGTACAGTACCTGACATGCCAGTAGATTACTTTGGACCAAATGATAACATAACTCCGGATAATGCTAATATTAAAGCTTTGGATATCAACAAAAATATTAGACCTAATGGAGAAATGGTTGATGGTTACTACGCTTGGGCTGATTCTACCGTTAGAGTTACTAACGCTAAATTAGACGGCGGTAATCTTGATATCACTGCTGATAACATCTACGCTAACGGCGTTGCTGCTCACTTCAACAAAGATGGTTTCTCTAAAGTTGCTGACGATTCTACTA
>CALUYT010000049.1 GCA_944325085.1 Candidatus Gastranaerophilales bacterium | reverse complement strand
GAAGCATAGTTTGTACTATAAAAAATTAAGAAAGAGTTTTCCATTCAAGGGGAACTCTTTTTTTATTAAAATTATTGCCATTTTGAAAGTTTATTAGATTTTGTTCTTTTTAATGCTGAGAATGCATTTTTTCTTGCCTTTAATAATAAGGCTCTGCCCTCTTTATTTCTGGTATAAACAATCTCACAGGGTCCAATATATTTATTCCATAATCCGTTAAATATAGTTACAGCTTTTTTATTATTTGATGCAATTATCGATGGAATAGCAAAATAATCAACCTGTTTTATAAATCCAGCGAAAGAATCATCTTTTATTAACAAATATCGAGGATTTTTAATAGGATCCAAAAACTCTTTCATTGCATTTATCAAAATATTATTTTCTTCTGTTGGTAAATTTGAGCACTCTACAAAAATATAATCTGTAGTTTTAAAAACTTGTATCCCAACTTTTTTTAAAGAAGTCTTTATATAACCTAAAGCACTCAATGTTTCTAAATGTACAATTGCAATTTGCTTCATCACAGATTCTACTGTTCCTGTTCGCAAAAAATTATACCCCACATAAATTAAGGCAACAATAATAACTGTAAGGAAAAGCTTAATAATGAAAAAATTCTGCGAATAAAATCCAAACGGCAAATATGCTAAAATAACAGCCAATATACTGCCAAGAATTTGCCTATACCCTTTATAACAAAGAGATTTAGCTGTTAACTTTGGAGCATCTATTCCAACAGATAATCTCCCGTCAATATGAGATCTATTGTATCCTAAATCTAATGCACTCTTCCACCATTGTTTAGTTTGTTCTCTGTTTTTTGCAAGATTTACAGTCAATTGATTTAACCTTAAAAATAAACTTTCTCCTAACATTTGAATTTGAGCATAATTCGTATCAGAAAAAACTCTTCTTATACTATTAACAATTTCATGATTTTCAAAATAAGATGGAGCTTCAAAACCTTCAAATCTTTTTTGTAATTGGTTTAAATCAAAAAAGTACGAAGAATTTTCTATATCATCAGACGTTATTACAGATGCCAATATCACATCTTTCATTAAATCCAACCTTTTTGGAACTTTAACAGAAGCTAAATGCCAAATATTAGAAACCTTATTTGGATTATTTTTATCAATTCTTATAGCCCTTCCTCTCATTTGATTAGACAACATATATGAACTTACGGTACTGGATAAAATTAATGAATTTATACTTGGAGCATCCCAGCCTTCCCCTAATAAAGCCTGAGTTCCTATCAAAACATTTATAACACCCTTATTAAATAAATCCGTAATTAATGAAACTATATAATTTTTAGCCGAATCCTTAGGGGTAATCTTTATAAAACTTTCATCTTCATTATAATTTGAAACAGTAACACAATCTTTTTCTAAATCAGCTTCTTCCAACAATTTATAAAAAACATCTGTTGCATTTGCAGGAAGTAAAATTAATGACCCACACAAAACCCCCATCGGCAAACGTTTATATTCAGATTTTAAAGTTCTCCAAATTGGAACAACCCCAAGATGTGAATTATCTGTATCGTTTGCTTTGATATAATCAGCTAAAATGACCATACGCAATCTATCTCTTAACTGAGAATACTCGATCTTAACTATTTGTACAATAGAGTCAATTTTACCAAGAGAGTTTGCAATCTGTTTCTGAATTTTTTTACTATCATCTAATACTAATTTTTTATTTTGAATTAATCCAAGCTTTTTAGCTAATATCAAATATTCTTCTCTTTTTGTATCTATCGCTGAAAACTCATCTTTTTTTGAATACAAAAAACCATCTAAAAATATTTTAGCTTGATTTAATTTAAATTTTGGAATTTCATTTTGCTTTGCATCAAACAATTTCAAAAAACTATTTGGAACAACATAACCTTTTGTAGAAAGCAACGAAACAATAGAAACATAAAACTCAGGAGCATCAAATATTTTTTCAATACAACTATCTTCAATTTTATTTTGCAAAAAGTCCATTGAACTTAAAAAAGAATGTAATTCTTTATCTGAAAGTAATTTCTCTAAAAAAGTTGACACATTTTGGAAATATTTTTTCACAAAATCATCTTCATTATCCCGTAACAACGAATAATAAATAAAATCCTGGTGAGGACACAAATCTCCATTTTTAACTAATTCAGGTATCGATATTACCTCATCAATAGGTCCGCAAAGTTCCTCATATCTGCACCATTCATCATAACCAACATCATAAGGGGGAGTCGCTGTAAGCGCTACAGTTTGCTCCGGTTTTAAATTTTCTACTAAATATGTTAAAGCTTTCCACCATTCTTTTCTCAAATGATGAGCTTCATCAAAACAAATTAATGAAATTTTTGCAGATTTTAAAATTTCTACAATTTCATCAGCTTTTGATGGACTGAAACGCTTTGATGCAACAATAGAATCACTCAAATCATCTTCTTCTGAATCATCTACATCTTCTTCTAAAGCTTTATCTATAGACTTTGCACCACTGCAAAACGCTGCAAGTAATGCCTGATAAGTAACAATAGTTATAAATGCAGGTTTTCTTATATCAACTGACACAAGATCATATTCATCAGGCTCTAAAAACGAACTGCAAATTCTACTCTTCCATTGATTTTTAATAGTATTTGTCGGAACTAAAATCAAGGTTGATCTTTTAATACGTGAAACAACTTCAATACCCAAAGTAGTTTTTCCAGCCCCAGGAGCTGCAACTATATGAAGTTTTTTATCCATCAGGTGATAATCAAGACTATCTAAAATTCTTTTTTGATAACTTCTCCACTGACCTCTAAACTTTAACCCCAACCCTTAACTCCCACATCATTTTATACTTCAATATTTAATTTATATCCACCACCATAAATAGTTTCAATATATTTCTTGCCATTAGAAATTTTATCAATTTTACTTCTCAAGTGTCTAATATGAACTCTTATGGTTTCTATATCATCATCAGGTGCGTATCCCCAAATATCTTTTAATAATTTTGCAGATGAAACCATATTTCCATGATTTTGGAATAACAAATTAAAAATATCAAATTCAATAGGAGTTAATTTAACTTGCTTATCTCCAATTTTTACACTGTATTGCTCCGGCAATAACGTAATTTCACCTAACGTCAACAAATCTCTTGTTGAAGCTGATTCAGGAATTTGCTTTGTTCTTTTTAACAATGCTCTAACCCTAACCATTAATTCTTCAACTTCAAAAGGTTTAACTAAATAATCATCAACCCCAATATTAAAACCGTTCACCTTGTCATTTAATTGAGACAAAGCAGTTAACATTATAATTGGAATATTTTTAGTATCATCGTTTTGCCTTATTCGCTTTGCAACAGTAAAACCATCAACTTCAGGCATCATAACATCTAAAATTATTAATGATGGCATCTCCTGCTTAACTAATGCAAAGCCCTTTACTCCATCATAAGCTTGAATTACCTTATATCCGGATAATTCTAAATTAACCTTTATTAATTCGTTAATTGCTATATCATCATCTATTACTATAATCTTATTATTCATACAGAAATTTTAGTACAAATGATATGATTTTTAAATACAATTAATAAAACTTAACATAGCAAATGATATTAAAAGATAATGTATTAGTGTCTTTATGACATTTATTGATATTCAGAAAAAATAAAAAATCCCAAAAACTAACAAAAAAATATTTTTTATTATATTATGTAATAGTGTGAAAATATACATTTATTACATAAGGAGACAATTAAATTGACAGAATCACCATTAGACCTGTTTCAATTAAATTCAGATTTAGATGAAATCCATTTAGGACAACATGTATTAGCCGAATTTTTTGAATGTGACCCTAATACTTTAAACAGTTTAGATAAAGTAGAGAAGTATATGATAGATTCAGCTTTAGAATGTGGAGCTACTATCGTACAAAAATGTTTTCATATGTTTAGTCCATACGGCGTTTCAGGTGTAGTTATTATTGCTGAAAGTCATTTAGCAATTCACACTTGGCCGGAATTAGGATATGCCGCAGTTGATTTATTCACTTGTGGTTCAAAATGCGATCCGAAAGTTGCTTATGAATTTTTAAAAGATAAATTCAGATCAAAAAGAGCAAGTTTCACAGAATTAAAAAGAGGTATAATTACTAGAAACACAATGAAAGTAGTTGAAAAACCTTTTGAAATAATGGCACAAATCGAAAGCTAAAACACATACAAAAAATAAATAATATAAAATACAATAAGCCTGGTGGGAGAGAGTCAGTCGATATTATCCTGTCAGGCTATATTATTAAAAAAATTAGCAAGTTTTAATAATACTAAACGAAATATAAAAAGCAATAAAAGTAGAAAAGGAGAAAAAATGAACGTTGCAAGAATTACATTTACTGGTAGAGAAGAAATGTTAACAAAAGGAATACAAAAAGCTAGCACAGCAGCTCAAGATTATGTTAAATCAAGTAAAATCTACAGCCAAAAAGAAATTAAGGCTGTAGAAGAAGCTATAAGTGAATCTAAATTCTTTGATAAAACAAGAAGAATGTTAGAAGAAGAAAGCAATGTTGCTAGATATTCAAGCCCATTTGCACCAACATCAACTATCGCTGCAGATACATTAGCTCAAACTCAAGCTAATAACTACAGTTGGGCAGTAGCTCACGGAACTCCTGCTAAAGAAGCAGAAGATGCAAGTATGCACGTTAACATTGTTATCTAATTAGTTTAACAAAGTTTTTATAGCATTCGGAATAAAGCTTATCAAATCTTCAGCCATAACTGAATATTCGGTAAGCTTTTCTGCTGCAATATCACCACTTAAACCATGCAAATATACACCCAACACTGCAGCCTCAAAAATTTCCATCTTTTGAGCAACAATACCTGATATCATGCCAGCCAAAACATCTCCTGAGCCAGCCTTTGCCATAGAACTATTACCTGTATTGTTTATATACTTTCTACCATCAGGGGCTGAAACTACCGTATTATGAGTTTTTAAAACGGTAACACAATTATATATTACAGAGATTTTTTTTGCAGATTTTTCAACATCAGCTAATACCTCATCTGTGGAATAATCTAAAAGTCTTGCAGCTTCTTTTGGATGAGGAGTTAATATAATATTAGAAAAATTCCTAGATGTTAAAATTTCCGGCGTCTTTGATAAAATATTTAAACCATCCGCATCTATAATCAATGGAATATCTTTATCCAAATTACTTAAAACAGATGTAAAAATATTCACCGCCTCTTCACCTTGAGATAATCCACAGCCTATCTCAACAACATCTGCATATCTGATATTTTCTAAAATTTTAGAATTTGGTACAAAAACAATATTTTGAGTTTGTGCAGCTACAACATCAATAACACGCTCAGTTGAAGCTAGAAAACAATATCCACAACCAACTTTTAAAGCAGAAACACTAGACAAATATGCTGCACCTGGCATATAATCCGAACCTGCTATATTCAAAACCCTACCATAAGTGGCCTTATTTGAATTTTGAATTCTTTTTGGTAATCTATAATCCATTCTGTCTTATTGCCTCATAAGCTACAATAGCAACTGAATTTGATAAATTTAAACTGCGTTGTCCTTCTTTCATTGGAATAGTTCTGGCATGAGAATCCTTTACATATTTTTCAGGCAAGCCTCTTGTCTCAGGACCAAAAACAATGAAATCACCATCTTTAAATTTTATATCCGTATATAATTTATCTGTTTTAGTTGTTAAATAATAAAAAGTTCCATCAGGAAATTCATTATACAACTCGTCCATAGACTCCAGTTTATGAAGATCAACACTATCCCAATAGTCTAAACCTGCACGCTTTGTATATTTACTGGACAATGAAAATCCTAACTTTCCAACCAAATACAAACTAGCTCCACAACAAGCACATAGTCTTGCTATATTTCCTGTATTTTGAGGTATTTCAGGTTCATATAAAACAATGTTTAATTTAGCCATAAAACTAACCTACTTATTAAAAATTGATTTACATTCTAAAACAACCGGTAATCCTCTAACTACACAGAAGATTATAGCAATCCAAGCTAAAACAATACCAACAGTATTTAACATTGGTGTCCAAGAATATACTTCCAAACCTGGGGTATTAGCTAAAATTATAATTATAAATGCCATAACTTTTGCTACAGCATATGATATTCTCATAAATCTTGATGCACAAATAAATTTTCCAATAGGTGTTGATTGCATAGTTTTATCACCAAAAGCTGTAAAACCTTTTGATAAAGCAACACTTCTAATACCATCAGTTGTGAATGCTCTAGCTACACATACAATAGGAAACATAGCATTCAATGCCAAATTATCTCCTGCTAAATAACCCAATACGGCAAATGCAACCCAAAAAGACACTTCAACTATTCTATCACCCATAATATCTAAAACTGAACCAAGCTCAGATTCTTCATGCAACTTTCTGGCAACATATCCATCTACACCATCTAATGCAAAAGCAATTATTGTTAATACAAATGCAATTGCATATGTAATTGTAGTTGGAATAAACAATAAAAATACAGCTAATAAAGCCACAAATATTCTAAATATTGAAATAAAATTTGCCATAATACCCTCTTTTACAAAACTATAACTTTTTAGATCTTGATAATGCAAAATCAACATTATCTAAATTTTTAGCTCTATCCCCAAGCATTATTTTTTCTGCTTCTTCTAAAATACTTACAACAATAAAGCCATTTTCACCATCTGAACGAGCTTTTTTGCCAGTTTCACAACAACTGATAAAATGCTGACATTCTAATTTCAAAGGTTCAATTTCTAAATAATCCAATTGAACAGTTTCAATAGTTCCAGCCTTATAATTATCATAAATTGTAAGTTTATGTTCAGGAACAGTATCATCTAAAATTGCAGTAGCCTTTGTTCCTCTTACCAAAAGTTGAACATGCTTTCTTGGAGTTATCCAACTATCAGTAATATGAGCGATAGCTCCGCCTTCCATTTGAATACCAATATGTGTAATATCCATAATATCATTACCATCAGATGAACATCCAATAGCTGAAATTACACGTTTCGGATTTTTACCTAAAACATAACTTATCATAGAAACATCATGAGGAGCTAAATCCCACATTACACTTCTATCATTTTTAAAATAGTTTATATTTAAACGATCACTTTGAGCATAAACAATATCACCCAAAACTCCGTCTTCAACTAACATTTTTAATCTATTAACAGCAGGATGATACAATAACAAATGTCCTACCATTAATACTAAGCCCTTACTATCAGCCAAATCAGTCAAATCACGAGCTTCTTGAGCAACTGTAGAAATAGGTTTTTCTACATAAACGTGTTTTCCTGCTTCTAACATGGCTTTAACAAATTTAAAATGAGTATGACTTGGTGTAACAACAACCACACCAGTTATTTCTTCACTATTTAAAATATCATGAAAGTCTTTTGTAGTTTTTACTCCAGGATATTGTTCTCTAACCTTAGCTAAATTTTCTTCATCTAAGTCACAAACCATACCTAAAGCATTTAAATTGTAAAAATTACGAACAATATTTCTGCCCCATATTCCGCAACCTAAAACCGCTATTTTTTGTTCTTTCATAGTTCCCTAACTTTCTTATATAAGTAATATCTAATTTTAATTATAAACTTGAAAAGATATTTTGCAAATATTTTAATATTATCTGCCTCTGCGTTCTTGTTCTCTAAGATTTTTAACAGCTTCTAATCGAAGATTATACATTTGTTCATATCTTTCATAGAATAATTGTCTATCTTCATCCGGAAATGTTCTAGCTAATTTGTCTAACAATGGTTTTGGTATTTCTGAAATTTTTACCATTCTATCTAAAACATCATTTGTCATTGGATGTAAATTCTTGTAATTTTTATAAAAGATATGATTACATTCAGCTTCTACTTGTTCCGTATGTTTTAAAACTCTTTCACCTACTTTGCAAGTTAAAACATTACTTTCAAAATATACCCCCTTATAACCACCCAATAATAGCCTTATAACCAAATCATAATCTGCTAATAATTTAAACTTTTCATCAAAGCCTCTAATTTCATCCAACGCTGATTTTTTATAAAATATTGCTTCTCTAGGACAAGGTGTAACTTGAAAAGCATTTAACATTGCCGGAGTAAACTGAAAAACATAACCTTCAGGATGGCAACAATATACAGGGAAGAAACAAAAATCTGCATCTTCTTGTTCCATTAAATTTACAATATCTGCAATTGCAGTTATATCATGATAAAAATCATCACAACTTATAAATGAAACATATTTCCCTTTTGCTCTTAACAAACCTTTATTATACGCATCAAATTTACCTCTATCTGGTTCTGAATAAAAAGTCAAATAACCTAAATTTTTATATTCTTTTAGAAGTTCTAATGTTCCATCAGTAGAAGCATTATCTACTACCAAAAGTTCTACATAAGGATAAGTTTGTCTTACGAGCAAATTTACAAGTAATGTAAAATCATCTGCTTGATCTTTATCTACAATATTATAAGTTGATACTATTACACTAACCTCTGGTTCGTACATATTAAAATCCTTTTTCTAGTAATTTGCGTATATATTACGAAGAATTTGTTCTTCTATATTTTTCTTATCTGCTGCTGATGTTTTTGCATCATTAATCATAATATCAAAAGCATAAGTTTTGCCGCTTCTTGAAACTATATAACCGGCAATAGCACTTGTATCAGATAATGTTCCCGTTTTAGCTCTTAAATTATTCTTAAAGTATAGCATTCTATTTTTCAAAGTTCCAGAACCCGGAGCTGGATATGTATTTTTGTAATCTTCAAAATTTGCATCCTTTGACTTTATAACCAAAAATTCTGTCATAAAATCTGAAGTAACAATATTATTTTTTGATACTCCACTTCCATCAACAATCTTTATATCACTTGTATTTAAGTTTAATTTTTCTAAATATGCATTTAACATCTTTATAGAATTTTCAGATGAACCTTTTGAATTTGCCCAAACTGCACCGGCTTTTTTGAATAAACTTTCTGCAGCTAAATTACTGCTTGTTTTTAAAATTTCTGGCAATATTTCATCTAATCCATGATCAGCTTGAGATACTAAATATACATTTTTATCAGGAAGTTTTGCAAATTTTATAGCATCAAAATATTCAAATTTTTTATCTCTTATAACTTCCTCCAACCTTAATACAAAATTCATCTTAGGATTCATAACCGGAATACTTGTTGTATAAATCTTTGACATATAACCTGAAAGTTTCAACATATTAGGAGCTAAAGAATTTGCTTTTTCTAACTTTACGCTATTTGGCATTTTAAAATCTGTCATAACTAAATTCATAAATGTCAAAGGATAAAAAGGTTTAACTTTTATATTTGGTGCAACATGATTTTCTGTTGGTGATAATTCGATTTTTACCAAATTTCCATTTATATTGTATGCACTAAATTTTTGCATTAATGGATTCAAATCATCATCCCATTGCCAACCTTCGCCCCACTCAACAGAATCAAAAACACTATCATCTACATATATACTTTTTGGTGTAATATTTTTCTCTTTAGCACCATCAATTATTACTCCCAAATCACCTGTAGTTAATAATGGGTCACCTGACAATTTTAAATATAAGTCATTATTAGTACTTTTATATAACTTTGTAGAAAATTTATAATCACTTCCCAGAGTATCAACTGAAGCAGATGATGTAATTATTTTCAAAGTTGAAGCTGGCATCATTGGCATTTTTTCATTTAATTCATAAACTTTATTACCTGTTTCAATATTTTTTATGGAAATTGAAATTGCACTTTTATTAATACCCAATGAATTAACAGTTCTTGATATAGATTCAGCATTTACAACTGAACAAGTAAAAATTAACGAAAACAAAAGAGCAATAATTTTATACATAAAATTTTACCTCATATTTATCTTTAATATCATTTAACACAGGTGATTTTTGTCTAAAATCATACATCAAATCAAGAAAAATATCAGCATTAACTAAACCTTCTCCTGACATTATTGAAACCAATTCTTCACCTTTGTAATCTATAATTCGAGATTCTCCCAAATTATATTCACCATTTTCTATATAACCTGACTGAGTAAGAGCAACCATATAACATTGATTTTCCACCGCTCTTGATTTAGTCATAACTTCCCAAGGTATAGGCTTTTTAGAACCCCAAGCAGCACAATTGACTAACACATCAGCTCCGTTTTTTGCATACTCTCGATAAATTTCAGGGAATCTAATATCATAACATATTGTTAACCCATATTTAACACCGTCTAATTCAACTATAACAGGTGTATCACCCCTAGAAACATATTTATCTTCATCACAGCCGTAATATGAATATAAATGATTTTTAGAATATGATGCTATTAACTCGCCATTTCTGTTATAAACAGGACAAGTATTATAATACTTGTTACCTTGTTTTGTAATATAACTGCCTCCGATTATATTGCAATGATATTTCTTTGCAATATTTGATAAAAATTCATGTACAGAACCAGAATTTAAATCTTGAGCACTTTCTTGGAAGTGAGAGCAAGACCAACCAACAGTCCATACTTCAGGCAAAACCAAAACATCTGTATCATAAGATAATTCGTTAACCAATATATCATTTACTTTATTTATATTGGCAACTACATCTCCAACAACAGAAGACATTTGAAGTATAGTTATATTTACTTTCTTTTTCTCCATAGTTTTAATTTTTTAGCCTCTTTGTATTTTTCAGGAGCTATTTTTTCCAAATTTAACAAAGATTTTCTAACTTCTTCAGCCACTTCCTCATCTGACATGTTATCTGCATATATAGGATCTCCATATATATTTAATAACCAACATGGCCCAATCGGAGAAGTCATTTTATCCCAAGACGGGAATTTTACAAAAGTAAAATTCGGAGAATACCAATGTACAGGAATTATTGGAACTTTAGCTTCTCTTGCCAAAACAATAGCACCCGATTTGACTTTATGCAACGGTCCTCTTGGACCATCAACCATTATAGCAATATTTTGCCCTTCTTTTAACTTTGAAATCATTTTTAAAGTTCCAGATACAGAACCTTTTCTATTTGAAGAACCTCTGCAAGTCTGAAAACCCCATTTTTCACAAATTTTAGCAATAATTTCACCATCTAAAGAATTACTGATTAATATATTAATATTTTTTCTATCTTTAATTCCATGCAAACAAAACTGATTTTCATGCCACATTGCATATATACAAGGTGAAATATCCGGAGCATTATACTCCGCAATATAAGTAAATAACTCCTGCACTTTCATTATAGAATATGCAAGATCAGTAACTTTACCCATATTATTTTTGTTTATTAGTCTAACCATAGTATGTAAATTGTAACATACACAAACTAAAAAACTCAAATATTAACAATGTAAAATTTCAAAATAAAAATTAAATAAAAGCCCTTGACTTTAAAAAATGTTTGCAATAAGATAAATGTCGTGGCTGGAAAGCCAGATAATGTTTAATTACATTATTACCCCTTCGGGATGTAGCGCAGCTTGGTAGCGCACCTCGCTTGGGACGAGGGGGTCGCACGTTCAAATCGTGTCATCCCGACCATTTAATAAAAAGCTTTAGAATATTTCTAAAGCTTTTTTATTTTAATTATAAAAATTAAAATCATTTGGCAATTTTTCTTCGATCAACTTTATAAAATCAGAACATTTATACCCAAACGCATTTGAAAGTTTCCATAATGTCGTAATTTTAGTATCAATTTGACCTTTCTCTAACCGGGATAACAAACCATTACCAATATCATACTCATAAGAAAACGTATTTATACCTTTCTGCATAACTTCTCGTTTTTCATGCACAATTATACCAAGAGCAATTAATAATTCCCTTTTATTTAAATTTTGAATATCTATATCTTCATCTTGCATACATATGTATTTTAATGTAACATTGAACATGTTCTATTGATTAAAATCTATAGAATATGTTCAATAGGTTTTTATGGTTGAATTGAAGAAGAGATACTTTATAGCTTTAGGGATAACAATTGTTTTACTGTGCTTAACTCACCA
>CALUYT010000048.1 GCA_944325085.1 Candidatus Gastranaerophilales bacterium | reverse complement strand
TGCTCAGAAGAAGGCACTTCGTGAATTGATAGCTAAGCTGATTAAACAGTATCCGGATATAAAGGAAATCCTCGGACATCGTGATACGTCACCTGATTTGGATGGTGACGGTATAGTAGAACCGAATGAATGGATCAAGATGTGCCCATGTTTTGATGCTAAAAAGGAGTATTCAGATTTGCTTGTAGCATGATAATAAAATTGTGAAACTTAAAAGCGTTCTTTGAACATTTGAAACACTACTTACGATTATTCTTATAAAAAAACATAATAATATGGTTAAAATTCCAATTTATGCATGTTTTTTAAATAGAAAAAATGATATTTGCATTATTAACTTATAAGTTAAGATAATGTGGAGAAATATGAGATAGAGCTGATAGAGGAATATCCTAACTTAAACTTATATTCCATAAAGATTGCCGGAAACGAGTATTCTGAATTTGAAAATTTTGTCATCCGGTTTTCAGACAATCTTTTATACAAGGAAGATATGGATATTATATTGTCATGGTTGGATATTATAGCGCAAAAAGGTGCGTTGGAACGTTATTTTCGCCCTGAATCTTCTTTTAAGAGTAAAGTCGTTGCTATTCCTATTGAAACTAACAAACTTCGATTATATTGCATAAGGCTTACTGATGGTATTTTGATTTTAGGGAATGGCGGGGTAAAGGATTCTAACTCATGGCAGAACAGCGCAACGCTTTCTCCATTGGTTAGACTTTTGGAAGATACAGAGCGTTTTATATTGTCACGTATTAAAAATGGTAGTTTGGTAGTTGATAACAAAAAATTAATTGGTAATTTAAAATTTAGGAGGAAAAAGCAATGAAAAGGAGCAATATTTTGGAAGCTCGCAGATCTCGGGTTTCACAAGAGGCACGAGACATTGTCGATTTTTCTTTTAGAATTTCAGATAGGATATATGAAGTGTTGGCTTCAAAAGGATTAACTCAAAAGGATTTGGCTCGAATGCTTGGAAAGAATGAATCGGAGATAAGCAAATGGATGCGAGGAACACATAATTTTACAATTGGTACTTTGTTATCTATCGAGAGAGTGCTTGGAGAACCTATAGTAGAAGTTTCTAAAAAAAATAATGAGGAAAGTACATTTGTACCAGTTCCTTTGCTTTTTCCTGTAGGTAAGAAAGTTTATCCCACAGATTTTGTATATTCAGATAATTGTGACTATGCTGTAGTAAAGCCAGCAAGCAAACTTTCAATAAAAATTAAATGTTAGATATGGAAAAAAAAATTAAGATACGAGTCCTATCAATCAAAGAAGAATATTTTGATATTTGTAGTGACGCTCTTCCGACGCAAAAAGACGAATGCAACAATATTTATACGATGTTTGCTATCAATTTTGAGATAGACAAAGAACGTTCCTTGCTTAAGGCTACTTTGTGGACCAATTTGTTTTTGCCTTCCAAGGAAGATATTCCAATTGTTTCTTATAGCTTTTCCTATACTTTACATATTGATCCTATACAAACGCTTTTTAGCAAGGTTGAAGGAAACCAAATTGATATTAAATTGCCAACAGATATGGCTTCTGTTATTTTAACAGATATGTATGCTGCAGCCCGTGCCTTACTTTCCGTAAAACTGTCAGGAACCATACTTAATGATTATTATTTGCCTTTTGATGGTGCAGCACAATTGATAGAAAATATTCGTGCCAATCAATGATATTAAAATATTAGACTATTTAAGCGGTGTTTCAATGATTCATCGCTTTTTTTATGCCTAAAAATATGAAACACCTACCATATCTTTTGATTACAGTACTGGCCTTTACTTTAGGTTGGTGCAGCCGTTCGCCTTCAGTTAAGGAAATGCCAAAGTACGACACTATTCAAAGTGAGCCTATTGTCGTGACTAAGGTTCTTGTCGATACACAGTATATACTCTCCCCGATGCCTTATCTTGCATGGATAGACAATACCGATACAATATATGTGAGTGATAGCTGCTGGCATCTACGTGAGTACAAAGAATACCAAGATAGCAATTACTATGCAAAGATTAGTGGTCTTTCTCCACGGTTAGATGAGATAAGGGTATATCCAAAGACAGTATATGAAACTCAATACATATATCGTGATATAGTTCATAAGCCTAAGCGATGGGGGATAGGGATGTCAGCTGGGTATGGTGTTGGAAAGAATGGATTAACACCAGTATTAGCTTTAACAGTAAATTATGATTTTTTACAATGGTAAAAAAATAATTATGCATTTCTTCTATAACAATCTAAAAAGAATAGATATTTTTGTGAAAAGATAATTGCATAAGTTATGAAGCAAAGTATTGACGAGTTTAAAAATGTTTTAATAGTCGGTAATGGATTTGATTTGAATATGGGGTATAAAACTTCATATTCAAATTTTTTAGATAGTCATTATTTTAGGGAACTTTTAAATAATAATTTATTGGCACAATATTTAGATAAGTGTTTAAAGGAATCAAAGTGGGTGGATATCGAGAAAGAATTATATAAATACTCTACAGGATTATTTTATAAGACAGAAGAAGGAAGATTTGGTAAGATTCCTCAAAAAACTAGACAAATAGAATCTTTAAAGGAAGATTATAAAAGACTTTGTTATTCATTAAGGGGGTATCTGAATTATGCTATTAATGTTGAAATTAAATTTAAAAATAACGCTGCTTATAGAGTTTTATCCGATGTTTTAAGGAGTGATATAAATACATACATATTAACCTTCAATTATACTGATATTATTGAAAGATTGAGAAATATTTACTTTCAAAACTGTAATAAATATTGTATAAATCATATTCATGGAAGTTTATCTAATAATATTGTTTTTGGTATAGAAGATAGTGTTGAAGTGGCAAAAGAACATGTATTCCTTTATAAATCTCATAATATAAATCAAAATATAAATGGATTAATATCAGTTTTTGAAAATGCTAAAAATATTACATTCTTTGGTTACTCTTTAGGTGAAACTGACCATTCGTATTTTGATGATTTTTTTAAGGCACAGACGATGCCTGATTGTAAAGACAAAAATTTCACATTTTATTATTATGGAGACAATGCCTATGACGATTTGATTTGGCAGCTAAAGAAGCTGACTAATAATCGACTTTCGTATTTGAAACAATTTAATAAACTTAATTTTATAGATGTAAAATAATGGAAGAATTAAATAAAATAGTTGACGATTACATTAATGATTGTTTTCATAATGATAATGTTAGGCCATACGCAACAGAAAGCATACAAGCATGGTGGAAAGCTAACAGGGAAATGTATGATTCAGAGATTGTGGAAATAATACATGAGGAAGTAAACCGGAAATTAATGAATTTGATTTTTGAAGAGGACAGAAATAAAGACTTATCAAAAAATTAAGCCCAGGAATCTGGGCTTTAATCATCAATATTAGGGAATAAGTTAACCGCTTCCTGTTTTTTACGATCCAAAACCTTTGCATAGATTTGAGTTGTGGCAAGTTCCTTATGTCCCAGTAATTTTGAGACCGTATAAATGTCTGCACCCAAATCAAGCATGGTAACGGCAAATGTGTGTCTGCCGGAATGAAATGTGACATCTTTAGTAATTCCGGCCAATAGGCACCAACGTCTTAACTCCAGTAGAGTTTGGGAATTATATCTGAATCCGGAAAAGACTCTGTCAGTATTCTTTCCGCGCTCACCCATATATGTTTCAGCCTGTTTATTTATGTCCAAATATTCTTGCCCTCCAGTTTTCTTTTGTTTG
>CALUYT010000047.1 GCA_944325085.1 Candidatus Gastranaerophilales bacterium | reverse complement strand
AAGTGAAATCATAATTTTACCCAAACTAACAATAACATAAATATAATGTTTATAAAATTCAAACAACTATTTCACTTTAATTTCGTAACAAGGATAAGCTTTTGTACAACCCTCTAAGCGCTGAATTTTTATATCTGTTTTTCCTGTTATGACAAATTGATTTGAAAAGTTTTCGATCTTCAAATTTTTACTATCATTCGGAACTATATAATATTTATAAAAATCTTCTCCTATATCATTTAAAATAACAAATTTATTATTTTTCTTTGAATATTCAATATTATAAATTCCTTTTCTAAGGTCTGAAACTTTTATAATTTTATAATCTTTTAAAACATTTGAAACTTCTTTTACTGATAATTGTCTTGGCACAAATTTTACACCATTAAATACAATTTCATAATACTCAAACTGCTTAGGATAATATGAATATAAAGTTTTGCCAACTAAAAATTCTTCAGAACCTTCTCCTATCCAAGCAGCTTCTTTTGGAACTTGAGCATTACCTGTAAGCAAAGCATAAGATGTATAACCTTCACTACCTTCTGGCAATTGAAGTTGCAAAATTATTTCGTCTTTTGATTCATCATCATCTGTACGCTTGTCATATTTATGCCATTGATGCTTGTTCATATTATATGTCCACATTTTTTGACCTATACGAGGCATCATTGAATCAGCAAATTCTTCTTCTCTTTTGTCCATACCACACAGTACACTTACAAAAAAGAATACAACAAATAATGCAACTATTATTCCAAAAATATAACGTTTCTTCATTTAATCACCCTTATATATCCCACCTTTACCATGAGAATAGCACAAATAGGTAATCTTTTAAAATAAATTAAACTAAATTTATTTATTATTTATTAACCGTTTAGGGAATAGCGAAAATACTTTCATAATTGTTTAATATAATTAATCTTTTTCATACTTCCAGCTATTCTTAATTCCAACGAGTCTCATTTGAGACTCTTTTTTTTATTTAATAATTACCAGGTAAATAATTCTTTTGTAGAATCCATCATTCTTCTAAACACATTAACTTTATGGTTTACTTTTCTTACATTTTTACCTGCTTCACTTTCCCAATATCTTCTCCAATAGTTTTCATCATAATGTCTTCTTGCATACCAAAAATCATATGTACAATTACAGCCATGATGTCTTCTACAACTTCTATTCCATTTTTTATACTTATGTTCATTACATCTTTTATCATCTTTTGGACCATTACAACATGGATTAAACCAAGAACACTTATACTCTTCATGTCTTTTCTCTTTTTTAGGCGGTTTTGGATGTGGTCCTGCATGAGGAGTTTTTTTAGCCAAACATACAGAATTTCCCATTACTAAAAACAAAGATAAAAATACTACTAAAAATCTAATCATATAAAGACTCCTGCTAAACTTGTATTCCGAAATATTATCATTGAAATAAAAATATTACAATAAAAAAATGGTATCAAGTAACAAAACTCAATACCATTTTCATTTATTTAAGATTTTAAATTAATCTTTTTTCTTCAATGTAGGGAACGCTATTACATCACGGATTGATGGAGAGTTAGTTAATAACATAATCAATCTGTCAATACCTACACCTAAACCACCCATCGGAGGTACACCGTGTTCTAATGCACAGATATAATCTTCATCAATAGGCATAGCTTCTTCATCACCAGCTGCTTTTGCTGCCATCTGTGCTTCAAATCTGGCTCTTTGATCAATTGGGTCTGTTAATTCTGAAAATGCATTACTTATTTCCCAACCATTAACTCTAGTTTCAAATCTTTCTGTTAATCTTGGATTATCTCTATGAACTTTTGCTAATGGAGATATATCTCTTGGGTAATCATAAATGTGAATTGGTTGAATTAATGAGCCTTCAATTTTTTCTTCAAAAACTCTTTCTACAACTTGTCCCCAATTATCACAATCATCAGCATCAACATGTACAGATTTTGCTGCTGTTTTTGCTTCTTCTACAGTTTCAATTTTATTAAAATCAATTCCTGTAGCTTCTTCAACTGCACCTAACATAGTTTTTCTATCCCAAGGTGGAGTTAAATCGATTTCGTTTTCTCCATATTGAATTTTTGTTGTACCTAAAACTTCTTTAGCAACATATGCTACTAAATTTTCTGTCAATTCCATCATATCATTGTAATCAACATAAGCTTGATACAATTCCATCATTGTAAATTCTGGATTGTGACGGGTATCGATACCTTCATTTCTGAAACTTCTATTTATTTCAAATATTTTTTCGCTTACGCCACCTACCATTAAACGTTTTAAATATAATTCTGGCGCAATTCTTAAATACATATCCATATCTAAAGTATTATGGTGAGTAATAAATGGTCTTGCGTTAGCTCCACCTGCTTGTGGATGTAACATTGGAGTTTCAACTTCCATAAAACCTTTGCTTATCAAATACTCTCTTACTTTTTGTATAATTAAACTTCTTTTTTGGAAAGTCTTTTTAACATCATCGTTAACAATCATATCAACATATCTTTGACGATACTTAGTTTCCACATCTGTTAATCCATGGAATTTTTCAGGCAATGGTAACAATGATTTTGATAATATTTTCAATGACATAGCTTTTATTGTTAACTCACCACGAGGAGTTCTTCTAACTGAACCATAAAAACCAACAATATCACCTATATCAATTGTTTTTAATGTTTTTAAATCTTCTTCTGATAAATTTTCTTTATGTGAAAATATTTGAATTTTTCCTGAAGCATCAACAAGGTCTATAAACATTCCAGTATTTCTGTTTGCCATAACCCTGCCCGCTACATGATAACAATCTTCCAATTCTTCACCAGCTGCAAGATCTTTATATTTTTCTTGTAAATCTTGTGCCATAATATCTTTTTCATAACCGTACGGATATGGATTTAATCCACGTTCTCTCAAATTTTCCATTTTTTGTATTCTTACTTGACGAATTTGACTTTGAGATGAATTAGATTCTTGAGTTTTTTCTACTTGTTGAGTCATCTTTTTTATCCTTCTTTTCTTCAATTGTTTTCGTAATTTGATAGTAGCACAAAATGCGTAAATATTAAAGAATGATATTTTTAAATTCTTATCTATTTGTATTCTTGACTGATTTTTTAAATAGTGAGATAATCAATTTATGTTTAAGTATTATGGAAAAATAGCACCATATTTGTTTTTATTACCGGCAGGAATAGTTTTATTAATATTCTTTTTTATTCCATTTTTTCAAACTATTGGGCTAAGTTTTTTTGATTATTCAAATAGTATTTATCAACCTAACTTTTCGGGTATCCAAAATTATATAAACATATTGCACAACCCAATATTTTATAAAGTTATGCTTAATACAATAATATACTTGGTAGTTGCAGTTCCCATACTTGCAATATTACCATTATTTTTAGCTGTATTAATTAATCAAAAAATAAAAGGAATTACATTATATAAAATTCTTATATACTTACCGGTAATTGTTTCTATAGTTGTTGCTGCAATTGCTTTTAAATGGCTATATGCAGAACAAGGTATATTAAATTATTTATTAAGCTTATTACATATTAAATCTATAGGTTGGCTTACTGATCCAAAATATGCAATTTATTCCGTAATTATAGTTACCATTTGGAAAGGTATTGGATATTATATGATGATATATCTTGCAGCTTTGATGAGTGTTCCAAAAGAACTTTATGAAGCCTGTGAAATAGATGGTGCCGGTTTTTTAAGAAAACATTTAACGGTAACAATACCACATATAATGCCAACAATAGCACTGGTTACAACAATAAGTTCAATTTCTGCTATGAAAATTTTTGCAGAAATCTACGTTATGACCAAAGGCGGACCTTTAAATTCTACAAAAACAATTGTTTATTACATATATGAAAAAGCTTTTGAAAATTTAGATTTAGGCTACGCTTCCGCTATGGCTGTAATCTTACTTGTTATAGTTATGATATTTTCATTAATAAATATTTGTTGTTTTGAAAAAAATAAATATCAAATTTAAGAGGAAAAAATGTCTTTAAAAACTAAAATTTTAAAATTTATAAATTTCAAAAATTTTTGGATACACTTTACACTAATACTGGTATCTTTAATTTCGATATTCCCTTTTATTTGGTTATTATCAACATCTTTAAAAGGAAACAGTGAAAACATTTTTGCATATCCGCCAACAATTATTCCTAAAGAATTTACTTTTGCAAATTATGTTGGTGTTTGGCATAAAGTTGATTTAATGAGATATTTCATAAACAGTATGATTGTTGCGGGAGGAACAGTATTATTAAATTTGATATTATCTTCTCTTGCAGGCTACCCACTTGCCAGAATGGAATTTAAAGGAAAAAAAATCGCATTTTTTGCAATTCTTGCAACTATAATGATTCCATTCCAAGCCATAATGTTACCTGTTTATCTAATTACTTTAAAATTACATTTAGTTGATACAGTAAATGATACTATGGGATTTATTGGTCTTATAATGCCTTTTGCAGTTAGCGCTTTTGGAATATTTTTAATGCGCCAAGCGTTTTTAGCCATTCCAAGAGAAATGGAAGAGGCTGCAATCGTTGATGGGTGCAATGTTTTTCAAGTTTTTTGGAAAGTATTATTACCTATGGTAAAACCATCACTTGCTGTGCTTGCGATTTTCACATTTATTGGTTCGTGGGGTGAATTCTTATGGCCTAGTATTGTACTAACAAAAGAAGCAATGTACACCCTTCCTGTTGGGGTAAATAATTTGCAAGGTATGTTTTCATCTAACTGGAGATATATTGCAGCCGGATCAATTATATCAACAATACCAATTATTATATTTTTCTTAGCTATGCAGAAATACTTTATTTCAGGAGAAAATGAAGGTGCTGTAAAAGGATAAAAAACTATTTACTGACCTGCATCTTTTCCGAAAAATCTCTCATAATTAGCTTCACCAAAAACACGAATACGAATTTTTTTAATCATTTCATCATATTCTTTAACAGGCAAACCTATTTTTTGGGCTAACTGTTTCATTGCAGAAATTTGTTGAATTTCTATTTCACTAACATTTGGATTTGTAAGCTCAAAACCTTGTTCTTGAGCCGTTTTTACAAATTCATCATGCGCATCTTTCAACAATTTTATTTGCTGTTTAACATAACCATCTATTGGTTTGTTTAATTTTTGAGCTTCTTCTATTTGTCTTTGTAACGCCATAAATGGATTATCTGATCCGTGCATTTTTATACCCATATTTCATATACCTCTTGTGCATTATAACTTAATTTTCAAAAATTTACAACTTATATTTAAGTATTAGCTTTTCGCAAATTTAAAAAATCTGTTATGAATTCAGGATACTGACTAATTATACTTTTTGAAGCCTGTTCATTTTTATACCAAAAAGTTTGTATTCCTGCCCAATCCGGGAAATGATCATTTAAAAGCGATCTAATTTCTATACTTAATTTTTCAGGTTTTATTGCAGGATTTGGATGTTTATATAACTCATCATGAATCATTCTATCCAACAAATCTTTTGATGGAACAGAACCATGAGAAATTTCCCATTCCAAATTATCAACAATATTAACAACCATTTGTGCCCTTTCAGGACTCATTATTTTTGTTAAAGCACCAATTTCTTCCGGTTTTAAATTTTTACTATTTATACCGTCAAAAGAATGATTTATTTCTTTTGTTTTAACAGGCGTTGGTGCTTCTGAAATACCTTTAACTTCTCTAAAGGCTTTTGTAGCAACACTTCTTGTTGTAGGATCTTTACGATCTAAAATTCGTTTTGGAACGTCCATATATTTTGCAATAGAATTCCATTCTTCAAACTGCTTTATGCTGGATAAAACATTATCTTCTAATTGTCCAATATTTACATTATGTTTTGGAGCAACTTGCAATAATATTCCTCTTAATAAGTCATAAGAAGGTAATTCTCCTGCTTGAATTTGTTTTCCAATTTCATCTAAAACTTCAGAAATAGACTCTTTCATGACTGGACTGTAATTTTTGCTAAGATACTTAACTTCGTCCATAGTAAAAAATGTTCCATCTGAATCATTCAAGCCCATACGAGTTGGAATTGGTTTTGCTTGAGATTTAATTCCAAAACCATCTTTGTATTTATCTATTAACGCATCTTTATTTGATGAATATATTTGAGTTTGAGATTTTCTAAAATCACTTGCTGACCATACATAACTATCTTTAATACCTAAGAAGAATTGATTTTCTAAATCTTCAGGTTTCAAGCCGGTTTCAGCAGCTTTTTTATATATTACATCATTTAGCAAATCCTTTGACGGAACTTCACCTTTTGCAATTCTATCACCAATAGTGTTATAAACATCTGTCATAACCTTTGCTCTGGCAGCTGGGTATCTTGATAATTTAGCTTGCATTTTTACGTCTAAGTAATTTATTGGTAAACCCAATTCTTGTCGCAAAGAATTTACGGTATATTTATCCATTGTACCTTTTAGAGCGTATTCTCTTCCGTTCAAAAGAGATTTATTATACAATTTTTCTATATTATTTAAAACTTCTTCAGCATTAGAAACTTCTCCTGCTTTTATTTTAGCTAAAGCATCACTAATTTCTGATTTCAAATTATTTAATTCTGATAATGTAGCCTGTGAACGAACTCCTGTTTCTGCGTATGTTTCAACATAATTTAATGTTAAATCAGATTTAGGTACGGCAGCAGAACTTACCATAGGTCCAGAAGAAACTAACCCGGAATGAACAACTGCAGATTTACCACCGCTTATTACAGGAACATTTTCAAGATTAGCAACGCCAACAGTATTTACATATTTAATTAATTCATTCATAGGAACTTCAATAATCGTAGAACCCTGCCAAGGATTAGATATATAAACCATATCTGTTGCCTCATTATATCCCTTTATCGCATACGCATGACTTGAAAATAAATCGTATTGATCTGAAAGCATTGATTCTGCAGGGAAGTTTTCCTTAGGGTAAGTTCCTAGGTTCAATAAAACCTTATCATCATTCGCGTATTTTTTAATCAAATCCATCTTACGCATATCTTGCATTACACCTTGACCAGACACTGATTCAATTTTTAACCCTGGTCCAAGAATTTGTGTATATGCTTCTTCAACACGTCCACTTCTTAGTTTTTCCATCAATTTTGGAACATCAGTAAATGATTCAATATCCGTAACTGGATAATTTCTATTATAATCTCTATGTCTATGAACAGCATAAGCTTGTTCAATCATTTTTAAACCTTTAGCTCCAGTAATCTGGTTCCCTGATGCATCTAAAACTACGCCATCTTTAAATCTTATATAGTTACTTTCATTAGGAAATTTTATGTATATATCATTACCTTGTTGATAAAACATACTATATAATGCAGTTCTACCGCCAGGTAAATCCATTAAATTGTCTAAACTTGCAACAAGCCAACAATCTCCCAAGGAATGCTGTGCAATATTAAAACTATCTACAATTGGGAATAATTCTTCAAATTTTTCTCTTGTTAATTTTATTTCTGCAGGCTGACCATTATTATTGATGTACAATTTACCATCAATTTCACAAACATCGCCATTTTCTATATATTTACCTATTGCTCTAGGATTAGAACCTTTTGGCAAAACTCGAACTACAGAATCTTGATTTTTTAAACGCTTAATATCATTTAAAAGTTTCTTTGATAAAAATCTTTTTGAATTAACTCTATCTAAAATTGTGTAACTAAGTTTACGATCACGCATCAACTCAAATGCACCACTCTTAACTAATTTGTCAAAACGTTTTGGTGATGTATTTTTTAAATTCAATAGACGCTCTGAGTAATACAACGGAACTTTATATTCTGCCAAAAAGTCCTGCATATCAGATAATGTTTTAATTTTTGCTGACGGTTTTAACGGCTCATATTTTCTATTATCTGGGATATCTTTTCTTCTTGGAGTTGGATCAACAGGCTTTGGTCCTGGGTTTGGACGTGGTCCTGGGTTTGGTTCTGGTCCAGGGTTTGGACGTGGTCCAGGATTTGGGTTTGGTCCTGGATTTGGTTCTGGACCAGGATTTGGACGTGGTCCAGGATTTGGATTTGGTCCAGGATTTGGACGTGGTCCTGGGTTTGGATTTGGTCCTGGGTTTGGATTTGGTCCTGGATTTGGGTTTGGTCCAGGATTTGGATTTGGTCCTGGGTTTGGATTTGGTCCTGGGTTTGGTGTTGGTCCTGGGTTTGGTGTTGGTCCTGGGTTTGGATGTGGGCCAGGATTTGGACGTGGTCCTGGGTTTGGATGTGGTCCAGGGTTTGGATGTGGGCCAGGATTTGGATTTGGTCCTGGGTTTGGATGTGGTCCAGGGTTTGGTGTTGGTCCAGGGTTTGGTGTTGGTCCAGGGTTTGGATTTGGTCCAGGATTTGGTGTTGATTTTGCTGTTTTAACATGCGAAATTCTAGCCATTACTAAACCTGCGGCTACATCGATAAAGGCATCTTGAGAACCATAATCATCACCGGCAACTTTTGTAACACCATAAGAACCAGCCATATTAATAATTTCTTCCGCAAGTTCTTTTGCTAAAGCACTATCTTGAAGATGGAAATTCTTCATAATATTAGATGCTAATTTAGTTTGTACAGCAAAACTTGAACCAGCACCAACTCCGGCAAAAGACATATTCATAAGCGTTTTACGCATTATTTCTTTTGCGTCTTTTCCTGTAGAAACACCTAGACCTGCAGTTGCAACACCTGCAGCACCCATTTGTGATGCTATTTGAGCCGCTTTATTAGCAACTTTTGTTGCTTTTACAGCTTTAGCTGAAGCTCCAGCTTTACTTACAAAAGCTTGTCCTTGTTGGAATTTCTTAGCCGCAGCGAATGCTTTTTCCGCTTTTTGAGCAGCATTAACTACTTTTACAGCTTTTGTACCCCATTTTGCAGCACTTACAGCTAATCTTGCCATTGCAGCTTGACCTAAGCCAGGTACAAATTGTAATGCTATTGTTCCTGCAATTTCAAAAGCTGCATCTGTAACCATTTCTGTTGCCTGCTGATTTTCATTAAATTGCATTACGTCTTTTACAATATCATTTGTTCCAAACGCACTTTTGGTTAACAAGACTAAATCATTTTCCATTTGAGCAAAAGTTTTACCTTTAGTAATTCTTTTGAATTCAGCACTTGAAGCATTCTTTGTTTCTTCTAAAAATCTTTTTAAAACTTCTTTCTTATCTGATTCATTTGAAAGATTTTTATTTAACAAATCTGCATAACTATTCATAATATCATCTATTATTTCATCATCATATTGATACTTAGCCTTGATTTCTTCTCGTAATTGACTTGAACTTAAAGAATCAGCTTTACTCAAAATTTGATTTGTTATAGCAATATTAGAATTTAAATTTCTGGCTTGATCTAAATTACCTTTTGCAGCAGATCTTGCGGCTATCTTATTTTTATCAAATTCAATTCCAAAAACTTCTTTATAAGCTTTTTTAAATTCTGCTTCATTATTAGCAGAAGCAGCTAATTTTTTAACAGCTTCAGCGTTTTTACCAAGCTTTGCTTCCATATCTTCAATAGTTGTGCAGCCAAACCAACCACAAACAGTATCACCTAATCTTGCTGTCCAACCTTCATTTTCTCTTGCTTCGTTAAATGATTCTGCAGCTGATGAAGAATTCGCAGAAAACTCTTCACTAATAGTTTTAATCGCATCAGAATCTGATATATCCTCAGTTCCTACAGTTTTTTTAGCGACTATTGCACCTCGTAAAAAGTCAACAGCTTTTTCCATATCTTTGGTATTTGTTCTTCTGAATATTGCACCAAATTCTTTATCTATACTTGCATTATAATCAGATTGAGCCTTTTTAATATCTGCATCACTCACTCCTGCAGCCTTTGCAGCTGCAGCTAATTCATTCATAATTTTATTTAATGCTGATCTTTTTGATGATGCAGAAGCACCAACTTCAGAACATATTGTATCCATAAGTGATGTATCGCCAGAATTATTTGCAACAACCTTGTCATAAGCATCTAAAACTGCAACAATATTCTTAGAATTTATTTTTGCCAATTCTGCTTTAAACTCTTTAGTATCTGTTCCTCCTGCATAATCATCACAGATTTGATATAATTTATTCGCAATATTTTCTGCGTTCTTTCTTGTTTGTACACTTTCTGCGTACTCTTTTGCTTCTCTTGAGCGTTGGGAAATTCTATCTGACATCTCTGGAGAAACATTTGCTTTAATTTTCTTATTTTTTAATTCGCCATCTTTTATATTAGGATTTGTTTTTTTCAAATCATCAATACGTGCCTTAAGTTGTCTTTTTGAAGGATTTTCAATTCCTTCACGTTTAAATAATGCCTTTGCTAAATCTGAATATGTATCATAATCCTTATTTACAAATGTTATAGGCTTTCTTGCTGCTACTTCTTTTTTAACTTGTTCTATTTCTTCAGCAACTTTTCTATAACCTTCTATAGCTTCTTCTTTTGTTTGACGACCTTGTAATCTTTTATCATCAGCCTCTAACTCTCCTGGAACTACTACATCATCCCCAGCCCAACCTCTTATTCTGCCGCCATTTGCGTCTATTAAATCTTGTTTTGAGACACCAAAATGTTTTGCAAGTGCATCTACACTTTCGCCATTTTGTAACACAACCTTGGTATTACCATTGCCATCATATTCTACACTATAAGTTTTGTCATCAATAGTTTTTGTTTGTGACAACCTTTTGCCTTCTGAGTTATATGTAGTTGTTGTTTTATTGCCTTCAGCATCTACTAAAACTTCAGTTCTTGTTCCATCTTCAGAATATTCAATATTGGTAGTATTACCTGATTCATCAACAGAACTGGATGAAAGAACTTTACCATCTTTTATTTGTTGTGTTGTCTGTACTCCATTTTCAGTAATATCAGCTTGAACTGTACCATCTGAATTGTATGTATATTCTGTTACTTTTTCTTTTGTTTGTAAACCTTTATTTTCAACCTTTGAAACTAATACTTCATTTCCACTTTCATCATAAGTATATGAATGGGTTGTTATTCCAACTTCTACAGTTTTTGTTTTAGCTTTGCCGCCTTCGTAATAAACAGTTGATGTCTCTGCAGAATTATTATCTGAAACTGTTACTTTTTTAGGTGTAACCTCATCATCTTCATATTCTGTTACTGTAACTTCTCCGGCTTTTGTTTTTACTTTAGATTTTTCAAGTTTTTTCTCTGTCGTATAACTATTGGTTGTTTCAGTACCATTTTCATCAGTTTGGGTTATATCATAACTTTTGTCAGGATTTATAACTTCTTTTGAACCGTCTTTTTTTGTTATTTGTAATTTTTTCTGACCGTTTTCCATTATAAATTCAGCATTATCAACATCTTGTGTTGATATCGCGTAATCTTGTAAAAATTTTATAAATTCTTTTCGTTTTATTCCTTTTAGATCATTTTCTTTTAAAAATTTCTTAATTTCTTTTCTTGATAAATTATTATCTTCAGAACTATCAATCGCAGTTCTAAATTTTAACATTTCACCGTCATCAATAATCCCATTATTATCTGAATCTATCGCGTCAAAAATAGATTTTTGTTCTTCTGTTTTTAACTTTTCTTTTTTTAACCCACCACTTAACTTTGATAAATCTATATTCTTTTTACCAAAATTAGAAACATCTATATCTGACATTAAAAACCTTTCACTTTCTAATCTTAAACATCTGTGATAACGGACATGCGATTAGAAATCTTTAAAAGCCAGAAAAGTAATTTTACAATAATTTACATTTAGTTTTATGCAGCATTAAGTTTTGAAATATCCAGATTAATCCTTTTTTTAGACAATACATATATTGTATTCTTGAAATCTACAATATATTTTGGACTAACATTTAACCTTGCAAAAACACCTTGGTGATATAATTCTATCAATTTATCAACATACTTTTGGCAATATATCGGCGTTAACGGACGTCGTTTTATTTGCTGAACAAATGGGATACTTTTTCGGGCTGAATTTTCTCGCGTTGTTGCTCCGGCAAAGTTTGCCATGATATCAAGTCCTCCTTCTGAACGTGGAAGAAGGTGCTCAATTGAAGCCAAAGACGGCCAAATTAATCTATACCCGATTTTATCAACCGGTTCTGCCGTAACTTTTACGATATATGCAGAAGTACTATCTTGTGATGTTGGTAGCTTTTGAGCTATTGTAAGTAATTCCTCTTGCAAATTTTGATTAGGCAAATCCTCAATTAATCTTGCTAAATCGTAAATAAAAGATTTTCTGTTAAATGGTATTACAATTTTATCTTGTGCTAATCTTGATTTTGATATGTCTATTAATTCTCTCAATTGTACATTATTTTTTAACACTGATTTTTTTAAAATTAAATCTAAAAAATCTATAACTTTCTTTTGATTTTCTATAGTTCGAGAATTTGTAGTGTTTGATAATCTTTTTGATTCTTTTAATAATTTATTCATTACTTTTTTAGATTTTACATCTTGACCATTTTGAATATCTTCTTTTATTTTTGCTAATTTATACTTAAATTCATAAGATGAAAAAGGTACTTGTATTGGTTTATCGTTTAATTTTTTATCTGTTTCTTCCATAAACATTTTAAATCTGTATTTATATTTATCTGGAAGATTTTGTGCTGATTCTACCAATTCTCTAAAGATTGCAGATTGCTTTTTACGTAAACGTCTTTTAAATACAGGTTCAACCTCAGTCAATATTTCTTTTATATTTTTATCTGTATGAATTGCAGCTCTATCTCTAATTATATCTAAAACTTTTGCTTCTATGCCGGTAAAACTATCCTTATGTGGCTCTAGAATTTCTAATACCTGACTTGCCGGACGTGAAAATATTTTATTTTTCATCCATCTTGTCAAAATCTTTGGATCAATCATTGGAATTCCGCTATATATACAAGGAAGCTTATATGCAAAAAGCATTCTTAATTTTGAAGAATTCTGTATTCCTGTAAAACCAATCGGATAATAACATGGCATACATTTCAAATCTAAACTTCCTTCAGATAAAATATTTTGCAACATGATATTCTCCTTACTTTTTATATAGTCGGAATTTTGATTACAAATATTTAAATTATTAAAGGTGATTGCAGGAACTCTCAAATTTATTCAACTTCCTATTCTTATTTTAACTTACTTGTGTCTAATATTAAAGGGTTCTCTGCAGGAGAAAGTTTACGAACTTTATTTACAAATGAAATGATATATGATTTACTCAAACCTATTTGTTTGAAAACTCCATTATTTGATAATTCAATTAATCTATCTACATATTTTTGGCAATTTTCATATGTTTCAGGATGCATTTTTAATTGTAACTCGAAAGCTCTATGTGCTCGTTCCGAATTCATATATGCACTTGCTAAACCATAATTATACATAGAATCTTCTCCACCTTTTGCAAATGGAACCAAATGCTCAGCTGAACCTATAGAACCACATATCAAATCAAAACCTATTTGTTCTGAAGACCTTTCTGCTGATTTCATGATAAATGCGGAAAGATTATCTTTAGAAGTAGGAAGACTTATTGCTGTTTGAACCATTTTATGTGCAAGTTTTTTATCTTGCAACTTATTAGTTATTTTTTGCAAATCATAAATGAATGATTTTCTATTAAATTTTATATTTGTTGGAATTCTACAAGCACGAGATCTTGATATATTTATCAAATCTTTTAAATCTTTATCATTGCGCAAATCAGAATTATCCAAATAATCCGATATTGAAGTTAACATTATATTTATCTTTTTTTCGTACTTCTTTTTAGGGAAACTTGGACTTAAACGTTTTGCCCTGGAATATTCCGGAACTGAATTTGCCATTCTAAGCATTCTTCTTATTATGTCACAATCTTTTGAATCTTTATTCTTTTGAAATCGCTCATGAATTCTGCCTAATTTATATTTAAATTCTTTCAAACTGAAAGGAACAACTACAGGTTTATTTGATAATTTTCTATTAGTAATTTCTATTAGGGCATTATATTCATCTTGTAACTCTTTTGGCATAGATAAAGATAATTCTGATAACTTATCAAATATAGGTTTTTGAATACTCAATAATTTTTCATTGTGCTTTGGGACCAAACCATGTATTATCTCATCTAAACGAGCATTCGGATTGCGGCGAGCTGTATTTTTAAGTATTGAAAAGACTTCTTTTTCAACCGGAAACAAAGATTTTTCATAAGGTTTTAATACTTTTACAATTGTTCTTACAGGTTTGGTAAAAATTCTTCTTTGCAAAATCTTCTGTACCCAAGCTGGGTCCAACATAATTACACCTGAATACATACACGGAATTCTATAAAACAATAAGCGTTTCAAAACGTCAGAATTTGCCACAGAAGTAAATGTTACCACATCACATGCCTGCACACCAATCAAAGGATTAAACTTCTTATAATTTTGAAAGACTCCATTACTAGGTGCAACATAAGCTTTTGAACTATAATTTGTATTAAAACTTACTGGCAAAATATTCATACTATATAAATACACATTAGCATAAAATTTTGCTATATAAAATTAACAATAATAAAAAATATTAATCTTATTCATAATTTGCATCAAAATACTTCATTGCAGAACATGTCCCAAAATCGTCTAATATTGCCTGATCCAATTCTTCTGTTGCTACAACTTTACCATTTACAAAATTAATTCCCTTAGATGTTATTGTACCATTTTTTTTATCTTCTTTAGTTTCTTTAGTTTTTATATCTTTATCAGACTTAGCCATATGCTGTTTTGTTTTTCGCTTTTCTTCATCTAAAATTGTTTGCAAATGTCTTCTATACTCTTTGTTATTATATGCATTTCTAGTTATATCATTCATAACAATAGCAACATATTGTTGAGTAGATGAATTTTCATTTAGAGCGGTTATTAATGTTGTAGCTTTATCTATTTCTTCATAAGCTTCTTTGTAATGACCAAGCTTTCTTAATAAAACAGCTAAATTGTAATGAGCCTCATATTTGGTTGGAGCTACATTTATTGCTTTGCAATAACATTTGCCTGCAGCATCGTAATTTCCGGCTACATGATATGCCAAACCCAAATTAAACTGTGCGTCATAATTATTAGGATTTATTTTTATTGATTTTTTATATGCATCAATTGCTTTAGCTAAATATTTTCGTTGAACTTCCCAATCACCATTTGCATATAATGATTTTAATCTGTAAGTAACCCCAATATTATAATATGCTATCGCTTTATTTTCCTTATAACTTACTTTGTTATTATATATATAAGGAATCTCTAACAAAAATCGTTTTGTTTTAATAATTTTATTATATTGATCTAAAGCAGCATCAAAATCTCCCAATTTTTCTGAAGCAATAATTCCATAATTCATTCTTGCAACCATTAAACGAGGATTATAATTAAAAGCTTGAGAATATGCATAATTTGCTGAAATATAATCTTCATAAGCAACATATATATTTCCCAAATTATACCAAGCTCCATAATGCTCCGGATACAACTTTAACCCCTTATTATAAAATCTAATTGCTTTTTGCATTTCTCTTAGTTTATAAGCTTTATCACCTTTATAAACATAATACATACCTTTGACTTTATTAACCTGAGTCATTGTAAATTGCTGGTTAAAATATACAGCAACTGATATTGCTGCCAATACAAATAATGAAAATAAAGCTGATAACAGTTTCTTCAAAACTAATATCCTCTTGCGCGCCTATACGTATTTATAATAAACAAAAACATTAAAATCTACATCAACTAAACAATGTAAGAAAAATATCAAATGTAACATTCTGTTACACAAATAGAAAATTTTGCAATTTTATATAAAAAAAAAACTTTATATAAGTAAGGTAGGTTAAAGGTTAATATTTTTGGGAGGTTAGTATGGCTAACGAAACTAACAACATTGGTGCAATTTCACCTGTTGGAAATTTTCAATACAATCCTTATTACTTTGATGATTTAGATATGGATTTAGGCACATATCCAATGATGGGTGGAAGTATATTTGGACCTGGCTTTATGACACCTGGCTGTGGTTTTATTGGTGGCAATAATGGTAATTATTTTGACAATATGAGAGATTACCAAAAATTTTATATTGACTACAATATTGACCAACAAAAAATGCAACGAAATGCCGATTTAAGAATTAACGCAGCAGTAGAAGGAATTAAAGAAGCAGCTGAACTTTTAAAAGATAAAGTTGTAAACAATGAACAAGACCAAATTCCTGGCGCTTTTCATAGATATGTAGAAAGTGTACGAGCTGCATATGGCTCTGGAACAGAACATGAAATTCGAAGCAGAGCACTAAGTTTATATACCAATATGAATAAAGGAAGATCTTTATTTGAAGACCTAAGAGAATACTCTCACGGTTCTGCAACTCAAGGTTTTATCCAATCTTTAACATTTGGTTTATACAATAGAAGATCAGCAGAAGATAACATTGCAGATATCAGCGGCTCTCCTGTTGGTACCGGTGAAAAAACTAAACATAATCTTGGTAGATTAGCAGGTGCAGCAACTGTTGGTGGTATTTGCGGCGGAATAGCTAAAGCTTGTAAAAGTGGTAAAGCTAAAATGATTGGTATTGTAGCAGGCGCAATTTCCGCAGCATTATCATTCATTACAGGAAAAGTTACAACTTAAATTTTATAATATACAAAATGTGTGAAGTGTTAAAAAGCCGAGTTTTCGGCTTTTTTTATTAATAAAAAGATTCCTGCTAAAAGGAGTAATAGCAGGAAATAGTTCAGTAAAAGAGACATCTAATTACATTATTATTATCTTTTTAAAATCGTCAAATTTTAATTATGGAAATTTATCATAGTTTAGTCTATAATCTTGTTATGAAAAAATTATTATTAACATTATTTATTTTAACTATGATTTGGGGAACTTCAGTTCAGGCAGCACCTGTGTCTTTACCTTGGAAAAAGGCAGAAGCTCCTGTTGTTGTTGACCAAGTAACAGAACAAGCTAAAGCTTTATATGCTCAAAATGAAATTGATGAAGCTTTAAAATTACTAAAAAATAAAACTGAAGAAAATAGAAGCGCTGAAGATTGGCTTTTGATCGGCAATATTTTGCAAGATAAAGATAAAATTGATGAAGCCATTTATATGTTTAAAAAATCAATAGAAAAAGACCCTAAATATTACAAAGCGCACTACAACTTAGGCTATATTTATTTAATTCAAGATAAACCAAATATGGCTTTAGATGAATTTAAAAAATCAGTTAAATATAAAGATGACTTTGCATATGGATATTACAATATGGCTTGTGCATACCTTAAATTAAAACAATACGGTAATGCAAGATATAATTTTTTTAGAGCAATGGATCTAAAAGGTGATGACCCTGCAATATATTATAACTTAGCCTATACATTCAAAATGCAAAACAAAGAAAAACAAGCTCAAACATACTTAGATATATACAATAAAATGATGGAAAGACAGTAAAATGAGATATAAAGGCATTATTTTTGATTTTAACGGAACATTATATTGGGATTCAGCAAAACATAAAGAAACTTGGAGACAATATTCAAAAAAACTTAGAGGAACTCCTTTTTCTGATGATGAAATGCTTAAATATATGTTTGGCAGAACAAATGAACAAATTATAAAATATGCAATAGGAAAACAACCTACACCTGAAATGGTTGAAAAATACGGACAAGAAAAAGAAGCTTTATACAGAAAAATGGCACTGGAAGATACAGAAACTTTCCACCTTGCAAAAGGCGCCGAATCATTTTTAGACTTCTTAAAAGAAAATAATATACCAAGAACTATTGCAACTATGTCTGATAAAACTAATGTTGATTTTTATATAGAACATTTTCATCTTGATAAATGGTTTGATATTGATAGAATTGTATATTCTGATGGTATAATTCCAGGAAAACCTGCTCCTGACATATATGAAATTGCAGCAAAAAAATTAGGACTTTTACCATCTGAATGTATAGTTGTAGAAGATGCTATTTCCGGTATAGACTCAGCAAAAGATGCCGGTATCGGTAAAATTATTGCAATATGTTCAGAAGAAAGTCCTGAATTATATAAAAATATTTCTTGTGTAACAGGAATTATCAACGACTTTGATGAATTTGACAAATCATTATTTGAAATTCAGACCAAAAGTCTTGTATAAATAGAAATTAAACATAAAAAAAGAGGTTTGTGAATTGCAAACCTCTTTTTTATTATACTATTTTACTTTAATAATATTTTTATCATCATTTTTAGGTCGTCTTATAATTCTTCCACGTTCTTCAATTCTCTTTTGCTTATACCCGTAAAATGCATATATCAACAAGCCTACAAATAACCAAATTATAAAATATACAGAAGACGTCTTTAATGTATTTAATGAAAATACAATTAAAACTCCGCAAATCAAAATCCCTAAAATAGGAAACAACGGACATAATGGAACCTTAAACGGTCTTGGTCTATTTGGTTCTGTTTTTCTTAAAATCAAAACAGCTAAACAAATAATTACAAATGATGTAAATGTACCAAAATTACATAATGCAGCAGATATATTCAAATCCATAAATAAACCGCATACAATTACAACCAATCCAGAAATCCAAGTCATTACATGAGGAGTTCTATATTTTCTATGTATTAATCTCCAAGATTTTGGTAAAAATCTATCACGGCTAATTGCATATAAAATTCTTGTTGTACCTAATTGATAAATTAATAGAACAGAAGTCAAAGCACATAAAGCTCCAACAGAAATCAATCCGGCAAACCAATCCTTTCCTATATAACTCATAGCATGAGCAATAGGTGCTTGAATATCAATTCTTTCTATAGGAACAATACCGGTTAATACTAAAGCTACACAAACATATAATATTGTACAAATAACTAAAGTTCCTAAAATTGCAATTGGCAAATCTCTTTGAGGATTTTCTGTTTCTTCTGCCGTTGTAGAAATAGCATCAAATCCAATATATGCAAAAAAGATTAAAAATGCGCCCATTATAACACCTGAAGGATCACTTGGGAAAAACGGAGTCCAATGTTCAGGTTTCACATAAAACGCACCTACAATGATAAATGATAAAATCATAAACATATTTACACCTACCATTATACTTGCAACTCTTGTAGATTCTTTAACTCCCCTAATTAAAAGTAAAGTTAAAACCAATACAATTGCAACAGCAGGTAAATTAACAGCAAAAGGGATATGTCCAAATAAATAAGGAACTTTATCATGTATATCCCAATTGTTATGAGCACACAAAGCACTCATCGTTTTATAATCATATCTTAACCACAATGGGAAATTCACAACCCAATCCGGTAAAACATGCTTAAACCCTTTTAAAAATTGAATAAAATATCCTGTCCAAGCACTTGCTACCGTGATATTACCGATGGCATATTCTAACATTAATATCCATCCAACCATCCAAGCCATAAATTCACCCATAGTAGCATACGTATATGTATAGGCACTACCGGCAACAGGTATCATTGCAGCAATTTCAGAATAACATAAAGCTGAAAATACACACGCAATAGCTGCTAAAACCATTGAAACAACAATTGCAGGTCCTGCTCCAGCACTTTCACTACTTCCGGTTATAGCTGTACCGATAATAGTAAATATACCTGTTCCTACAACTGCACCAATACCTATTACTATTAAATCAAATACGTTTAATGTTTTTTTCAATTCTGAACGCTTACTAGTATTTATAAGATCGTCCATACTTTTCTTTTTAAATATATTTCGGCAAATTAAATTTAAATCCATCTATTTTAATACTTCCTGTTCAGATTCATTACCATGTATTAATTCTCTATGAATTTTATTTTCGTTACTTCTATTCTTAATAAAACCATATAATAGATAAATGATAGCACCAACCCCTAACCAAACAGGGAATAATAACGCTGAGCTACCAGCCTGCATTGATTTATAAACCATTAAACCACCGCAACAAATTATACCCAGCGCTGGAGTAACAGGCGAAAACGGAACCTTAAATGGACGAGGTCTATCAGGATCAGTTTTTCTTAAAATCAATACAGCAACACAAACAATAATGAATGATGTAAATGTACCATAATTACAAAGTTCTGCAGCAACATCTAAATTTAGAGTTAAAATACCAACTACAGCAAGCAAACCAACTGTCCAAGTTAAAACTAAAGGAGTTTTAAACTTAGGATCTATTTTTTGGAATTTTGCAGATATAAAATGATCTCTACTCATTGCAAATAGAATTCTTGTAGCTGCCATTTCTAAAACCAATAAAACAGATGTCAAACCGGCTAAAGAACCCAATGAAATAAAATATGAAGCATATACAGCCCAAGATTTACCAGTCATAGTCATACAATAAGCCATTGGAGCTTTTAAAAATTCCAAAGGCACAGGACCTGATGTATCTTGCATACCTGTCAACACTAATGCAACTAATACATATACTACAGTAGTTATTAACAATGAACCAATAATACCGATAGGCAAATCTCTTTGTGGATTTTTACATTCTTCAGCCGCAGTAGCTAAAGCATCAAATCCAATATATGCAAAGAATATTAAAAATGCACTTGCAAAAATACCTTCTGCACCATGAGGAGCAAACGGTGTCCAATTTGCAGGAGTAACAAAAAATGCACCACCTACAATAAACAACCCTATAACTGCAAGTTTTATAAATACCATTATTCCTGCCATTTTAGCTGAATCTTTTGTACCTTTAACCAATATAGCAGTGATTAAAAGCACAATTAATATAGCAGGTAAATTTATACAAATAGGAACACCTAAAATCTTAGGAACATATATATCAGGATTTTCGGCAGCTAGCTTTCCAACTGTGAAAACATCATTAGTAAGCCAAGCCGGAGGATGAGCAAGCCAAGCTGGCAAAACTTTTTCAAATCCTGCCATAAATTGGACAAAATGATTAGACCAAGCACACGCAACAGCAATAAAACCAATTGCATACTCTAACATCAATACCCAGCCTACCATCCAAGCTGCAAATTCACCCAAAGTAGCAAATGTATATGTATAAGCACCACCTGCAACAGGAATCATTGTAGCAAATTCTGAATAGCACAATGCAGAGAATATACAAGCAATTGCAGCAATAATCATTGATATCATCAATGCAGGACCAGCACCAACACTGGATCCATCTGCACTACCTGCGGCAGCAATACCTACAACTGCAAAAATCCCTGATCCTATAATAGCACCCACACCTAGTACTATTAAATCCACAATACCAAGAGTTTTTTCCAACCCTTGTGTCTTTGCTTCCTCCAACATCTCATCTGGAGCTTTAATTCTTGTGATGTGTCGTAAAAAACTTCTGGTAAAAGTCGCTCTGGTAAATTTTTCAGCCATTTAATTTCCTTATGTTATTTTTTACAAAGAGGGAATCCCATTGCCTCTCTTTGCTCTACGTACAATTTTGCTACTGCAGATGCCATTGTTCTTACTCTGCCGATGAAATTATTTCTTTCATCTTTACTAATTACACCATGCGCATCGAGTAAATTGAATGTATGTGAACATTTCAAAACATAATCATATGCAGGTAATACCAATTTTGCATCTATACAATTATCAACTTCTTTTTGATACAAATCAAACATTTTGAATAAACTATCTGTATTTGAAACTTCAAAATTATATTTTGATTGTTCTATTTCATTTTGTAGATAAATATCTCCGTATTTTAATTCATCGTTCCACATAATATCATATACAGATTCTTTATTCTGAAGATACATAGCTATACGTTCTAAACCATAAGTTAACTCTAAAGCTACCGGCTTAATTTCTAAACCACCTACTTGTTGAAAATAAGTAAATTGAGTTATTTCCATACCATCAAGCCAAACTTCCCAGCCTACTCCGGCTGCACCCAATGTAGGAGACTCCCAATTATCTTCAACAAAACGAACATCATGTTCTCTTAAATCTATCCCCATTGCCTCTAAACTTTTTAAATAAAGTTCTTGCGCATTATCAGGAGATGGTTTTAAAATTACTTGGAATTGAAAATAATGACCCAAACGGTTTGGATTTTCACCATATCTGGCATCGGTAGGTCTTCTGCAAGGTTCTATCATTGCAGTATTCCAAGGTTCCGGACCTAATGCTCTTAAAAATGTTGCCGGGTTCATCGTTGATGCACCCTTTTCTATATCATACGGTTGTTGAATTATACATCCGTAATCTGACCAAAACTTTTGTAAATTAAAAACTAGTTCTTGAAAATTTAGTGCCATAACATAATCCAATATTGTACTTTCTACACTCGTTCTTTTATCCTATTACCAACATAGTATGATTGCAAGATTTTGATAAAAAATGTTAAGGATTACTCTTAAACAATAAAAACTGCTATAAAATTTATTTATAGCAGTTTTTATATTATATTGATTATTTACAACAAATTAAGCTTCTTCATTTTTTAAATCATTAGCACCTGCAACAACATCTGCTTCTTCAGGAGCTTTTTCTGATTTATTAGTAGCCATACAAGCAACTAAAGTTCCTAAACCTAAAACTGCTGCACCAACTAAACCATATATTGCTGCAGTTTTGCCTTTTATTTTATTTGCTGCATCAACTACTGCATTACGAACACTTACTGCATAATCACCAAGTGGAGTTCCATCTGATTCAATTTTTACAAATTGCTTTTTATCAGCATCCCACATTTGATTAAATAATGATTTTACTGAATTTTTTAAAAGATTATCACTTTCCGCTTTACTCATTTCACGAATTTGTTCAATCGTTTTTCCTGCATATTTTTCATCAAAATTCTTAGAAAATAAATTTATAATGTCATCAACATTTTTTATAGACTCAATTTCTGCTTTTGAAACATCATTAACTCCTGCTGCTTCAGCCATTTCAGCTGCCACTTTCATACTTGCTTTTGCAGCTTCTATATCTGCATCTGCAAAAACTTGTCTTAATGATGTAATCATATTTGTTTTTAATTCTTCAACAGTCTTGGCATTATTTGCTTGTTTAGCTATTTCACTTATTGAATTTGCAGCTTCTTCAGGCACTATTTTTACCATATTTTGACCCACTTGTTTAATAAAACTATCTGTTGGTTCATTATTCTTTAAAAATGGTTTTGAGAAATACCCATAAGCTGCACCTGCTCCACCACCTACAACTGCTGCTGAACCTGCATACAAACCTGTATTTGAATTTGCATTATTTACACCATCTACTGCCATTATTTATTCCTTTCTAAACTTCTACCTACGCAATATATAAAACACATGAACTCTTATAATTGCTAATATTATTATTGATGTTTACATATTTTAATATTACTTTTATAGTAATTATGATAATATTAATAAAAAAGGAAATTTATGGCTAATAAAATTATTATATTTTCGGGGAAACAATATTCAGGAAAAGATACTGCAGCTAAGATAATGTTAGAAAAGCTTCCAACCTTTAGAAGATGTGCAATGGGAGATATTATAAAATTAACTTATGGCAAAGAAAAAAATTTAACATATAATGAAATCGAAACAAATAAAGCTAAATATCGTCCTGATTTAATTAAGCTTGGCAACTGGGGCAGAGAACAAGACCCTGATTATTGGCTAAAAAAAATCATCGAACAAGATGGGAATATTATAGTTACTGATGTTAGAGTTCCGCATGAATATGAAGTATTTAAAAATGCAGGTGCAACAACTATCCGTGTTGAAGCCTCCAGACAAACACGCATAAAACGAGGAAATCTTGTTGGTGAAAATGATATTACAGAAACTGGATTAGATAATATTGATGATTGGGATTTTGTAATAGATAATAATTCTGATTACGAACATCTAAAAAAACAAGTTAATATAATTATTGAAAAAATATTAGGAGAGCTATGCTAGATACATCAATAGAATATTACAAAGAATATGCACAAATTTATAAACAACTACACAAGGAATTAGAAAGAAATAGAATTATTCTATTGAAAAAGATATTACCAGAAATATTAAAACACTTAGTTGTTATAGTAATACTATTATTTTTAGCAATTTCAAGTATTACTCTACTTGTTATCAATGAATCTTTGAATAAAACAATTTTTAATTCTAATATAGAAATACTTACAGCTTGTATTGCAGGATTATCAACCTTTGGTATATTTATTCATTTAAGTCTCAATTCTGAAAAATTAATAAATAAAATTGTACAAACTAATAAAACTTTTAAAAATCTTTTAAAAGAAAAGTTTTTACCACACCTGTTAAAACCTTTTGAGAATTTAAAAACATCTAATGAAAATATACAAATATCAAAACTACTTAGCTGTGAATTATTTGAAAACTTACAATCATACAAAACAGAAACTGATGACTGCTTTCAAGGAAGCTATAAATCATTAAATTTTAAAATTCAAGAATGCAAAATTTTAGGCGCTAAGAACACAGCTTATTTTAAAGGTATAATTATTGAAATCGATTCTAATAAAAGCGTAAAAAATACTACAATATTAACCTCAAAACAGGATTTATATACTGCAAAAAATAGTAAAGTACTACTTTTTCTAGCTGTAGCATTACTAATTATTACAATGATATCTTGCTCTATATTATGCTTTATATTCAATAATAAGAATGCATTTTACTACGCTATATTAACCCTAATTGCAATACCAACAGTAATCTACAATACTATTTTGAAAATAAAAAAACAAAATACTAATGAAAAATTCGAAAAACTTAATCTTGAAGATATCAATATTAGTAAAAAATTTAATGCCTACTCTTCAGATCAAATTGAAGGCAGATATCTATTAACTACAGCATTTATAGATAGATTTAACAATTTAAAAACTGCATTTGGAACAGATAGAATAAAATGCTCCTTCTATGATAATAAACTATATATAGCAATATCTACCAAAAAAGATCTGTTTGAACTTGGAAATATTTTTAAACCTGTATCAAATCAACAGGACGTCAATAATTTCTATAACGAAATTTCTGCAGTTTACAAAATTATTGACTACCTAAAACTAGATGATAAAACCGGAATTTAATTAAACTAAGGGCACAAACTTTCCCAATCAGGTTCATCTGGTTCTTCTCCAGGCTCAACTATATGTTCGCCGCGCTCCAACATTACCATTAAAGACAATCTCAATTGTTTTTTATAATTTTCCCTGGCTCTGGCTATGGTTTTTGCGCAAAACGTAAAACTTGGTATCTCCTTTATTTCTATATAATAATAAGGATTACCATCAAAATCCAAATCCTGACCTTCTATTAAGGTCCAATTTAAATTTAAGTAATAATCTAAATCTTTTTTATCACTTTCCATAATTATTATTAATTATCCAAAGACGAATTTGTTAAAGGCTGAGATAACATGATACCTTCGCCACCAACAACATCAGCTCGTTGACCATCTATATACAAATAAACCGGCAATGTTGAATTCAAATGAACAGTTTTTATCAATTGATATAAACGTTTATATAAGCTATCTGTTCCACCACCAGTAACAAAACTTGAATTCAAATTAACAATTACCTTGTCTTTTTGCTCTGTTATACTTATAACCTCAGAACCAGAAGGAATTTCAGTATAAACACCTCTTTGTTTTTCTTCCGGTTTTGGACCTCTAATCAATGATGAAACCGCATATTTTATTTTTGAACCGTCAATATCTTTACTATATTCACGTTTTACAGCCTTATAAACTTCTTCATTATGTTCATTTTTGCCAATAAAATATACATTTATATACTCTTTTTGAGTTTTCGCAGTCTCTGACGGTGCAGGAGTTTCAATTACTTCCTCCTGCACTGAACGTTCAGAAACTTGAACATCTTCTGGCTTAATCTCCGGTTTTGGCATCAACACATTAAATGCTATCAAGCCAACAACCGCAACCATACAAAAACCAATAAATATTAAAAGAAATTTTTGATTTTTATTCATGAATTTAAACCCTTAGTCCTTTGGAATTATTATAATACCATCTGCGATAATATTATTATCTTTTATTTCTATATTTTTAACATTTACTTGTGCTTCTTTATTTTCCAATATTTTAACTGAAAAATCTAGTGGGTTTAAATAATTCATCATAAAATCAATTTTCTTTAAATCCAATTTGATTGGTCCAGAAACTAAACGAGTATTATTTAAAGCAACTTTACCATTTTTAACTCTTATATCTGTTTCTAAAACAATTTTTTGCTCTCTTTTTACAAATGGCACATTAAAACCAATAATATAGTAAAATTTATTAGCTTTTATTGCAACTTTTGTTGATGCAATTTGTAATCCAACACCATAAGAATTTGCAAGTCTATTTAATTCTTTTATGATATTTTGGTAACGAGCATGAGTCATTGTTTTATTTATAACATCTTGAGTCATAACCATATTAAATTCCATTGGGAAATCTTCCATAAAGACTACATCGCTTCCACTTTGTTTAATATAGTTAAAATCGCACAATGAACGTAAATCTAAAGATGTTAAATGAATATCATTTATTAATACATTGTTTGCTTTTATTTCTATTGATTTAAAAATACCATTTCTTAAATCTCCAGGGCTATATGATTCTAAATCAACATATAAATTATCTGCAGAAGCAAATTTTAAAATTTCTTTTTTTATTGTTGCTTCAACGCTATTTTCAACTATTGAATTATAACCTGAAATTGCACTAAAAAAAGTTCTAGTTTTTGTATTCATGTTATATGGAGTAACACATGAATAATCACAAGCAGCAAAACAAGCAGAATTTACTGCAACTAGCATTCCTAATAATAAAATAATCTTCTTCATAATACCTCAAATACTTTTTTGACCAAAATTTTATTTTGCTCTATCTTACCTACAGCATGTATTTTACCACCATAAATCAAAAAAACAATATCCAAATGGTGTAGATTATCACATCGGATACTCATACCATTTGAAACCTTTTGTTTATCTGATTCAGAAAGCTCATAACACGGCAAATCCATTATATCTAAAGGATTTATCAGATTTTTACATACATCAGATTTTTCAACAAGATCTTCTAATTTTACAGAATTAGAGATATTAAAACCTCCGGACTTTGTACGTTCTAAAGCTGTTAAAAAACCTCCACAAGACATTTTTTTGCCCAAATCATACGCAAGAGACCTTATATACGTTCCTTTTGAGCATGCTACAAGAACTTTTGCACTCTGAGTTTTTTCATCAAAATCAATCAACTCTAATTTTGAGATATTTACTTTTCTAGGTTTTATCTCTACACTTTCTCCAGCTCTTGCATAATCATATAATTTTTTACCATTGACTTTTATTGCAGAATATATTGGAGGCATCTGAGAAATTTCACCTTCAAACAGTTTCAAACAATCCAACAATTCATCTTTTGTTATTTTCTTATCAAAAGCTTCAACAACATCACCTTCAATATCATATGTTGTTGTATTTTTACCAAATTGCACGGTTGCAATATATTCTTTATCCTCTTTCAAATATTCAATAAGCCTTGTTGCCTTGCCTATACAAACAGGTAAAACTCCTGTAGCAAAAGGATCTAATGTACCGGTATGTCCAATTTGTTTTATTTTAGTTACACGTCTCAATCTGGAAACGACATCATGTGAAGTCATTCCGGCCGGTTTATATATATTTAAAAATCCAAACATTTGATTACTTTCCGAGGACATAACACTTATCCTTGACTATATTTCTCCTCGAGAAATTTTATTAATTAATTCGGTAACTCTTGCACCTTCTTCCAAACCATTAGAATATATAAATCTTAATTCAGGTGTCAATCTCAAACGAAGCCTTTTACCAACTTCATATCTTATCTTTGAAGTATTTTTTTCTATAACTTCTTTTGATTTTTCAACTTGTTCAGCAGAACCTAAAACACTATAAATTACTTTAGCAAAAGAATTGTCATGTGCCACTTCTACATCTACTATAGAAACAACACCCTCTAAACCTCGAATTTCTTTTCTCAAAATTTCAGAAATATCGCGCATCAATTCTTTTCTTACTCGTTCATTTCTTAATGTCATATTTGCACCTTTTTATCAAAATTTTTATATACTTGTTTGTACTCTGGATCTAATTTTGGAAACATCTCAAATACAACATCTTTTATAACTTCTATAGTATTAGACAACTTATTTTCATTTTGTATTTTTGGAAAATCTTGTCCTACTTTTGGAACCTTAGAAATATTACTTCGTACTTGATTTCCTACAGTTCTTACCTGTTTAGTTATATTAGTTGCACCGTCAATTTTTTTAATCACAAAATTACCTACAGACTCTTTCTTTCAACTTCTTCTTTTGTTGAAACTTCGATGATATCGCCTTCTTGAATATCGTTAAATTTACTAAACGAAATACCGCATTCAAAACCTTGTGCAACTTCTTTTACATCATCTTTGAAGCGTTTTAGCTGATCAATTGCACCACGGAAGATTTCTTCACCATTTCTATATAATACAGCATCTTTTGAACGAACAATCTTACCTTCTAAGACGTAACAACCTGCAATTTTATTTGTTTTGCCTATAGTAAATACTTGTCTAACTTCAGCCTTACCAAGTTCAACTTCTTTTACTTCAGGTTCTAATAATGATAACAATGTTTTTTCGATATCTTCTAACAATTGATAAATAATATCATATTTCTTAATTGTTACACCTTCACGCTCAGCAGATGCTAATGCGTTAGAATCTTCTTTAACTGTAAATCCTAAAATCAATGCATTTGAAGCTGAAGCCAACATAACATCTGCCTCTGAAATGTCACCAACACCAACGTGTATAATTTTAGTTGTAATTTCTTTAGACTCTACTTGAGCAATAGCTTGAGCAACAGCTTCAGCTGAACCGTGTGTATTAGCTTTAATAATTAAATTCAATTGCGGAATATCATCATCTCCTGCAACAGATTCTCTTCTGATATGAGCCGGTAACATAGCTTCTAAACGTTTATCACGTTCTTTTTCTTTTCTTTCTGTTACAATGGCTTTCATTTCTTTTTCATTTTTTACAACTTCAAAATAATCACCAGCCTGAGGAACCTCAGATAAACCTAAAATTTCAACCGGTGTAGAAGGTTCAGCTTTTTGAATACGTTCACCACTATCTGATAACAATGCACGAACTCTACCACAAGCTGTACCAACAACGATACAATTACCAGCTCTTAATGTACCATTTTGAACTAATAAAGTTGCAACCGGACCTTTTCCTTTATCTAGGTTTGCTTCAATAACAACACCAGAAGCCTCTGCTTTCGGATTAGCTTTCAAGTCTTGTACATCTGCAACCAATAAAATATATTCCAATAATTCATCAATACCTGTACCTTGCAATGCAGATACTCTAACTGTAATAGTATCGCCACCCCAATCTTCAGGTACTAAACCATGTTCTGTTAATTGCTGTAAAACTTTATCAGGATTTGCACCAGGCTTATCTATTTTGTTAACCGCAACAATAATAGGAATTTCAGCAGCTTTAGCATGGTTTATAGCTTCAATGGTTTGAGGCATTATACCATCATCTGCTGCAACAACCAAAATTGCAATATCAGTAGCTTTAGCACCACGAGCTCTCATTTCTGTAAAAGCTTCGTGACCCGGGGTATCTAAAAAGACAATCTTTCTATCGTTGTTATCGCCTACATATACTGTATAAGCACCTATTGATTGAGTAATACCACCAACTTCTGTAGCAACAATTTTATGTTTTGAAGCTCTGATACTATCTAATAATGTTGTTTTACCATGGTCAACGTGTCCCATAATACTAATAACCGGAGCACGTTTTTTTAATAATTTTTTATCAACTTCAGATAAAGCTTTTGCCTTTTCTTCTTTTTCTAATTCTTGTTCAATGTATGCATCTAAATCTTCTTCTAAAACTTCCAAATTATATTCGGCACACACTTTTTTAATTACATCAACATCAATAAGTTGATTAACTGTAGCCATTACACCGTTTAACATTAAAAACTTAACAATTTCAGCCGGTGTTTTCTTTATTTTTTCTGACAATTCAGAAATTGTCATAGCCTGATTAACAACAATTTGTTTTACTTCTTCAACAGCTTCTGCCTTTTGAACTTTTTTCTTATGATGCTGAGCTGCAGCTTTTTCTAATGAAATTCTTTCTTGTTCTTCTTTTTTAGATGAAAAATCTTTATCTTTCTTATGATTATCACCACGACGTTTTGAAGAACCTGATTTATTATCATATATTTCTTGCGGTATTATACGACGTTGAATTGGCTTTTTACCTGAAAAGTCTTTACTATCATTTGATGTTTTATCTGTTTTTGCAAACTTTGAATTTTGAGACTTTTCGCCTTTTGATTGAAATTTTTTATCTTCACTTTGACCTTGCTTTGAAGCTGGTTTCTTTGCAGGTTCACTTGCTTCAGTTACAGGCTTTTTAGGTGCTCTGCGAACAATTTCCAATCTGCTTGGAGCCTTAACAACTTCAACTTTTGGTCTTTCAACTTTTTCTATTTTTACAGATTTTGAAGCGGATGAAGCCTTTTCTACTTGTTTAGGAGCTTCTTCTTTAGCTTCCTGCGCAACAGGTTCAGCCGGTTTTGCTTTTTTTACAACAAAAGCTTTTGGCTTTTGAGTTTTCTTTACGCCACCATTTGCTATAAAATCCTTTAATCTTGCTATCTGATCTACAGTAACAGTACTTGAGTGAGTTTTATTAGTAACACCCAATTGTGCGAACTTCTCAATAACTTCTTTACTTTGAAGCCCTAGTTCTTTTGCTAATTCACTTATTCTAACTGTTTCGTAACTCATCTAGTAACTGTCCTTTCAATTCGCTTGGTACAGATGCTTTCAAATGTTTGCTTAATTTATTTTTCTTAAAAGCCGATTCTATACAAGATTTATTATAGCAAAGATATGCTGATCTGCCAAATGTTACAGAATTCGGATTTATAATGACATCACCACTTGTGTTATCTGCTGTAATTTTAATTAGTTCTTCTCTATTTTTTATTTGCCAACAACTAACACAACGTCTTTCTGTCATCAATACCTCTAACTTACCTGTGCTAATTTTTCTAACTTCAATTTTTGGTCATATTCAATCAACAAATCAATAAGTTCATCTAATTCCCCATCGATTACTGTCCATACATTCAAATTATGGTTTAATCTGTGGTCTGTTAAACGACCTTGAGGGAAATTATATGTTCTTATACGTTCACTTCTATCTCCTGTACCAACTTGTGAACGTCTCAAATCTGTAATTTCTTTTGTTTGTTTTTGAACTTCCATATCATAAAGTTTTGCTTTAAGAATTTCTAAAGCACGCTCTTTATTCTGCAACTGTGAACGTTCTTCTGTACAGAAAATCATTATCCCTGTAGGTTTGTGAAATACTCTGGCTGCAGTTTCTACTTTGTTAACATTTTGACCACCTGCGCCACCAGATCTTGCTGTTGTAATTTCAACATCATTCATATTCAAATTAACTTCAACATCATCTACCTGTGGCATTACAGCTACAGTTGCTGTTGATGTATGAACCCTACCTTGAGATTCTGTTGCCGGAACTCTTTGTACTCTGTGTACGCCTGATTCATATTTCAATCTTGAATATATGCTATCGCCTTTCATTGAGATAATAACTTCTGAAACTCCGCCGGCTTCACAGTCTGTTTTACTTAAAATTTGAGTTTGCCAACCCATCTTATCTGCGTATCTTAAATACATACGCATCAAATCTCCGGCGAAAATATTAGCTTCATCGCCACCTGCGCCACCACGAATTTCTAACATAATATCTTTGTCATCCATTGGATCTCGTGGTAATAACAATACTTTCATTCTTTCTTCAAAATCAGGAAGTTTTGCTTCGTTATTTTCGATTTCAGCCTTTAAAAACTGACGCATTTCTTCATCTTTTTCTTCATGAAGCATTTGTTTGGCATCTTCTATAGCTTCTGTGGTCTTTTTCCACTCATAATATAGTTCAACCGTTTCTTCCATTGATTTTCTTTGTTTTGATAAATCTCTAAAACGATTATAATCTTGTATTACAGCCGGATCTGATAAAGTTTCACCCAACTCTTTATATTTCTGCTCTATTTGCAATATTTTATCTAACATATCTTTCATAACAGCATCATATCAAGAACATAAAAATTTTACAAATCTGCTATTTTATATACAAATTTGCATATTATAAAATATGTTATTTATTAAACTTACAAACAAGAATTAGCCTATTAATCTTCGATGTTTTTTACGTAATTCATCTAATTCTTCTTTTATTTCAGTTGATTTTTGTGACAACTGATTATAAACTTGCGAATTTATTTCTCCACCAATAAGTAATAAAATAGACGTATAATATAACCAAATCATTAAAATAAAAAATGCACCAATAGTACCATATACAAGGTTATATGTACTTAAATTATTTACATAGACTGAAAACCCCCAAGAACCCGCTAACCAAAACGTAGTAAAAAATACAGTTCCCGGCAAAGAACTTTTTCGCTTAAACGATTCGTTTCCTTTTAAATCAGGTAAAATATAATAACTTAAAAATGCCATTACATATAATGCCAAAAATGCAACCGGCCAACGAAGCGTTAGTATTGTAATTGCTAAGCCTTTTGACATATTAAAATGTGCAACTAAAAACATTATAATAACTTTACCAAAAATAATGATGTTTATTGTTAAAAACAAAACCAAAATATTCACAAAAACCATTAAAAATGACAAAATTCTTGTATATATAAAACTTCTGGTTTCTTCAACTTTATATGCTCTATTTAATCCTTTTAAAACAACAGCAACGCCGTTGGTTGATAATACAAGAGTTGTAATTATACCGATAATAGCTAATAATCTGCCGTGATTAAAAATCATTGTTTCAGCTAATACAGATTTTAACAAATTCATAGCTTGCACAGGCATAATATTTGATAAAACCCTCAACATAGAATCCAAATATGAACGGTTACCCATCCAACCAAATACAGCCATTAAAAATAACATAAACGGAAATATACCAACTACAAGCATAAAACCCATCTCAGCTGCCATACCATAAAAATCATTTTTTATGATAGATTTTACCAACCTTACTAAAACTCTTACAACTTTGTTCTTTAATAACTTCTTAATCATAAATTCTTTTTTCTATTTCTTCTAATATCAGCTCTACAGTTTTTTTAGGACTTGCTTTTATTAAAACGCCTGCAGCTAACTTGTGACCTCCACCACCAAGTGCTGAGCAAATTTGTGCAATATCAACAGACTTACTTCTCATAGATACTTTTGAAACATTAGGTGATAATTCTTTCACTACAAAAGCTATTTCTGTTGTAACTATCGCCCTTAATTTCTCAGTTAATCCATCTGTAAAATCTTCTCCATTACTATTATATTTTTCTAAATCTTTTTTATACACTATTGTATATGCTATTTCATCATTATGCAAAAATTCAGCTTTATTTACACAATAACTTTGAAATAACACCATATTTTTTGAATTTGATTCATAACAATTTTTATAAACTTCAGAAGCATCAACCCCATAATTTAACATTTTGCCTGCATATTCCATAGTTTTTGGAGTTGTATTAGAAAACTTGAAACAACCAGTATCTGTAACAATTGCAGTATATAAACAAAGAGCTGTTTCATTAGATATATTCCAACCTAAATCTATAGCTAAACCAACTAAAACTTCTGCCGTTGCGGCAGCCTTTGGTTCTATTACATTTATATTGGCATAACCAATATTTGTTTCATGGTGGTCTATATTTATTGTATATTTTGACTTTTCAAATAAAATTTTAGCATCTGCACACCTATCAATTGCAGCAACATCAAGATTAATTACAAGGTCGTATTCTCTTGATAAATCTAACTCATCAATAAATTTAACTTCATTTATATACGGAATAAAATTATATATTGAAGGAATTTTAGAAACCGCAACCATCTCACATTTTTTCTTATAATTATCCAAAATCAATGAATACATTCCGCACATTGAACCTAATGTATCACCATCAGGATTTATATGAGATACTAATAATATATTTTTGGAATTCTTTATGATACTATTTAACTGATCAGTCACCATTCCCTGATTTTAGCACAAAAAATCATCGACACAAAACTTATGAAGAAAATTTTATATACAAAATTCCAAAATATTGAAGATATTATAGCAGATTTAATGAAAAATGCAGCTGTAAGAAAAGCGATTACCCGTGCTAATTTATACAAATTTTGGAAAAAAGTTGCAGGTGAAAAATTTGCACAAAATTCAAAACCTTATTCAATGATCAAAGGGTCAATTATGGTTATAGCGTGTAAAACCCCAACAGTTGCCCAAGAATTAATGCTTAGAAAGACCCAACTGTTAGTTAAATTTAAACCTTACGTTGAGTCTTTAAACATGAAACTTACCGATTTACGTTTTGATGCTAAAAAATGGGTTGAAGAAGAAAATCAACAATAAAACACCCATTACTTAGAAGGCAACTGATCTGATTCTATTGCTCCATTATCATCAAAATATGTTTTTTCTACTGGGCTAAGTCTTTTTGTAGTATGAATATTATATATTACATAACAATTTTTATATTCTAATGAACAAACTCCATCCTCTTTTTCAAATGTAAGAATTGCTTTATAAGGACCTTTTTTATCGACAATTACACTGTTTTCATCAATTGTAAAATATTTTGGATAAATCTTTTTATTGATAAAATAATCAGCAATATCTTTTCCTGAATGGAAATTTTTATACTCTGGAGCACTAACAATTTTTGAAATTACACTTTTATTAACTTCTTTAGATTGATTAATTACTTCTTTAGCAAATGGTCCAGAAACAGCTATAACAATAGCGGTAAAAACTATCGGAACTATAAAGCTAAGCGCAATACACAAAAACGGACTTGCAATTCCCCAAGTTTTTTGAACCTTAGTAAACTGTTCCAAACTTTCCCATTTTTTACCATACCAAGCCCATTCATTTCCTTTTTTCCCAACATAAATAGCAAGTATTAAATTTAATATTGCAAAAATAAAACCTAAAAGTGGCAAACTTGTTAAAAGCCAAAATAAAATCATTATTAAAAATGTTGGCCAAAAAGAATTCCAAGCGCCATTAAAAGATGCCCATATAAAATTTAAGAAAAAAGCACCCCAATTAAATTTAGCTAACTCTACATCTAACTCTTGATTAAAAGCATTTTCACCACTAAAGTTGTTATTCATATTCACTACTCCATTTTTATAAATCTATATAAGTGTAACAATACTTGAACAAAAACACCATATTTTAACGAATATTAATAAAAAAATCTCTCAATATTTTATCACATTCGCTTTCTTTAATCCCGCCATACACTTGAATTTTAGTATTCGATAAATTTCTCAAATCTATCTTTGAATTAAAAGCCCCATAATTAGCATCATAACTTCCAAAATAAACAGCTCTAATTCGAGATTGCAATATTGCCCAACCACACATTGGACAAGGTTCTAACGTTACATACAAATCACAATTGTCTAAACGCCAATTTCCCAAATATTTTTCAGCTTGCCTTATTGCTAAAATTTCAGCATGCGCAGATATATCATTATCCTTTTCTCTTTCATTACAGGCTGATGCTATAACTTCACCATCTTTGACAATAACAGCCCCGACAGGAACATCTGATGTGGTTTTTAAAGCCTCTTGTATTGCCAAATCCATATACTCCATAAGTCTATTCTTTCTCCGAAATATTTAGAGTAATTGTGGCGCAAAAACCAAATTCGTCATCTGAAGATAATACAATACTGCCATCCATTGCCTCAATTAAACCTTTTACAATAAACAACCCTAAACCTGTACCTCTGGTTGTTCTTGTCATATTATCATCAAGCCTTACAAATTTTTCAAATAAAGTATCTAGTTTTTTCTTAGAAATTTTATCACATTTATTTTTTATTTTAATAACAGCCTTTGCACCTTTTTGAACAACTTCAACCAATATTGGAGATTCCGGATAAGAATATTTTATAGCATTTTCATACAAATTAACAAACACCTGTTCTAATCTACCCTTATCCGCCAATACCATAGGGAAATTGTCTGCTATATTTACAACAATATCATGCCCGTCTCTTTTGCGCAGAAGTAACTCAGCTTGTTCTAAAACTTTATCTAACCATACATCTTCAGTTACTGTTCTTAAACGCATTCCTTCAATATCAGGAATTGTTAGCAAATCGTCAATTAAACGCTTCAATTTTTCAGATTGCTCTTTTATTATTCGCAATGATTTTTGCTTCATCGCATCATCAATAACTATATCCTGTCTCATTAACCTTGAAGTATAACCTTGAATACTGGTTAATGGTGTTCGCAATTCATGACTTACAGTATCTAATAAATTAGATCTAAATTCGTTTAATTCTTTTAATTCTTTATTTTTTCTTTTCAATTCCAAATATGACTTATGAATTTCTGATGCCATATTATTAAATTCATTCGCCAAAAATACAATTTCAAATGGAGTGAATGAAGATGTAATCAAACGTATTTGACGTTGGTAATTACCTTTTGATAAGGCTATAACAGCTTTAAATAATTGTCGTATATTTATATACAAATAATAAATATAAAAACCAATTAAAACCATCATAGATAATATTGCAGCTAAAACAGAAATTATAATTTTAACTCTATTATCTATAATTGCATGTTTTGCAATATTTTCAGTAGTATTAACCACAATAGTTAAATCAGGATTATTTCTATGTAAATAAACAATTGGTTGGTTCTTTTCATCACCAAAAATCACAGGTGCTTCAACTTCCATATCTGTTGGAAGCATCTCAATTGTCTCTTTAAAAACTTCAGGAGTAAAATTGTGTGAAGCAATTAAATGGTTATTTTTATCCATTATATAAATTTGCCTATTATCATTTTCTAAAGATTTGAATAATTGATTATCCCAATTATTGGCATTAAATATAATTACCAAAAATGAACCGTCTTTCATTTGAGTTGATAAAATAGGCTTTTCATTTATATATGCATCATCTGTTATTTTTTCTAATTCCTGAGGAGTTCTTACTATTGTTATATCTTCACAGTTTGGATATTTTTTTGAAACCTCTTTTATAAAAAGTTCTTTTGACTTTCTCGTTGGCAAATATTCCAAAGTATCAGCAATTTGAGCTAAAGTAGTTTCATTTGTTTTTAAAAAGAAATCAACTTCATCAGATACCATACTTGCAACTAAGATTGCAGATTCTCTTAATTGATGTCGCACAGATTGCTGGTTGATATTATTAATAATAAAACCACTTATCGACATAGGAATTACAACAGCAATAAAAAATACTATCGCTATTTGTTCAATAATTTTTAATTTTTTTAATCCATAATTGAGTTTTTTCATAATTACTCTTGCGCAAACGGTGTCAACTTATAACCTACATTAGTAACGGTATGAAGATATTTTGGTTCTTTAACGTTTGCTTCAATTTTATTTCTTAACCCACCTACATGAACTCTTAACATTCTAACATCTTCATTACTGTCATATCCCCAAACTTCATCTAACAAAGTTGCTAAAGTTACAGGATGATTAAAATGTTGCATTAGGCAATACAATATTTCAAACTCGGTAGGAGTTAATTTTACTCTTCTGTTAACAATTACACACTCTAAAGACTCAGGGAAGATCTCAATATCACCACATTTTAAAACTTCATTAGATAAAGGTGATTCTTCTTCAAAATTTACGGCATTGCGTCTTAATAATACTCGTATTCTCAATAAAACTTCTTGGACATCAAAAGGTTTAACAAGATAATCATCAGCGCCACAATCAAAACCGCTAGTTTTATCTTCGATAGTACCTTTTGCAGTAAGCATTAAAATTGGAATAGAAAGTTTCGCTTGCCTAATATTTTTACAAACATCAAAGCCGTTCATTTTAGGCATCATAACGTCTAGCAATATTAAATCATATGTATTATTTAATGCCTTATTTAACCCTTCTAAACCATCTTTTGCTACATCTACAAAATAACCGCTACTTGCAATATCAAATTCAAGTAACTCTCTAATTTCATCATCATCATCAACTATTAAAATGCGTTTTTGTACTTCTGGCATAAAAACTCCCTTTTTTACAGCTTTATTGTACAAAACAACAATTAATTTTTCAATGTTATATAAAGTTTTTGCAATAATCTAAAAACTTACAATCTAAGATAAAATAAATGCATGGAACAAATATGCAAAACAAATACCAAAAATTGCACCTACAAAAACTTCTAATGGGGTATGACCCAAAAGTTCTTTTAATTTACCACCGGCAGCTTGCATATCATGATGATAAAAGTCATCCATCATTTTATTTAAACAAGCAGCAGTTTTTCCTGCAGCACGTCTTAATCCTGCAGCATCATACATAATAATCAAAGAAAAACCTAATGCTGTTGCGAAAAGACAAGAATCGAAACCTTTTAAGATTCCAACTATAGTTGACAATGCCATAACGCCGGCAGAGTGAGAACTTGGCATTCCACCTGTTGTTGAAAATATTTTAAAATTTATTTTTCTATTCTTAATTGTAAACAATATAAATTTTATAACCTGTGCGCAAAATGCAGATAAAACTGCACAAATAATAACTTCATAGCCATTATTTAGTATAAGCTTTTTAAACGCTTCCAACAACATTAAATACCTACTCTCTTTTTAATACTCTCAATCATATCTTCTAAAATTTCTGATTGTATATTGTGCTTATTCATTATATCACAGCAATTTTTAAATAGGCAAGATAATTTACATTTTGATTCTTCTAATCCATACAAAGAAACATATGTCAATTTACCTTCTTCTTTATCTTTGCCTAGTGTTTTTCCCATTTCTTCAAAAGTTGAAATTTCATCTAATATATCATCCGCAATTTGAAAAGCTAGTCCAAAATTATGTGCAAATTCAGTAATCACAGATATTTTTTCATCATCAGCACCAGCTATTATAGCACCTGTTCGCATTGCAAGTTTAAATAAATCTGAGGTTTTATGAATATGTAAATATTCTAAAGTTTTTTCTTTATTATCTATTTTTTCAGCATTTTCAGATTCAATATCTACAACTTGACCTGCTATAACACCATAAGCTCCGGCATACTGAAAATATTCATTTAAAACTCTTATCAATACTGATGGAGATAAATTTTCAGAATATTTTGTAATAATCTGAGGAGCAAAAGTTAACAGAGCATCACCTGCCAAAACCGCAATAGCTTCTCCAAAAACTTTATGATTAGTTAACTTACCTCTACGATAATCATCATTATCCATACAAGGTAAATCATCATGAATTAACGTTTGAGCATGGAGCATTTCTATAGCGCAAGCAGTTGGAATTGCATCAGAAATTTCTCCACCTAATAATCTGCAAGTTTCTAAGCATAATATTGGTCTTAACCTTTTTCCAGGCAGAGTAACAGTATATTTCATCGATTTAAAAATAGTTTCAGGATACTGTATTTGTATAAACTCATTTAACTTAGAATTAACCAACTCTATATAATCATTCATCTGCATTTTCTTCTATTTCCTTATATATCATTTGTTTTCTGGTATTGCGCGCAGCTTGACGTTTCTTTTCACTAATTTTTGCATGAACCTTATTATTTTTCAATTTTTGAGAAGTTTCTCTTTTTACTCCACTATATTTTATTCTTTCTTTATATTCAATTGCTTCATTTACAAATTCGATATAACTTTCATATCTTGATTCCTCAATATTTTCAATATTTTTTAATACAGCACAACCATCTTCATTTATATGAAGACAATCACTATATTTACAGCAGTTTCTATATTTTGAAATCTCATCAAATAACAAACCTACATTTTGAGGAAGCATAAAATCAAATTTTACATTACTAAAACCGGGAGTATCAACAACCGCAGAATTTTCATCTATAGAAATAATTTCACAATGTCTTGTTGTATGAGTTCCACGATTTAATTTTTCACTAACTTCTTTAGTTCTTAAATGAACATTTGGATTAAGTGCATTTATTAAACTTGATTTTCCAACTCCTGAATTTCCACAAAGCGCAGTTACTTTTCCACTCAACAACTTTCTTAAATTTTCTATACCTTTTTTTTCTATAGCAGAAGTAAAAACAACTTCATATCCTAAAGTTGAATATATAGAAATAATTTTATCCTGAGCGTTTTGTTCTAACCCCAAATCTTCTTTATTAAAACACAACACAACAGGAATCTTATAATATTTTGCCAATGAAACATACCTGTTCAATTGATGAAAATCTAAATCAGGGTGCTTTAAAGCTGAAACAACAACAATTTGATCAACATTTGCAACTGAAGGACGAGGAATATAAGATTTTTTGGGTAAAATTTTTGTAATTACACCACCATCAAATTCAACAAAATCGCCAACTACAATCTTTTCTTTTTGCTTTTTTAAAATCTCACGAATTTTACATTCAAAAGTTTTACCATCTTTTTGTTGAACGTAATAAAAGTCTGAATGAATTTTAAAAATTTGTCCTTCCGCCATAACAAAAATTAGTTTACTAAAAATTTACAACCTTTGCAAATTTAAAATACTTACTCTAAAAATTTTTTGCTAAAATATTTATATGATTACAAAAAATGAACTCGATAAATTGGTACAATTATATGAAACTCCAGATTTTATAAATGATGATCCCATACAATTTTTACACCGATTAAACAACAAAAAAGATATTGAAATTGCAGGATTTATATCATCACTTGTAGCCTATGGAAGACGAGATGTATTTATAAAAAAATTAAACGAACTATTTAAAATTGCACAAAATGAACCTTATAATTTTATAATAAATTTTGACCCTAAACTATTAGGAAATTTTAATTACCGCTTTGGCAAACCAAATGATTTTGCAATGATATTTTCTATACTTAAAGAGTTATATACAAAAAATGGCGGACTTGAAGAACTTTTCAAATACGGATACAACAATCCAATCAAGAACAACATATTTATACCAATAACAGATTACTTTTATTCCAGAGCAGAAGAAAATACCCAACAAGGGTTTTATTTTATGATTCCCGATCCTAAAAAAGGCGGCGCAATGAAAAGAATGTGTATGTTCTTACGCTGGATGGTTAGAAAGGGACCTGTTGATTTTGGGATTTGGAATTTTATGCCAACATCTGATTTATATATTCCATTAGATGTTCATGTCGCAAGAATTTCAAGAGAAATGGGTTTATTAAAAAGGAATGCAAATGATTTTAAAGCCGTACTTGAATTAACAAATAATTTAAAACAATTTGATCCAAATGATCCTGTAAAATATGACTTTGCAATGTTTGGATATGGGATAAACCAAAAATAATCTAAAAAAAACAAAAGGCGGAAATTAACCGCCTATTAACCAGATTTACACTATGTAAGTGTTCAGAAAGGATCTGATATATATCCTAAAATCTAGGATATTTTTTATTCTCCCAAATTCAAATGAGAGAATTGTACAATTTTATTTTTTCCACGCTTTTTAGCATTATACAAAGCGTGTTCTGCGTATCTGATGATTGTATTTGCATCTTCTTCTGTATCAGGTAAGCAAGGGAAAGTTGCAATACCACCAGATATAGTTATTGGATGACGTTCTTCTTCACCGGCAGGAATAAATTCCATTTTTTCAATATCTTTTCTGAATCTTTCTGCAAACAAAAATGCATTATCTTCAGATGTATTTGGAAGAACAACAATAAATTCTTCATCACCATAACGAGTTAAAATATCTTCTTTTCTAATAAGTTGTTTTAACTTATCAGCAATAGAACGTAACAACACATCGCCCCATTCATAACCATAAATATCATTTACAACTTTGAAAAAGTCTAAATCAAATAATAATAAAGATAATGGAGTTGTATAACGTTTAGCACGAGAAATTTCTTGTTCCATACGTTCTAATAAATATCTTCTATTATGTAATCCTGTTAATTCATCAGTTGTAGAAAGAGTTTTTAATTTATCTCTTAACTCTTTTATTTTTAACATATTTTTAACACGAACAACCAATTCCTGATTATCAACAGGAGTTTTAATATAATCAAAAGCTACAGCTCTAACCGTTGCGCCTTTGAAAGTTTCACCAATAAATAATATCGGAAACTTAAATTTTGTTACCATTAATACATCTTTAATATCCGGAACACTTTCAACAATAATAACTCCCGGATTTAATGTTTCATAATCTTTTATATTTGCAGCATTCTCCAATCTAACATTAGAATCTTCAATTGAAGAAATCACATCTGCAATAGCTGAAGAATTTTTGTCAGTATAAATTACAATATTTTTCATAACTAATCCTTTCTCTTACAAAGTAGCATATAGTTTTTATTCGAGCAAAATTGTTAAGATTTTTAATAATTTAAAATCAACTAAAAGGATGGGTGGTTTTTTAGTTAGAAATGTTAGAATTAATATTTATTATAAAAGGAAGCTATTATGGACTTTTCAATTGAAAACGAAAAAGAAAGACAATATTTAAACCAAGATTTCACACCAATGAAAGAATTACTTAACAGAATAAGACATTCTTTTATTAATAATGAAAAAGTAGATTTAAAAGGCTTGAATTTAGACAATATTTTTCAATTTCAAAAGAATATAAGTTTCACATATATTACATTGTTTCAAGAAGGCTTAAAGCCAATCCGCTGGGGTTCTTGCAAGAATGATATAGAAGCAACAATAAATAGAGATATTGAAAAAATAAAAGCATATAGCACCTATAATAAATTTGAAATAACAAATTCAAACAAATGCAGAATAATGCTTGAATTTATAACAGAGCAAACCCCGACAAAAATCGAAAATATAAAATATGCAACATTTATAAACACCCGATTTGAACCTGGTGTAACTGGATTAAAAATCATCTTAAACAAAATTCCATATATTTATATGCCAACAGATGCGTGGACACTAAGTCAAATGGATCTAAAGTCAGCATTAAATACAATTTTAAGAAAAACGCATATAAAAGATATTACAAATAAAATCTCAGAAAGAATTGACATACTAAGACAAGCAGACTATGAATGCTACATTATAAAAAGCAAAGCATTTATAACTTACAAAGAAGATGAAGTTTTACCTTTATATAGAGGCAACATTCAATATGAATATACGCCTGAAGAAATAAAGAACCAAGCACTATCCGGAGCAGATTGGATTGTAAAAAATCAAAAAGATGATGGTAGATTTTTATACTATTACGATGCAAAAGAAGATAATTATAAAGATCACGAACACCCAAATGCTCCTGAAGATAATCTATATTACAACGATTTAAGACACTGTGGCGGAATAGTTACCCTCATTAGAGCCTACCAATTAACAAAAGATAAAAAATACTTAGAAGCAGCAAAAAAAGGTCTTGATTTTATTACTACAATAACTCAAGAACACGATTACAATGGTAAACCTGCAGCATATGTCTTTTATAACAAAAAAGCTAAACTTGGCGGCACAGGAATGATCCTAATTGCAATGATGAAATATCGCCAAGAAACAAATGATAAATCTTATGATGAATACATAAAAAAATATTCAAGACACCTTTTATCAAGAATTTACGAAACAGGAGAAATGCTTGGTTATTATATTCATCCACAATATAATAACGGTAAACCTTTAATTAAAATGACAAATGAAGAAAGACGTCAAACTTTTTCATTTTATTATCCCGGAGAAGCTTTGCTGGGTTTAGGTTTAGTTGTTAACAATTTCGAAGATGATACAGAACTAACAAACGAAATCATTGAAAAAAGTAAAATTGCACTGGATTGGATTGTTGACGAAAGACCAAAATTATATGCTGATTTATTTACATCATTACCATCAGATGCTTGGTTAATGCAAGCAATCGAAGAATGGTGTAAGCATCCTGATTTTAAAAAAGAAAATTATATAAATTTTGTTTATAACGATGCAAAAACAATGATAAGCAAAATGTATAAAAAAGACGATTCTCCATATATAGACTATGAAGGAAGCTATTATTACAATTATGGAGACCATTTTTACCCAGACGGCTCAAGATCAGAAGGATTAATTGGAGCATATTATCTTGCCAAGAATTTAGGAAATCAAGATTTAGCAAGTGATATCTTAGAAGCTTGCCGCAAAACCGCAAAATCACAAATGATTTTATTTAATTCTGACAAAAATAACTATGCACACAAAAACCCTCAAAAATCAGAAGGATCAATAAGATTTAAAGCAACCAGACAATGGATTAGAGTCGATTCAATTCAACACGTGGCTTGTTTTTACTTTAGACTATACTTTGCAGAAAATAATATTGAAGTACAATAGTTTAACTTTGTTACAAATTTGTAACAAACAACACAAATTTCCTAAAGTTTCCATTCAATAATCCGTAAATAAGAATAATAGATACGAAAATTATTGAAAGGAACTGTTAACAAATGGGAATGGCAGCATCACAAGCTAGACTTTTAAGTATAACTGCTCGTTTGTCCAATAACGAACTTGAACAGCAGTCACTTGCTTATTCTAAACAGCGCCTTTCTGACAATTCAGAACAAATTAATGATGCATATTTAGATGCTTTAAGCAAAACAAAATACCAAATTTTAACAGGTTATAATAATTCAGAAGCTACATATGCAGATTTAACTTATAATCAATTAACAGGTTGCAATAATGTTGCTAACGGTAAACAATATTTAGTAAAAGATAACAAAGGTAAAGTTCTTGTAACTTCAAAAGTTGCAAATGCATATGAAGCTGGTAACGGAGATTTTAATATCTTCTTAAAAACTCTTGGTTACACACAATCAGATATTGACGTAACAAAATTTGATAATTCTGAAACAGCAATTCATAATGCTTGGGATGAATACTTAGCTTCAGTTGGCAAAAGTATCGATGATTATGATAGTCAACATATCTTAGGATTTGATTACACATCATTCAGTAACGATATTTTAGATGGATATGTTACTTATAACACAGCATATACAACAGAAGTAAACGGAAACACTCTAAATTTATATAAAGATAGCAACGGATACTATAAAAACAGATATGTATTACAAGCATTCAGACAAGAAGATCCGGCAACTGGAGATTTTGTAACAGTTGTAGGCTATCAAACTGAAGACCAAGAAGGAACTGAAAATTATCATGTAGTTAATGATGTAACTTATAACGCAGAAACAGGTAAATTCATATTCCAAGGCGAAGATGATGAAAAACCTGTAGAATATGATGCACTTTTTGCAAACCCAACAGCAGATGGTAATGCTCAAATCAGTACTGATCAAAGAAATTATTTAACTTGGCAATCAGGCAATGTATATATTGATGAAGGCGGATTATCATACAATGTTACAAAACAAACAAAAGCATTAAACTTTGAAGGAACAACTCAAAAACAAAGAGAATTGTATGATTACGCAGTAGCAATTACAGAAGCTTATTACAACAATTCAGTTTCAAACACTTCAAATATGTTAACTTATGATGCTGAAATTGTGAACTACTATCGCAATATATTTAATGAAATGAGCAGCTGTGGTTACACAACAACACCTAATGAAACTAACCTAAAAGAAACAGAATGGTTTGTTAACCAATTAAAAGCAGGAGCTTTGACATTATCATATTATTCAACATCTGATAAAGCTTTTGTTGGAACAACATTAGATAGCGACGAATCAATTACAGAACAAGAAGATTCTTCAGCTATGGCTATTGCTGAACAAGTTTATCAAAGCCAAATGGATAAATTAGAAAGCCAAGATAAACAATATGACCTTCAACTAAACAAACTTGAATCTGAACATAATGCACTACAAACAGAATATGATTCAGTAAAAAGTGTAATAAGTAAAAACGTTGAAAAATCATTTAATATATTTAATGCATAAATAATTAAATTTATATTTCCCCTACAATTAATTTTCGTAACTTTTCCCTACCACTTAATTATGAGTGGTATTTTTTTATATTAAAAATTGTTAACAAAATTTAAAAATTAATCAATTTTATACCACCGATTTTTTTTATAAAAATGTAGGTTATTTTTTAATAGGTAAAAGGTGGTAGAAATATGGGTTTAGTGTCATTAATACCAAAAGTGGTTGGTTATGGAAAAAGAATTGCAAAAGTAATGCCGGAAGCAATATTAGGTAACGGCGCAGAAGTTGCAGGTAAAGCAATGAGAGCAACAAAAGGCTCTGCATTCACAAGAGCAAAATCAGGCTTCAAAGCATTAGAAGCAGATATAGCAGCAAAACAATTAGCACACGGAGGTTTCTTCAAACGAATAACAGCTAACTTAGGTAAAATTCCAGCCTTAACAAAAGCTGGCTCAAGAGCAGCAAGAATGGCTGGCAAAAGCCAATTACTTGGAGGCGTAAAAGGTTTCTTCAGAGGTTTAGGCAAAAATATGCCATTTATCGCAGCCGCAACAACTATATTATTTGAATTACCGAATATTTGGACAGCAACAAAAGAACAAGGAATTGGTCAAGGCGTTGCAGAAGTTGCCAAAGCAGGTACAAGACTAGCTGGAGGTGCAGCAGGTGCAGCAATAGGTTCTGCAATTTGTCCTGGCATAGGAACAATGATTGGTTGGATTGCAGGTGAATGGTTAACAAGTAAAGTTGTTGGTAAAACTTATACAGAACAAAAAATGGAAGCTGAAGAACAACAAAGAATAGCTATGGAAGAAGCTCAACAAGCAAATCCTCAACCACCATTTACAGGAAGCCCTGATGGTTACAACCCATATGGCTACAATCCTTACGGCTATGATCCATATGGAATGACAAATCCAATGTATGATTACTCTAATCCATACGCAAATGACATAATGATGCAAAACTTAAAATTTAATACTCTTGCTTAAATTTAATACTTAAATATACTAAAACCCCATAACGAGTCTTTTAACAAAAAGGCTCGTTTTATTATATGTAATATTTCGTTACAAAATAAGCAATTTCAATATAAAAAAAAACTTAATAAAAATATAGGGGATAATAAACGAAAAAACAGGGGATAATATGGGATTATTATCAAAAATTGTAAATTATGGCGTGCGTGCCATCAAAGCAACACCAGAATTTTTACTAGGAGACAACTCCGAAGTCATCGGTAAAGCTATACGAAACCAAAAAGGATCTATCTTTGAAAAAGCTAAAGCTGGAGCTAAAGCTTTAGAAGCAGATATTGCTGTAAAAAAAGCTAAAGATGGCAATTTCTTTGTAAGAACAGGAAAGAATCTGATAAAAACCCCTGCGGATACTATAAAAGGTGCAAAAGTCGGAGCTAGAGCTGCAAAAATTGCAGGTAAAAGCTCATTTTTAGGCGGAGCAAAAGGTGTATTAAAAGCTATAGGTAAAAAAATGCCATTTATTGGTGCAGCTTTAACCATTGCTTTTGAAATTCCTAATGCAGCTAAAGCATTTTCCGAAGGTGGATTTGCTGCCGGTATGAAAGAAATAGGCGGAGCTAGCATTGAATTAGGAGCAATGGCAGCAGGTGCAGCGATAGGTTCTGCAATTTGTCCTGGCATAGGAACAATCATAGGCAGTATCGTTGGTGCTATTGGCGGTAGCTTACTAAGAGGTAAAACATATACCGAAAAACAAGAAGAAGCTCAAGCCGCTGCAGAAACTCAAACAGAAAACCCAGAAGAAATTACTCCTGAGCAACAAGAAAATCAGGAGCAAAATGTGGCTCCAGAAGAAGTTTCTCCAAATAATGAAACAGTTCAACCAAATCAAAATACAACACCAACAACAACTCCTGGAAATGCAAATGCAAATCCAAACCAAAACACTTCTGGAACATCAACTCCGCAGACTACAATTCCTGGATATACACAACCAGTTCCAAACTACACTCTTCCATATAATGATTATGGATTTAACAATATGTCAAATCCTTATGGCGGATATAATTTATACAATCCATTCTCATTTGGAAGCTTCAATATGACAAATCCATTTGGTGGATACAATTTATACAGTCCATTCTCATTTGGAAGCTACAATATGACAAATCCATTCGGTGAATACAATTTATACCAACCATTCAATTTGTATAATAACAATAATAACAACTACTTCAAATATACTGGACAAATGTAAAAAATATATAATCGGAAAAGAGCCGAAATATTCGGCTCTTTATTTTTGTATCGTTAGACACCGCAAACGTGAAAATCACGTTCAGTAACAGATGAAGTACATTCAAAAAGCTGAGTTAATAATCTTTCTATAACAGCTTCGACTGTTTTAACTTCACCCTTCAATGCTCTAAAACTTTCATCCCTAGTCTCTTTTAAAGCACCTTCAAATATTTCGTCTTGATACATAAACTATACTCCTATTTAATCTCAACAATATTATATTCGGCATTGTTACTAAAAAACTTTAATAATTAATAAAGTTTTTGTTACAAAATTTCATTATTAGTGGTTGTTTAAAATATTTTAAAGTAAAATATTAACATGTTTTTATAAAGGAAGTATGAATAATGCTCAAAGATTTAGATTTAACAAGCTATGATTTTTATTCAAATCGAAGAGATATGGAAATTATCTCTAATATTGTTGATAGTTTAAAAAAGATTTTGGAATACGATAGTAAACAAGAACAACCATTATTTTTAAAAATATCAGATAATTTGATATTAAATATTGCAAGAAAAGTTGTTCAAGAAAAGAAACAAACTTTTTTAATAGGCATAACAGGAGAAAGTGCTTCTGGGAAAACAGTTTTTGTTGACAATACAATAAAAGCTTGCGTTAAGAAAAAAACTGAAGGAATATATACCGTAATTCGTTGTGATGATTATTACAAAGATACCTCTAAAGAACTTAAAGATGCCGGAAGTTATGAAGCTTTATTTAAAACAGGTTTCAGTTTTGATACTCCTGATGCAATAGATTTAGAATTGATGAAAAAACATCTTGTATCTTTAAAAGAAGGTCAAACTATCAAATCTCCTCGTTATAATTTTGTAACTTGTGAATCTGATCCGAATGGAGATGAAAAAAGACCTGCAAAAGTTATTTTAACCGAAGGTCTTTATGTATTAAATGAAGGTGTTAGAGATATTATGGACGTAAAAGTTTATGTATTTACACCTTTAGAAGTAATAAAAGACAGATGGTATAAAAGAGCAAAAGAAAGAGGTAAAGAAGGCGAAGCAGCAGATTTACAGTTTGCAGATGTTAATAAAACTGCTCAAAAATATATTCGCCCAACATATCAAATTTCAGATGCAGTTATAAATGGTTTAGTAAGCCAAGAATATATTCAAGAAATCACAGATAAAATATTCCAAGCTTTAAAGAATATAGAATATTAAAAATTTATTTATAAGTAGTATGGCGCGGCAGGTATTCACCATGCCGCGCCCTCCTCTTTTTTAAAAAGCTCTCTCACAATTTACACATTGCGGAATCATTTGTATTGGAGCTGCACAACCACAAGATTGTCCTTCTCTTAATTTTACTCCATTTAGCTTTTCACATTTTGTTAATTTCGGCTTTTTACATTTTACTTTTTTAACTTTTACACATTTATTACACTGTTGAAAACCTGTAAAAGGATTTAAACTATTTGGACCCTCGTAAGTCCAAGCAAAAGCACTTTGAGCCGGTATAGCTAAAAAAGCTAATAATGTTAATGTTGCAAATAAATTTTTCATACTAACTCCTATCCTATTGGGTACATTCTTATTTTAAAAATTTTAAATTTAATTACTTTATCCAAATGGATTTATTTTATTAGCCACAAGAAGTTAGTAAATATATTTATTTTTTGCACAAAAAAATCGGCTTTTGAAATTTTACAAAAACCGATTTTTTAAACTTAAATTAGTTACTACTATTTAGAAATACTTGCATCTTCTAATAAGATTACACGAACTTCTTCACCTTGTTTAGCACTATAATTTAAACCAGGAGTAACTAAACCGGTAACTAAACCGATACCTGCACCAACAGGAGTACCGATTGCTATACCAGTACCAATTTTATCCGGTGAAGGGATAAATGAAAAACCTACACCAGCACCAGTACCGATTGCTGCACCACCTACTGTATATAATGCAACTTTACCAGCTGTCATCCAAGGACCTTCTTTTAATGAATAATCTTTAGAGAATGGTTTTGCATTTAATGCAACTGTTTTTCCGCAAGGAGTTGTTACTTTGTCAATTTGAACATATACTCTTGCATTTTTATTGAACCATTGTGGATCTTTAATATCTAAAACTTTACCGCTAAATACAGAATTAGCTGGGATTAAAACAGTACCTTCATCAGTAACGATATCTTCAGGATTTGTAAATGTTACTGCATCACCTGCTGCATGTAATTTAGATTTAAATTGTTCATTAAATGCGATTTCTAATACGTTACCTTCTAAAATAATATTTCTTAAATTAGTAATTGTTACATCGTGGTTAGGAGCTTTTTTAACCATTGTTAAATGTTCAGTTCCTAAAACTGTTTCTCCACCATTTTTATATTCAGATTTAACAAGATCTAATTTTTGTTTCAATCTGTATAACAATACAGCTGCTTCTGCTCTTGTTAATTCATCTTCAGGTCTTAATTCAATTTCATTTGGGTGATTTACATAAATACCATATGATAATGTTTTTGCATAAATATGATTTGCCCAAGATGGAACTTTTGAAGCATCTGAATATTTAGAAAGAATATTTTCATCAATGCTGCCTTCAATAGTTATATGACTAATAACAGATTGAGCTTCATCTCTTAACATTGCATGATTTGGTTCAAATTTGCCATTAGGATAACCATATACTAAACCTAATTGATCTGATCTTGCTATTGCATCATATGCATAATAAGAACTTGGAACATCAGAATATTTCAATTTAGTTTTTACTTCTAAATTTTCATTTCCTAACACTTTTAATAATGCACTAACAAAATCAGCTCTGGTAATTCTGCCTTCAGGTCTGAAGTTTCCATTAGTCAAAGACATAATAGAATCGCTTACAACACTAGCAATTTCAGGTTGTGCCCAATAATCTTTGTTCACATCATCGATACCTTGGTAAGCTAAAGCAGGAATTACATTAACTGATAACATCCCGCAAACCAATAAACTCGCTAATAACTTTTTCATCTACGTTTCCTCGCTTTTCTTTTAGTAAAAATTACTATTTTAATTGCTTTATTATAGTATAATATAAGAAAATGTCAATAGAATAAGCATGCCCCAAATTGCCCAAAAAGGAGAATTTATGAATAATTTAACAGCTACAAAAATAGTTTCAACACTTGGTCCTGTATCAAACAATGAAAAAATGATACGTAAGTTATTTAAAGCCGGTGTTACAATGTTTAGAATTAACTCATCTCACGACACCGTTGAAACTCATACAAGAACACTTAGTTATATTAGAAAAATAGAACAAGAAGAAAATGCAATAATTCCTGTTTTATTAGATTTACAAGGTCCAAAAATTAGAATTGGAAACCTTGATGAACCAATTAATGTTACATCTGGAGAAGTTCTAAAATTCAGACATCAAGAAAAATTTGAAAACAACATTATACCTGTTGACTATAAAGGTATAGCAAGTGATGTTATACCGGGAGAAAAAATTCTGATTGATGATGGAAAAATACAACTAATCGTTGAAAAAGTAGAAAAAGATATTGTCTATGCCAAAGTTTTGACTTCCGGACAAATTAAACAACGTAAAGGCTTAAACATTCCGGGCGGTACAGGAAGTATAGATATCTTGACCAAAAGGGATTTAGAATTTATTGATTTTGCAATGAAAAATGACATAGACTACCTTGGACTATCTTTCGTTCGCAACAAAGACGATATTTTAAAATTAAGAGAAATTCTTAATAAAAATAATTCCGATTTACGCATAATTTCTAAAATTGAAAAACCTCAAGCTTTAGAAAACATAGATGAAATCATAGAAAATTCAGACGGAATTATGGTAGCAAGAGGCGATCTTGGTATAGAAATTCAAACTGAAAAAGTACCTATTGCTCAAAAAACAATTGTCAAAAAAGCTAACATGGCTAAAAAACCGGTTATTGTTGCAACACAAATGTTGGAAAGTATGATTGAAAATCCTATCCCAACAAGAGCTGAAACCTCAGATGTTGCTAATGCAATATTAGATGGCGCTGATGCTGTTATGTTATCAGGCGAAACCGCTATGGGTAACTACCCTGTTGAAGCTGTTAGTATAATGAAAAAAATTGCAGATGATATTAATAAATCATCTTTTGTTACTAAAAATGCATTTCCAAAAGAATTACACGATAAAAATAATGCAACACCTACAGCTATAGCAATTTCAATTTCTGATATTTTAAAAAATATGCCTAAAATAAAAGGAATTATCGCTCTAACAGCAAAAGGCTATACTCCAGCACTAATATCAAAATGCAGACCATCTGTTCCAATATATGCACTTTGTCCAGATTTTAAAATTTGCAGATTTATACAGCTGTACAATAGTGTTCACGCATTAAAAATTCCAAATGAAGAAATCAAATTCGATAAAGAAGCAATTTCTTTATTAAATATATTCTTAAGAACAGAACTAAAAATGGAAAAAGAAGATACAACAATAATTACAGGTTCTATACCTCACTTGATGTCAGGTGAATCTACAAACTTTTTAAAAATTCACAAAATATCATAACTTAAAAGCCTGGTATTAAAACCAGGCTTTTTTAATCTTTTTTATCCATAACCTCAGGATGTGCAGAATTTGATAAAATAATCTCATAATATTCATTTTTATCGATATTAACACCCATAGTCTTTATATCGCAATATTTTTTCTTTTTCTTATTCAAAAGTTTTTTATAATCTTGTCCCATAAACTTAATATAACATAAAATCAAAAAACCTTTTCAATCAACTTATTACAAAACTTAACCCTTACTTGCAAAATAAATATATTTATTATACCATTTATGATACGAACGTGCGTCGGTGAGCTTTGTGTGGAAAAGTTATTAAAACACCGATAAAGGAATTACACAGTTTATAGTAATGGATTAGAAATATAAAGGAAAGCAAAGATGAATAACCCTATCATTGATGAATTAGAAAAAAATTATTTAGGCAAAGATCTTCCTGATCTAAATGCCGGCGATACAGTAAAAGTTTTTGTTAAAATCGTTGAAGGTAACAAAGAAAGAATCCAAGCATTTGAAGGTACTATCATCAAAATGCACGGTTCTGGTTTAAATAAAACAATTACTGTAAGAAAAGTTTTCCAAGGTGTTGGTGTTGAACGTGTATTTTTAATTAACTCTCCAAGAATTGATAAAATCAATGTTATCAGACGTGGTGATGTTAAACGTGCAAAACTATACTATTTGAGAGAACGTTCAGGTAAAGCAACTCGTATTAAGGAAAAAATTGAAAAAAGATAAGACTCACATTCACTGGTATCCAGGACATATTGCAAAAGCAGAAAAAAAGTTGAAAGAACAACTTTCTTTAGTGGATGCCGTAATTGAAGTTCTTGATGCGAGATTACCATTATCAAGTTGCTATGAAAACATAACGAGGCTTTTAGGTCAAAAGCCTCGTTTAGTTTTGCTAAATAAAGCAGATTTAACTCAAAAACAAGAATTATTAAAATTTATAAAATACTTAGAAGAAAAAAGCGGATATCCGGTTATTCCTACTGATGCAAAAAATTCTAAAGATTTAAAAGATATTGTAAATAAAGCAATAGAATTATCAGAACCAAGAATTCAGGCAATTATGGCAAAAGGACTATTAAGAAGACCCGCAAGAGTTATGGTAGTAGGAATGCCAAATGTAGGGAAATCAAGTATTATAAACAAATTAACCCGCTCATCAAAAACTAAAACAGGAGCAAAAGCCGGTGTAACAAGACAACAACAATGGGTTAGAATTAACCCAAAACTAGAACTTCTTGACACTCCAGGTATTATTCCAATGAAACAAGAAGATCAAGATAAGGCTAAAAAACTTGCTTTTGTAAATTCTATTTCAGAAAATGCATACTCTAATGAAATAGTTGCCCAAGAATTATTAAATATGCTTGATACAAAACAAGCTGAAATATTTAGACAATATTATAAATTACCGGAAGACAAAGAATTAAACATTGATAATATTGCACTTGAAAGGAATTGGTTATTAACAGGCGGTTCAACCGATAGAGAAAGAACTGCCGTATATATACTTAGAGATTTCAGGGATGGAAAAATAGGTAAATTTATCTTAGATAAATTAGAAGACTAAGATAAAATACATAATAAAAAGGCCGGGTGCACACTAGCTCCGGCATTATTTATATACTCTCTTTTCTTCTTATTCGATAGGTTAGTTATTTTACTACGGCAATATTAGCCTTGATACCTGCATCTGAATTTATCATAGCAGCATTTGAATACGCCAACATACGGCGTTTTTTTGCTCCTCTTAATATTAATTCAACACTTTCGCATCTGTTATTTGATGGTGTTGTTATCTTCTTTAACATAATATTTACTTACTCCATAGACTTTCTGATTACAAATTATTTATCGACATTAGCAAAATAAACTTTAGTTTTTTTACTAAATTATTAACAAATTGTAATAAACATAAAAATTTTTACTAGTAGGCTTTTTGAAATAAATGTTGTAAAATAAAGTAATGGAACAGGTTTTTAATTACTCAACCACAGCAGAAATTGATGCTCGCTTATACAAAGACGTTATTGCAAATGAAGAAAAAATTGCAAAAATTTGCTTTATTGTATATCTATTACTGTTATTTATTTTTAGGGGTTGGATTGGATATTGGCTAAAATTTGGAATAGCTATCCCTTCAAAATACGATAATACCCCAATAAATTCAGAACTAGAACCTATACAAAATAATTACACAAAAGAAGAACAAGAAAACAAAACTTTTATATATAAATCACTTATAAACAATAAAAAAGTAAGTCTTATTCCCCAAGCTCATTACAAATTATCAGGCTTAACCGTTGCTTACAATTATACTTTTCTTTTTAAAGAAAGTTTTTTTGACAGTACTGCACTTTATGATCTTGGATCAACTTGGGGCAAATTAGGTGATAAAGAATTTTATGATAAATACTTTAAAAGTTATAGTGCAAAAACAGAAATCACCGGTTCAAGAGTTTTATGGACTGAATTTAAAAGCCGAGAAACCCCAGTTTCTATACAATATGCAACATCACACTGGGCTCATTCACACATAATTCCTGCAAATAGAAATATTATGGCAGCCATGATTAAAATTAAACAGTGGGACATTGTTCAAATAGAAGGTGAACTTGTAGATATAGCATATGTAACACCAAGTGGTAAAAAACTTCTATACAAAACAAGCATGTCAAGAACAGATACAGGAAGCGAGGGAGATCGAGGTAACGGTTCTTGTGAAACAATTTACGTCACAAGCGTAAAAATAGGTAATACTATATATAAATAATCAAAATAAACTTAATTGTTTTTCAAAATGTTTTTTTAAAAAAGACGGTCTGTGGTATTTTGTCAAACCAAATTTATCAATAGCATTAAGATGTTCTTTGGTTAAATAACCTGCATTATTACTCCAACCATATTGAGGGAACTCTTTTGATAAAACGTCCATATACCTATCTCTCGTAACTTTTGCCAAAATACTTGCGGCAGCTATTGAAGCAGAATGCGCATCGCCCTTTATTACATATTTCTGAGCATAAGCATAATTTTTGATTAATTTATTACCATCAACAAGTGTTATAAAATTTTTAATTTCAGCCTTTTTAATAACATCTTCGCAAGCAAGCTTCATAGCCTTTAATGAAGCATTTAAAATATTTATTTTTTCTATTTCTTCAACTTCTATACAAACAATAGAATTAATAGAATTATTCAAAATAATATCGTATAAAGATTCCCTAGTTTTTTTATTAAGTTTTTTAGAATCATTTAATTTATCTAAATCAATAATAAGTTCTTTTGATACCTCTGGAAAATAAACCGCAGCTGCAAAAACACCTCCGGCAGCAGGTCCCCTTCCTGCTTCATCAGTACCCAAAACAACACCATATGTTTTATCAAAATCAAATAATGAATTCATAAAAATAATTGTATCATAAATTACAAATACATATTACAAAACAGCAAAAAAAAAGTTGCCAGATTATGGCAACATTAAATAAACACGAGGATATTAAGAGAGAGAGAGTATAAAAAAAACTTTTTTAAATATCCTTTATATTACTTTTTATTATTTATTTTCCCCTGAATGTCTTTTGCATTCCCCTTACATATATATAAACGTTTTTCATGAACAAGAATTGCCTATTTATTTGTAATGTTATTAACAATTCTTAAACCAGTGTAAATCTTATATTTTAAGTATATACACTTTATTTAAAAATCATGTAATATTGATATTTTAAACTTTACAATTAATTTTTAGACGGAATAAAAATTAAATTATTCCTTTAAGTTTGAGAAATCAGTTGAATATTTATACCCTAAACGTTTTGAATTAGTCTTCCAAAAGTTATCTATAGCTTTTATTGGAGTATCACTATTCCCCAACACTTCATAGGTTTTAAACTTAATACAATCCATCAATTCTTGATTAGATTGTATCATTTTCCCCAAATGAGCAAGTTTCCTATCTGCCAATAATTCATTATCTAGATTAGAGTGAATCAATACTTCTACGACTTTCTGCAAATCATTTGGAAATAACTTTGACCACATTTTTGCATATTCTGAAACTGCAATTGAACCCTTACCAACATTTTGCACAAACTCCAATACTTTCACTAATTTTTTAGGTAAAAACTTATAAAACTTTGACTTTACTTTTTCTATAGAAGAAAACTGCCCCTCTTTATTATAAGCAACCATTTTATTTAAATTTAAACCTAAAAATGTTAAATAATCCTCCAGACTAACAGGAGTTGTACCAAACTCTGAAATATCAGGATGACCATGCACAAAATCACAATCTTTAAAATCCATCTTAGGTAACTGATCTTCTAACACTATGCGAGAATTATCACCATTTATTTCAGAAATAATAATGTTATCCTTTAAAAGGAAACCTCTTTCAAAAGCTTCTTTACTTTTCAAAGCCTGGATAACTCTATTTTTTGCATATTTTTGTGCAACATCACATGATTGAAAAACTATTGATTTATCAGGTCTTACCCAACCTAACTCAGCAGGTTTTATGTTTTTTATATTAAATCTTGGTTTTAAAATTCCAATCAATGGCATCACGGGATCCTTATATTTATAATAAATAAAATCTAAAAATATAAATTTTTGCTATAAAAAAGACCTTTGTTAAATTAACAAAGGTCTTTTTACTTATATAAATATAAAATTTATACTACTTGCTCATAGCTTGAGAAACAGCAACAGCACATGCTACAGTAGCACCTACCATTGGGTTGTTACCCATACCGATTACGCCCATCATTTCTACGTGAGCAGGAACTGAAGAAGAACCTGCGAATTGAGCATCACCGTGCATTCTACCCATAGTATCTGTCATACCATAAGAAGCTGGACCAGCAGCTACGTTATCTGGGTGAAGAGTTCTACCAGTACCACCACCTGATGCTACTGAGAAGTATTTTCTACCATTTTCATAGCACCATTTTTTGTAAGTACCAGCTACTGGGTGTTGGAAACGAGTTGGGTTAGTTGAGTTACCAGTAATAGAAACATCAACACCTTCTTTAATCATAATAGCAACACCTTCAGATACATCATCTGCACCATAGCATTTTACTTTTGCTCTTTCACCATCAGAAAATGGAGTTTCTTTAACTACCTTTAATTCACCAGTCTTATAATTATATTCAGTTTCTACAGATGTAAATCCATTAATTCTTGAAATGATATAAGCAGCGTCTTTACCTAAACCGTTTAAAATAACTCTTAAAGGTTCTTTTCTAACTTTGTTAGCATTTCTAGCAATACCGATAGCACCTTCAGCAGCTGCAAATGATTCGTGACCAGCTAAGAAACAGAAACATTTTGTTTCTTCTCTTAATAACATAGCACCTAAGTTACCATGACCTAGACCAACTTTTCTTGTATCACCAACTGAACCAGGTACTGCAAATGCTTGTAAACCGATACCGATAGCTTCAGCAGCTTCAGCAGCATCTTTAATACCTTTTTTGATTGCGATAGCACAACCTAATGTATATGCCCATGATGCGTTATCAAATGCGATAGGTTGAATACCTTTAACAATCGCATCAACATCAATACCTTTTGATAAACATAATTCACGTGCTTCGTCTAAGTTTTTGAAACCATATTCTGGTAAAACTTTTTTCAAAGTAGATTCACGTCTATCTTTTCCTTCAAAATTTGCCATAATTATTTTTCCTCTTTAATTAAAATTCCTACAACTACTCTTTTCTTGGATCGATAGTTTTAACTGCATCAGCAAATCTACCGTAAGTACCAATATTCTTTTCGTAAGCTTCTTTAGGATCAACACCAGCTTTAATAGCATCCATAACTTTTCCTAAGTTAACGAATTTATAACCGATAACTTCATCATTTTTGTCTAATCCTAATTCTAAGATATAACCTTCAGTTAATGAAAGATATCTAACACCTTTTTGTTTAGTTGAGTGAATTGTACCACACATTGAGCATAAACCTTTACCTAAATCTTCAAGGCCAGCACCAACTGGTAAACCGTTTTCAGAGAAAGCTGTTTGAGTTCTACCATAAACGATTTGTAAAAATAATTCTCTCATAGCAACGTTGATAGCATCACAAACTAAGTCTGTATTTAATGCTTCCAAAATAGTTTTTCCTGGAAGAATTTCACCAGCCATAGCAGCTGAATGAGTCATACCGGAACAACCAATAGTTTCAACTAATGCTTCTTGAATAACGCCATCTTTAACGTTCAAAGTTAATTTACAAGTACCTTGTTGAGGTGCACAGCAACCACAACCGTGAGTAAGACCAGAAATATCTTTTATTTCTTTACATTTAGTCCATTCTCCTTCTTGAGGAATTGGAGCAGGTACTCCTTTTACACCGCGTCTTACGCAGCATTTTTCTTGAATTTCTTGTGAAACTTGTATATTTGTCATTTTCTACTCCCTTCACCTTATATACACTTTGATTTTAACCTGCTCAAAATATTCAGTCAAGGCGATTGAACTTTTTACAAAATAATGTTAAAATAAGAATATATTATAATGAGGATTGGTTTATGATTAAGATAAAAAAGGATGGATTTACTCTATCCGAGGTTCTTATAGCATTGTCCATTGCAGGTGTTCTTGCAATGCTTGTACTACCAGGATTAATAAAAGATACAAATAATAAGGCCATGATGTCAGCATTTCAAAGTACACTAGCAAATGTTACAAGCGCTATTCAAAATGAATTAGTTAGAACTGGAGCAAAAGATTTAGCCGATACAAACATCTACCAAAATCCTGTAGAATTTTTAAATTCCCTTGATCCTGTTAAAGTTGAAGGGAAACACGAGATCATTTATTTTCCAACCGGAGGCTATAAAGCTATTAGTGGCGCATACCAAGCAGGTATTGCAGGAAGTGCTTACAATGCATCTGCGATATTAAAAAATGGAGTTGGTCTGGCAATATTAACAGAAGGAAGAAATGCAGTAGGACCAAAACACTCCGGTACACCTGTTGCACTAATCTCTATCGACCTAAACGGAGCTAAAGAACCAAATATCATTGGTGTTGATATGTTTGAAATAGAAATCGCAAAAGTTTCGGACCTAAATAGTGGCGTACATATAGGTGACCCTATTGACTACAGCGACGACAAGCAAGAAGTTATAAACAAATGCAAACAAGGTACACCTTTGGCTTGTACTGATTTAGTTATTTTATCTGGATATAATCCTAATTACTTAGAAGAAAATTAAAACTCAAAAAGGAGATTATATGAATCATAATAGAAGAGCGTTTACGTTAACAGAATTACTAGTTGCACTTGGAATTATAGGAGCTATTGCAGCTTTATCTATACCAAGTCTTTTAAATAATATTAATGCAAGAATGCTAACTACTCAGTTAAAAAGTACAGTTGGTTCAATTCAACAACTTGCTACAGATCAACTAGTATCAAAAAAGACAAAAGATTTATCCGATACAGATTTTAAAACTGAAGCCTCTTTAATGGTTGATAAAAACTTTTCTATCGTAAAAAAATGTGATACTGCGGCTGAATGCTGGGATCAAACATATAAAAGACTAAGTGATATGGCAGTTTTAAATAGAATTCCAGGAAAAGAAGAAGGCGAGATGACAACCGTTAAACTAAAAAATGGAGTTTTATTATCATATAAAGTTGTAGCAAGTGGCATATTTGGTGATGGTGATTCGTCTATGGGCTTATTTTACGTCGATGTTAATGGAGCTGAAAAGCCAAACATTCTAGGCCGAGATTACTTTGTATTTTATGTAACTAAAAAAGGTAGAATTGTTGACAATTGGGTAATTAATAGACAAGACCCTGAGGAAGACGAAATACTCGGAAAATGTAAAAATGCAGATGTTATGACAGGTTGTCTAACATATATTCAAATTAAAAACTGGACAATGGATTATTAAAATCATAATAAAAAAGCTCCGAAAATTTCGGAGCTTTTTATTGTCTTAAACCTCAATAAATAATCTTCGCCCTACAATATTTTGTTTACCGTTATAATAACCGGCAAAATACCCTCCTTTTACAGGCTTATTTTGAGCATAATATTGATTGTACCTATTTCCGTTATAATTAACAAACGGATTATTACTATACGGACTATAATTTTGTGATTGTCGAACAACAGGGGAAGTAGTGTTTACATTAGGAGATTGAAACACATTTGATAAAAAATTAACTAAACTTGCCATCTTATACTAACCTTTCTACTATTGTTCTTTTAATTATATATTTTTATTTGTCATAATTATAACATAGCACAGTGAAATTTCTTAAAATAAATTAACAAAAATCATACAAATTATGTAGTATAATCTAATTATGAGCAATAAAAATAACATTCTGATAATTGGTTCAGGTGCTGTTGTATCTGCACTTGCAGAAAAATTAGCAAAAACTCCAAATATAGGAGAAATATATGCTGCTCCTGGAAATTCTATCCATTGTGAATATTTTAAAAATATAGACATTAGAGAAGATGATTATACAGAATTACTTAAGTTTGCACTTGAAAAGAACATTTTATTAACAATTCCAGTATCAAATAAAGCTTTTAAAGCCGATATTGTTTCTTTTTTCCAATCAAACGGACAAAATATTTTTGGTCCACTAAAAACAGCTTGCAATATTGCGTTAAATAATTCTATAGGGAAAAAATTTTTATATAAAATACACGCTCAAACTTCCAAGTTTGGTATATTTGATAAATTACAACAAGCAGAAGAATTTTTAACCTCTGCAAATTTTCCGTTAACGATTAAATGTAATGAATATGATAATATAAATGACAGATTAGTATGTCCAACAATAAATTTAGCAAAAGAATTTCTTGATACATTATTTTCAAGAAACGAAACTAGTGTTTTAATTGAAGAATTCGTATTTGGACATAATTTTACTATTTATTATATTACAGATGGGTATAGTGCAATCCCAATTACAACTGTTGGAAATTATAAATTTATGCAAGACGGTGAAGGTGGAATATATACACCTGGAATGGGTTGCTTTTCTCCTGACTATAAAATTTCAGAAACTATACTATCAAGAGTTGACAATATTATAAAAAATACCATAACAGCACTTGACAAAAAAGGAACTCCATATGTAGGCGTATTAGGTATAGAATGCACAATTACAGGTGAAGACAAATTCTATGTAAATGAATTCAAACCGTTTTTACAAGATTTTGATGCCAGAGCCGTCCTAAACCTAATCGACGATAACCTCATAAATATATTCTTAGCCTGCATTCAAGGGTTATTTGCTGATGAATACGAAACGATAAAAACAAACAATTATTCATCTGTTGCGGCAACAATTTTAGCCCGACAAAATAACAAAACAATTAAAGGTCTTGAAAATATTAACGCTTTTGATTGTAAATTTGATTTTATAAATACAAAACTATCAACAAATCAAAATTATTTAACACAAAAAGGACCTGCCTTTATAATAACCAATTTAGCAGGAACCCTATCAAGAGCCAAAAACAACCTCTATGAAGAGCTTTCTCAAATCACTTTTGATGGTATGAAATATAGAAAAGATATTTTATCTAAGTAATATAGAGATGTTGAAATTTTATAATTTATCATTAGATAAATTATATGTCTCGAAACAATCTAAAAAATTACTATGAAATATTAGAAATTTCTACAGATGCAACAACTGTAGAAATAAAAACTGCATATAGAAAATTAGCAAGAAAATTTCACCCCGATATTAACAAAACCCCAGAAGCAATCGAAAAATTTAAAGAAATAACACAAGCTTACGAAACACTATCAAATCCGCAAAAAAGAGAACAATATAACATTCTAAATGGGATATTTAAAAACACTCAACAAACAACTTCTTCTAAAAAAGCTGAAGAAGAATATCGTAATAGCACCTCAAAAAACAATAAAAATACAACAAAAACAACAACTTCCACAACAACTCAAACCCCAAAAACAAAAACCAGATCACAATTTTCTATTCTAAAAATTTTCAAATATTGGAGCACAAAATTCAAGAAAAACCAAAGAACAAAAGAAAACAAAAAAACTAAAAAAGGTGATAACATTACAACCGATATAACAATCACCCCAGAAGAAGTAATTACAGGAAGCAAAAGAATTATACATATCCTAACCACTCAAACCTGTCCAAAATGCCTTGGACACAGATTTATAAATGGTGGCAAATGTCCAAATTGCAATGGCACAGGAGAAGTATCAAAAAGAAAAAAAATTACAGTTACAATACCCAAAGGTATAAAAGATGGGGCTAAGCTAAGATTAAAACACGAAGGCGGCATCGGAAAAAATGGAGGTCAAAATGGAGACCTATATATAAATATAAAAATTGAAACTAAAACAAAAATCAATTTTGATAAATTAAATATTTATTATAACGTACCAATTAGCCCATTTGAAGCTGCACTCGGAGAAGAAATAAAAATACCGACTTTTGATGGAATAATAAAATTAAAGCTTCCACCAAACACTTCTTCCGGTCAAAAATTCAGAATTGCAAACCAAGGAATCAAAAAGAATGGTAAAATTGGAGACTTAATTATTACAGTAAGTATTGAATTTTCTCATACTTTATCAGATGATGAAATTAAGCTTTATAAAAAGCTAAAAAATTTATCGTCAGAAGATTTGAGAAAGAACTTAATGAATGAAAACTAAAATAAAAGAAATTTTTTCTTCCATACAAGGAGAAGGCCCAGTAATTGGCTATAAACAATTATTTATAAGATTTTGTGCTTGTAATCTAAAATGCAAATATTGCGATACTGATTTTAGTACCGATAACGCATATGAATACTCACCTACCGAACTATTCGAAAAAATTTCAAATGAATATAATCTAGATACATTTCATTCAATATCTTTAACCGGAGGAGAACCTTTATTATTTGTAGATTTTTTAAAAGAATTTCTCCCGCTTGTAAAAAAATATAATATCAAAATATATTTAGAAACAAATGCAACTTTATCTAATCAACTAAATATAATTAAAAATCATATTGATATAATTGCTGCAGATATCAAATTACCTAGTTCTACAGGCAATAATACTTTCAATGAACATAAAAACTTTTTCAAAAACTGCAATAATATTCCAACTTTTGCAAAAATTGTTTTTGATAATAATATTACAGATTCAGAAATTCAAAATTGTATTAATATAGCAAAAGAATACAATCTTGAACTCGTATTACAACCAAAAATGATAGAAAATCAAATGGCTGTAACTTCAGAGTTTTGTAACTCAATTTTAGACAAATTTACATCTGACTACAAAAATGTAAGACTAATTCCTCAAGTTCATAAATTCATTAATGTGAGGTAGTTTTACTCTGTTTTTCCATTTCATCAAATAACTTGTTTGAAATTTCCAAATCATCATTTGCACCCTGCAAATCACCCAAATCAACTTTCAAACAAGCTCTCATTGTATATGCAGAACTATCTTTTGGATTTAATTTTATAGCATGATTATAATCAGCCATTGCACCATCACGATCACCTATAACTGACTTTACCATACCCCTCATAACATAAATATCAGAAGCATCGGGCTTCATAGCTATTGCTTTATCATAATCTTTTAAAGCTTGCTCGTATTCTTCCAAATTAAATTCAATTGTTGCTTTCCAATAATACAACTCGACATCTTCAGGATATAACTTCAAAGCCTCATTACATTTTGCCAACGCTTCTTCATTTTTATGTGAGTTTGCTAATGTTCCAATCGAAGATATTGTTTGTAATCTTGCAGCATCATTATTATTACTACAATATGCTTGCAAATTAAAATTATATATTAATCCGATAACCAACCCTAAAATAACAATAAATTTTCTCATTAAAGCCCCACTTGCATAGTAACCAGAAAGAATTATAACATATTTTGGTAAAAAAAACTAGCTTAGTTGAATATTTATTAATTGCAAAGGCTAACTATTTATAGTAAAATGATAGAAATATAAAAGTGAAAGGTTAATTATGGCTGTAAGAAAAATTTTAAAATATGGAGAAGAAACCTTAAGACAACCTTCAAAAGAAGTTCATAAAGTTTCAAAAAAAATTACAGAATTAGTACAAGATTTATTAGATACAATGTATGCAAAAAATGGAGTAGGCTTAGCAGCTCCACAAATTGGTGAAAACGTTAGAGTATTTGTAATAGATGTATCTACAAATAACGAACCATTAAACCCTATTGTTTTCATCAATCCAAAAATCATCAAAAAAAGTGGTGCTGTAAAAAGTAATGAAGGTTGCCTTAGCTTTCCTGAAGCATACACAGATGTTAAACGCTATAAAAACATTATGGTAAAAGCTACTAATGAACATGGAAAATCATTTGTTTTAGAAGCAAAAGACGGTTCATTACTTGCTAGAGCCATTCAACACGAAAATGACCATTTAGACGGTATTTTATTTATTGATCACTGTATGAATAGATTTGAAACTGAAGAAGTATTAAAAAAATACAATTTACCAAATTTAGATCCAGATTTATTAATTGAAGAAAAAGCATTAGAGGAAGAAATAGCAAATAATGATTAAAATAGTATTTTTTGGAACTCCTGATATCGGATTAAAATCATTAGATTATCTACATAATTCAAAAGATTTTGAAGTTCTTGCCGTAGTAACTCAACCGGATAAACCAGCCGGAAGAGGACATAAGCTTCAAATGTCACCTATAAAGAAATATGCAATAGATAATAACATTAAAGTTTTCCAACCAAAATCAATACGAAAAGAACCTGATATTCAAAATGAATTAAAAATTTTAGAACCGGATTTTTTTGTAACTTTTGCTTTTGGACAAATACTATCACAAGAAGTTCTTGATATTCCAAAATACGAAACAATTAATCTTCACGCATCATTACTACCAAAATATAGAGGCGCAAATCCTATTCAACGAGCAATAATAAACGGAGATAAAGAAACCGGTATTTGCACAATGATAACAGAACTAGGACTGGATTGTGGAGACATCTGTCAAAAATTAGTTATACCTATTTCTGAAACAATGAATTGCGAACAATTATGGGAAGAAATAGGACAAAAATCTCCTGAAATGATTGCCCAAACACTTATCGGTTTAAAAAATGGGACATTAACACCTCAAAAACAATGTGAAGATGGACTTTGCATGGCAAATAAATTAACAAAAGAAGAATGTCTAATTGATTGGACAAAATCAAACACTGAAATAAATAACCTTGTTAGAGGAATTTGCAGATGTCCTAGCGCATACTTTTACTACAATAACAAAATAATTAAAGTTATTGAAGCTATGCCAATAGATGGCAATGCCCCAATAGGTGAAATTTGTTCACACTCAAAAGAAGGGGTTGATATGGGCTGTGGAAAAGGCTTATTAAGATTAATAAAAATAAAACCTGAGGGCAAAGGCGAAATGCTTGCAAAAGATTGGTACAACGGAGTAAAAAAATAAAATGATTACAAAAGGAATACGCGGAGCAATTACGGTTGATGAAAATACTCCAGAAGCTTTAAAAGAAGCAACATTAACATTATTAGATAATATGATTGAAATTAATAATATTAATGATACCAATAAAATTTCTCACGTAATCTTTACAACAACATCAGATTTGAATGCTGCATTTCCTGCAAAATTTCCAAGACAAGAAAGAGGCTGGAATAATGTTGCTATGATGTGCTTTCATGAACTTGATGTTCCTAATTCTTTAAAAATGTGTCTTAGAATACTAATAGTTATCAATTGCGAAGAAAATTTCACTCCGCAATATGTTTATTTAAAAGGTGCATCAAATTTAAGAAAATAACAACTATGCTTTTGTTAGTTCTGAAATTGTAGGATCTAATAATCTTCTTCCTACGTTTTCAAAAGAGATTGAGCAAAGTGTTTTATTACCATACTTGATAATTTTTTCAATAACACCACGTCCATATCTTGGGTGAGTTACGCTATCACCTTGGTTAAAATCAGTACCATTATCATCGCCCAAATCTTCTGAACCAGCAGGATATACTGGCATTACAGGAGGTTTTTCATCAACGTAAGATGATTGATGATAGCTTAAATCCTCAGATATAGGTTCAGATATTATATCTTCCTCAATAATATCAGTCTGTCCTATTTGATTATCTTCTATAAAATTCAAATCATCTTCAGTTAATGGTACAGCTTCTTCAAAAAATTCGTCTTGAGAATGTTCTAATGGAGCCTCAACCAAATCGTTTTCCTGAAGGTCACCTACACTTACTGCAGGACCTTGATTTTCATAAGATAAAGCATCTATATCTAAATCAGATTCTGAAACAGAAGGTTCTTCAATTAAATCTTCTTCCAAAACATTTGCAACAGGTTCAACTATCGCAGGTTCAGAAACTGGAGGCATTATAATTTCTTCCTCTATAGGAGCTTGAACATCATCCACAATATTATCAGATATACTATCTGATTCTATAGATGGTTCAGCAACAATCTCTTGAGGTTGAACAGGTGCATCAACAACTTCTATTGGTTGTTGCACAATTTCTGGAATAGATGAAGCATTTGAATTAACAACTTCATTATTTTCTTCTACAGAAACACTATCCGATACGGCTTCATTATCTTTACTACCTTCTGTTGCTTCTTCATCTACAGGAACAAAAGATGAATCCATTAATATTCTATTGCCATTTTCATCAATTCTTACTAATATAGTATCTTCTGTTTTTGGTACAAACTGATATTTCTCACCTAGAACATCATCTTTTGTAAGATCTAAATCTAAATCTGACATATCAACAATAAATGGAATAGCTTGTGTTAATTTTCCATACACAATACATTCATCATAATTTAATTTATTTAAAAACGTATTATACGCAGCAAAATCGTTACTTGCTGTTTGAGGGGTAAACAATATCATGTTCTGTGCGCAATGCTTCAATTCAGCTGCATATTTATAAGAACTGTTAGTCAATAATGTAGTAAATACATGATTATGATTTATAAATTGTTTTAACAACTTTTTATCTGAATTTCCATCTGTTAAAGGCACAAAGAAATATATATAATTTTCAAAAGAACTAATTGTCTTGTGAATAAATGACAAAACTTCTTTTTGTAATGATTCATGAATATCTTTTAAACTAATAATTGAACAATTTTTCTCGCTTAACTTTTCTTTTAATGCCAAAATTTCTTCTTTTGTATTTGCAAAAACATTAGCATCTCTATATTTTAACAATTTGTTTTTTAATAAAGCCAACTCAGGCATTTGCATTTCTTTGTATTGATTTGCAACAACATCAACAAAATTATCAATAGGTAAAAATTCAAATTCTAAAGTCTTAATATACTGCTGAACGGCATAAAATATATCTTGAATAACTGCTTTTGTAGAAGCATCAACTTCCGCCAAATCATACTCAAAAATATAATCAATCATCTCAGCATTTAAAGGTAATTTAAAATCTTTTGTGAATTCAATTTTTGGATAATCTTCAAAAGAATTATTGATATCTACAATAACACTTTTTTCTTTTAGTTGAAACAATTGTCTTACACAATTTGAAACAAATGTTGCCTTATTTGAATCTTTATCTGCAAATACTGTTAAATTTCTTTCAAACATAGAAATATCAATATTTAGCATATCATCTTGTTGCGCAAGATTACCAACTTTTATAGGAGTTTCCATAGGCAAAAGATTTAATAATTCTTCAGCAGGGAGAAAAGATAATTCAGAATTTATACTCGGAATAGAACCATCATAATTATCAACAACACCATCATTTGTAAAAGTAAATAATAATCTTGCAATTGCAAAATTATTCACTGTATCTGATTTCAAATTTACAAATTGAGCGACATAAGATTTTACATCTGATGTCAAAACTATAAATCTTCCAAGTATGGGATTTTCAGATTCACTATAGGATAACTTAACCAAATTATTCTTAATCTCAAGTAATTTCATCTTTGCCCTCTCTACTTTAGAAAAATTGTACCATGAAAAACTAATATAAATGCTTGTTTATTAAGTTACTTAACATTTATCAAATCCTCTAAATAGTTATAAATATCAATTGTTAAAGTACATATTTTTAAATTTCTATCAACAAGACTTTTTATAGTTTCTTTATAGGACTGTAACATTGCTTTATCAAGACCTTTTGGACCTGTTAAACAATCTCTTATTGGTTGAGCATATTCAGGTTCTCGTGTTTTAACCTCAATTTTATCAGCTAAATAAATAATTTTTTCAAAATTTGTCATATTTAACTTACCCAAAGTATGCCATCTGATAGCTGAAATTGCTTCTTCATCAGTCAAACCAAATTCAGTTTTTGCAACATATGCACTCACCGGAGCATGTAAAGTTTTATAATTAGATTTTTCAGTTTCATCAACATCCAAATTTTCGGATTCTATAATTGATAATAAACGCTCATTTGAAAAACATTTTGCACAGTCATGTAATAAACCCGCAATATATGCTTTGTCAACATTTTCTCCATATTTTTGAGCTAATTCTACTGCCATCTCAGCGGTTCCAATAGAATGCTCATATCTTTCTTCATTTAAATTATTTTTTAACCAATCTAATAATTCTTGCTTACTAATATTTATATAATCCATGCTCTAATATATAATCCTCTACTTTCTTTGGTACATATTTACTAATACTTTGCCCATCATTTATCATTTGACGTAAAAATGTTGATGATATATCTTGAAAACTTAAAGGTTGAAATTCAAAATCTAAACCTTTATCCTTTAAATAATCATAATCTGAAATATTAAATCTGTCCTCCCTAACAAAGACGATAAATTTCACAAGATTTTTTAGTTTTTCAAACTCATACCAAGATTCAATATTTTTAAAAGCATCTGTTCCTATTAAAAAATTTATTTTTTCTGACGGCTGATACAATTCATAAAGTTCCAAAATAGTTATATATGTATAAGATTTGCCCTCTCTTTGAAACTCAATATCAGAAACTTCTCCACCAATTATATCCTCAACAGCAAGCTTCACCATTTCCAAGCGATGCTTTGCTAAATTATTATCACATTTTTTATGAGGAGGATTTGCTGCAGGAATAAAAAGAAACTTATCAAACTTGTAATGTTTAATTACAAATTCAGCAACTCTTATATGAGCATTATGTATAGGATTAAAAGTACCTTGAAAAACACACAATTTCATATAAAAATAAATTCTCCTATTTTAGCAATCCCAAATTCCACAACTTAAATAATGATCACCACAATCTGGAATGATGGTTACAATGGACTTATTCGAATATTCCATACGTTTTGAGACTTCAATTGCAGCCCAAACATTAGCACCACCTGAAATTCCAGATAATATACCCTCTTTTTTAGGTAATTCTTTAGTTATAAATATTGCATCTTCATCTTTCACAGGAATTATCTCATCAACTAAAGATTTATCATAATTACCGGGAATAAAATTTGCTCCTATACCTTGTATTTTATGAGCAGAAGAATTTTTACCGGCCAAAACCTGAGAACTATAAGGTTCTACAGCTATAACCTTTAAATCCGGATTTTTTGCCTTTAAATTTTTTGCAATTCCACAAAGAGTTCCACCGGTTCCAACACCAGCAATTAAAACATCAATTTTACCATCTGTATCTTTCCATATTTCTTCAGAAGTTGTCAGAACATGTGCTTTTGGATTTGATGGATTATCAAATTGTGAAGGTATATATGAATTTTTATATACATTATTATGAAGATTTAAAGCTTCTTCAACTGCACCTTGCATACCTTTTGAAGCCGGAGTTAAAACAAGTTCCGCACCATACGAACTTAATAATAATCGTCGCTCTAAACTCATAGATTCAGGCATTGTTAAAATTATCTTATAACCTCTAATTGCACAAATCATTGCTAAACCAATACCTGTATTTCCACTTGTAGGTTCAATAATAACAGTATCTTTATTTATTTTGCCCGCTTCTTCTGCATCTAAAATCATCTGAAGTGCAGCTCTATCTTTGATTGAATTTGCAGGATTAAAATATTCTAACTTTAAATAAATATCTGCCAAACCATCATTTAATTTATTTAATCGAACCATCGGAGTATTTCCTATAAGTTCTGTTAAATTTTTTGCAATTCTCATCTTAACTCCTGTTTTTTCCTTATATATGTATCATATCATATAAAGATATATTTCAATTATTTATAATCTTGAGCTCGAATATATAATATGTTATAATTAGATAAGGAATAGATGAGGATATTTATATGATCTCAAAAAAATTTGCTTTTACTTTAGCAGAAGTTCTTATAACAATGACTATTATTGGTGTTGTTGCAGCTATGACAATTCCAACACTTCATTACCAAAGAACAAAAAGAGAATATACCGCTAAATTAAAAAATTTCTATAGCCGAATGGATAATGCTATTTTGGATATGGAACTTGAAAAAGGTTCATTTAGAGATATGATGAAACCTTCATCACCAAGACCTAGAAATGACTACAATTGGTATATGACAAACGTTGATCCATACATCGGACACCAGTTTGTTGATTCAGATAATAACACTGTTTATTATAAAGATGGTTCAAGGTTGATGTTTATTTGCGGAGATGGTTGTGGTTGTTTAGACGTAAATTACGACTTGAACGGAGATAAAAGTCCAAATAGAACAGGTTATGATATCCAAAGATTTTTATATTGTTTTGATGATACTAACAGAACTAATTATTTTGGCAGTAAAGATACTTTCTTTGGAACCTATGGTGCAGGACATACAAATTCTGCAACAAGCAGACAACAAATGATTTCTCAATGCAGACAACATCCTGAATATTGTACAAGATTATTACAGGCTGATCAATGGGAATTTAAAGACGATTATCCATTTAAATTCTAATAATAAAAAAAGACCTCTTTAAAAAAGAGGTCTTTTTTATTTAATAATTTCTAATTAAACTTAAAACCATCAGCTTTCATTCTATCTATAACTTCCTGAAGTTTTGCATCACTACATACAAAAGATATTCTGAAATATCCTTGACCATATTTTCCAAATGCATCTCCAGGAACAACTACAATACCAGATTTTGCAAGTAAATCTTCACAAAATTCGAATGAAGTTTTATATTTTTTAGGAATTGGTAACCATAAGTAAAATGTTGTATGTGGTAAATTAGAATCCTCAAATTCCCAACCTAATTCTCTAAAACCTTTTACCATAATAGCTTGTTTTCTTTTATAATCTATATTTCCAGCTGCGATATATTCATCCCCTTCACTTGAATTCATTATACAAGCACAAGCTTTTTGTAATGCCTTAAATATACCATTATCTATTGTAGATTTACCTTTTGCAAATCTTCCGACAACTTCAGCATTACCACATAACCAACCTAATCTCCAGCCAGTTATTGCATATGGTTTTGATAAACTAAAAAATTCTACAGCAACATCTTTTGCATTTTGTAATTCTAAAACACTGAACGGTTTTTTTTTTTTTTTTAAGTAAATATCGCAATATGCAGCATCTGAAATTAACAAAATATCATGTTTTTTACAAAAATCTACAATACTTTGTACATACTCTCTTGAAGCAGAAACACCTAATGGATTATTTGGATAATTTATTATAACAGCTTTTACTTTAGAAGCATCAAAACCTTCTTCTATTAAATTTGCCCAAACAGACTCCATATCCGGTTGATAATTATTTTCCTTTGTAAGTGCAATAGGATAAGCATAACCACCTGAACATTGAATCATTTGTCCATAAGAAGCATAGCCTGGATCTGGAATTAATATAATATCTTTATCTTTTATTTCATGTCTTGGAGTTATTATAAATCTAATTAAATTAGCTAAACCATCTTTTGAACCTAGCAAAGAACATACTTCACTATTTACATCAAGATCTACACCAAAACGATTTTTCATTCTTTCACAAACAGCTTGACGAAAATATGTTTCACCTTTTGTAATTGAATATGTATGAATATTATCTTCGGTTAAAAATTCTTTTAATTTATCTATCAATACCATTGGAGGATTAGCTGTTGGTGCGCCCATTGATAATGATATAGGTGATCTGTTTTTCTTTTCTAAAGCGTCAGCTAATTGCGCAGTTTTTTCTTTTAACTTTACCATTATATAGGTATCAATAGCCATTACATCTTCATTAAATAAATTTTTCATATTTTCTTCCTCAATTTATATATAGTAATTCTTAAGCCTTCATCTTCATAGGACCTTCTAATGAAGCGGTCACAAATTGTTTAGTGTATGGAGTGTCTTGTTTTAATAATTCTGCCGGAGTTCCTTCAAATACAATTTTACCATCATATAACATTATAACTCTATCTGCAGTTCTTGTAATTGTTGACATTTGGTGAGTTACAACAATTGATGCCGCGTTAATTTCACGTTTCAAACTTACTATATAGTCCTCAATCAATGTAGAAGACATCGGATCCAAACCTGCCGTAGGTTCATCATACAATATAGTATTTGGTTTTGTAACAATAGCTCGAGCAAAACTTACTCTCTTTTGCATACCTCCGGATAACTCTGATGGGAATTTGTTTTCAATTCCTTTTAATCCAACCAATTCCAATTTTTGAGATACAATATCCTTTATTTCTTTTTCATTATATTTTTTTCTCAAGTCTTTGCGTTCTCTAAGCGCAAAAGCAATATTATCAGCAACAGACAATGAATCAAATAAAGCAGAATATTGGAAAACCATTGCAATATCGCCTTCTGAAGTTATAATTTCGCCACTGTCATTTGGAATTAAACCGCAAATAAGTTTTAAAACAGTACTTTTCCCAGAACCTGAAAAACCAACAATTGCTAAAATTTCTCCATTAGCAACTTTAAAGGATATATCATTAATAACCTTTCTATCATCAAATGTTTTAACTAAATTTCTAACCTCTATACTCATAACTATATCCTTACATAAATTAAAAGAAAAATAAAACTGCAAAAATCATATCCCATACAACAATTGCAATAAAAGACCAAACAACAGCCTTCGTAGTCGCTAAACCAACCCCTTTTGCACCTCCTGATGCAAAATATCCGCAAGTACAACTAATTAAAGATATAGTTGCACCAAAAACAATTGCTTTTAAAATACAAACGCTTAAATCTTTCATATACAAGCCTAAACCTGCAGAATCAAAATAAGCTCTATAAGTCAATCCGGCAAACATATCAGATGTAACAGCACCTAATAAAACTCCGACAACAGAAGCCAAAATAACAACAAAAGGCATCATTATAGCTCCTGACAAAACTCTTGGCACAAACAAATACCTAATAGAATCTACACCCAAAACATCAATAGCATCAACTTGTTCTGTAACTCGCATTGTAGCAAGTTCAGACGCTAAAGAAGACCCTATCATTGATGTAATTGCAAACCCGGACATAATAGCTCCGACTTCTCTTACAATAAGAATTGTCATTAACATTCCAACAAAATTGCCACCGCCTTGTTTTACCATTTCATGTGCTACTTGCGAAGCAACGATAATTGAAGTCATGCCAACAATTGATAATGTTATCGGCAAAGAGCTAACACCAAACCTGTCACATTGTGCTAACAATTCTTTAAACTCGATTTCACCTTTTAATATGCACTTTAAAACATGAAATCCCAATTGAGCAATCTTACCCAAAGTATCAAGAAAATCAGCAAACAATATAAAAAGCTGTGAAAAAACTTTATACGTTGCGGACTGTCTTAAATATTTTTGTAAAGTTATCATAAAAGAATTATACCACAATGGTTAAATATTAGCACCAATTACTATTAATAAAAAAAAACGGACAAATGTCCGCTATTTCATTTCTGAAACAAAAAAGGATTCACATTAACCTAAACTTTTTATTTCAAATATTAATATTCAATACCTTGTATTGCCATAACGCCCATATCAAAGTAATGTTTAACAGGCTTCATTTCTGTAACCAAATGAGCTAAAGCAACAAGTTCAGGGTGAGCATAACGCCCAGTCAAAACTATCTCCAAATTCTCTGGTTTATGTAATAAAGTATCTTTTATATCACTTACTTTTATCATATTCATAGATGTACAAATATTAATTTCATCTAAGATTATTAATTGGTATTTACCTGAATTGATAGCTTGTTTTGCATATTCCCAACCTTTTTTTGCTTCTTTATAATCATCTAAGCAAACATTATGTGAATAACAAACTCTATCCATTCCGAATTGAACAACTTCTAAATTTTCTGAAAATTTAGAAGATGAAGCAATTTCACCATAAGTAGTGGCACCATCACCTTTAGTAAATTGAATAATTAAAACCTTCCAGTCATGACCTAAAGCTCTCATTGCTAAACCCAATGCAGCTGTTGTTTTACCTTTGCCATCTCCTGTATAGATTTGAATATATCCATGTTCTAACACTCTACTAACCTCCAAAAATACACTTTACCACTTACTTAAATGATAACCTATATTTGAACAAACCTTAATCGTTCAAAAGATTGAAACTTATGTAATGGTACATCTCAAAATCTCATTCCCGATTTGTATATTCATCATAGAATAAATTTTAGGTTTTGACGCAATTTTATGAGCGTACATGCCAAAGTTTTTACAATTATTTTTTTGTAATTTTAGAAAATGACAATTGATAAGACTTTTGAGAGTTTAATACATAATTAAAAAATTTACATTATTTTTGTTAATTAAAATTAAAAAACACTTGCAAAACTCCAAAGAAGTCATTACAAGTGTTTTTCAAGCTTTTACTATATTATGAAGAAAATTAACATATCAGTAATAAATAAAAATCAATACGTAATTACGATAATTTTCTAATTAATTCTTGAGCATCTTCACACTCAGGGAAATTTTCTACTATTTTTTCAGCACATTCCAATGCTTTATCATTATCATTCAATTTTTCATAACATTTTGCCAAATTTAATAAAACATTTACATTCAAAGGTGCTTTTTCTAACATATTTTCAAAAATAGATTTAGCTTGAGCGTAATTTCCTAACTCAAAATAACAAAGTCCAAGTAAATTTTGAACATCTGGCATTTTTTCTAATTCGTATGCTTTTACCAAATACATTTTTGCTGTTTCATAATCACCTGCTAAGTGAAATATTCTACCTGCAATAAATAATAAGAAAGCAGAATCCGAACATTTACCTAAAACTTTTGTTATTTGTTCTTTGGCTATATCAATTTGTTTTAAATGTGTTTTATTTAATGCTGAAAAAGCTAATGCGTTAGGATTTTCTGAATCTATCGCAAGAGCCTTTTGATACATTTCATCAGCCTTTTCAAAATCAGATGTTGAATGAAGATAATTTGCATACTCCAAAACTACAGAATAATTATTCGGATCATATGAATAAGCTTGTTCAAATTCATCTTTTGCATAATCAAACAATCTTTTATTCAAATATATAACACCTAAATCCTTATGTGCCGGTGCAAATTCAGGACACAATTTGCATACCTTTTTCAATACTTGCTCTGCTTGATCAACATCACCGGATTTTACACAAAGTATTGCCAACTCATAATATAATTGGTATGAAGTAGAACCTTGCTTTATTATTCTTTCATAAATTTCCTTAGCATTTGATATTTGTCCAATCGAAATATATATTGATGCCAATTTTTTCAATATATTTGAAGCTTTTGGATTCAACATTACCAATTGCTTTAATAGAGAAATTGCAATATCATATTCCCCAATAACTTGATAACAACAAGCTAAATTATATTTATAATTTGTTTTTTGAGGATATGCTGAAGCTAAATATTTATAATGCTCTATAGCCTCTTTTATCATACCTGCTTTTACTTCAGATAAAGCCCAAGCAACAATGTAACTATCCTCTTCCGGTTCACATTCATGTGCTTTAGAAAAATATTCACATGCTTCTTTATGCTTATCTTGAAGTTGAAGGATTGAAGCAATATTAAAATAAGTCAATGAATCCTTATCATTAATACTCAAAGCCCTATTATATGTATCCAAAGCCTTGCTTAAATCTCCAATAGTAAGATAACAAGTACCCAAATTATTATATAACTGTAAATTTTCAGGATTTAATTCAATAGCTTTTTCAATATATTCAACACTTTCTTCAAATTTTTTACCAGCCATACAAGCTGTACCTAAAATATAATAAACAGAATAATCTTCACCTGAATATTCCAAAGCCTTTTTGGCTGTCTCAATAGCTTTTTCAAACTCTTCAGACTTTATATAAACAATAGCCAAACTCTTATATGCATCAAGATACTCCGGTCTTAATTCCAACACTTGAAGATATGAATGCTTTGCAGCTATCAAATCATTCAAATTATCATAACAACAACCTAAATAATACCAACACAAAGCATCTTCTTGACGATATTTTATGACATCTTCCAAAATTTTTCTTGCATTATCATAATTTTCAAGATTTACTTCACATAATGCAAGCAATCTTTGAGCGTCGATATCTTTAGAGTCTTTTTGTAAAACATCTAAAATTGCTTCCTTAGCTAAAGCATAGTTTGATGAATCTATTAATTCATATATATTATCAATTTCTTTATCTTCCATAGCAAAAATATTATAGCCCAAAGGTAGAAATAGTACAAATCATTTATTTATCACGAAATTTATATTTTAAACCAAGCCTTATAACACTATTTATAAAATCTTGAGGAAATATTGATAAAAAGCTGGCAAACCAAGCATCAAAACCAACTACATATGAAGACTTAGGATTTTTTAATATTGCTACTTTTTTTATAAACTTAGCAACATTTTCTACTTTTAAACCTCTATTAGAATTCTTTAAAGCATTACTCTTTATAAATTCCATTTCTTTATCATAATGCCCAACATTATCCAAAGATTCGCTATTTGATTTTACTGATTTTTCCCAAATTGGAGTTGCTATAACACCAGGTTTTATTGAAATAACCTTTATATTATCATGATTTTCAAGATTAAATGCATTAAAGAATATATCTAATGCTCTTTTTGATGCACAATACGGACTGATAAATGGGAAATGTCCAAAACTTGCCATTGAGCTTATATTTATAATTCTCCCACCTTTTAAAACAGGTAACAAGTTTTGAGTAAATTCTATATGTGAAAATGTATTGATATCAAATTGTTCTCTCAATCTGTTAGTATCAATAAATTCAATTGGGCCTGCAACCACAGAACCTGCAACATTTATCAACAAATCAATTTTATCAACTTTAGATTTTATAAAATTTGCAGCCTCAACAATAGAAGATCTATTTGTCATATCAATATAAAAATGTTCAACATTTTTACTGTTTGAAATTAAATCCTTATTTCTATAACCCGCAAATATTATATTTTCATCTGAAGAAAATATTTTTACCAATTCTTTACCAATACCAGAAGTTGTGCCCGTAATTACTATATTCATAAAATTTTATCTCCTATTAAAAAAGACTTTGCAAAAACAAAGTCTTTTTTATAAATTTATACCATTTACCGATCATTACATACCCATATAAGATGCGAACAATGGTAAATATAACGCAGCTGCTAAAACCAATACGATAGAACCAATTACAATCAACATGATAGGCTCAATCATCTTAGTCATAACATCAATAATAGTATCTAACTGCTTATCAATATAACTTGTAGCCTGACCTAACATATCACCTAAACGACCTGATTGCTCACCTGTTGCAATCATGAACAAAATCATCTTAGGCATAGTTCTTGTAGATCTCAATGCGGCAGATAAATGCTGACCTTGTTGAACTTTTGTTGTTGCTTCTTCAACCCTGGTTTCTAATGTATGATTTGTCAATGTTAAATTTGACAAATACAAACATTCCAAAATCGGAACACCTGCGTCATATGCAACTTGCATAACCGCAATAAAGTTGGCAAAATTTGAATACTGAATCAAATCTGATAATACAGGAATTTTCAATACAATATCATCAATTTTCCACTTACTAGGCTTCCATTTAAATAAGAAATTGATAAATGCACCAATAGCCGCAAAACCAATTGGAATACCATACCAGTTTTTCTTTAAGAATAAACCCATTTCCATTAAAACTCTTGTAATCCAAGGTAATTGCATACCCATAGAATCAAACATTTCTTTAAATACAGGGAATACAAATACTAACATGACGATTACGATAAACGCTGCCAATAAAATTACGAAAACCGGATACATCAAAGTACCAATTACCTTACCTCTAATCGCAGCTTGTTTATTCAAAAGCTCTAATAAACGATCCAAAGTTTTTTCCAATTCACCGGAATCTTCACCGGCTCTAACTAGACCGATATAAACCTGACCAAATTGTTCAGGATACTTTGCTACTGTACCAGCAAAAGTACCACCGTTCATAATTTGACGTCTTAATTCTGTAGCACACTGTCTAATTTTTAATTTTGCAGCATCGTTTTCAATGAACAATAAAGATTCGATAATAGGAATACCAGCAGCAGCCAAGATTTGAAGAGTTGATGTAAAATCAATTTGCTCAGATAAGCCTAACTTAGGCATTTTACCGGTAGGCTTTTTCTTCTCTTCTTTTTTCCCTGCAGCCTGTTCTTCAACAATACTAGTTGCAGTAAATCCTAATCTTTTTACGGCAGCACGGGCTTCACGTAAATCATCAGCTTCTACTTTACCCTTTACAATCTCACTAGTTCCATCTTTTATAGCTGTATAATTAAAAACTGTCATAATTCACCTATTCGCCTGCCATACCTAATACTCTGACAAATTCTTCAATAGTGGTTTGTCCGTTTAAAATATGATTCAAACAAGAACGTTGTAATGTTGTCATACCATTATTTACTGCACTTTCTTCAATTTCCAAATCGTGAGCACCTTGTGCAATAAGTTTTTTAATTTCTTTTGTAATTTGCATGATTTCATAAACACCTAAACGGCCTTTATAACCTTGGAAACCACACTTGTTACATCCTTTTGCTCTGTATATAGGAGTTTTGATTATTTTTTCAATTTCTTCAGGGTCTGTTGTTATCATAGAAGCTTCTTCCCTTGTTGGATAATATTCTTCCTTACAATCGTCACATAATTTTCTTACAAGACGTTGCGCAATAACACCAGATAATGTTGAAGATACCAAATAGTCTTTAGCACCCATTTCAATCATACGAGTAACAGTTGCAGCTGCTGAGTTGGTGTGAACAGTACTTAATACTAAGTGACCTGTTAATGCAGCAGAAATTGCAATTTCCAATGTTTCATAGTCACGAATTTCACCGACAAGGATAATATCAGGGTCTTGACGTAAGATTGCACGCATACAAGATGCAAATGTAATACCCGCTTTTGCGTTAATTTGTGACTGGTTGATACCTTCCAATTTAATTTCTATCGGATCCTCAATAGTAGTAATGTTAACTGATTCATCATTCAAACTTTTCAATACTGAATACAAAGTTGTAGTTTTACCAGAACCAGTAGGACCTGATGTTAAAATAATACCATTTGGACATGATACCATTTGTTTAACTTTTAAAATATCTTTTTCATTTGCACCAACAAGCTTAATTTCTTTGTCATTTGATGCCAAAGATACAGCTGGTGCCAAAATACGAATACAGACCTTTTCCTTTCCTGAAACAGGAAGTGTGTTAATACGGAAGTCGTATGAACAATCTTTATAAGATATTGAGAACGTACCATCCTGAGGTCTTCTATTTTCTGCAATGTTCATTCTCGCCATAACCTTAAAACGAGCAATTACAGAAGTTTCAACTTTTGCAGGAACATCCAAAACTTTTTGAAGCATACCGTCTTTTCTGTAACGAACAATATACCCAGATAGTCTTGGCTCAATGTGAATATCTGATACTTTATTATCAATACCGTTTGTAATAATTTGGTTTACAAATTTTGCAACAGAACCTGTTGAATCTTGTAATTCAGCGTCAACTTGTTCCCATAATGTTGCTTCTTCTTCAGTTTCAAGAGTTTCAGTTTTAATCTGTTCAAGAATTTCATCAGTTTGTTTTTTCTGAGCAGAGAAGAATGTGTTTAATGAGTTCTGGAACTCATAGTGAGTCATCAACAATTGTTTTGGATTCTGCCCTGTCAAATAGATGATTTCTTTCATTACATCCATTTTTATAGGCTTAACAACACCCAAAATAAGAGTTTTACCATCTGAAGAAATTGGGATTACTGAATTAGCTTTAATAAAATCTTCAGGCAAGATGTTTACGAATTTCTTTTGCTCAACCAACTGATCAGCAGAAACTAAATCATAACCTGTTTGATCGTGCAATACAGATTTTAATTGGTCTAAAGAAACCAAACCCATTTCAAATAATGTTGAACCAATTGGAGTATTTTTTCTTTTTGAAGCCGCTAATGCTTTCATTAAATCAACTTCTGAAATAATACCTTTTGAAACCAACATCTCACCTAATTTTCCATGAGGAGTATTAGCTGAATTTGCAGTAGGATTAGCTGAAGGAGCATCTCCGGGAACATCAACAGCTGCAGTTGGTGCGGTTGCAATACTTTCAGTAGGCATAAATGAACCCAATAATTCTTTTAAGTCATCATCACCAACAAGCATAAATTTTACAGATTGTTGATATGATTTTTTCAAAATAGCATTTATTTCATCTTTATTAGAAGATTTAGACACAGCAACGAATAGAAAATTATCTTTTATACTAATTGGTACAAAATGGTAATCCCCCATTAGTTTTTTATCAATACTGTTAAGTATCTTTTGGTCTATGCTATTTTTTAATCTTAAAATTAATGCGTTCATTTATTTACTTTATACTATTCCACTATTTGACATCATAAATTGCTATTAAAAACTAATATTTATAGCATATTATCATCGGTTACTGCATCCTCAGTATCAACAACTATTTGAGGAGTTAACATAATAACCATTTCTTCTTTTTCTTTCTTAGTACCAGTACTTCTAAAGAACATACCAAGAACAGGAATATCTCCTAAAAATGGAATCTTTTTAACATCTTTTGTCTCTGTTTCTTGGATCATACCACCGATTACAAGAGTTTCGCCATCTTTAATACGAACACCCTTTAATTCCAAATCTCTTCTTTGAAGTAATGTTGCTGCCAATTCTTGTTCACCAGCTTCACCGGCTGTATATAATTGACTAGCAATAGTTTTATATGATGGTGTAATATCTAATGTTACATAACCATCTGGGCTGATGAATGGAGTAATTGAAACTTTAATACCATTATCATCCTTGATTTCATAATCTCTTTGTACTTGAGAAGATCCAGAAGATGAACCGTTATCCAAATATTGAGATGTTACTTTTGATACATAATCTGAAGTTAAGTCGATAGTTGAAGTTTGTCCACTAGTTAACAATACTCTTGGATTTGCTAATACACGACCTTTTTGGTTTTCAACCAAATAATTTACAGAATATATTAACTGAGGTGATGTACTCCATTTTCCAACTTTACCAATAACTTTATAAGCACCTTTATCTTCTTCCCAGCTTTCTGGATCTGTTATGTAATAACCATGACCGGCAAAGAATATTGGATATTGCGGATCTGTAGAAAAACCACTACCACCACCGGCATTAAATGAGAAATTCTTACTTAAGAACTGCCAAGTGTTATCAAAAGTCTTACTACCTGATTCTGATAATGAAATAATTTGAACTTCCAAATATGCTTGTGGAGTCTTTTTATCATTAGCAAGAATATAATCTCTTATCATATCAATTTGTGTATCAGAACCACCAATAACTTGAATTGTTCCTAAAGTTGGGAAATAAGAAACTGATAAATTCATAAATGGTAACCCAGCTAAACCATCAGCAGAAGATTCTGTCTGAGTAGAACAAACCATCTTACCTCCGCCGACAGAGATAGCACCGCCTTCACCTCCGCCACCTGAAGAGCCGCCTTCATCAGAAGCAAAACCAGTAGGAATACCTGCAGCAAAACCTGAAGCAGCAGAAGATCTACCGCCTCCACCACCAGAAGATCCTCCAGAAGATCCTCCAGAAGAGCCTGAAGAAGCACCACTAGAGATAGTAGAAGGAATTAAAGTAGAACAAATCAAATTCGCCATCTCAGCAGGAGTTGTATGGTTTACTTTAAATGTAGTAATTGTTGGTTTCTTATCAAACTGATCAACAATTTTTCTTGCCATATCTACATCTTTATCAGTACCAATAATGATTAATTCATTTGTTGCAGGGTTTACAGTAACAGCAGGTTTTATAGAACGACCAGGATTAATACCATCTTTCTTAAAGATATTTGAATTTAAGAAAGATGCTAGAGCACCGGCATTAACATATTTAACCGGAATCAATGTCATACTCTTAGAAGCCATTGACAAAGCTGCATCACTTGTAGAAACAACTAATGTATTTCCTTGAATATCATAGAACAAATTATTAGTTGTTATAACCAAATCTAAAGCATCTTGTAATGGAATATCGACTAAATCCATTGTTACCGTGCCAGCTGCAGCAGTTCCATCACCAGAATCAGAGCCACCAGATGCAACATCAGAAGTAAAAATAATATTCATTCCAGCCTGATCTGCAAACATTCTTAAAACTTGCTTAACATCGGCATCTCTAAGGCTTAAATTTACTACTGAATCTGCATTAGGAATAACTACATCACTTTTTAAATTTAATGCTGTACCTTCGTTATTTCTAATCGCTGGTCTTGCTGCATCATAATTCGCATAATTATCTACTGCATATGATGCCGCGAATGAATTTGTTATCACGAATGCTGATAACATAACACTTGCAACAATTTTTTCTCTAATCGTACTTTTCATATTTGCTCCTGCTTATTACTTTATTTTTTTAACCTTTTCTACCACCAAATCTGTTTTTCAAATTATATAAATCATTTTGAGTTCTATCAAAATCATCTCTTGAGAACAATTCACCTATGCTTGCTGAATAAACATTTGAACCCAAACTAACTGTTATCCAAGAAGGATTTATTTGAACAACTTTATATTCTTGTCCAATAATTTTATCACCTTGACGAACTAAATAATCTTTGTCATCAACATTTATAATAGCTGAAGGATTAGTTTTGTTGTACATAATACCAACAACTTTAGTTCTTGTAATTTTTGCAGCTGCAGCTGTTGCTGGAGCTAAAGATGTAGGAGGTACCGGTAGATTAAAACTATATGGACTTGTATCATCCGGTTGACGAATTACTACATCTTTCAATTTTTCTAGTTCTGCAATCTTAGCATTATGTTCATTTGCTTCTGCAATAGCTGAATTTCTAGCATTTTCAAAAGCTTTTATTTCATCTAATGGCATGAACGGATCAGCTCTACCAACAGATGCAACATCATATGACACCATGCTGCTTGCTTGATTTGAATCTACATCAATATCGACACTACTTTTATCCGGAACCTTTACTTCTTCTTTCGGAGTAGCTGCTGTTTCTTCAACAGGAGCTGGAGTAGGTACAGCATCTGGAGCTGTAGCATTATTCCCTCCAATATTTTGAAGGACTCCGCAACCTCCGGCAATAATACCTACAGAAAACACAACAGCAAGAAGTGACAATACCCACTTCCCACGTTTACTGAATGTATTATCTACCCAATTCTCATTCCTATAATAATTTGTGTTCACTTTATTCCCACCCATCTAATAAGTTATATAACAACATTATATTAAAGCTCTTTTAAAAGTGTATCAGTTATTTAATGTATTTCCCAAAATATAACTGCCTACCTTATATGATAATAACATAATCTTACCTTTAAGGCAAAAAACACAACATTATGACAAATTTTGTTATATTTCAGCAAAAAACCCTTATATATAAGGGTTTTAGCAAGTTTATATTTTGTAACAGTTCTAAATATCATCAAAAGTTCAATCTTTTGATTTAAATCTTGTTACTTACGAATACTAATTCTTTCTAATTTTCTAACAAATCTAACAATTGGAGCTTCGGTATCTGCAGTAATAGAATCTACAAGAATAGTCTTACATCCAAGCCTTTTACCACACAATATATCTGTTAATGGACGATCTCCAACCAAGACACAATCTTTTTCTGTTAGATTATAATTTTCTATAAATTTCTTAACATTTTTAATATCAGGTTTAGCTGCATTAAATAATAATGGAAATGATGAAATTTTTTTCACCTTTTCTATATATTCAGAATTTTTATTATTTGAAACAACTGCAACAAAAAACTTTGATTTAACTTTATCTAACCAGTTCAACATCTTTTCACTATATTCACCAGATTTAGACGCCATCAATGTGCTATCTAAGTCAAATAACATTGCTTTTATCCCAGTTGATTCCAATTCTTCAAGATTAATATCATATATACTTTTTAAATTATAATCCGGTTTAAGAAACATGCTCTTTTATCCCTATAGTTCTTGCCAATGCAACTTCATAATCTAAAGGCGCCCTATCAAGTTTTAAATATACATCGGCATTTGTATTTGCAACATCAAGTTTTTCGCCTTTCTCATCTAATATTTCAAGAATTTTTGCAACAAATTGTTCCTTTGGAGTAATTATCTCAACTTCATCATTTAATAATACTTTATTTTTTATTTTTACAAAATACAAATCATCATTTTGGGCCGATTCAAAAACGATATCCGAATATTTATTTTTACCTCTAAATTCAAATAAGAAATCTGCACCGGCTAAACCTTTAGAAATATCATAACTGTAACTATCTGGCATATTTTCACCTAATGCAAAACCTGTAGTATAACCTCTGTTACCAACTTTTCTTAATTCAAGAAAATACTTTTCCATATCAGCATTTGGATTTTGCATAATTTCATCAATCGCATTACGATACGCCTTGGCAACTGCCGAAACATAATATAAACTTTTTGTGCGTCCTTCAACTTTAAATGAATCAACTCCTGCATCAATCATTTCTTTCAAATGTTTTACTAGACACAAATCTTTTGGACTTAATATATGAGATCCTCTATCATCTTGATTAATTTCATAATATTGACCAGGACGAGTACTTTCTACTAGCTTATAACTCCACCTGCAAGGTTGAGAACAATTACCATGATTTGCTTTACGTTCTCCATTTGTAAAATAATCACTTAACAAGCATCTGCCGGAAAATGACACACATTGAGAACCATGAACAAAACATTCTATCTCCATATCAGGGACTTGTTTTTTAATTTCAGCAATTTCAGGAATTGATAATTCTCTTGCTAATACAACTCTTTTTGCTCCCATATCTTGCCAAAATTTTACACATTCATAATTTAATATATTTGTTTGTGTACTAATATGCAATTCTGTATCAGGCATATATTTTTTTAACAAACGCAAAATTCCAAAATCACTTACTAATATAGCATCTGGATTAGCATCTTTAATAACTTCCATGCATTCTTCCAAATGTTTTATATCAGAATTAAAAGCAAATATATTTAATGTCATATAAGCTTTTGCTCCAAGCTTATGTGCTAAATCTATTGCCATTTTTAAATTTTCTAAAGTAATAATTTCACCTTTGCGCATTGCTCGCAAACTGAAATCTACCACACCTAAATATACTGCATCAGCACCATATCTAACCGCATATTTTAATTTCTCTAAATTGCCTGCAGGCAACAATAATTCAACATTTCGCATAAATCAATAATAATCTAAACTAAATTAATAATCAACCAAATAGGTGATGTTGTTTTTACATAAATGTAGAAAATAGTATATATAATAAAGAGTTAAGCGGAGAAAAAACATGCAAACAATTAACAATGCAACTAGCACACTAAAAGAAATTTGGTCATATCAACATCCTGTTATGCATACTTGGTTTTTATTTAGTGCTGCATCATTAGGTTGCATGTTCACATTATTATTTTTCATGTTTTAAATTACTTATTATATACATTTATCCAAATAGAAGATTAACAAGAACCTTCATAGAGTTCTTGTTTTTTGTATGTGTTAACATAATAAACTTTTAATTTATAAATCATTATAGAACACAAGATAATAGCAGCAAATACCAAACCTAACCAAAAACCAATCAAATTAAATTTCAATTTTAAAGCTAAAAAACAACCTAAAGGAATAGATACACACCAATAAGCAACAAAATTTGCAAACAATACAATATTTGTTTGTTTAATTCCCTTACATATTCCAGCTAATGCAATCTGCAATCCATCAAAAATTTGGAATACAGAAAGAATATACATAACAGGAATAGCTATAGTAAATAGATTTTTATCAACAGTAAAAATTCCTACAATTGCTTTTGGAAAACTTGAAAAAATCAATGCACTGCACATCATAAATAAAACAGACATGACAGTTCCTACAAAGGAATACTTCTTTAAATCAGGTAAATTTTTAGCTCCATTTGCAAACCCTACTTTTACTGCAATTGCATTAGAAATAGCAAAAGGAACCATAAATGATATTGTTGTTAATGTACAAACTAAATTTTGCGCAGCTGCAAAAACACCTGAAACCCTACCCATAATAATGGCTATACTATTAAATGCTACAAATTCAACAAAAACAGCCATTGAAATAGGGAACCCAATATTTAACAAGTTTTTATAATACCCTTTTTCATGATAATTTTTGAATGACATATTAACATAACAATATATTAACAATGCAAATCCCATAAAATATCTAACAAGCAAACTTGCTAAAGCCAACCCTATAACACCAAGCGATGGAATAGGACCAAACCCAAATACAAATATTATATTTAATATTACATTTAAGAAAACACATATCATTGTTACTATATTTGGAAATAAAACAATTTCAAAAGCTTGTAAAAATTCTTTTAAACAAGCATGTAAATATGCTCCAAAAGTACTTAATGCAGTGATTAACATATAATCTTGTATCGGTTTAACTAACTTATCTTCAAAACCAATTTTTGGAATCACCGGAACAAATAAAACTGTAAATATAGCAGTTATTGTTGCCAAAATCATGGCAAATCGGATTGAAGGATAAAAATATTTTTTTATAGATTTTCTTTCTCCTCTATAATTTGACAATAAAGGAGATATCCCTGAAACTAAGCCATAACCAAATGTAACAATACAATTAACAATAGATGTAGCGATACTAATTGCGGCAAATGTATCTGTAGAATGCCTACCGGCAATTATAACATCACCTACTCCGATTAAAATAAAACCTAAATTCCCTAATATAATCGGGGCCGCTATTGTTAAAAGTTCTTTTATATAATATTTCATGTCATGTTTGCACATAAGACTATGATAACATAAGGATATTTAAAACTAAACTTGAGGTGGATATTTTTTTCTGTCTTCAGCTCTTAGACTAAGTACGCTACCCAAAACAAATCCAATAAAAGCACCCCAAGCAAAATTGGTCCAACGAATTTTTTGCAACGCTTTAGTAGATATTGGGTCTAATAAAGATTCAGAAGCTTTAAATGATTCAAAATTATCAAGAAATCCTTGCTTCAAATTTTTAACAGTATCTGTATCTGTAAGGATTTTTTGCAAATCTGCAACTTTTGAATTAATAGCGTCAATATTTTCAGCTACACCCATCTGAGATAAAAATAACTTATGCTCACTTTTTAATTTTCTATTATTTATTGCTATGGCTGCATCATTCAAATTTTCAATATCTAATTTTGCATTATGTTTCACTATTTCATATGAATTTCTAACAAAACGATCTTTTCTAATAGGTAAATAATAAGCTGTCATACCAACCAAACCCAAAACTGAGCCAGCACCAATTGCTTGCGTCTTTTCTCTTGGGGTTATAGAAATTGAATTAATCGACATTATTAAAACTCCTGGTTATTATCATTTTTCCTATCAAAACACCTAAACAAAAATTTTTGCTAGTAAAATATTTCTAATATGGAAATATTGAGGGATTATAAAAAATATGTTATAATTTAAAAAGAAATAATAGAGGTATAACTATATGATAAAAAAATTGAAAGGTTTCACCCTTGGTGAAGTTTTAATTGCACTATCTGTTATTGGAGTTGTTGCATCCTTGATACTTCCTCAATTAATCAATGGACAAAAAGCTGCAACTGCACTTTCGCAATACAATACAGTTTATTCACTAATCGCAAAAGCTGTAACGGATATGGATATTAATAATGTATCTATATTACCAGAAAGCTATATGGCATCTGGTTCTTTGTACCCTAAATTAAAAAATTACTTTAAAATCGCAATTGATTGCGGTGTATATGGAAACACAAACACTAACGTTTGTTTCTCCACAGTAAATAGAACAGAAAGAGCAAACTATAAAAGATTAAACGGAACTATGATGAATGATACCGAACTAAGTTTGTTTGATGATGGTGCCTTTGTATTAAATAATGGAATGTTAGTAATGATTGAAAACCCTGAAAATCATCCAAACGGACTGCTTATTTCTGCAGATATCAACGGTAAAAACAAATTACCAAATCGTTTGGGGTATGATGTATTCTTCTTTGAATTAACCAAAGAAGGAATATTACCTCTTGGTGCGCCGGGTACAACTGCAAAATGGAGCGCTGATCCAGAAAAATATTGTAACAAAAATGCAAATCTTCAATTCAACGGAGTTACATGTGCATATTTTGCAACTACAGACCAAGAATACTTTAAAAAAGTATATAACGGACACTAAAAAGATTTTATATTGCAGACTAAAAAAGACCTCTTTGAAAGAGGTCTTTTTTAATGCTTATTTGTAACTTACAACTATTTAGAAATAGTTTCGAAAATTACATCAAACGCTTCAGGATCTTTTACTGCCATATCAGCTAACATTTTTCTATTTACAACGATGTTAGCTTTTTTACAAGCATTAACAAATCTAGAGTAGCTCATGCCACGTTGTCTAACTGCAGCATTGATTCTTACAATCCATAATCTTCTCATATTACGTTTTGTAGTACGTCTATCTCTGTAAGCGTATTTTAAAGCTTTCATAACTGCAATATTAGCAACTTTGAAGATTCTGCTTCTAGCGCCAATAAAGCCTTTAGCAAGTTTTAATATTTTCTTGTGTCTTTTAACACCTGCATTACCACGTTTAATTCTCATTTTTTATGCTCCTATCTTGAATACTTCTTGTATGGTAACTCTTTAGATACCAATGCTACATGTGACTCAGAAACGCCAACCATCTTGAAAATTCTGCGTTTTCTTGATGATGACTTGTGTTGGAGCAAGTG
>CALUYT010000046.1 GCA_944325085.1 Candidatus Gastranaerophilales bacterium | reverse complement strand
GGCTCATCAAAATGCCTAAATAAAATTTCAGATCCATTATGAAAAACTAACTTTTGTTCAGCACTAACCCACTTATAATCGATTTTTTCTCTCAGACCAATATTGTCAAAATGTTCAAAATAAGTTTTCAAAGTTGTATCTCTAACCAAATTATATGTTTGCGCACCAACAAGTCCGAGTATTCCAGGAAATTTCACAGCAAGTAAAATTCCGAGTAAAGCTCCGGCAAAAGTTTTTCCGGAGCCATACCCACCTTGGTAAACTGCAACATCAAGAGAGTAATCATGGGGTATTTCCAAGAACTTTCTTTGAGCATCAAGTAACTCATACCGCATCTTATAAAACCTCCAAAGATTTTAAATATTACCCTGAGGCAAATTAGAAAAAGTACTGCTTAAACCTTGTACAGGTTTTAATGCCTGATTATTTGTTGCTAAAGAAGTTTTACGCTTTTCTAAATTTGATTTAGTATTATCATCATCTTCTTCTGTTAAAAAATTATTTGAATTTTCAACACCATATTGTTCCATTGCAAACTTAAAACATTCCAGCCAATCAATACGCTGAGAAACTGTACTAATTTTTGCAAAAGACTGTATAACTTCAAACAATTCTTTTATTCTGGCTTTTCTTTCAAATGTCGCCTTTCTATCACCATAACGATATACATAATTAGAATTTCTAATCTTATCGTCAATTTCTACAAGAAAAGTCCTGCCTCTATCATTTGCAAGAATTGATTCTTTTCCTAACTTGAAATTTGAAATAATTTCAGCAGTTTTTTCAACCATTGGAACAATCACTTTTCTATTTATTGATTCAAGAATCATATTTAAACGGGCTTCTTGACCGTTAACAGAATAATTTATTTCAGTTGCGGTCCTATCTGCTGATTGAATATTTCCTGCCATATTTTTAAAAATTCCTGTAGCACTTTCAATTGTAGATTTAAAATAATTAAGAAAATCCCAACCAAGCATTGCCTTATCAAATGAAAGCGGGGTCGGAACTGAAGTCATTAACGAAGCATCATATTCAATAATTTTACCGGGTCTAACATCTTGTTGACCTTTGAAACAACCCTTAGGCGCCAAATATGGAGGATTCATCATCAAAGCTAAAGCATCAAGTTGCTTATTTAAAATTGTTGATGATATATTATTCAAAATCAATGCAACTCGCAAAGGTGATATACCACGTCCTGTTGTTGGACATTCTATAATATTTGCGTGTATAAATGGATTTATTATAAATGGATTGTCTTCAAAGCGGATTAAAACACTTCTTCCAGCAACTACAATCAATTTATTTTTTAATACTTTGCCTGAAGGTAATTCTATATCTCCCCAATATTCCAAAACTTCAATTTTATTTTGATATGTTGCATTTTTATCATTCTTAAATTTCTTTGTAGCCATCACTCCTTTCAACATTTCCAGTTTTTCTTCATTCAATAAATTATTTGATTTATTTGATTTTATTTCATCAAATGTTTGATATGTTCTATAAATTTTCGCACAACTATCCCAGTTACTTGCTTCAGTTTTATCAAAAACAAAATCTTCATAACGAATAAATTTCACTTTTGCATTATCGTAAATAATTTTATCTTCAACTATAAAATTTTCACTGGAATTACTTGCCAATTGTTCTTCTAAAGATATTGCGCGTCTTGTTTTGCGTGTTTTTGTCTCCCAACCGACAAATAAAGTAACTTCTCCGGTTTCTACAACTGAATCTATAATTTTTTCCATTTCATCTTCTATCTTCATAGATTCAAAAGTATTAACCAGCATTGCCTTTTGTTTATTTGCAAATTTTTGAGTGTCTGCATCGGTACCTTCTACATCAAACATCCCCTCAGGATGAGAATACAAATTTTGAACAAGATGAGATTTTAGAGTTTGTGCAAGTTCATATATATCAGGTAATTGTATTTTACAATCCCAAGCATTTATCTTAGGAATATCAGAATCATATATTGCATATTTTATCAATCTGTTATCTGATAATTGTAAATTACGATCATTTTCATAATAATCATATTTGGCAATTATATTACCCATCAAAAATTGCTCATCAATATAATTTAATAACTTTTTATTTTCTTTTATTTCCATAATTACCTCGTTTTATAATAGTAAGACCTATATAATGAATAAACTTCAATATCTTGAGGTCTTCCTAAGCGTAACGTATCCTGTTTCAAAGTAGATTCATATATAAAACCGCAAGCTTTAAGCAGAGTTTTTACACGAAAATTATCCGGATAAATTTGGATTTTTATCTTGTAAAAGCCAAAATAATCAAAACATTTTTTTAAAAAGATTTTTGCACAATATTTGGTAAAACTTCCCCAAGCATATTTTTCAAAACAAGTTGTTAATTCTGCTGAATAAAAATATTTACCATATCCGGTAAAATTATCCAAATAAACAAAACCCATAAATCGATTATTGGTATTGTCAAGTATTACCCAAAAATATGGAAAACATTGTTCAATTAACAAATTTATATCTGAATAATATTCCTTTGAAAAATCATCATGCAAAAATTTAAAATATTTTTTATAACATCTTTCAACATCTGAAACATACTGTAAATTATAACCCTGCCCAAGACTTCGGTTTAAAATAATTTGTTCAAATTTGCACATTATTATACTTTTACTTTTACAAATTTCACAAAACTGTTTTCACTGACAAAAGAATCTACTTCTCCAGCTAATAATTTTGCTCTTACTAAATTTTGTACCCCTAAACAACCTTCTGCTTGCAAACCATTAATATATGATTTGGTCCTGCTATCCTTATTTATAACAGAATAAACTGCATCTTTTGAAAATATTTTATCTCTGGGCACTTCTTTAATATTAGTAATATACTTTTTTGATTTAATTTGCTTATTATTTCCTAAAGAATCTATAAATTCTTTCTCCAATTTTGCATTAACAAGTTCATCAAAAGTCGAACTATTTAATAATAAATTTTCTATTTCTTTATTTTTTTTCATTAAAAACCTTTCCAATTTTATATTTTTTCATCATCTAAGTTTGCAATTGTGATAATTTTAGCTTCCTGATAACCGTCTTCTGATTGAGAAGTTGAATATCCCAGATACTTACATAAACTTTCTAAAGCCTTTAAACCAGCAGAAGGATCTCTTAACTTGCGCTTGCCTGTAGGGATACCCTCTTTGTCTAATATATCTTCTTGCTCAAGCGAAAATTCCGCAATTTGCAAAAGTTTTTGAATAACATACCCCTTTGGAACACTCAAAGATTCTATCTGATGATTTAAATGCGTTTTTATAGAATGAATAATATAATCCTTTTCTAATAATGCAGCAGAAAAAGATTTTAAATCTTTAGCTTTATATCCTGCCCTTTTGGCCGCCAATTCCGCATCTAAGGTTTTTATATACTCAATCACAAACTTATTTTGTTGTTGCGTTAATTGTTTCATCTCTTTACATTTCTTATTATAATTTGTGTTTTTCTTGAATAGTTTGTATAATAAACATGCTATTTATATTTCGGCTAGTGTAAATCTTAACAGGGGGGAATGAAAAGGACTTCCTGTTTTTTTTGCCCTAATTTCGGAACAAATTCACAACAGGAGTGGTTGTTGCCGATATCGAAGTTTTTGATTTTAAGTTTAATAAAGCCTCTTTATACATGCTTATCCAATATGAGAACTTAAAATATTGAGGATTTGCTTTCAATCTTAAGCATGTTCCATATACCAAAATTTGCTCTGCAAATGGCATCGGGATTAAAGATTCATCTTTCTCATCTTTTAAATCCTCTTTTTCTTTATTATTACTGTCTATAACGCAGTTTTTTGTATAGTATATGACATCAATTGTCTTATCTTTTTTAAACTTTGGAAACATTAGTTTATTAGAAAAACTTGAATAAGTTCCAGCTTTAGCATGACCTGTTAAATAAGATTCAATATTTTCGCAAAAAACATATTTTTTTCCGTCAATTAAAACATATAAAATTCTTCCATTTATAGTATTATCAATTTCTGTTGTACCTGCAGGCAAATTCAAACTAGACCTTCTTAAAAGGAAATTCCAACCCTCTACGGCACATATTTCTTTATTTATAACATTTAATATTGTCATAATTCTTTTGTGATCATTTTTTACCAATTCTGCCATCGAGTTAACCTGTTTATAATTCAATTCCAGCAGACATTTATTTATTAATTCTAAAAAATTCATTATTCACCTCTTTACAAAAGCCCGAACAAAAATAAAATTATTTTCGTTCGGACTTTATCAATTTCGAATTACACTAAAAATTATTTTATTAAGCCCTGTTTTAATTGCTCCATAATTGCCTTTTCATTTTTAGTAAATTCTTCACCACTCATATTGCCGATGTCTTCACGAGTAAAAATCCTATTAATATTGCTGTCTGATGGTGCATTTTGAGCATACGCCATCAATTTACTTTTAGCAGCTAAGTTCTCGTCATTCAGCGATTTCTCGTAGTTAGACTTCTTCAAATATTTATCAATTGCTGAATTTTCTAACTTTTCAACAAGTTGAGATATTCGAAGGATTTCATCTTTGTCCATATTAAAGCCTTTTATATAATTCAAAACCTCAGTTCGACCTTCGCCATCAAAAAATCCAGGACGTTCCTTATTAAACAAATCCATAGGATTTTGATTTTGCATAGATTGAAATGCCCCGGAAGGAGTTGCTGTTGAATTCTTGTATGAGTTAATTTCTTGAGCTTTCCTAGCCAATTGTACCATTAGATATTGCCCTTGTTGTTTTGTAATTGTACCTTTTTGAACAAGATTTCTCACCTTCTGAACATCTGCACCTATTGCTTGTTCCAACTGATGAAATATATCATTATATCCCAAATTCTGAGAGGCTTGCGGACTCACGGCAGCCGATGAAATACTATTATTAACTTGTTGTTGTGGAGTTTGCCCTCCAATATAATTTTGCATATTACTCTTCTCCTTTTACTGTAGATAAAGATTTCATATATTGAACTGCAATTTCAATTACATCATCAATAAAACTTGAAAGAAGAACTGAAATAACATATTTTAACCAATTTGGCAAAGGTAAATTATTTAAGACATATTCAATTGCGAGTTTTTTCTTCTCTTGACCATTACCACTTCCCAATTTATCTTCTGCAACTAACACGGCATTCCTTGCCAAATCAATAATTTGATTTTTTAAATTTGAAAACATAGAATTCTCCTCTTGTTTAAAAATGTACTCCCAAACACTAAATTTGGAATGAGAGTACACTTAAACCTAAGCTTAAGCTTGTGTTTCTGAACTTTCACCTGTAGTTGTAGGTTCTTCAGGTTCTTCAGTTACTACTGTTGAATCTACAGAAACAATTAATTTTGCTAAAGCATTAGGTTGAACAGTTTTAGCACCATACAAATATAAACCTCTAATCAAATCAGAGAAAGAATCTTTATCTCTAAGACTCTCTATTTTTGCAAGTTGAGAAGCAAATGTAATAGCATCATTTGTACCGGCTAAAACATAATATTTATCATCTACTTCTGTTAAATTTGTACTTACTAATACATCCATGCCTGCAATTCTACCAATTGAACCTTCTCTTAAAGTTTCATCAGCTACCTTATATGCGCTTATAAATTCAGGACTTTGAAGTAAATAAGCTTCAATATTTGGATTGATAACAACCCAAGGACGAATACCTGAATGAATTGCATCAGAATTTTTTAAAGCTAGTGCTAATTTTACAAATTGTTCATAGATAGTTGATTTATCAAGTGTAACCGGTAATTCTTCTGTACCAATAGTGTTTTGTTCTGGAACATCTGTATGTAATCCTAAAAGATAAGTATCTTGAACAACTTCAATAGCCTTTTTAGCATTAGCTAAGTGAGCTTCCATAATATCAGCATTTGCTTGAACTTGAGCTACATCATCAATCTTGAATGCAAAAAATTTCTTTTGATCAATTACTAAATCTTGAGATGTTGGAGTCAAACTTGAATATTGAATATTTTCATCTGTTAATGTTGAAACGGTAACATCTGCAGGAGTAATAATCTTAACAGTATCACCTTGATTGTTAATTTCACCTTCCCAATTTTTGTTTACACATTGCAGCATTACACAATTTTTTTCCAACATTTGATTTAATTTTTTACTCCAAATTTGAGGAATAAAAGCAGAATAACTAGTACTAAAATCTGACATTTGATTTTCCTTTCATATTTAATCTATACACATTTTATGAGTGGTGTTATTTACTAATCATCGTTATAAATTTCATTAAATCGAAGACCAATTATTGCACAATTATCAGAAGGCTCAGATCCTTCTACACAAAGCTGAATTGAATAATTACTGCCACAAATTTCAGCCTTTTCCATAACATCAGTTGAAATAGACCATATTGGGATATCATTATCATCAGTGGCCCAACAATATTCGACAGTATCCGGAGTTTCATCTCCTCCCCACATAAAATGACTATAATGCTTTGCATATATCAACTCTGCATCATCACTTACTTGACTGTCGTAATCCTTATAAATCGAAAACTTAAACTTGTTATCATATAAATCATCTAAAACAAAATAAAATTCATCAATAATCTTACGTTTTAGAACTTTACCCAATGATATAAATGGCGACTTCCACATAAAACTTATACTTTCACCATCAAAAGTTGAGCCATAATCTTCTTTATATATTTTCCCATTATCATCTGCTGTCAAAACGCTTGATTTAAAAATACAAGCTGTTGTTATATTTTGAGGTAATACACGTTTATACCACGCTTTATTCACATAATCATTTATCCAAATGGTATGATAATAATTATCATCTAAATATGGAAACAAAAACCAGATTTGATTTTTCTCCGAATAATGAATAACATTTGTTAAACCTAGTCTGGAAGTATCAAAATTTGCAAACTCATCTTTAATATTAACCGAAATTTCAGAGCCCAATCTTATTTGATTTAACTCCCCAACTTGCTCTAGTGCAAATATACCACTACTCAAAAAGTATTGTTTATTATCAACATTAACGATAGAATCTTTTGCAATAGTGCCTTTATCCGCAAAAAGCATAATTGAAAAATCTGAAGGATTTGAACCGGATAATAAATATACCTTTTCTCTTTTATAAATAGCTAAATAATCCTTATAAGTATGCATAGTTACAATATCAGCAGTATCAGTATGAAAATCACTGATATAACCGGCATCTTCTTCTGTTTCAAAATCATCGTAAGTTCCAAGAGCTGAATAATAAATAGTAGAATCTTTAGAACACCAAATTCGACCTTTATAAACCGTTATACAATCAGGATAAAAAGGTTCACCACCTTTATCTTTCAAATTACAAGTAACAACATCATACGTAGCATTATCCTTGATATAAAACATTTCATCGGATTCTGTAGCAATTAAAATACCTCTTAAAAATTTTGCAAATTTAACTTCAACTCCGGTAATTGTTTTTTCTAAAAGAACTAACTCTTGAGTTTCATCAGAATATACATAGATTTTTCCACTTGCTGTAGTAATTACAAGTTTATACAAATTATCAGATTCCATTTCACACATTCCGGTAATACTTTCAGGCTCTGGTAATTCAATAAATTTAGCATTTCCTTTTTGCCTTATAACACCCTTGTTATTATATATTTCCACATTTTTAGAATCTGCCCAATATATTATTTTTGGATTCATACCAAGTTCAGTTTTTGTAGAAGATTGATTAATCCCCCCTGACAAATCAAAATAATTAACTTCCATACACAACCCCTTATTATATTTTTTCTCGATACCAGCGAATTTTTGACCTAATAAAAGTACCAACATCATTTTGACCAACCCAAGGATATGGAGGAAGCCAAATTATATCAATTTTTCCAGCACTCGAAGTTTTAGGATTAGCTTTTCCAAACTCATAATGCGTTAAGACTGAATTTAAAGTTATTGGCAAATTATATTTTTTACACAATTCAGCACAAAATTTCATACAAGCTTCAAATTGAATTTTAGTAATAGGATAATCTCCAACAGAAGAACTTGACTTAAAACCATACATTCCGCACATACAAACACCAATAGAACCCGTATTTCCTCCACCGGTATGAGCAGCATAATTTCCATCGGTACAGTTATTATTATCCTCCGGCTTATGAAAACCATTATATATATGTCCGTCAGCATCTACTAAGTAATGATAATATTTTTTTTCAAATTCACTGGGGTAATACCTTCCAGCACTCCAATGAATTATTATTCTTTTTAACATATATAACTTTCTCCTTATATAACTTTCCAGGTTGGATTTGAGTGCATATAAAGCACAACAGCATTTACACGATTTCTTGCATTTAGGGTACTCATAATAGAAGAAATGTGTGTTTGAACTGTACGTTTTGACATTTTTAGTTGTAATGCTATTTCTTTATCCGTAAAACCTCGTGCAATAAGAGTTAATATCTCCAACTTCCTAGGCGATAATTTCATCAAACTTCCTCTATTCTTCGTTTTGTTAAATCAATATTACATTAAGCACTATGCTCATTTTTTAATAATATCTCCGTTTAAAAAAACGCAGAGGGGAGAAAGGGTAGATAGTTTCACATTGAATAAACCCCTCTGCAAACAATTAGAGTAAATGATTGAAGGATTTGGTTCCCAATTAGTTAAGATAAACCAAGTTTTAAATTAGATAAATTAGAGTAACATCTTTTTTTAATACCGTATTCGTTATAGTTTAAATAATAAGTTCCTTTTCCAATTAAGGAATAATTATAAATCTTCTTTTCATAAAGAATTTTTGATTTTACTTTATCCCATAATTTTTTAGCTTTGGCATTTGTAACCCTAATAGTAGAAATTGAATCATTTTCATCAATCCTGGTAATCTGAATGACATAATGTCCACAAATAGGACACTTTGATAAACAATCCAATTCACACAGCACAAAACCTTCTGCAGGAACCAACATAAAAGTTCTACTCTTATGTAATCCCGCACAACAGTGAATATATCCCATAAATACACACTCCCTTTGTTGTGAGAGACGGCAAACAGCTTTACCATCGTGGGTGTGAGCCTTAACCGCTTACATTTTAAGTATATATTATTTTTCTAAAAAAGATAGTCCGCATTTATACTTAGGTATTAATACGGACTTGACAAGCTGGGAAACCTAATTAAATTAACCTTTTTTAAAAGTTTTTTAATAGTTAAATCTATTTGAAAAAAATTTTTAATTTGACAAAATTTTAATAACTTGCCAAATAAAATACTCAATTTAAAATAAAAATATGGGGAATATATTATTAATTTCTGAAAACGATTCTACATTTCATAGATACGAGGATTTGTTGAACAAAGCTTTCACTATTGAAAACTTAGTCAACGATGATTTGTTGTATGAATCACTAGAAAACAGACCCGCTGATATTTTTATAATTGACTCCAACACTCAAAATATAGATATCAAATTAACAATTAAAAAAATCAAATCACGTATTGAAAATGCGCAAATATTATTATTAACAGATAGCGAAAATATAGATGAAAATATTGCAAAAGATGTAAATGGATTTATTTTAAATAATTTTTCAGATAACCTTATATCTTCAACAATAACAACTCATCTTAAAACAAAAGAAAAACTAGATATTTTATCAGGTAAAAATAAAGATTTAGCAGATAGCTTATATCGCTTAAATGTTTTATATAATACAAGTTCTCAATTTGCAGGAACATTAGATACTAAAGAACTTCTAAATTACATGATAGAAGGATTAGATAAGTCTTTGAGTTTTGACTTAACTTGTACAATCTCATTTGGCTTTGAAAACGAACCTGTACTTATTATAAATTCCTTATACGACATTTCAGAAGAACTAATGAATGCTCTAAAATTACGAGCAATCCTAAATTATAAATCGTTATTTGAAAACGAAAACATTCCTTTTGAAATTGATGATAATAATTTAAAAATAATAAAAAATATAAAAAATCCAACTAATAAATTTAATTTTAGTATATTCCAATATGATAATATGTTTGCACCTATTGATCTTGGAGAAAAATTCTTTGGCTGCATTGAAATATTCAAAGAAAATCCTTTTACAACAGATGATGCAACATATTTTCAAACCATTGTACAACAAGTTTCACTACCACTTAAAAGTGCTGGATTATACAAAGAAATAATAGAGAAAAACCAAGAATTAGAAAAACTAGAAAGAATTAAATCAGAATTCATTTCAATAGTTTCGCACGAATTAAGAACCCCATTAACACCAATAAAAAATGCGCTTACAATTTTGTCCAGCGGAAGATGTGGTATCCTAGGTGAAACAGCCGTAAAATTTATTGATATGGCAAAAAGAAATGCTGATAACTTAACAAGCATAATTAACGATATCCTAGACATTAATAAAATCGAAGCAGGTAAAATGGATTTCAATTACAAAGTTATGAATATTCATACCGTAATTGAAAATGTAAAAAATACATTTGATTATGTAGCAAAAGAACACGAAATAATATTAAATACACAAGAACAAGAAAACCTGCCTGATATATATGCAGATTCTCAGCGTTTAGGTCAAGTACTTACAAATTTAGTATCTAACGCAATAAAATTCACCCCAAACGGAAAAAATATTACAATAAAATCCGAACTTAAAAATGCAAAAGATATTACAACAAATCCATACTTTGAAAATGAAATAAAAAACATGAATGGCAACTATATTGTTGTAAGCGTTATTGATGAAGGTATAGGAATAAAGAAAGAAAACTTACTAAAAGCATTTGATAAATTCACTCAAATAGAAAACTCTCTATCAAGAAAAGTTGGAGGAACAGGTCTTGGATTGCCAATAGCAAAACAACTTATAAAAGCTCATCGTGGAGCTATTTGGTGCGATAGCGAAGAAAATAAAGGTTCAAACTTCCATTTTGCACTGCCTGTTACGACCGGAAAAACAGAAGGTAAAACAATACAAAAAGAACTTTTGTAATATAATAGACTTATGGAAAAGAAAAAGATTAGCATATTAGGATCAACAGGATCCATAGGAACACAAGCTCTTGAAGTAATAGAAAAACTCCAAGATAAATTTGAAATTATAGCACTAGCAGGGGGCAATAATATTGAATTATTAAAACAACAAGCCCTTAAATTTAAACCAAAATATATCTGCATCGGAAAAAATACAACCGAACGAATAGAGATAGATGGTATAACCACATTATACGGTTCTGAAGGTTTAAACGAAATTTGTTCAAATAAAGAAAACGATATTATTTTAGTAGCTGTTTCAGGTAAAATTGGTCTTAAACCAACTCTAAAAGCCATTGAAAACAAAATTAATATAGCACTTGCCAATAAAGAAACCCTTGTTATGGCTGGGGATATCGTTATGGCAAAAGCAAAAGAAGCAGGAGTAAAAATAATACCTGTTGATAGCGAACACTGCGCAATACACCAATGTATAAAAGATATCAATCAAGTAGATAAACTAATTATTACAGCAAGCGGTGGGCCATTTTTACACAAAACCATTGAAGATATGCAAAAAGCTACAGTAAAAGAAGCTCTAGCACACCCAAGATGGAATATGGGCAGAAAAATAACAGTTGATAGCGCAACCTTAATGAATAAAGGATTAGAAATAATTGAAGCTCATCATCTATTCAATATGCCATATGAAAAAATAGATGTAGTTGTTCACCCTCAAAGTATTGTACACTCTGCAATTGAATACAAAGATGGAAGTGTAATTGCTCAACTCGGATTACCAAGTATGCATATTCCAATTCAATACGCAATATCATATCCTGAAAGATTTGAAGGTATAAAATCTAAAAGCTTTAGTTTTTCAGAAATCGCAAGATTAGATTTTGAAAAACCTGATTTTGAAAAGTTTCCAAGCGTAAAATTAGCATACCAAGCAGGAAAAATGGGAGGCAGCGCGACAGTTTGTCTTAATGCCGCAAACGAAGAAGCAGTTTTTGCATTCTTAAATGGTGATATAAACTTATTTGATATATACAAAATAACAAATAAAATGATGTCCCAACATAAACTTATTAAAAATCCTTCAATAGATGAAATCTTTGAAATTGATAATGAAATCCGTATCAAAACCAGAGAAATAATTAAATGAAAAAATTTAATAATGACACATTAATAAAAAAATGCTTAATAAATGAAGATTGTATAGCAACACAACCATTCAAGCAAGAAAACGTACAACAATGCTATGTAATGCGTCATAAAAGCAATAATAAATGGTATGCATTAATATTTGATTTAAATAATGAACTCTGTATAAATCTAAAATGTCCGCCTGATTTAATTGCAATACTAAAAGAACAGTATAAAGCCATAAAACCTGCATGGCACATGAATAAAAAACATTGGTGCACTGTTGAAGTAAATAAAATACCCCAAAGCACATTATATGAATTAATTAAAATAAGTTTTGAAATTACAGCACCCAAAAGAAACCCAAAACGCCCTGATTAACATATTTTAATAAAAATGTTGTACATTAAAATATATGTTATACTGTAAATTAACAATACTATTGTAAATTAGGGGAGAATATGAAAAAAATTCTTATTGTTGATGATGAACAAGATATTGTTGAAAGCCTAAAATTTGTATTAGAAACTTGTGACTATACTTGTTATTGCGCATACAATGGCGAAGATGGATTAAAACTAGCCAGAGAAATTATGCCTGATTTAATAATTCTTGATGTCATGATGCCAAGAATAAATGGCTATAAAATAAGTAGATTATTGAAATTCGATTCAAAATATAAAAACATTCCAATACTAATGATTACCGCAAGATCTCAAGAAGAAGATAAACTTATTGGAGAAGAAACAGGCGCAGATGAATATATAACAAAGCCTTTTGACCTTAACGATGTAGTTCAAACAGTACAGAAATATTTAAATACAGAAAAATAAAATGAATATAATTACAAATAAAACACTAGAAACATTAAAATACGATTTAGTAAGAGAAGGTCTTGTTCAATACGAAGTAGTTGAACAAGCAGAAGAAATTGCCAATGCTCAAAACATTAATATTGGCCAAGCACTTATAAATTCAGGATTTTTGACAGAAACACAACTAATAAAATTTTTAGAATCAAAATTACATACACCTTATGTCAATCTTGATGATTACGATTTAGATGTTAAATGCCTAAAATATATTAACTTTTCAGATGCAAGAAGATACAAAATTATACCTCTATTTAAAATAGAAAACACATTAACAGTTGCAATGGCCGATCCTAGAGATTTGTTTGCAATAGATAAAATAATGGAATCTGCAGAATGTGAAATTGACCCAGTATTATCATCTGAAGAAAGTATTCTCAAAAAAATTGATGAATATTATAAAATCGACGTAACCGTTGGAAACATCTCAACAGCTTCTAATTCAGGTTATGATTGGCAAGATGAACTTCACAAAGAAGATTTAAGTGATGATCATATTCAAAAAATTATTCGAGCAATACTAAAACAAGCAATTCTAGAAGACACACACGAAGTTACATTCCAAGGCGAAGAAGATGGGCTTGGTGTCAACTTCAAGAAAAATGGAGAATTAAATAACAAAGGTATTATACCTACAGCACTTGTTTCATCATTTGCGGCAAAATTAAAAACCCTTTCAGAACTTGATCCTTCAGTTTCTGAAGTTCCGCAACTAGGCAAGTTATGCTTCAAAGTTGATAATATAATTGTTTTGGCAACTGTTTCTACATTCCCTACAATTATGGGAGAAAGAATATTCTTAAAAATATACAAACCGCCAAAAACTTTAGATAAAATTATTACATCAAAAAAAGAATTAACTGAAATAAAACAATCCCTAAATAAACCGGGTATTATTTTAGTTTGCGGCTCATCTCTAAGCGGAAAAACTCACGTAATATATTCATTACTATTAGAAGCTGCAAAAAATAAAACTAAAAACATTATGACTCTTGAAAGTATCGCAAAATATGAATTGACAGGAGTTAATCAATGTGAATTTAATGAAAATGTAGGTTTTAATATGGATAAAGCCGCACGTTTTATAGAATTCCAAAACCCGGACATTATATATTTGGAAGGAATTAAATCAAAAGAATCATTTGATTATTTTTCAAGCCTTGTATATAACGACAAAACAATAATTATGGAATTTTTAGCTAATAATATGGAAGATCTTAGAAATAAAATGGCATTTTCAGATTTTGATACACTAAAATCTATAATATCAAGTATGATATTTATTCATTCAAAAAATAGTGTGGAAGTCTTCAACAAAGAAACATTACAAAAATATCTAGGATAATACAAAAGAAAACCCCGCGATATGCGGGGTAAAATTTGTCTAGGAATTAGGAATAGGAATTAAAATGTCTCTTTTTATTTAAACGGTTTTTGAAATTTCTCTCTGTTAATATCTCTCGTGTTTATTTAATGTTTACATATATATAAAGTATATATTTAATATATAATTTCACAACTTGCTTATTTTGTTACAAAACTTAACAACTAAAAAAGAGGCTATAAAAAGCCTCTTTTTAACTACTTTATACGCTAATAAAATTTATTTCAAAGCAAATGTCATATCTGCTTCAACACAGATTTTACCATCTACTTTACCAACTCCATGAGCTTTGCATATAGGTCCTTTAACCTTAGTCAATTCAACTTCAATATCAAATCTATCACCAGGTCTTACAATATTTTTAAATCTAACGCCATCAACACCAGCATACAAAGTCAATTTTCCCTCATATTCAGGCATTGTCATAAGAATAGGAGCAGAGCATTGAGCCATAGCTTCCAATTGTAAAACTCCAGGCATAATAGGATTTCCTGGGAAGTGACCTTGGAAAAATGCTTCATTCATAGTTAAATTTTTATAACCTTTAGCATATTTACCAGGAACACACTCAGTAATTCTATCAACTAGCAAAAATGGATATCTGTGAGGAATCATTTCCATAATTTGCATAGTGTCAAAACTTAATACTTCACTTGTTACTTCTGACATATCTATCTCCTTATATTTCGATTAACTTATCTTTTAACAATTTAGCAACTTTAACATGCACTGCATGTCCGGCTTCTTTTGCTAAAATTTGGCAACGCATATTCAAAGGATTAACACCTGTCAAATATAAATCTCCAACCAAATCAAGCATTTTATGTTTAATCTGCTCATTTTCAGAACGTAGGGTTGTTGTGTAACCGCCATCATCAGTAAGTCCAACTGTATTTTCTTCAGTAACACCTTGAGCAAATCCCAACATTTGAAACTTCTTCAAATCTCTATAAAAACCAAAAGTTCTGGCTTCAATAATTTCGTACTTATTTTTTGGATTGTAATTTACAAATCGTCTTGTTAAATCAGGATGATCATAATTTACAGCATAAGACATAAACAAATTATCGCTTGGCAAAATAACCAAACTTGTCTTACCATTCAAATAATATACAGGTTCTGAAACGGTATAAAATTTTTCTTTTGCGAAAAATGGTTTATCCGTGCCAACTTCTTTTATTGCATCAACCCAGCCTTTAGAACTTCCATCTAAAATAGGAACTTCATCTTCTGTCATACATATATCAACAGAATCAATATTACAAAAGGCTAAAGCTGCAGTAAGATGTTCTGTTAACATTGCATGAGCTTTTTTTGTACCAAGAACGACACAATGGTCAGTTGAAATAACATGATCAACATCTGCAACAAAAGAGTCTTTATCCTTGACAAAGTATCTTATTTTCCCTGAATTTGATGGAAATAAAGTTACTTCACAAGGTTTATTTTTCATTAAACCATGTCCTGATATTTTAACTTCTTTTTTTAATGTAACCATTTATACTAATCCTCTTGATGAGCTTCTTCAAAAGATTTCAACATAGGTTCAAATTTTCTGAATTTTGCAAAAATTTCTTGAGCATCTTTCATAGTTTTCAACTGTTTAATAAAATCTTTTCTTGGAACAGCAGGAATACCAACAATAATTGATTTTGCCGGGAATGACTTAGTAACACCTGCTTTTGCTGTAATAATTGTATCTGAGCCAATTTCGATATGATCAGCCAAACCAGCTTGACCTGCGATTACAACTCTATCGCCAATTACACAACTACCTGCAATACCAACTTGAGAAACGATTAAACAACCTTTTCCAATACGGCAGTTATGACCAATCATAACAAGATCATCAATTTTTGTATTATCGCCAATAATAGTATTTTCAATAGTTCCACGATCAATAGTTGTATTTGCTCCAATTTCTACATTATTGCCAATTACAACAGAACCAATAGATGGGATTTTAAAGATAACTTGTTCAACATCACCTTCTTTAATCTCACCTTCTTTTCTTGCATTCTCTATGTTATTTGGATTTTCGGTAACAAAACTAAAACCATCAGCACCCAAAGATACACCATGATGAAGAATTACATCATTACCAATTTGAACTCTATCTCCAATATTAACACCTGGGTGGAAGAAACAATTATTACCAATTTTTACACCACTACCAACATAAGAATTAGCTAAAATTTTTGTATTATCACCAATTACGGCATTTGGTGAAACTACAACATTAGCCCCTATTGAAACGTTTTGACCTAATTTTGCTGAAGGATCAACAACAGCAGTTGGGTGAACATCTTTATTTACAAATGGAGGAACATAAAATAAATTAAGTAACTTCATCATTGCTAATCTTGGTCTTTCAACTTCTATAGTTGTAAAACCTTCAATTTGAACTCCTAATGGAACCAAAGCTGCTTTTGCCTTTGATTTAGCAAGATTAGCAATTTCTTCTTCTCCAAGAGCCAATGCTAAAGTATTTTCGTCACTTAGTAATGGAGGTGCAATGTGTGTAATACTAGGGCTTGCAACCTTTGTCAACATACCACCTACAATTTGTGTAATTTCATCTACCGTAAATGATCTCATTTCTATACTCCTTATCAATTATTCTTCATTTTTTCTATAGTATTTGTTGTAGATTTACCTTCTACAAAAGTAATAAATTCAACTCGAGTATTATTTTTTTTCATAATATCGGCTTCTGGAAGAGTTTCCATTGTATAATCAGAACCTTTTGTATAAACATCAGGTTTTATTTCATCTAATAAATTTCTTGGACTATCTTCATCAAAAAGAACTACGTAATCAACACAAGATAAAGCACATAAAATTTCTGCCCTATCATTCTCATTATTGATTGGTCGAGTTGGTCCTTTGATAGAACGAACTGATTTATCTGAATTTAGCAAAACAATACAATAATCAGCAAAGGATTTAGTTTTTTGCAAATATCTCACATGTCCAACATGTAAAATATCAAAACATCCATTAGTAGCGACCACTGTTTTACCACTTTTATGTAATTTTTCAACAAATGCAGCTACATTTTCCCTTCTTAGAAGTTGTCCCATAATAATATACCCTCTAACTTTCTAATTATACATAAAAAGAGCCAAAATATCCCCTAATATTAACAAAAAGTAATAAAAAGGCTCTTTTTAGAACCTTTTTATCAAATTTAAGTATTCAAATTATATATCCATTGAAAATTTTCTTTCGTTTGATACTTTACATTCAGGATTAACAAAACCTTTTAAAATTTTTGGTATCTTGCGAAATATACGCGCCGGTTTGTCTTCTCTTGGTGCAACGCTCAATCTTTCTTTTATTAAAGTTGCAGACATATTTATTGAAGGTTTTTCAAAAACTTGCGTCGCACCTTTGGAACACCAAGGTGTAATTGTCAATTTTGTAACGTTCATAATCTATACCTCTTACAAATAACTATTTATATTTACATAACTTATTCCAAGGAGCCCAGACCGAATCTATCATTTCCAATTTTCCTAATTGAGATGCAATATAATCAGATGCAACAAATTCATCGCTCTCATAAACTGAAAGCTTATATCTTGGAATTTTTGGGACCATAGATTTAGCTACAGTCCCAATATATTCTTGAACCTTTTTTTCTTCGGCTTGCTCTTTAAGAATTTTTGATATTTGCTTTTTCTCTCTGCGTAGAGAAGATAAAGTTTTTTGTTCAACTCTACTAATATTCATTATGAATAATAACCTCTATTTTAAAGGAATTAATATAATTCCATTTCTATAACTTTTTGACAAATTCTAACAGTATTTAAAGCTGCGCCAATTCTTAAATTATCAGCTACACACCATAATGAAATTCCATTATCAAAAGCTAAATTTTTTCTAATTCTTCCAACAAAAACAGGATCAACGCCTGAAGCATCTCTTGTTGTTGGATACTCAAAATTATCAGGATTATCAATAACTTTTAAACCAAATGAATTTCTTAAAATTTCGCGAACTTCATCAGGTGTAACAGGTTTTTCAAACTCAATATCAACAGCTTCTGAATGTCCGTTATATACTGGAACCCTTGCTGCAGTACAAGATATTGGTAAATCTGCAGGAAGATGAAGAATTTTCTTAGTTTCATTAACAACTTTCATTTCTTCTTTTGTGTAACCATTTTCACAAAATACATCGATTTGGGGAATTACGTTAAATGAAATCGGTTTTTTAAATGCTTCATTTTGGAATTCTTCACCTGCTAAAGTAGCTTTGGTATTTGCAGTTAATTCATTAATTGCTTTTAAACCTGCGCCTGATACAGCTTGGTATGTTGAAACTAATAATTTTTTTATTCCAAATTTTTCATGCAATGGTTTTAATACAAGCATTAATTGTGAAGTTGAGCAATTAGGATTTGCAATAATACCTTTATGTTTTCTCAAGTCTTCATCATTTACATATGCAATAACTAAAGGTACATCATTTTCCATTCTAAACGCAGATGAGTTATCAATTAAAACACCACCACGTTTTACAATTTCGGGTGCAAAATGTTTAGATGTAGAACCACCAGCTGAAGCTAATACAATATTTACCCCATCAAAACTTTCCGGAGTAGCTTCTTCAACTGTATATTCCTTACCTTGAAATTCAATTTTTGTACCAGCACTTTTTGCACTAGATAAAAACTTTATTGATTTAAATTCAATCTTTAATTCATCAACTATTTTTGTAATCTCTCTACCAACAACTCCTGTTGCACCTAAAATAGCAATATTTGGTCTTTCTTTTGTCATAATTTATAACTTCCCTTTCTCCAGTGTATAAAAACAATGATACTACAACAATAACATTATTATACTAATAATGTTAAAATTTTAACATTTTGAAATTATTGATAAATAAGATTAAACTAATCGATTATATTATCAAGGCCATAAACAAAATTTTTATGTTCTTTTACATACTTCACTGCCATAAGAACACCAGGCATATAGCATTTTCTATCCATTGAATCATGTCTGATTGTTAAAATTTGTCCGGCAGCCCCTAATATAACTTCTTGAGATGCAATATAACCAGGCATTCTAACAGAATGAATTTGAATATCTGAATATGAAGTGCCTCCTCTTGCACCTTCTATTGTTTCAACTTCCGGACAATTATCTTTTTTAAATGATTCTTTTTCTTCTGACATCATTAGCGCAGTTTTTATTGCTGTACCAGATGGAGCATCTTTCTTTTGATTGTGATGAAGTTCAATAATTTCTGCATTATCAAAATATTTAGCAGCCATTTTAGCAAATTTCATCATCAAAACAGCACCTGTTGAAAAATTTGGAGCAATAAAACAGCCAACTTTGTTATCTTCTGAAAGCTTCTTTAAAAATGAAATTTCTTCATCTTTAAGACCTGTTGTACCAATTACAATATTTATACCATTTCTTAAACAATATTTTGCATTTTCATAAATAACTTTTGGCTGTGTAAAATCAACTATAACATCTATTTCTGTATAGCGTTTAGCTTCCTCAATAGTTCTATAAGAATCTCCTTGTATATCTATTTTTGCAACCAAATTCATAGAACTGTCATTCATTACAGCTTCACAAACTTCCCTACCCATTTTGCCGTTAGCACCGCAAACTGCTACTTTAATCATGTTTACTCCTTATATTTATATAAAATTAATAGTCTTCAACCGGAGAATCTTCATCATCTTTTAATGAAGATAAATCATCCTTATATGCAGTATCAAATTCAGAAGGCATCATATCATCATCTGGCCATACTGTATCATTATCATATCTTGCAGAACTTAAATTTTCTGCAGCAGTTAAATCTGAATTTGTTAAAATAGTTTCTGATAACACAGTACCAGCCATATCGCAATCAGTAAAATTACAATATGTCATTTCTGCATAACTGCAATCTGCACCTGTTAAAATACATTCAGAAAAGTCACATTCTGTTACGATAGCTCTTGTAAAATCAACAGCAGTTAAATCTGCGCCATAGAAATTCACTAATGATAAATTACAATCAGAAAATGAACTTGAATTCAAGTCAACATCTGAAAAATCAACTTCTTTAATTACCATATTGGAAAAATCTACTTCGCTTAAATCAACATCCTCTCTACCTTTTTTCCATTCATTAAATTTTTCCGGGGTAGATTCAATCAAGGATAATAACTCTTCTTTTGTATAATCTAACATTCTTATCTCCTTAAAACATATATTTATTTTTCTACTAAATTCATTTGCATAGCAATTAATACAGCCTGGGTTCGATTCGTAACATTTAATTTTCTGAAAATACTATTCAGATGGCTTTTTACAGTAATCTGACTAACAACCAGTTTTTCAGCAATAGACTTATTGCTTTCACCCTGTGTAACTAATAATAAAACATCTTTTTCCCTCTTAGTCAAGGAGTTAAATTTATCTACTTGACCAATTGTAACATTCATTGAAGATGTTAAATTTTTACCTCTATTTGCTCGCCTCAAAACAGCTTCAATACGAGCCAACAAGTTAGGTAAAACAAACGGTTTTACAATATAATCATCTGCTCCTATTTTTAAACCCGTAACCATTTTTTGTTCATCATTAACCGCAGTTAACATTATAACCGGAATATTTTCATAACTTGGGGTATTTCTTATTACCTTAAGAGTTTCCCATCCATTCATATTAGGCATCATTACATCAAGCAATATCAAATCAAAACAACCACCTGATTCTAAAATTTTAATTGCCTGATGCCCGTCCAAAGCACAAGTAACTTCATAACCGTAAAAAGGTAAGACATCTTCTATATATTTTGGATTGTCATCAACTAACAGAATTTTAGTTAAATCTGCCATAATATTCCTTTTGGTTAAACAATTTTATACTTTAAAGCTTTCAATGCAGCTTGTAACCTATCATCAACTTCTAATTTTTGAAGGATATTAGCAACATGAGCTTTAGTTGTATTAACACTGATAACAAGATGTTGCGCAATCTCCATATTACTATAACCCTCAGTCATTAACTTCAAAATTTGAGCTTCTCTTGCAGTTAAATCATAATTCTTATAAGTAGTATCTGGCTCTCCTACTTTTGAATTTGCTGAAGCTTGCAATACAATATGAGCAATACTTGGATCAAACCAAGCTGCACCATCTGCTACAGATTGAACAACTTCAACTAATCTTTGTAAATTTATTTCTTTTGAGCAATATGCATTAGCTCCGGCTTTTAGGCTGTTTAAAACTTCTTTTTCATCATTATGAGATGTTAAAATGATAATTTTAGCATCTTTATTAATTGAATGAATTGTTTGAGTTGCATCTATACCGTTCATATTTGGCAAACCCAGATCCATTATAACCAAATCAATTTGGTTATTCTTAAAAATTTCTAAAGCTTCTTCAGCTGATGAAGCTTCATATATAACATCAATATAATCTACATCTTCAAATGTAGTCTTTAAGCCAAATCTTGTTAATTCATGATCTTCCACAATCAATAAATTTTTCTTCATATTTTAAGTTCCTCTTTTGCCAAACTATAATCTGGGTTTATATTTAAACTCTTTTCAAAATTTTTATCAGCTTCTGCTACCAAACCCTTATTTTTCAACACTAAACCTAAATAATAATAATATCTATAATCATTATCATCAATATATTTAGCTATACCTAAATAAGTTAAAGCCTGATCGTAAGATTCTTTATTTATTTCTAATCTGGCTAAATCAATCCAACCATCTTTGAAATTTGGATTTATAGCAATAGCTTTTTTCAAATAAGTTTCTTCTCTATCTTTTTCCAACAAAGCCATTTGATAATACGCTTCATAACATTTTGAACTGTCTTTCAAAACTTTTGAATAGATATCTTTTGCTTTCTTTTCATTATCTAATTTTTGATATACTTGCGCAAGTTTTATTTGAGCAACATGTGTATCATCTTTGGACACAGCCTTTTTAAAATATGATTCTGCTAACTTGTAATCCTTATTACGTAATGCAATATTACCAAGTACAATCAAAGCTCCAGATTTTGAAGAATCTATATCAATAGCTTTTAATGCATAATCTTGAGCCTTTTCAAATTCTTTTAAATCATAATAAACCTTTGCTGTTAGTGTAAAAACTTCTTTATTTATATTTTTCTTAGTGCTTATTGAAGTTTGTAAAACTCTTAATGCTTTATTTAGTTCATTTTCATTATAATAATAATTTGCCAAATGATATTTTTTCCAATAATCATTTTTTGCAGCTTTATATAAAATGTATTGTTGTGATGCTGCTAATTCTTTATCAAAAATTATTGTATTAATATTTTCGTTTTCTAAATCATCTAAATACTTAACACCATCTTGAGGTTTATCAGATTGTGAAAATATTTCTGCTTTTAATCTTTTATAATTTATATTATCCGGATTTTTTGAAATAGCTATAGATATTGACTTTTCTGCTTGTTCTATATCACCATTTTTCATACTGCCAAATGCAACCAAATAATTTGCATAATCAGAATCAGTAAGAAGACTAACTTGCTTCATCAACTCACCGGTAGCTTCCTGACTTTGATCATTATACATTATATTAGAATAAACCTCTGCTAAATACATTTGATCTTTATAAGTCAGTCTATAATTTGGGAAATAATAATTTTTAACATCATCTTCTAACAATGACGAAATCTCATCATCTTGAATTTTTGACATAGACAATTCTGCCAAACTAAAAAATCCAATAGCTGCCATCTCTTGAGTTAAACGCATATAGATATAATCATTTGGAACAATATTTTCTATAAGCATTTTAAAATCTTGATATGAAGATCTTACATTGCTTTGCATAAATTTATCCATCGCAATTGTATATTGATTTTTGATAGAATTCTTAGTCAAAGAACCTTTTTTCAATTCAAAAGAAGGTTGATTTATTACTTCTTGATAAGTCCCAGGATTATTATCCAACGGATTTACAGGCTTGATATTATCAAAATCAAACGCATAAACAGAATTTATAGAAAAAGAAGAAATCAAGAATGAAATAATTAAAACTTTTCTCATTATTCTTTATCCCCTCCTTTATCCATACTTTCACCAATATAATATTTATTAAACAAATTTAAAATGTCTCGTTCTTCATCATTTATGTTTTCTGATGAACTTAATTTATAAATTGTCATAAGATCATAATTACCTAAAATCTTATCATCATCAGAATTAACTTTTCCATGAGACTCAGACAAGAACACTTTAACAATTTTATTTAATGGAATTGCTAAAAATGTATCTACTAAACTCTTATCAAAATGAGAACCTGCACCTGAAATCAAAATATTTATAACATTTGCAATTGGCATTTTATCACGGTAATGTCTTTTTGAAGTTATAGCATCAAATACATCAGCAACAGCTAATATTCTACCGCCTAAAGTAATTTCTTCACCCTTCAAATGTCTATAATATCCTGATCCATCATATTTTTCATGATGAGAACAAGCCATTTCCGTAATAATACGAAAATCAGCAGACATATAAATTCTACTTAGAATATCATGAGTAATTCTAACATGTTCTTGGATATGCTTATATTCTTCCGGTGTTAACTTTCCGTCTTTTTGTAAAACCGAATCTCTTATACCAATTTTACCTATATCATGAAGAATTGCAGCTTTTTCAAGTAAGCTTATATCTTTTGGCTCCATTCCTATTTCTTGAGCCAAAAGAGTTGAATACATACGAACTCTTGTAGAATGACCAGCAGTAATTTTATCTCTTGCATCAATTGACATTGCCAATGTATCGATAAAACTTTCAAACATCAATTTTTGTTCGTGATACATTTGCAATTGCTTGTCAAACAATTGAGCATTCTCTAATGCTACACTGGCACTGCCACCAATCGCTACCAATAAATCTTCATCATTTTTTGTAAACACACCGTCAATTTTGTTTATAACCTGAAATGCACCTATAATTTCACGATTATTATTCATTATTGGCATACATAAAATTGTTTTTGTTTTATAACCTGTTTTACTATCAACTTCAGGATTAAAACGAGGGTCATTATACGCATCAGTAATATTCAATGATTCACCGGTTTTTACAACATATCCGGCTAACCCCTTATCAGCAGGGAATCTTATTTCCTGACTTGAATCTAATCCCAATGCAACTTTAGACCACAATTCATCTGTATCTTTATCCCACAAAAATACCGTACATCTATCTGCTAAGATGGCATTTTTTGTTTCTTCTGCGACAACACGTAACAATTCATCAATATCAGTTAATGCTGTAATCGAACGACTAATTTTTACAAGAGAAACCAATGGATCACTTTTTGTTGGCAATGAATAATCCATACCATTTTGTAATTGCCTGATTCTAGTATTTATAACATTGGATAAAGAATATTTATCCTCCTCAACAGACATTTTTAATGCATTATTATAATGTTTCAAAGCCACATCTTTATTCAATTCTGAAAAATTAATATTACCAAGAATCAATTCATTAATTAGCTCTGCAGTAACACTAGAAGAACGTTTAGCCATATATGTAGCATCATTTACCAATGCCATAGATTTTTCATAACTACTTTTATCTTCAGAATAATTCAAAAAAGCAATCAAAGTTAAGCATATAGAAATTCCTTCAATAGAATTATTATCCTTGAAAATATTATATGCTTTATCTACATTTTCTCTAGCTTTAGAATAGTCTTTTTCATCAATAAAAGTTAAACCCTGATGAATAAAACCCTCTGCTTCTTCTATTTTACTTACATTACTTACCATAAATATACCTTTTATTTATATATTGTACAATATTTTTTAAAATAATACAAAGGTTTTTTACAATCTTGGCTAAAATAATTTACCTGTATGATGAAAAAACAATAAATAATGCTACATTAGAATTATATATGCATACTATAAAACAATGAAAGGTGAAATTATGGCAGATACATTAAAAACACTAATATGCCCTGCTTGTGGAAAAGAAATGGAAAAAGTTTTCATACCAAAAGAGGGTATTAACATAGACATATGCACTCAAGGCTGTGGTGGAATATATTTCGATAATAGAGAATTTAAAGATTTCGATGAAAAAGATGAAGATATATCAATAATTTTAGAAAAACTAAACAACAAAGAATTTACTACAGTTGACCAAAATGCAGAAAGACACTGTCCAAACTGTGGAGCTAAAATGGTAAAAAATCATTCAAGCATAAGTCACGCAGTAGAAATTGATGAATGCTACAATTGCGGTGGTAAATTCTTAGATAGAGAAGAACTTGTAAAAATAAGATCAGAATACGACACAGAAGAACAAAGATCTGAAGATGTTCTAAAATATGTATATAGCCAAGTTGGTGAAGAAATCAGCAAAGTAAATAGAAAACATGCAGAATCTGTAGCCAGCAGAACTATGGGTCAAAAATTATTCTACAAAATACTTGGACTATAAGCAATTTCCAAAGCTTTTGGCAATTTATCATAATATCCAAAATCCAAAAGTTCATAAAATCTTTTATATGTATGAGGGGCTAATATTTTAACCGTATCAGGGTTTAAATATAACCCCTCTATCAGTCTTGCAAATAATTCTGTAGGTTTTTTATAATACTTATATAACTTATTTATTTTTGCAGAAACTCTAGCCTGCCTTTTTTGCAAAGATCTTAACCTTATATATGCAACAAATTCTATAGGCATATCAGGAAAATCTTTTTCAATTTTATCTACTGAAAATATTTCTACTTTTTTGAACAATAAACCAGAAACCAATTTTACCCTATCATATTTCAATAAATCTTTGGCTTTTGATTTTTTTATATATTTATCAAACTCTTTAAACTTTTTAGAACGCAAAAACTTAGGGTATCTCTCTTTTATTATACATTCACAATCTTTAATTTTATCTTTTATGAGACTTTTATGCAAAAGTAACTTTTCACATTTTGAATTATTATCGACAAAATTTGTCACCCTTAAAAGTTCATCTGCATAAATATCTGTATTATCATCATCAAAAAGAACTTCTAATGATCCTCCGTTTTTATACATCTGGGGTTCAATATTTGAATGAACAAAATGAGCAAATTCATGTAATAAAGTTGGAATTACTCTTTCTTTAGAGATATTTTTTGAAATATCAATTCTGTTTTTCATATAAAAGCCCTGATGTCCTCTAGCTTTTGTCAGCGTATGAACATCAATACCAACACTTTTAAAATATTTTATCAGCTCTTTTTCCTTCATAATCCTAATAATACTATAATAAAAAATACAATTTATAAATGATATTATTTATAAAAAACAAATGTACAATAAACTTGTAATAAAAATAAAGGAGCAAAACATGAAAAAAGTGTATATAACAATTGCAATTATCAGTGTTTTAGCAATTGCTTTTTCATCATGCAACAAAAAACAACCAGAAGAACAACCTACACAACCATCTATTGAGACTAGTACTGTAGCATCAACACCGACAATAAAAAGACCAGTACTTACAGAAATGGATAATATCGATTATTCGATAAAAAATATTCCAACAGACATAGTCAAATACCTTAAAACAACAAGTGAATATAAAAACTTATATACAGATAAAAAATTCGTAATATACTATGTTGGTGCAGATTGTCCATACGCACAAGCTTTTATGGACAAGATTGACCCAATAAGAAATGACCCAACATATACAGAGTTTTACAATTTTTATCCGGAAGCAGCTTCTGGGACTAAACAATATTCAACACTTAATGAAGCACAAAGAAGTGTAGAATTTTCAAATCTTTGTCAGGAATTTTGTATAGTAAATCCTTTAGCCAATGAACTTTTCACAATAAATGGAATTGGTTACAATGAAACAGAAAAACTTTTAGATATATTAAACCAAATAAAAAATTGGTAAAAAATTCAAAGGGGATGAAAAATTCATCCCCTTAATTTATAAAATTAATTTTCTTTTTCGAATTGATCTTTGCCAACTGAACAAAGTGGACAAACCCAATCTTCAGCAAGATCTTCAAATTTCACATTATCGTTTTCTGCTGGATCATAAACATAACCACATACTGTACAAACCCATTTTTCCATAATTACTCAATTTCCTTTCTACTTTTACATTCACTACAAATACCATGAAATACTATATCATGACCTTTTATATCAAATCCTGTAGCCACCTTGGCATTTTTTTCTAACCCTGGAGCTACGTCAGATGGAATATCAAAAACCCTCTTACATTTTTCACAAATAAAGTGATAATGCTCAAAAGTATTATGATCGAAATGCGCAGAAGGCTCAAGTCCATCTATTTTCTTTATAATACCTGCATCAGTTAATTGATTTAAATTTCTATACAAAGTAGTAATTCCAATATTTGAGTTTTCTTTTTGCAAAAATTTTAACAACTCCTCTGCTGTTGGATGAATTGCATTTTTTGAAAGAACATCTAATATTTTTTCTCTTTGCTTCGAATAATTCATAATTTAACCAAATTGATAACTATTATCATTTTATCTGGTTTTAACCAATTTGTCAATCATTTTATTTAATATTTTGAGCATCCATTCTTGCTAATTTAGCTTCTAAATCCTTTTTAACTTGATATTCAGGGCTAAATTTTCTCATCAGCAACATAATTGCAGGAGCTACAATACCTAATGCGCCAATACAAGCTCCTATATTTTTTATAACTGATGCTCTTTTTAATTTTCTTACAGCTTTAAAGAATTCATCTAAATCTTTACCTGAATTTTCATATTGACCTAAAAGTTTTTCAATTTTTTCAGAAACGCCTCTCAATTCTTTCAAATCAATATATCTTCTTGTATCAACGCTATCTGTTCCTTTCAAAATTGATATAACATCAGAATTTTTAGCCATATCGATAATCAAATTATCTTTAGATTGCACTGCAAATTTATAAATATCAAGATCTGATTTATCTGCAGCTTTAAATGCTTGCAAATGAGATTTTATAGAACCATCTTTAAATGCATTTTTAAATTTTTCAGATTCTATAACTCTTGCATCTAAATCAATAGAAGTACCTTTTTTATCAGCACTTTTTTCCATTGCTTTTGCTATTAAAGGTCCTGCAAAATACATAAAAATCCAAAAACTGCCTTCTTTAATCACATAGCCAAGAAAGTCTTGAGGATTTCTTGCATGAG